>NZ_JBHUFW010000012.1:0-219718 GCF_042681545.1 Planococcus chinensis
CCATCCCGAACACGGAAGTTAAGCTCTTTTGCGCCGATGGTAGTTGGGGGTTTCCCCCTGTGAGAGTAGGACGTCGCTGGTCTATTTCAATTTTTTTGCCGTAACGATCTATTGCCATGCTTCCATAGCTCAGCAGGTAGAGTGCTTCCATGGTAAGGAAGAGGTCACCGGTTCGAACCCGGTTGGAAGCTTTTGTTTTCCGATAAGGTTTTAGCAAACGGGTTACGCAAAATTTATTTCGGCCCCTTGGTCAAGCGGTTAAGACACCGCCCTTTCACGGCGGTAACACGGGTTCGAATCCCGTAGGGGTCACCATTTTCGGAGGATTAGCTCAGCTGGGAGAGCATCTGCCTTACAAGCAGAGGGTCGGCGGTTCGATCCCGTCATCCTCCACCATGTGTTTCTTCTATTAATTAAATAGCGGTGGGGTAGCGAAGTGGCTAAACGCGGCGGACTGTAAATCCGCTCCTTCGGGTTCGGCAGTTCGAATCTGCCCCCCACCACCAGTTTTCTATTTGGCATTGGGGTATAGCCAAGCGGTAAGGCAACGGGTTTTGATCCCGTCATGCCCTGGTTCGAATCCAGGTACCCCAGCCATTTTTATTATGAGCCATTAGCTCAGTTGGTAGAGCATCTGACTTTTAATCAGAGGGTCGAAGGTTCGAATCCTTCATGGCTCATTTCATTTTTTTCCTTGCGCCTGTTCAGCGCGGGGCCTTAGCTCAGCTGGGAGAGCGCGACGCTGGCAGCGTCGAGGTCAGGGGTTCGAGCCCCCTAGGCTCCATTGTTCCATGTGTATTTGTACTATCCATGTGTAAAAAGCCCGTATCCAATTTTATTGGATGCGGGCTTTTTTTAGGTTCCAACGTATTCCGACTGCGGGCGGAAGATGACGTTATCTTCCTGCTGCTCGCGTACGTGGGCGGTCCAACCGACAATGCGTGCGATGCTGAACGTCGGGGTGAACAGTTCCGGCGGCATCTCGACCGAGCGCATAATGGCAGCGGCATAAAATTCGACGTTCGTATGGAGCGCCCGGCCAGGCTTGTGCAAATTCAATAACCTGACAATCTCTTTTTCAGCAGCCACTGCTAAGTCCAGCCACGCATCTTCGCCTTCAAGCGCTAGGCACTTCTCCCTGAGAATAACCGATCTTGGATCTTCCGTCCGGTAGATCCGGTGGCCAAAGCCCATGATTTTTTCACCGCGATCCAGTTTTTCTGTAATGACCGCTTCAATGCGTTCCGGCGTTTTGATTTCTTCCAGCAAATCGATGACGCCGGATGGAGCTCCCCCATGCAACGGGCCTTTCATGGTGCCGATTGCAGACGTGATGGCTGAAACCATGTCCGACTCCGTAGAGACGGTCACACGCGCTGCAAACGTCGAAGCGTTCATGCCATGTTCCATGGTCAGCTTCAAATACGTTTCCAAGGCCTCAGTTTGCGCTTCAGAAGGCTGCTGGCCGTTTAACATCCAAAGGAAGTTCGCGGTATGGCCTAAGTCGTTTCGCGGCTCTACCGGCTCCCAGCCGTGTTTAAAGCGATATAGAAGCGCAGTCATTGAGGGGAGGGCGGCAGTTAAGGCCAATGCCTGGGTTTCCGGGCTGAGTTCGTTGAACTTTGGCTCACTGTAAGCGGAAACGAGCGTCCGCAGATTATCCATGATCGGATTCTCTTTCGGCAGCAGCTTAGCTACCGCCGACACCTGAGGCGGCAAGACGCGATAGGCTGTCAGTTGGCGCTCAAGCGCTTTCTTCTGCTCGTTTGTCGGATGGGTTCCATACCAGAGGAAATAAGCCGCTTCTTCGAACGTCTTTCCTTTGATGGCTTCATCCACCAGCTGTCCGCGGTACTTTAACACTCCCCGGTCTCCGTCGACTGATGCAATTTTGGTTTGGACGGCAATTACTCCCTTTAACCCTTTCTGAAACATATGAATTCCTCCTTTTCTTTCATCATACATCCTCATATTGATAATAAAAATTAAAGATGTATAATTGAATCAATTCAAATAATTAATTAAAGAGGAGGATTCTATGGAACTTGCCTGGCTGAAAACGTTTGTAGTGGCTGCGGAGACCTTGAATTTCCGTAAGACAGCGGAACATTTACTGATGTCGCAACCCAATGTCACGGTCCACGTGAAGCTGTTGGAAGAGCATCTTGGCATCCCGCTTTTCAAGCGGGAGAAAAACAGGGTGGCGCTGACCGAGGCCGGACGGCTTTTCAAGCCGGAAGCAGAAAAAGTGCTCATGCAGCTGAGTGACAGCATCGACGGGCTTCATGCATTTGCCCAGGGCTACCGGCAAAAATGGACATTGGCGATTTCTCCACTCATGGCCGAAACGGTTTTGCCGTACATCCTAAAATCCTTCACGAAAGACCATCCGGATATCGAACTTGTCATTCGTGTCGAGGAGTCGGAAGGCATCGAGAATCTCGTTGAAGGCGGGGAAGTTTCGGCCGGGTTATCAGCGCTGCCGTCGCTCCGCCGAAGCATAGTGCAGGAAACGGCTTTTACCGACCCGCTCCTGTTTGTCCTGCCAAGAGATGCGTACGACGATGAAGCCGGACCGCCGGTTTCGGTTGAGGCCGTCCTGAAGTCGGCGTTTTTGTTCACACACCATCATCCGGTGTATTGGGACGAGCTATTGTTGAAGCTGCGGCGGGAAGTGCCGGGCATCCGCACGATGAAAGTAACGCAGGCGCATATCGCGAAGCGTTTTATCCAGGAAGGGTTAGGAGTTTCGTTCTTGCCGAAGTCCATGGTGCGCCGGGAGCTGATCGAAGGCCGGCTGATGGATGCGCATTTCGGTTTGTTCGGGTTGCCGGAGGTTTCCACGTACTATCTTGTGAAAGAAATGGGCGGGTTGGAGCGTGAATTCTTAAGGCGGATCCAAGGGGTTCATTTCAATTAAAAAGGAGCGATAGCAATGATGGAACTGGGAGACGTGCGTTTAAGGCCATTGGAGAAAAGCGATATACCGGCTCTTTGGGAGCTCCATACGCCGGCGGTTTTGGAACATATGCTGACGAAAGTGGGAAGTTTTGAGGAAATGGAGGCTTGGCTCGAGGCGGGGATTGGGCGGAAGGACGTGCTGGCTTTTGTTGTGGAAGAGGGAGCCGGCGCGGTGATCGGCACCACCCGCATCGCATCTATTGACTTGGCGAATAAAAGCTGCGAAATCGGGTCGACGTTCTATGCGGAGCGGGTGCAGCGAAGCCACGTCAATACCGGAGTGAAATTCATGCTGCTCCGGCACTGCTTTGAAGAGCTTGGCATGATCCGCGTCCAGTTCAAGACGGATGCCGAGAACGGACGGTCCCAAAGGGCGCTCGAACGCATCGGCGCGATTAAAGAAGGAGTTCTGCGCAATGAACGCATCCGTTCGACCGGAAAACCGAGGGATGCAGTGCTTTATTCGATTGTGGACCGGGAATGGCCGGAAGTAAAAGAAAAATTGTTGGGAATAATGAATAAATATACGTAAATTTGTAGAGTTGAGCCGAGTCGACCTTAGAAGGTACAATGAACGTAGACTTCGAAGGGGGTATAAAATAATGAATAAAAAGAACATCTCGATAATTGGTGTACCAATGGACCACGGGCAAAACCGCCGCGGCGTAGACATGGGGCCAAGCGCAATCCGCTATGCGGGCGTTGTGGATCGCATTGAAAGCCTGGGCTACTCGGTAACGGATGAAGGGGACATCCAAATCGGACATGCCGATGGATCCATCGATGAAAATACGAATCTACGCAACCTGAAAGTCGTGACTGATGCGACTGAAGCATTAGGCGCAAAAGTGTTTGAAGTGGCAGAAGCGGGCAATTTCCCGCTGGTTCTCGGCGGCGATCACAGTATTGCGATCGGCACGCTTGCCGGCATCTCGGAACGCCATGAAAACCTGGGCGTCATCTGGTACGATGCACACGCGGACATGAACACAAGCGATACATCGCCATCAGGAAACATCCACGGCATGCCGCTGGCAGCAAGCTTCGGCCTTGGCCACGAGCAATTGACGCATATCCGCGGCTATTCACCGAAAGTGAAGCCGGAGAACATCGTCATCATCGGCGCCCGTTCAGTGGATCCGGGCGAACGCGAATTGATCAAAGAGCGCGGCATCCGCGTTTACAGCATGCACGAAATCGACAGCATGGGAATGCAGGCAGTCATCGACGACGCGATCCAGTACTTGAAAGAAAAGCGTCGCACGGACGCAGTGCATTTGTCACTTGATCTTGACGGCATCGATCCGATGTACACGCCAGGCGTGGGCACGCCGGTGCCAGGCGGCATCACGTACCGTGAAAGCCATTTGGCGATGGAATTATTGTTCGATGCAGGTATCATCACTTCTGCGGAATTCGTGGAAGTCAATCCGATTCTCGATGAGAAAAATCGGACGGCAGATGTAGCGGTAGCCTTGATCGGCTCGCTATTAGGTGAAAAACTACTATAAAACAGGCGAAAGCCTGTTTTTTTTGTGGTCTTTTTTAATCATTTATTTACAAAGAAACTGGGATTTTATAGGCGGGATTTGTTACGATGGAGAAAGAGAAAAAAATGAAACTTTATGAAAAGTAATCCGTATATAAAAGACAGCCGCATAGGCGGAGGGAAATGAGATCATGGATGCTTTAGTCAATAAACGAATAAAACAAGTGCTAAAGGGTGACCATCAGGCTTTCGCTGAGATTGTCGAGCTGTACCAGCACCAGCTTTACCAAATCTGTTACCGCATGCTTGGCAACAAGCACGAAGCGGAAGATATCGCACAGGAGGCGTTTACGCGTGCTTTTGTCAATTTGCATACCTTTGACCAGCAGCGGAAGTTTTCCACGTGGCTTTACCGAATCGCGACGAATTTGTGCATCGACCGGATCCGCAAGAAAAAGCCGGATTATTATTTGGATGCAGAGGTGCGGGGGACAGAAGGCTTGAATATGTACTCCTCGATCGCGAACGATGACGCGCTGCCGGAAGAGGAACTCGAGCGGATGGAAGTGCAGGAGCGGGTGCAATACGAAATCAGCCGCTTGCCAGATAAGTACCGTGCCGCTATCGTATTAAAGTATATTGAAGAATTGCCGTTGGCGGAAATCAGCGAGATTTTGGATTTGCCGCTGGGTACTGTTAAAACGCGTATACACCGTGGGCGGGAAGCTCTTCGGAAGCAATTGAGCAATTTGTAGGAGGCGAGCACAATGACTACGTGTCCGGATAGAATCGTCCGTTTCATGGACGATTATTTAGATGGGGATTTAAACCGTACGGAAGAGGCAGAGCTGAAAAGCTATTTGGAAAGCTGCAGCGACTGCCGAAAAATTTACCACGAACTGACTAAGACGATTGCATTTGTCCAAAGTGCATCACATATACAGGCACCTGCCGGTTTTGTCGAAAAGACGATGCAGCGGCTGCCAAAAGAGAAAAAGCGGGGAAGCGCACAGCGCTGGTTCAGGCAGCATCCATTTGTGACGGCTGCCGCTTTGTTCTGCCTGCTGATGAGCGGAGCCTTGTTCGGCACGTTTAATGACGACCAGCAGTTCGCGTTCACCAAGCAGCCGAATCTACAGGTGGAAGGCGAAACGGTCGTTGTACCGGAAGGGACGCTTGTAAAAGGCGATCTGACAATCCGCAACGGCGACCTGCGGGTGGAAGGCGAGCTTCAAGGGGATGTCACCATCGTCAATGGCCAGTATATGGCCTCGAGCGGCGTCATCACCGGTGAAGTCGAAGAAATCGATCAAGCATTCGAATGGCTGTGGTACCGCATCAAAGAAGGCGCGAAAGATGCGGCTTCCATCTTTGACGGAAATGCAAAAGAATAAGTGCCCGTGTACAGACAAAGCAGAGGCCAGGGCCTTTGCTCCTAAATAGCTTTGCCGCAGAGGAGTTGCCCCGATTTTCAATTGGGAGCAGCTCCTTTTCTATGGGGGCAACCGAAATGTTCTTATGCTATACTATTTTATATGCAGATGTTGAAAAGCGAGGGTTGCAGATGCCGTTCTTGGAAAGTTTTACAGACCAAACACCACTCGAACTTTTAGTGAACATTATTGATATTTTATTGGTATGGTTTGTCATTTATAAATTGATCACCATCATTAAAGGGACGAAAGCCGTTCAATTATTGAAAGGCATATTTTTTATTGTTATCGCGTATTTGATCACCCAGGCGCTCAACCTGGAGACGCTTGGCTGGATTATGCAGCAAGTGCTCAATTGGGGCTTCCTGGCCATCATCATCATCTTCCAGCCGGAAATGCGGCGTGCGCTTGAGCAGCTTGGGCGCGGGAAGCTGTTTGCCAGCAGCACGTTGAATGAAGAATCGGAGCGCAACCGCCTAATCGAAGCGATGACGAAATCCGTCAGCTATATGGCCAAGCGGCGCATCGGGGCATTGATCTCCATAGAAAGGGAAACCGGATTGAGCGAATACATCGAAACGGGCATCCCGATGAATTCGGATATTACGTCGGAGCTGTTGATCAATCTGTTCATCCCGAACACACCGCTGCACGACGGCGCAGTCATCGTCCAGCGCAACCGGATCGCCGCGGCCGCTTGCTATTTGCCTCTATCGGAAAGCCCGTTCATCTCCAAGGAGCTGGGAACCCGCCACCGGGCGGCTCTCGGCATCAGTGAAGTGACCGATGCAATCACGATCATCGTTTCAGAGGAGACCGGTGCCATCAGCTTGACCGCCAATGGCGATTTACACCGCAACCTGTCCCTTGAGGATTTCGAATTGAAGCTCCGCCGGATCTGGTTCGGCAATGGACAGCAGCAGCAAGCGAATTCTTCCTGGTGGAACTGGAGGGGGAAAAAGAATGGATAAATTGATGGATAGCCCTTGGTTTTTGCGGATTATGGCGCTGCTATTGGCATGTCTTCTATTCTTTACAGTCAAAGCGGCAGACGATACCCCGGATGCGGCGGACAGCGGCACCATCACAGAAGAGATGGAAGCCATTCCGCTTGAAGTGTTTTATGACAATACGAGCCTGATGGTCAGCGGCTTGCCGGAAACGGTGGACCTGACGATTTCCGGCCCGACGAGTACGGTCCAGACCACGCGGCAGCTGAAAGACTTTACACTGTTCGTGGATCTGCGCGATTTGACGATTGGGGAGCACCGTGTGCCCATCCAGACCGAAAACCTTTCGGAACAGCTAAGGGTGCAGATGGATCCCGCATTTGTGGATATTACGATAGAGGAACGGGTGACGGAGGAATTCCGCATCGACCCGGAAGTGAATGAACGCTTGCTCGCAGACGGCTTTGTGCTGGAGGAAATTTCAGCAGAGCCGAAAACGGTGACGGTCACCGGACCGAAAAGCGTGATCGATTCGATCAGTTTTGTCAAAGCGACGGTTACCGGGGAGCCAGGCATCAAGGAGTCGTTCCAGACAGAAGCGCGCGTGCGCGTCCTGGCCAATGATTTGACCAAACTGGAAAATGTGACGATCGAGCCGGAAGCGGTAGAAGTTGCGGTGACGATCAAGGAATACAGCAGGGAAGTGCCGCTGGCTATCAAACCGGTCGGCGATCCGCGAGCGGGCATCACCATCAATACACTCACGCCGCTGACCGAAACGGTCCAGATTTCGGGGCCGAAGAACATCGTCGATGCCATCAAAGAAATACCGGCCGAAGTCGATGTCAGCGATATTACAGAAGCGGATACGACGCTCGAAGTGGAACTTGAGGTTCCCCAAGGCGCTACAGGGATCACACCTGAGAAGCTGACGGTGGAAGCGGACATCACAGTCGATGACACCGCATTGCTGCCGGAAGCTGAAGAAAGTACGGAATCGGACGAAGAGCCGTCCTGAGTCCTGCAGTTCTTCTGAAAAGCAGCCACATGGAAATAAAATAAAATCAGATAGATTATGATGATAGATTGAAGGAGCGAAAAAAATGGGTAAATATTTTGGTACGGATGGTGTCCGAGGAGTCGCAAACAGCGAATTGACACCGGAATTGGCATTTAAACTTGGCCGCTTTGGCGGATATATCTTAACAAAAAGTTCGAAAGAAAAACCGAAAGTGCTAATCGGCCGCGATACGCGGATTTCCGGTGAAATGCTGGAAGGCGCTTTGGCAGCCGGCTTATTGTCGGTCGGAGCGGAAGTGATGCGACTCGGCATCATCAGCACGCCGGGAGTCTCCTACCTGACGCGCGTAATGAGCGCAGAAGCGGGTGTCATGATTTCAGCTTCGCACAATCCGGTGGAAGACAACGGCATTAAGTTCTTCGGCTCGGACGGCTTTAAATTATCCGATGATCAGGAAGCGGAGATTGAAGCGCTGCTCGACAGCGAAGAAGATACACTGCCGCGCCCGACTGGCGGAGACCTTGGCAGCATCACCGATTATTTCGAAGGCGGCCAGAAATACATCCAGTACTTGAAGCAGACCGTGGACGAAGAATTCACCGGCATCCACGTGGCGCTTGACTGTGCTCACGGTGCGACGTCGACGCTGGCAACACACGTTTTCGCTGACCTTGATGCCGATATTTCTTCAATGGGCGCATCGCCGAACGGCTTGAACATCAATGACAAAGTCGGCTCGACGCATCCGGAGAAATTGGCAGAACTGGTGAAAGAGAAACAGGCAGACATCGGCCTCGCGTTTGACGGCGATGGCGACCGGTTGATCGCAGTGGACGAAAAAGGGAATATAGTAGACGGCGACCAGATTATGTACATAATCGGCAAACACCTGCATTCTGAAGGACGCTTGAAGAAAAACACCGTTGTATCGACCGTCATGAGCAATATGGGCTTTTATAAAGCGCTCGAAGAGCATGGCATGGAAAGCAAGCAGACCGCTGTCGGCGACCGCTACGTCGTAGAAGAAATGAAGAAGAATGAGTACAACCTGGGCGGCGAACAGTCCGGCCACATCATCTTCCTTGATTACAATACGACAGGCGACGGCTTGCTCACCGGCCTCCAGCTCGTGAACATCATGAAGGTTACCGGCAAGAAGCTATCGGAACTTGCAGGGGAAATGACGATCTTCCCGCAGAAACTCGTCAACATCCGCGTAACAGACAAGCATGCTGTTACGGACAACGCCAAAGTGGCAGCAAAGATCGCTGAAGTGGAAGCGGAAATGAACGGCAATGGCCGTGTCCTTGTCCGCCCGTCCGGCACTGAGCCGCTGGTGCGCGTGATGGTGGAAGCCGCTTCTGCAGAAGCATGCGAAGAGTACGTTGAGCGCATCGCAGAAGTCGTCCGTGCAGAAATGGGTATGAAGTAAGAAAAGCGCAAACGTCTTCGCTGTTTTGCTCCATATCTCAGATAGCACTACTAAAACGGATAAAGGGACAAGTTTTAAAGAGCGAAACCAGCGCCGGCGCGTCCATGGGCTGGGCGAAGGCCATGCCCAAAGCGGCCGAAGCGGCATATAATCTTAAATTCGTTTGGTCATCTAATATAGAATAAAAAACAGGCTGAAAGCATGACTTTCAGCCTGTTTTTCTTATGCAGAAAATGGCTTTCAATTGGTTGCGCGGAAGATGGTTCAAAGGAGAAAAACCTGTGAAAAAAGCTCTGAAAAGCCATTGTCAGCGCTTACAGAGGCAAAACGGTATTTCTGATTTGCCTTAAGGCTCATTTTAAAGGGCGTTCATTGACTTCATATAGGGGAGAAGGTATGATGAAATTGCCTGTTTAAGGCCGCAGAAAAAGGGGGATAGTAATGCGTACGAGGAAAATAGTTAAAGCGCCTGTACTGGGGAAATCGGACGGACAAGTCATTTTCCAGTAGACGAGGAGGAGGAGTATCGAGATTTCGGCGGATACCTCCCGGCCGCGAAGCCCGGTCGTTATATCCAGCATTTAAAGCAGTGGAGCAATCTGCTGTACAACGGTGCGGATAGGCTCAGCAAAGTGTTTGCGAACGCATGCAAATGCTTATTTTAACTTGCAGAAAAAATTGGAGGAATTTAATCATGTGTGGAATTGTCGGATATATCGGTGAAAATGATTCAAAAGAGATCCTATTAAAAGGATTGGAGCGTTTGGAATACCGCGGGTATGATTCAGCGGGTATTGCAGTCCGCAACGGGGAAGGCATTACCGTATTCAAAGAAAAAGGGCGTATTGCAGACTTGCGCGCCATCGTTTCAGATGACGTAGTCGGCACGACAGGAATCGGGCATACGCGCTGGGCTACTCACGGCAAGCCGAACAAAGTGAATGCCCACCCGCATCAGAACACGTCGGACCGGTTCACCATCGTCCATAACGGCGTCATCGAGAACTACCACCACTTGCAGCGCGACTACCTGGCTGGCGTGGAAATGGAGTCGGATACGGATACAGAAGTCATCGTTCAGTTGATCGGCAAATTTGTCGACGAAGGCATGACGACGAAAGAAGCATTCAGCAAAACATTGACGCTTCTGAAGGGTTCATACGCAATCGCGTTGTTGGACGCTGAAGAAGCACAGACGATTTTTGTAGCGAAAAACAAGAGCCCGCTGCTAGTCGGCCTGGGCGACGGCTTTAACGTCGTAGCAAGCGACGCCATGGCGATGCTTCAAGTGACAGACCAGTTCGTCGAATTGATGGACAAGGAAATCGTCATCGTGCGCAAAGAAAGCGTGGAAATCTCCACATTGGAAGGCGAAGTCATCGAACGTGCGCCATTTAAAGCTGAAATCGACATGAGCGACATCGAAAAAGGCACGTACCCGCATTACATGCTGAAAGAAATCGACGAGCAGCCGGCAGTGATGCGCAAAATCGTCCAAGCTTACCAAAACGGCGACGACAAATTGACGATCCAGCCGGAAATCCTGGAAGCGATGAAAGAGGCGGACCGCATCCACATTATCGCTGCAGGGACAAGCTACCATGCTGGGTTGATCGGCAAGGAATATATCGAGAAAATGGCGGGCATTCCAGTCGAAGTCCACGTTTCAAGCGAATTCGGCTACAACATGCCGTTGCTTTCCGAAAAACCGTTGTTCATCTTCATCTCGCAATCAGGCGAGACAGCTGACAGCCGCCAGGTGCTTGTGAAAATCAAAGAACTGGGCCATCCTTCTTTGACTATTACAAACGTAGCTGGCTCAACGCTTTCGCGTGAAGCGGACTATACGCTTCTTCTGTATGCAGGACCGGAAATCGCGGTTGCTTCGACAAAAGCGTATACGGCGCAAATTGCTGTCCTGTCGATTCTTGGGGCTGTCACAGCAGAGTCCAAAGGCATCGATATCGGCTTTGACCTAATCCAGGAACTTGGAATTGTCGCGAATGCGATCCAGGCGCAAGTCGACATGAAAGATGAAATGGAAGAGATTGCGCGTGAATTCCTGTCAACAACACGCAATTGCTTCTTCATCGGCCGCGTCATGGATTACTTTGTCGGCCTTGAAGGCGCATTGAAGCTGAAAGAGATTTCGTATATCCAAGCGGAAGGGTTTGCCGGCGGCGAATTGAAGCACGGCACCATCGCTTTGATCGAAGAAGGCACACCGGTCATCGCCCTTGCAACGCAAGAAGCGGTAAACTTGAACATCCGCGGAAACGTTAAAGAAGTGGCAGCACGCGGAGCAAACCCGTGCATCATTTCTATGGAAGGCTTGCAGGAAGACGGCGACCGCCTGGTGCTTCCGAAAGTCCATGAATTGCTGACACCGCTTGTATCGGTCATCCCATTGCAATTGATCTCCTACTACGCAGCGCTTCACCGCGATTGCGACGTAGACAAGCCGCGTAACCTGGCTAAATCGGTTACGGTTGAGTAAAGAAACAAGTGCTTTCCTATTAATTGGGTAAAGTGAAGCCCGTAACGTTGAACGGATCTTTCCGTTCGTAAATATGGGTGGAAATAAGAGGACGTTCGTAAAGTGGGTTGCCACTGTTGCGAACGTCTTTTTTGTTATTTTGGGAGATTTATAAGTGCGGAATTTTATCGATGGCTTCTGGTTCAATTTCTAATTAATTTCATAAACAGGATTTTTCAATTGATTAGCGAACTAATGATAAAGAAATCGTAATAGCTGCGTGCCCTATTAAATTGGGAAGGGAAATTCCGATTTTTAAAAGCCGGTAGAAGAAGCTGCTAAGTTGTACACTTTATAATTATTGGCCGAGGAACCAAGAAAGGTGTATGAAGAGTATTTTTAATTTATTCCCAAATTCAAGATTGATTTTTAAAGCATGAAACCTTTTAATGATGTTACCTTATAACAAGGAGTTGGATCTATGAAATTGCTGCTTACATCTGCAGGTGTCACGAACAAAAGCATACACAACGCGCTGGTTGAAATGCTGGGAAAACCAATTGCCGACTCCACCGCTCTTTGCATTCCTACCGCGATGTATGGACATCCTTGGGTCGGTCCTGGCATCAAAACCTGGGAGTTCATCAGCGGGAATTCCGAGAACCCGATGGTTAACCTGGGTTGGAAGTCGGTTGGCATACTTGAGCTCACGGCTCTGCCAAGCATCGATCAAGAGCGGTGGGTGCCGCTGGTACAGGAGACGGACGTCCTGCTGGTGGCGGGCGGCGATGCCCTCTATCTAGCCCATTGGATGCGCCAATCCGGCCTGGCAGAACTCTTGCCGTCGCTGAATGCAGTTTATGTGGGAATGAGTGCAGGCAGTATGGTGATGGCGCCCCGTATCGGGGAAGATTTCATTGGCTGGGCTCCACCGGGCGGGAGTGATAGCGCAATGAAGATGGTCGATTTTTCCATCTTTCCGCATCTTGAAAATGAGATGCTGCCCGAAAACACCCTGGCTAACGCAGAGAGATGGGCTGCCGGGATACAGGGGCCGGCGTATGCGATGGATGATCAAACCGCCATCAAAGTGGCCGATGGTTCGATTGAAGTTATTTCCGAAGGACAATGGAAGATGTTTTCGCCTTGATATTACTGGGCTCTTTTTTAATCAGAAAGCGAGGCAGCCGCAATGGAAAATGAAAAAATAACGAGAAGAAACCCTGAAAACATGCCGGGGCCTGTCGGCAACTACACACACATCACCAAAATTCCAAGAAATGCGGAATGGTATGTAGCTTCCGGGCAGGTAGGGATGGACGAAGCCGGCAGCTTTCCGGACAGCATGAACCGGCAAATCAGCAACACGTTCAAGAACATCAAAGCGTTGTTGGCAGCAGAAGCGCTGGAAGCCGGCCATATTGTCAAAGTGAACATCTGGGCAACCGAGAAAATCGATTGGGAATGGATGAACGCGGAATGGCGCGATTTGTTCGGTGATGACTTCCCGGCGATGACGATCGGCTATCTGGTGCAGCTCGGGCTGCCGGAAATAAAAGTGGAAATCGAAATCTGGGCAGCAAAGCCTTAAAAGTGAAACTCGGCACCGGACAGCAAAAGAGCTGCCCGGTACTTTTTTGGGTAAAGTCAAAAGAGATTGACCTAAGTCTCATCCCTAGTCCATTAGTAAGAATTGGCGAAGAAAATCACTAAAAAGGAGAAAATTATGTTAAAATAAAAAAGTCCGTGATTTATTCTTTGCAGCCTGATATGGCCAGCAAGGGAGAAATTCGCTTTTTTTTATTTTCAGCGCTAAGGTTGAGCTCGCTCTATCCGCTTTTTCAGCTCCTGACTCCACTACGAATAGGCACCCTCCACAGCCTAAAAACACTTACCAAGCTAAACCATCAGGCAAGCAGCTTTTTCGTTAACGCTCAAAATAAAAAAGGCGAGGTGAACGGAAATACCCGTAAATGAAAGGAAGAGGATCACATGAGATCTGACATTACTGCAGATCAGGAATTGAACGAAACCGGCTTTAGACACCAAGAAGAAACCAGCGGCGACTATACGTTCGACCGCGTACCGAGAGAAGAGCGGAAGATGGGCTGGTTGAGCATCACCAATATCACCTTCGGCATCGCCACCGCCATTTTCTATTTTCAGATGGGCAGTGTCATGGCATTGCAATTCGGAGCGGTAAACGCCATCATTTCAGCCGTTTATGCCATTGGGGTGGCAGGTGTGCTCGGAACGATCATCGTCTACCTATCAGCAAAATCCGGAATGAACGTCAATCTGCTTTCCCGCGGAGGATTCGGTTACATCGGGGCCTCACTCACCTCCTTAATCTACGCATCCAATTTCATCATGTACTGTGCATTCGAAGGCATGATCCTTGTGGCAGCTGTACATGCTTATTTCCCCGCAATCCCTATGTGGATTCTGATCGTCGTGTTCGGCTCGGTCGTCATTCCGTTGAACTGGTTCGGCATCAAGCAATTGGACAAATTGCAGAAATGGTCGCTGCCGCTGTTCGGAATTTTCCTGGTGGCCGCGATTGTTGTCGCGTTCAACCGGCCTTCCCTTTATGAAGGCAGCTTCTGGACCTATATGCCCGAAGGCGTCCAAGTCGGAGGGACGGCATTGCTGCTGTGCATCGGCATGCAGCATGGCATCATGGGCCTCACAGCGCTAATCGCTTCCGATTACGCGCGCTTTTTAAAACCGAAAGACCTGAAGATCGGCTCGTTCGCGATCGGTTTTATTCCCCAGATTTTCTGCTTCGGCGTCATGGGCGGCCTCGGCATCTGGTTCGGAGTGACGTTAGGCGAGTCCAACCCGGGCGTGTACATCGTCGTGCTATTGGGCCTCGGCGGCGTGTTGTTTACAATGCTGACGCAAATCCGCATCAACATCACGAATATTTACAGCAGCTCGCTTTCGCTCTCGAGCTTTTTTGAAAACATGTTCAATTTCACGCCGGGGCGCCGCTTCTGGGTGGTGGTTGCCGGCCTGGTCGCCATGATTTTCATGCTTGGCGGCATTGTGGACCATCTGGCGACGGCGATGACATTCCAGGGGGTCGCGCTGATGACGTGGGCATCGATTCTGGTAACCGATGCGCTGGTTGTGAAGAAATGGCTGAAAATCGGTCCGGGCTATTACGAATCCCGGCAGGAGAATCTCCATAAATGGAATCCGGTCGGCGTCGTTTCGCTCATCGTGCCAAGCGTACTGGGCACCATGGCGGCACTCGGCTTCATGGGGACATTCCTGCAAAGCACGGCAGCTTTTTTCGCAGCCATTCTGGCAGCCCTCATGACGGCGGCATTGGCTGTGCTGACGAAAGGCCGCTTCTATATGGTGAAGGAAGCGACCGATATTCCCAAGGAAGATTACATTGCCTGAACGGAAACGAAAGACGGATAAAAGAATAAACTATAGATCCGGCCCTGCTTGTGCAGCGGCCGGATTTTTTTATGGGAATAAAAGCAGCGGCCTTTTTGTGGGGTGGTACCCTTAATATGGAAGGACTTTCTTCGTTGCATCCCGAAATAAATACAGAAAGGTATTTAGAAGGTGAGGCAAAACCGATGAGAGCGTTTATTGATGATTTGGCAGGAGCCATTCATGACATATTAGGCGGGTTCTCCTATTTTCTAGCCGGCGTCCTGATTGTCAGCGCAGTGATGTTCCTTTTTGTATGGGTCGTCCGTTTGGTGGCGGGCTGAAAGGCAGCAGCAAAGCTGTGTTTTTAAAAGGAAAATTAGAAGGGCGGGTGGTCGGGTGGAGAAGTGGACAGGAGCGGCGGGGATTTGTGTGAATGACCGCAATGAAATGTTGATGGTTCGTGAAGAGATAGCAGGCGGCGGAAGTGCCTGGACGGTTCCGGCAGGCGGGGTAGAGCCTCCGGAAACGGTGGAGCAATGTGCGGTTCGGGAGATGGCGGAAGAAACGGGATACCTCGCTCGGGTCCTGGAGAAGCTTCGGGTGAAAAGCGGGGAATACGAACATCTTGGCATCGCTTACGAGGTGCATTATTTTCTGATGGAAGCGATCGGCGGCCAAGCAGAGCTGCAGGACCCGGACAACCTGGTCCGTGAGATCGGCTGGAAGCCGCTCCAGGAAGTGAAGTCGTTGCCGCTTGTCTATCCCGAGGACCGGAAATATCTTGCAAGCCGATTGGAAAAGGGCTTTAAGCTGAACTCTGTTTGAAAACCAATAGGTTGATTGAAGGAATGCAAAAGCCGGGAAACGAAATCATACATATCATCCGAAAAAGAAGGTGGCAGCATGCAAGCACCCGAAAATATACTAGCTGTGTGGCGGCGTTTTGACGGGTTTCCGATGGAGACACTGACGAAAGCCTGGTTTTATCCGCGGGCAGGGGAAAGCAAGCAGCGCAGCGTCGAAATGATGAAAGAGCACCGGCAGCGCTACGGCAATACGGGGAATTGTTTTGATTTGGCGCTCTGGCTGCTGAATGAATTCCGGAAAGAAGGCGTCCGTGCATACGGGGTAGGCAGTGATTTAGGGACCATGGAAGCCCACGCTGCAGTGGTTGCAGAAGATGCACAGGGCTGGCGCTATTTATGCGACATCGGCGACCAGTGGCTGCAGCCGATCCTGGTGGACGGCAGCGCCCCGGCTTTTCGGAGCGGAAAGCTGGCTGGTTTTTTCCCGGCAGCGGAAGTAGAGATTTTCCCGGCAGGAAGAAGTGTGAACATCGTCTATCACCGGCCCGGCGGGAAAGCGTCGGAGCAGACCTATGAGCTGGAACCGGTGGATGATGATGCGTTTTGGCGAGCTGCAGAATTTTCCCAGCGCCATATCTACCCGAAAGCATTGCTCGAAGTCCGCATCCCCTACAAAGCGGAAACTGCCCATTGGGAATTCGAGCATTGGGAAAGCTTCCTGAGCACGAGCGAAGGCTTGTTCCGGGATGCCCCGGTGTCGACGTTGGATGAATGGGTCGAACGGATCCATGAGAAGGCCGGCTTTGACCGGCAATTTCTGAAAGAAGCGCTGGAAATCTACAAAAAAGGAATCAAGCAAGATAATATAATGGAAACTGAATGAAAGAGCAGAAAGTGGGAAAAACAGTGGAAACACGATTGTATTTTATTCGCCATGCGCATTCGGTTTACACGCCGGATGAACGGGAGCGCCCCTTGTCAGAAAGCGGGTATGCTGATGCACAGCACGTGAAAGAAGTGCTGGAAAATGAAAGGATCAGCCGGGTGCTTTCAAGCCCGTACAAGCGGGCCGTCCAAACTGTAGAACCGCTAGCCCGTTCCGTTGGCAGCGGAATTGAGCTGATGGAAGGGTTCCGGGAGCGGCAGCTCAGTGAAGGGCCGGTCGATGATTTTGCAGCGGCGATCGCGAAAGTGTGGAGCGACGAGGACTATGCCTTCCAGGGCGGTGAATCCAACCGCGAAGCAAAAGCAAGAGGCGTTGCGGCTGCACTTGAAGTACTGGAACGCTATCCCGGAGAGCGAATTGCGATTGGCACACATGGCAATCTTATGGTACTCGTGATGAATCATTTCGACAGCCGCTACGGCGTGGAATTCTGGCGGGAGCTTGCGATGCCGGACATCTACTGCCTGCGTTTTGATGGCGTGGAGCTTGCAGGCGTGGAACGTATCGGAATAACGGTGGCCGGTCCATGATCAAAGCGGTGCTTTTTGATCTGGACGGTACGCTCCTGGACCGCGACGCCTCTCTCGTATTATTTGTCGAGAACCAGTACGAGCGGCTGCAAGCGCATCTCGGGCATGTTCCGAAAGAGCAATACAGGAAGCGGTTCATCGAATTGGACGCACGGGGATACCGCTGGAAAGACGAAGTTTACCAACAGCTGGCGAGCGAATTCGCCATCGAAAGTATTTCCTGGGAAATACTGCTCGAAGACTATGTCAGCTGTTTTCAAGATCATTGCGTGCCTTTTGCGGGGCTCCGAGACATGCTGGCAGAGTTGAAGCACCGCTCGTTCCGGCTCGGCATCATCACGAACGGGCCGGGTGGACTGCAGCTCAGCAGCATCCGCGCTCTTGGCATCGAACCGTATTTTGATGTTGTGCTGGTGTCGGGAATTGAAGGGGTCTCCAAACCCGACCCGCGCATTTTTATCAAAGCACTCGAAGCGCTCGAGGTCGAGCCGCATGAAGCGGTTTATGTCGGCGACCACCCGGCAAACGACGTCGAAGCGGCAAAAGCCGTGGGCATGGCCAGTGTATGGAAAAGGGATCCGCAGTATGAAGCGGCAAATGCGGATTATGTGATTGACGATCTGGGCGAATTGCCGAAGGTTCTGGAAAGACTCCAGCTTCGCATCGAACCGTTCAAACAAGAAGATGCAGAAGAACTGGTCGAGCTGTTTTACGGAACCGTCCACTCGGTAAATGCGTCTGATTATTCTTCGGACCAGTTGGCCGTGTGGGCACCGGAAGGGCAGCAGGCGGAAAAAGCGGAGCAATGGCGTGTTTCTCTATCACGGAACGCCACATTCGTCGCCAGAGTAGGCGGAAAAATTGTCGGCTTCTGCGATTTGGCGAAAGGCGGCTATTTGGACCGGCTCTATGTCCACCGGGACTATCAGCGGCAAGGCATCGCAAGCCGGCTCATGGACCATGCCGAGTGGGAAGCCGGGAGCCAAGGGGAAAGCGAAATCCATACCGAAGCAAGCATCACAGCAAAGCCGTTCTTCTTGCACCGCGGCTATCGCATCATCAGGGAGCAATCCGTGGAGCGGCAAGGCATCAGGCTCAGAAATTACTTGATGGCGAAGCGCTTGCAAGGTGACAGACTATGACGTAAGGTCATGGGTGGCTTTTCTACAAAAAAGAGGATTAAAACATTACCTTTAAAGGAGAACACCATGGAAATCAAAACACAGCGGCTTGCTTTGCTTCCTTTTACAGAAGAAATCCACGAAGCATATTCTGGCCGGTATGAAACAGGACCGCATATCGAAGGACATTTAAAAGAACTGAAAGAAAATCCGGAGCTCAAGGGATGGGGCGTCTGGCTCGCCATTCGCCAAGACAATGGCAAGCCGGTCGGCGACCTCGGATTTAAAGGCAGACCGGATCCGGAGGGCGTGGTCGAAGTGGGATATGGCATCGTACCCGCCGAACAGAATCAAGGACTGGCAACGGAGGCGGTGGAAGCGCTTATCGAGTGGGCATTCACCACGGGCGGGGCAACCAAAGTGATTGCCGAATGCCTGGCAGACAACACAGCTTCGATTAAAGTCCTTCAGAAACTTGGCATGCGCGAAACCGGAAGGGACCAAGGAATGGTCTATTGGGAATGCACAAAATAAAACCTTCAGCCTGAAAAGGCTGAAGGTTTTTTCTACGAATAATAAAGGGCGGCAGACAGGATCAGGCTAAAGAGGCTCATCAAGAGCCCGGCAAAGAACAAGCTTTTCCGTATCGGGAACGAGCGCGCATAGCCGTGCAGGTTTTCCTGGCGCCGCTCACTTTCGCGGATGAGCTGTTCTTTTTTATTTACTTTTGCGAAAAAGTTTTTTGTGCTATGAACGAACGCGTCAAAAAAGCGCCCTTCGATCAATGCCATCACTGCTGAAGCCATCAGCAGGAAAAGCCCGACCAGAAAAACGGCATCCAGCCATTTCAGTACCGTCCAAGGCGAATCCATGAGAAAAGACAATAAAATCGAGAAGAAAAGAGAAATTATTAGAATGCCTGCTCTTGAAGTCATAGAAACGTTCCTTTCTTTGTATATTTATAGATTAACACGCATGTCTAGTTTTAGAAAATTTAAATATCTTGTTGCCTAATAAGTGAAATACTATTATGATTAAAAAGAATTATTAGAAAATACAGGGGGTAGGGAAAATGGGGAAAAAGATGAAAACCCAGATGTTGCTTGTTTTGATGGCATTCGTATTAATATTATCCGGATGTAACTTTAATTCGTCTGAAGGCACGTCAAGTGAAGGGACAGAAGGCGAAGAAGGAAAGGCGAGCCAAGTACTGAACGTTTCAGAAACCGCTGATATCCCGACGCTGGATTCTACAAAAGCCCATGACGGCGTCGCATTTACGGTATTGAACAACGTCAATGAAGGGTTATACCGCCAGGACGAAAACCACCAGCCGATCGAAGCATTGGCGACTGAACATACAACGAACGAAGATGAAACTGTCCATACGTTCACATTGCGAGATTCAAAATGGAGCAATGGCGAACCGGTTACAGCGCAAGATTTTGAATATGCATGGAAACGCGTCATGAAAGATGCAAGCCCATACAACTTCATGTTCGTGACAGCCAGCATCAAAAATGCTGAAGCGATCATGAACGAAGAAAAAGACGCGGAAGAACTGGGTGTTAAAGCTGTTGATGAAAAAACATTGGAAGTTACGCTTGAAAATGCAAACCCATTGCTTGAATCATTGCTGACATTCCCGACATTCCTGCCGCAGAACCAGGCATTTGTTGAAGAGCAAGGCGATCAGTATGCATTGGAAGCGGAAAACATCTTGTTCAACGGCCCATTCAAATTGGTTGACTGGACACACGAACAAGGATGGAAATACGAAAAGAATGCAGATTACTGGGATGCAGAAGCAGTTAAATTGGATGCAATCAACGCATACGTTGTAAAAGATTCGACAACGGGCGTGAACTTGTACGAAACGAACAAAGTGGACCGCATCAACTTGAGCTCTGAATCCGTCGACCAATACAAGGAAGACGAAAACTTTGATACGATTCTTGAGCCGAGCTTGATTTTCCTTCGTTTCAATCATAACCACCCGGTACTTGGAAACAAAAAAGTCCGCCAGGCAGTCAATATGGCGATCGACAAGGAAAGCTTGACGGATGTTATTTTGAAAGACGGCTCAACTGCATTGAACGGCGTCGTGCCGAAAGGGTTCTTCCAGTCTCCGGACGGTGAAGATTTCCGCGATTTGAACGGCGATTTCAACACAGGCACAGTGGAAGAAGCACAAAAACTATTTGCTGAAGGCTTGAAAGAAGCGGGCGCAACTGAAGTGACAGCTTCGATTAACATTTCAGATTCAGACGACCACAAGAAAGTGGCGGAATACCTGCAAGCCCAGCTTGAAGAAAACCTTCCAGGATTCAAACTGGAAATCAAAGCCGTGCCATTTGCACAGCGCCTTGAAATCGAAAAAGCGATTGAATACGATATCTCCTTGTCTTCATGGGGCCCTGACTACAGCGACCCGATGACGTACTTGGATATGTGGCTGAAAGGCGGTTCTGCCAACCGCATGGATTACCACAATCCGAAACTTGATGAATTGGTATCACAAGCGCGCGTCGAAACCGATCTTGCGAAACGCTACGACATGATGCTGAACATTGAAAAAATTCTCTTGGAAGAAGATGCTGCAATCGCACCGCTTTACCAGGATGGTTCAGCTATTCTCATGAGAAACAAAATTAAAGATTTGATTGTCCACCCGACTGGGGCTTCATTCTCTTATAAATGGGCATCCATCGAAGAATAATTTGCAGGTTATGCAGCTATAGGTACGAGGGTGTAGCCGAGTGATCGGCGCCCTCGTATTTTTGTCTGTTATCAGCGGGACAAAGGAACAAGCATTTCATCAAGAACTTACTTATTTTACAGAACAGAGGTGTTCCCATGAAACGGTATATAGCTCAACGGATCGGCTATATGATTATCACTCTTTTTGTCATCGTCACGGCAACGTTCTTCCTGATGCAATTGCTTCCGGGAACTCCGTTCACCAATCCGGAGAAGCTCAGTGCGGCCCAATTAGCTGTGCTGAATGCGAAATACGGGCTCGATCAGCCGGTCGGCATCCAGTATATTCAGTATCTTGGAAACCTGGTCCAAGGCGATCTGGGGTATTCGTTCCAACATGAGGGCCGGACAGTAACCAGCATGATCAGCGAGCGGATCGGGCCATCTGCGTTTATCGGCCTGCAAGCCATGGTGTTTGGGGCAGTGGTTGGGCTAGTGCTCGGCATCGTTTCGGCGCTCAAGCATAATTCCATTCTGGATTACGGCTCGGTGACGCTTGCGGTACTCGGCATGTCGATTCCTTCTTTCGTTTTTGCCGCATTGCTCCAGTACTACGTCGGCGTTAAGCTGGAATGGCTTCCGGTTGCCCTATGGGAAGGCTATTCGAGCACGCTGTTGCCGTCAATCGCTTTATCGGTGACCGTAACGGCGACTGTGGCGCGTTTTATCCGCAGCGAAATGCTTGAAGTCATCGGACAGGACTATATCACGACTGCGCGCGCCAAAGGCATGACAGAACAGCAGGTCGTGGTCAAACACGTCATCCGCAATGCACTTATTCCGGTTGTGACGATGCTCGGGCCATTGGCGGTTTCGATCATGACCGGTACACTCGTCATTGAAAAAATCTTTTCGGTGCCAGGGCTAGGGGAGCAGTTCACGCTGTCGATCCTGGTGCTCGATTACAGTGTCATCATGGGGATTACGATTTTCTATAGTGCGCTGTTCATCTTTGTCGTCTTTGTAGTGGATATCATTTACGGCTTCCTGGATCCCCGCATCAATTACAAGGGGGAATCCGCATGAAAGAAATAAACGCAAAACCTCCATTCCAAAAAGATATCCAGACACAGAACGAATACATCCCGGAAGCGATTCCGGCAGATCTGTTCGAAAAAGCGCCGCTCGACCAATCCAAAAGCGAGGAAATCGGTACACCTTCACAATCATTCTGGCAAGAAGCATTTCAGCGGCTCACCCGCAACCGGGGAGCGATGATTTCCCTGGTGCTGCTGATCATCCTGATTGCGCTTGCGCTGATTGGGCCAAGCATGAACGACTTTTCCTACCGCGAACAGAACTTGGCGCATTCCAATTTGCCGCCGAAAGTGGCAGGATTGGAATGGCTGGGCTTTGACGGCTTGAATGCCCAAGGGACTGACGAATACGCCGAGCGCCAAGTGGCAACCAATTATTGGTTCGGCACCGATGAATTCGGACGCGATCTTTGGACGCGCGTCTGGAAAGGGACTCAAATTTCCCTCTTCATCGCTCTGGTGGCAGCAGCGCTGGACTTGGTAATCGGCGTCCTGTACGGCGGCATTTCCTCATTCTACGGCGGCCGCGTCGACAACGTCATGCAGCGGATCATCGAAGTGCTGATGGGGATTCCGAACTTGATCGTCATCATCCTCTTCATCCTGGTCCTCGAACCAGGCGTCCGGTCGATTATCCTGGCCATGGTCATCACCGGCTGGGTCGGCATGGCGCGGGTGGTGCGCGGACAGATCCTGCAGCTGAAAAACCAGGAATTCATTCTGGCTTCACGTACGCTCGGGGCATCCAACAGCCGATTGATCGGCAAACATCTATTGCCGAACGTCATGGGGCCGATCATTGTTACCGTCATGTTCACGATTCCGACTGCGATTTTCTTCGAAGCGTTTTTGAGCTTTATCGGGCTGGGGCTGCAGGCTCCGCTGGCATCGCTTGGCGTTTTGATCGAGGATGGCTATAAATCGATGCGTTATTTCCCGTACAAACTGATCTTCCCGGCACTTGTCATCAGCTTGATCATGATTTCGTTCAATTTGCTGGCTGACGGCCTTCGGGATGCATTAGATCCGAAAATGAAACGATAAGGGGAGGGTCCACACATGAAAGAAAGTATCCTGAAAGTTGATGATCTGCATGTTTCATTCCAGACCCAAACCGGAAAAGTCACAGCAGTGCGGGGAGTCAGTTTTGATCTGAAAAAAGGCGAAACGCTCGCCATTGTCGGTGAATCGGGTTCCGGGAAATCGGTCACCGCAAAATCGATTATGCGGTTATTGCCGAAACACAATACCGAAATTTCCAAAGGCGATATTTTATACGGCGGGAAGAGCCTCTTGGGCCTGTCGATGAAACAGATCACCGATATCCGAGGGTCCGAGATTTCAATGGTGTTCCAGGATCCGATGACGTCGCTGAATCCGACGATGAAAGTCGGCAAGCAAATCATGGAGGGCCTTCAGCGCCATCAAAGCATGAACAAAGCACAAGCGCGTGCGCGTGCCCTGGAAATGCTGAAGCTGGTCGGGATCCCGAATGCGGAAAACAGGCTCGACAGTTTCCCGCATCAGTTTTCAGGAGGGATGCGCCAGCGCGTCGTAATCGCTTTGGCGCTCGCGTGCAACCCGAAAGTGCTGATTGCCGATGAGCCGACGACCGCGCTTGACGTCACCATCCAGGCGCAGATCCTCGACCTGATGAAGGATTTGCAGCAGAAGACAGATACGGCCATCATTTTGATCACCCACGATTTAGGGGTGGTGGCGAATATGGCCGACCGGGTAGCGGTCATGTACGGCGGCAAGATCGTCGAGCAAGGCCCGCTGGATGAAATTTTCTATAATCCGCAGCACCCGTATACCCTGGGCTTGTTGAAATCGATGCCGAAGCTGAATGAAGAAAAAGGGCAGCCGTTGATGCCGATCCCCGGTTCGCCGCCGACACTCGCTACGCTCGGCTCTGGCTGCGCTTTCGCTGCCCGTTGCCCGCATACGATGAAAGTTTGCCATACGTATACGCCGCAGGAAACGGAAGTGAGTGCGGGCCACACAGCCGCCTGCTGGCTGCAGGATGCACGGACTCCAAAAGCGGAACCGGCAAAAGAACTGGTCGGCAATTGAAAGAGAGGTTGATGAAAAGCTTGCCTTAGGGCAGGCTTTTTTATTTTGGTAAAATAAATGAAAGGAGTGATGTAGATGGAAAGCGAAAGAATCACGCGATGCGATGAAAACGGTCACCCGCTCGGAACGGCAACACGTGCAGAGATACATAAAAACGGCTATTGGCATCAAACGTTCCACTGCTGGTTCGCCAGCCGGAAGGACGGAAAGCATTGGGTCCACTTGCAGCTGCGGAGCGGCGCCAAGAAGGATTTTCCGAATCTGCTCGACATTACAGCTGCAGGTCACTTGTTGGCGGATGAGAAAGCGGAGGATGGCGTGCGGGAAGTGGAGGAAGAACTGGGGATTCCGGTAAAGTTTGAAGATCTGGTGCCGCTTGGTGTGATCAAAGATCAGATTCACATGGGAGATTTTATTGACAATGAGCTGTGCCAAGTATTTCTCTATCGTATGCCGAACCATGACGTTAAGTATAAGTTTCAGGAAGAAGAAGTGGCGGATATGTTGGTAATGGAATTCGAGGATTTCTTCGGCCTGTGCACAGGGCGGAAAGAAGAAGCGGAAGCTGTGGCGTATGGGGATTACGCGGATAGATTTCAGAAGGATACATCCACAAAGGTAAATTTGCACGATTTGGTTCCGCACGGAAAGGGCTATTTGGAAAAAGTGGCTGCTTTGATTCAAGAACAGCTCGATGCATAAAAAACCTTCTTTAGATGAGTTAATAAAAGAGATATACTTCTTATCCCGCTTCGGCCGCTTTGGGCATGGCTTCCGCCATGAGCCGGGAAAAGCACCCGTCTCATAGCGAAAAACCTTCTGCTCCTGCATCGCTGCGCTAGCTTCGTCGCAAATAAAATGGCCCAAACTACTTTTGGTCCATTTTATTGCCTAGCCCTTGGACGCGCCGGCGCTGGTTTAGCTCTTTAAAAGCTGAAACTTTATCCGCTTTGTGGAATATCAGTAAGAGACAAGCATTTTGTATCTTTCTCAACAAAATGAAAACCGCCACTCCTTTTATAGGGTGGCGGTTTTGGTTGTTAATTCGTGAAGAACGCGCCGTAATAGCGGCTGAATGCTACCGCGAAGTCGCCGCGTGTGACTTGCTGCGCTGGTGCGAATGAGGCGTTGATAGTCGGTTTCAAGTCATATTTTCCTTGGTTGACGGTGAACTGGGCGTTCAAGATATTCAAATCCAATGCCACTTGGACATAGCCCTTTAAATGGGCAGGGATGTCGGCTTGATCACTGATTGAAATCCGTTCGTCTTTATACTGTACTGTTATGTCGCCTGTGAAATTTTCGGCCTCTTCTTGCAGCCCTAAGCTCTGGACGAGCGAGTAGGCAAGGTCCGCTTTTGTAACACTGCCTTTTGGATCAAACGCTCCACCGCCGCGAAGTTCAATTACGCCTTTTGAAGTTTGGCGATAGTCCCGGAAAGCGGCGCCTTTAGAAGTGACGGCCGCTGCATAGGGAGCAAATTCCCCTAATCCAGCGAAGGTTTCTGCTGAAACCATATTCTGGCGGATTTCTGCGCCCATGACCAAGTAGGTAGCCAAGTCCATACGATTTAATTTGGTATCAGGTTTAAACAGGCCTGTTGAATAGGAATCAATCAGCCGGTTCTCGATGCCCATGGCAATGGCCGCTTCAGCGGGGTGCCCTGCAATATCCGAAGCACCGGTAATGCCTTTTACTTTTGTAAAGGCAATCGAGCCTTTCACTGTTTCCGGAACCGCCAAACCTACAGGATTCAAAGCGTCTCCGCGAAGTCCGCGCACTTCCAATTTCCAATCACCTGCTGCCGGATTGTTGACAGTTACTGTGCGGTCGTAAGTGGTCGGGAACAGCAGGCTGACCCCTGAACTGTATTCGGTGCCTTCAGGGGAGATGAGAACCAGATTTACCGGGTTTCCTGTTTGTTCGAGAATCCCGGCCGCATTAGCTTTCGCTAAAAGCGTGGATACCCCTTCTTCAACGGTGAAAGTGTGCTGGGTACTAGCTGATAAAGTATACTCTACTGCAAAATCTTCAGTTGTACGTTCCGAGTTGATACTGGCATTGAAATCTTTTGTGCTGTTCAGTGTCGCCCCGTATGGAGTGGCGTTCATAACACTTTCAACAGCGGCGTAAGCATTCACGTAGCCGGCTCCGACTTCCCATGTTTCATAGCCGGGCATATTCGTAGCAGTCTGCTGCAAGATGGTTTTCACTTCATCCGGTGATAACGTAGGATCTGCTTCTAAAAGTAATGCTGTAATACCTGCTGCATGAGGTGTCGCCATAGACGTTCCGCTCATGATGGTGTAGTAAGGCAAGTGTGCAGGGTCCAGTGTTTCAATATCCTGCTGAGCCGCTAAAGAAGTGACAGGTGAAATGGTCCGTGTAGAAACGATATCGACGCCAGGCGCTACGAATGTCGGAGCATCTGTCCAAGTCCAAGTTTTTCCGTCCATTTCAAATGTTCCGCCGACTCCTTTGGTTCCGCGTGAAGAAAAATCTGCGAGTGTTCCGTCTTTCTCGCCAGCGCCGACAGAGATGACCCATGGAGCTTTTGCATAAGGGTTATGTGTATTCTCGGCAGGGCCCTCGTTGCCCGCAGCAAATAAAACAACGATTCCGCGGTCATACGCTTTTTTGCTGGCAATATTGATTGGGTGGTTCGGATCGAATGCGCCTGAAGAACCCCATGAATTGGTGATGACGCGGATATTGTATTCCCGCTGGTGAGTAATGGCGTAGTCGAATCCGCCGATGCCATCGAGTACGAACAATGCACCGCCTGATCCGTAGCCGATCAAGTCAGCTCCTGGAGCTGCCCCTTCGTATTTTCCGCCGGACAAGGCTCCAGTTCCGCCAACAGTGCCCGCTACATGTGTTCCGTGGCCGGAATTCGCATCCGTATTCGGTACATTCTCTGTATAGGAAATCGGGAGAATTCCGGTTCCTTGAAGATTGGTCGTGCCTAATACATTCTGAACCAGGTTTCTGCCTAATTCATGGTCTTTGTGCGTGCCGTCGACTCCGCTATCATTGACGACTACCCCTATGCCTTCGCCCGACAGCGGGAATCCACCGTTTTGCTGCTGGAACCCAGAATCGGACTGGACCTTATCCACGCCGGTGATCGCAGAGGCGTCTGCATTGAAATAAGTCATTTTTTCATTCAAATAAACCGATTGTACTTCTTCATTCTGGGCAAGCTGTTCCACTTGCTGCTTAGTGGCAAGTGCGCCCACGATCGGAAGGCTTTGCATCGTGATGGCTGAATTGATGCCAAGGTCCTGTATAAGTGTTTCCTGTGCATCCGTCGGTTTGCCGTCGCCCTTGAATGCAATGATGACCTGGGCGGTGTCGCTCGCTTCGAATGCAGACCACAGCTTTTCATCGACTACTCTCTTAGCGGTAGTGGTAATGCCTGTTGCGCCGGCAGGTGAAAATGCCGGGAAAATTAAAAATAATAAAGTTATCAAGATCAATATTTTTTTCATTCTCCAACCTCTTTTCAAATGATATGGTGATGTCTTTGATTTTTCTTCTGTTGTCCCTGAATTTAATTGGCCGGAACACTTTCCGGTGTATTGATCACTAGTTGGACAGCGTCATAGGCATTGACATAGCCTGAACCGGTTTCCCAGGATTCATAGCCATCCATCGGCGTTGCGCTTTGCTGCAATGCAGTTTTGATTTCGGATGGAGAAAGGGTTGGATCTGCTTCAAGCAATAAAGCGATGATGCCGGCGACATGTGGAGCGGCCATCGAAGTACCGCTGAACGTCGTGTAATAGGGTAAATGGGCAGTTGAAATGGTTTCTGAATCCTTCTGCAAGCTGAGTGGCGCCAATGGAGACAGCACACGGGTTGAAATGATATCGACTCCTGGCGCGGTGATCGTCGGCTGATCCAGCCATTGGAACGTTTCACCATCAACCGTAACAGTTCCGCCTTTGCCTTTTACCCCTCGAGAAGAAAAGTCGGCCAATTGCCTGTTTTGATCGCCTGCTGCTACCGTGATCACCCATGGGGCTTTTTTATAGTTTCCGGAAATTGTTGATTCTGCAGAGCCGGAATTTCCTGCAGAAAAGACGGTAGTAATTCCGCGGTCATACAATTTCTTCGTCGCGATGTTGATGGGGTGGTACGGGTCAAAATCGGTATTCGAATCGCTTGTGTCTCCCCATGAATTGGTGATGACGCGGATATTGTATTCCCTTTGATGCGTCAGAGCGTAATCGAATCCGCCGATGGTATCGAGAATGGCAATTGCAGCACCTGAACCATAG
The DNA here is from genome assembly GCF_042681545.1 of Planococcus chinensis. Classification (NCBI taxonomy): domain Bacteria; kingdom Bacillati; phylum Bacillota; class Bacilli; order Caryophanales; family Caryophanaceae; genus Planococcus; species Planococcus chinensis. Next base: position 28,715 of record NZ_JBHUFW010000012.1, read on the forward strand.
CCGATCAGATTCGCGCCAGGCGCCGCCCCTTCATATTTTCCGCCGGACATTGCACCCGTTCCACCGACAATGCCTGCCACATGCGTCCCGTGGCCTGAAGTGGAATCGGTGTTAGGGACATTTTCAACGTACGTGATAGGAGCGAGGCCAATTGTGCTGTTCAAGTTCGTGCTTGCCAAGACATTCTGCACTAGGTTGCGGCCAAGCTGGTGGTCTTTGTGGGTGCCGTCGACTCCACTGTCGTTGACCACAACACCAATGTTTTTGCCGGTCAGCGGAAAACCGTTGTTTGCTTGCTGGATTGCTGGGTCTTCTCTAAGCCGGTCGACGCCTGTGAGTGAAGTGGAAGTTTCGTTGTCATACTTTAACGGTGCGTTATAGTAGATGGATTGAACGCTTTCTTCTGAAGAAAGGGACTTGATTTGCTGGGGAGTCAAAAGAGCTCCTGCCATGGGCAGGCTATTGAAGGAGATGCCTGTCTTGATGCCTAAGTCGGTTAACAGCTGAAGGTGTTCAGGGTTTACTTTTTCGGTATCCCGGAACGTAACGATGACTTGGATGGGGCTGGAAAGATTTTTTTCCTGGAGCAGCGGCGCCAACAGCGGATCAATGATTGTTCCCGCAGAAGCGGAAGCAGCTGGTTGGCTTGTTCCGGAAGGCAGGAAGATCAATAGCAGAGAAAGAAGAAGGGCTGTAGCGGCGTAGAAGGTTTTTTTCATGGATTTCTCTCCTTTAAGAGTCGGAATATTTTGTTTTGTCAATCATGTCATGATCCGGATATTTCCGCTATTCACCAAGAGGTGTATTTTCATTAGTCAAAAAGGCGACCCCGTTTACTACTTTAGTAGTAAACGGGGTCGCCTTCAGTTTTTACAGCAAGGGTACAAGTTTATGTTGGACCGCGTAGATCAATGCTTGCGAGCGGCTTTTGACATTGAGTTTCTTGAAAATATTGCTCATATGGATTTTAACCGTTTTATCACTGATAAAAAGCCGGTCTGCGATTTCTTTGTTCGACAGGCCTTCAACAAGTCCGAGAAGCACTTCCATTTCTCTTGGGGTCAACGAATTGTCTTCTTCTTTGTTATTAGCATGGTGAAGGGATAACAGCTTTTTGGTCATTGTAGGAGGAATGACGGATTCCCCCTGGCTTACCAAGCGGATAGCCGAAATAACTTCTTCAGAAGGGGAGTCTTTCAGCAAATAGCCACTGGCCCCTTCCCGAATAGCAGCCATGAAGTATTCATCATCTTTATACATCGTCAATACAATAACTTTAATTTCCGGATACTTGGCCTTTATCCATTTGGTCAGTTCGATGCCGTTTGTTTCTGGCATATTGATATCCATTATGACTACTGCTGGTTGGAGATTCGGCAGCATTGTTTTTAATTGCGCAGCCCCGGTTGCTTCGCCGATGACTTTCATATCCTCTTCCTGCCCGATCATCGTTTTCAGCCCATCTCTCAGAATGGCATGATCATCCACTAATATTACTTCGATCACTTTGATTGTCCCCCTTCAAATCCCACTTTCGGTATTCTGACAAAGATTTCGGTGCCGTTGTTCTTACTGCTTTCTATCTGGAACGCGGCTCCTACTTTTTCTGCGTCTTCGTTCATCTGTAAAATTCCGTAATGCGGTTCTTTCATAGCCGCTGTCATGGCTTCATATAGCGAAAAGCCGATTCCGTCGTCCTTGACCGTCAGCAATATCTGATCGCGTTGATAGTTGAGCAAAATGCCGACTTTCCGGGCACATGCATGTTTGATGCAATTATGCAGGCTTTCCTGGATAATCGAAAAAATCGCTTTTTCCGCTACCAAATTCAGCTTCGGCTGTATGCCCCGGCTTTCAAAAGTGATATCGAGATCGAGGGCTTTATCCCGGTTCAATTCTTCAATCTTATTTTTGATAGCCATATAAAGGCCATGCTGTTCAGTCGGATACGGGCGCAATGCATAAATGGAATCCCGTATTTCCTGAAGTGCGCCGCGCAGGATGTTATTGCTGTCATTGACCAGCCATTGTGCATCTTGCGGATGGGAGTGGATCTTTTTGGCGGCGGCATCGAATTTCATCACGGCTCCCGCAAGAATCTGGGCGATGCCATCATGAATGTCATGGGCGATGCGGTTGCGCTCTTCCAATAAAATCCGCTGCTCTTTTTCGGAAAAGAGCATCTGCGTTTTCAAAAAAATCGCCAATTGATTGGCAATGGTCGAAATTGAATGGACATCTTCTACGATAAAGCTGTTTGTGCGGGTTTTCGCCATAATCAAGCAGCCCACTAATTCGTTTTCAAAAATGAGCGGAGCAAATACGGCTGATTGGATAGCCGGATTGAAATGCTGGGCGAGCGGCGACAGATGGATGTCACTTTTGTTATAGACCGTAGTGGACTTCACTTGATCTAAAGCTTCGGCAACAGCAACTTCCTTAGAAAGCACCAAGTCGCCGTCGGCTATCGCCAGATTCCAATTGCCTTTTTCGTCGCGGGTCAACAAATAGCTTTCTTCGTAAGACACCACTTCTTTGATCAGTCCTTTAATTTCATTTTCCCAGCCAGAGATCGGAATGGCTTTGTTCAATTCTGATGAAAAGTGGAACAAAGCTTTCAGTCTTTGCTTGTCAGCACTCAGCCGGATGATGACGGAACTGATGATGGCCAGGAAGATCAAAGGAGACAAAAAGAAGAAGTAGCTTAAAATGTCTCCGTCGCCACGGTTCTGATTGCCGAGATAATGAAGCAGCATGCCATAAACCATGGAAATGGAAAAACTGAAAAGCTCCGCCCGGCTTTTCTGGAGCCAAGTAGAAAATGTGTACTTTTCCGGCCTCAGCAACAGGACGATATCGACAATTCCATTGTTGATGAGGTAAAAAGAACCGATAAACAGCAGTAAAAAGAAAATGCTCAGTGCGGAATCTGCAAACCCCAGCTGAGGGACTGCCCAATTTGTGATTTTGTCCGCCAAAAACAAGCTGAGGACCAGCTGGGCAGGATTGAAAAAGATGATTCGGAGCGGCCGTTGATTGATCAAAGTCGTGAACAAGACCGCAGAAAAATATAAGACGCACGTTATTTCAATTCCATAGAGCAAATACGCCAGGTAGACGATCGGAAAAGTTAAAGAGGAATTTCCTTTTTGAAAAGGCATGGGAAAATATTCAGCGATAAAAATAAAGGCGATTAAAAAAAGCAATTCATACGGATCTCTGACAGGCTGGACGCCGAAAGCGGCATAGACCGCTACCGACCAGCCAATTGCAGAGATAAGCGTCATGAATAGCTGGGCAGTAAAATGCCTGGAAGACGTTTGCTTCAAATGGTATCCATCCTAACGTTTTGAAAACCGGCTGGGCAGAAAGTAACCCAACCGGTTTTCTGTATTTTTCCATGATCACTCAAAAAGCTGCGGAATGCCGTTCGATAAGGTGTAAATGCCCATCCAGGACATGGCAATCACAATGACGATACCGAAAATGGTCATCCAGAGCGGATGTTTGTAATCCCCGACGATTTTCGATTTATGTGCAGCAATCAGCATCACGCCAAGTGCGAGCGGCAAGATCAAGCCATTCAGCGAACCGACAAGTATCAGGATGAGGACCGGCTGCCCGACAATGACAAGAACTGTCGTCGAGATTACAATGAAACTGATGATCAAAAAGCGGTTGTACTTTTCAAGAGCCGGACTGAATGTGCGGATAAAGGAAACGGATGTATAAGCCGCACCGACGACCGAAGTGACAGCCGCAGCCCACATGACGACGCCGAAAATCTTGTAGCCGATATTTCCGGCTGCCAATTGGAATACGGAAGCCGGCGGATTGGAAGGGTCGAGGGCAAGCCCTTGGGAGACGACGCCCAAAACAGCCAAGAACAGAATGATGCGCATGAAGGAAGCGATCAGGATGGCATAGATGGAACTGCGCGTCACTTCCGGCACTGCCGCTCTTCCGGTAAGCCCGGCATCGATCAGCCGGTGGCCGCCTGCAAAGGTGATGTAGCCGCCGACTGTTCCGCCGACAAGTGTCACGATGGCGAAGATGTCGATCGTGTCCGGAACGAATGTCTTGGCCACAGCTTCACCGATCGGAGGCTGTGCTGTGAACATGACGTAGAGCGTCAAGCCGATCATAACAAAGCCGAGGATCTGGGCGAAGCGGTCCATCGCTTTCCCGGCTTCTCGGACCACAAAGATGCCGACAGCGAGCAGTCCGCTGATCAAAGCGCCGATTTTTGGGTCAATTCCAAAAAGCACATTCAACCCGAGACCCGCGCCGCCGACGTTCCCGATGTTAAAGGCAAGGCCGCCCATGACCACCAGGAGTGCCAGCAAGTAGCCGAGGCCCGGCAGGACATCATTGGCAATGTCTTGTGCGCGCTTTCCCGATACCGCAATGATGCGCCAGATGTTTGTCTGGGCCCCGATATCGATGATGATGGATATTAAAATGACAAATCCGAATGAGGCCAGCAATTGTTCGGTGAATACGGTGGTTTGAGTCAGGAAACCGGGCCCGATGGCGGAAGTCGCCATTAGGAACGCGGCGCCGAGCAACACACTGCGGTTCGTGTTCTTCATGTTCTTCTCCTCCTTCTCCTACTAATTTACAAGAAATCTTCCACTTTCATGACGCCGATTCCTGCATCTTTCAGGGATTTTGAGATGGCTTCGGCAAAGTCGAGTGCCGTCACGCCGTCGCCATGGATGCAGATCGTTTCGGCCTGTATGGCAATGTCCTGTTCTTCGACGGTTGCCACTTTTTGTTCCTTGACCATACGTATGACTTGGTTGATGGCCGTACCGGTATCCGTAATCAGCGCATTCGGCTGTGTACGCGGCGTCAATGTGCCGTCCGGCTGATAGGTCCGGTCCGAGAAAACTTCATTGGCGGTGCGCAGACCGAGCTTTTCGCCGGCTTTCACCAATTCGCTGCCGGACAAACCGAAGAGGATGAGTTCCGGATTGATGTCATAGACGGCTTCTGCAATCGCTTCGGACAAGGCGGCATTTTTGGCTGCCATATTGTACAAGGCGCCATGTGCTTTGACGTGCTGGAGCTTTCCGCCTTGCGATTGGACAAACCCCGACAGCGCCCCGATCTGATAGACGGTCAGGTCATATGCTTCCTGGGGGGACAGGCTGATATTGCGCCGGCCGAAGCCGACCAGGTCCTGCAGCCCAGGATGAGCCCCGATGCCGACATTTTTCTCGAGCGCCATTTTCACCGTTTTGCGCATCGTCGCCGGGTCGCCGGCGTGGAAGCCGCACGCGATGTTGGCAGATGTCACGAAATCCAGGATGTCTTCATCATGGCCCATTGTGTAGGCGCCGAAACTCTCGCCCATGTCGCAGTTCAAGTCTACTTTGAAAGTCATTTCCATTCCTCCATTTTCAAGTCGATTCCGATTTTTAGTTGGCGGATGTGCTGTTCCTGATCGAGCAAGCGTTTCTGTGCTTCTTCGAGCGATATTTCTTTAAAGCGGATCCGGTCGCCGGGATTCAACTGGCTGATAAGCGGCAAATCGACAGCTGCCACTTGGCCGATCTTCGGATAGCCGCCGGTTGTCTGCCGGTCTGCCATCAAAACGATCGGATTGCCGTCTGAAGGCACTTGAACCGAGCCGAACGCCACCGGCTCCGAGATCAGTTCGCCCGGTGTTTCCAGCGCAAGTGGGGAGCCTTCAAGCCGGTAGCCCATCCGGTCGGAATGAGACGACACCGTAAACGGATCAGTGAAGATACGTTGCTGGCTTTCGGCATTGAAGAGGTCGTATTGGCGGCCCTTCATCATGCGGACGACCGGTTCATGGTAATAGTTTGGCGCCTGGATTTGCCATTCGATTTCGGCAGTGGCGGCTTTGCGGAGTGCCGCCATCCGTTCCGGCGCTGCCGTCCCCACCTGCAGGCGGTCGCCGGCTTTCAAGGCTCTCCCTTGGAAACCGCCGATTTCTGCCCGCAAATAGGTGGATTTGCTGTGCATAACCTCTTCCACTGAAATGCCACCGGCAACTGCCAAATAGGCGCGGCACCCTTTCTTCGGCGCCCCGAATCTCAAAATGCTTCCTTTGGACACCGCCAGGGTGCGCCACATTTTGCAGCTTTTCCCGTCGATAGCCGGGGACAAATCGCCGCCGCAGATCGCGATGCACGTGTCCGCTTCGAATTCGATTTCCGGGCCGATCAAGGAGATTTCCATGGTGGCGGCATTTTCCCCATTGCCGACAAGCAAATTGGCAATACGATGGGCGAAAGGGTCCATGACGCCGCTGGCAATGACGCCGTATTTCTGGAAGCCGTAGCGTCCGAGGTCCTGTACTGTCGTGAGCATGCCGCTTTTAATGATCTTCAGCATTCGGCTCCTCCTCCCATGCGTTGTAGTCGGCTTCTGTGATGCGGCGGAAGACGACGGTGTCGCCAGCCCGCAGGAGACTTGGAATGGCCTGCTCCGGCCGGAACAAACGGATTGGCGTCCGTCCGATCAATTGCCAGCCGCCGGGCGTTTCGATCGGATAAACTCCGGTCTGTTTTCCTGCGATGCCTACAGTGCGTTCCGGAATCCGCAGACGCGGCGTATCGCGCCTCGGTGCCGCAATTTTCTCGGACATGCCGCTGATGAAAGGGAATCCAGGCGCAAAGCCGATCATGGATACGGAGTACGTGCCAGAAGTATGGATTTCGATGACTTGTTCTGGCGTTAAGCCGTTGTGCTCAGCCACGAAGTCAAGGTCCGGGCCGAACTCGCCGCCGTAGCAGACCGGGATTTCTACGGTGCGGGAAGGGGCCTCGGCTGCCTCTCCCAGTTGTTCCAGCAGCTCGCCAAGCACGGTTTTGGCGGTCTCGTAGGAAGCGGCCAGCGGATTGTAAAAAACCGCCACTGTCGTAAATGCCGGGATAAATTCCACCATCCAAACCGGCGGCCGTTCTTCGAGCAGCGCTGCAATAGCCCGGATTTTCTTTTGCACCGCCGCATTGATTTCGGTGCCGGCTTCAATGACAATCGCCCCTTCGCTGAGCGGAGAAAACGTAAAGCTCATGCTGCCATCTCCCATCCTCTGATTATTCGAACTACTTAGAAACTAGTATACTGTTTTCGCATGAATGAGTAAAAGTATTCAAGGAAAGTTATATCTTTTTTAACAATCGCCTCCTGGTGAAACAGCTATACCTAAAAATCTGCTCCAATAAAAAAGCTGCCCACAAAGGGGCAGCTTTTTCCTTCTTATTCTTCGATTTCGACTTTCTGCGTTACGTCAGCGCCATTGAAGAATTGGCCTGAAATTTCAGCAATCGTGCCATCTTCAAGCATTTCCCCGATCACGCGGTTCACGTTCTCGACGAGTTCCTCGTTGTCTTTGTTCATGACGACACTCACTTCAGACGGGCTGTATTTCAAGTCGGGATGGATGGTGATGTTCAGCTCCGGGAATGCGGCAAGCGCCAGCGTCTGGAGGTAATAGTCGTTCAAGATTACATCTGTGCGGCCGATTGCCACGTCGCGCAAATACACTTCATTCGTTGCATTGTCGTAGACGACTTCTTCAGCGCCATATGAACGGGCCGTTTCCATGTAAACGGAGGTAGAAGCACCTGCCGCCTTTTTTCCTTTCAAGTCTTCCATCGTTTTGATTCCGGACAAATCGTCTTTGCGGACGATGGCCGTCCCGTAAGAATATTTGAACGGAGTCGAGAAGGCGAACTTCTCTTTGCGGTCTTCTGTTGATTCGATGTCGTTGGCCGCCATATCCACTTTTCCGGTTTGGACCGAAGTCAGCATTTCATCAAAGCCAAGCTCTGTGAATTCAACTTCGAGCTCAAGCCGGTTGGCGATTTCACGCACAACTTCCACTTCAAAACCTGTAAGCTCATCTGTGCCTTCTTCACGGAATGAAGTCGGGAACAATGTGCCGGAAGTGGCAACCGTCAATGTGCCTTCTTCTTTTATTTCATCCCATGCTGTTTTTTCTTCCGTGCCGCTGTCGCTTTGGGATGAACCGCAGCCGGCTAATAAGGAAAGGGACAAAGCAGCTGTCAGCAGCGTCAAGCCCTGTTTCGTCAATAAATTCTTCATGTACCGCACCTCCTGATGTCATTTCACTAAAAACATACCTGAATAGCCGGGGATAGTAAAGGTTTATAACCGATTGCACTAAAGTCTAAATATTCAAATAAAATGGTTGACGAAGGGGTTTGGAGAGGATTACACTGTAGTCGACCACATTGGTCGAAAAAGAAATGCGAGGATGGCGGAGCATGGATAAATTCAAGAAGCTCGACATAGCAAAACAACAGAAAATCCTAGAAGCGGCCTTAAGGGAATTTGCGGTAAATGGCTATGAAAGAGCTTCGACCAATCAAATTGTCAAAGAAGCAGGCATTGGCAAAGGGATGCTGTTCTATTATTTCAACAACAAGAAAGAGCTATACGAATACTTAGTGGAATACAGTTTAACGGTCATGATGGAGCAATACTTCGGGATGGCGGATTTAGCGGAGCCGGATTTTATTGAGCGCCTGAAAAAAATTGCCGCCATTAAATTGAAAGCACAGGCCGAGAATGCCCATGTTTTCAACTTTATCGGTACCGCCATGCTGGCCGAGGATGCCGGATTGCCGCCGCGCCTCCAGAAGAAATATGAAGAAATGCAGAAAAAAGGCTATGCCATGCTTTACGAAGGCATCGACAAAAGCCGGTTTCGGGAAGGTGTCGATGTAGAGAAGGCCTTTCGGTTGATCCAGTGGGCGATTGAAGGCTACCAGAATGACTTGGCACGCAGGCTCACAGGTGCGAAATTGGCTGCTGTCGATTTCGGACCTTATTGGAGCGAGTTTTATGAGTACCTCGATATTCTAAAAAAGAGTTTCTATAGAGAAGGGGAGTGGGAAAAGTGACGATCCTAAAAACAGTGGGGCTGACAAAGAAATTCGGGGATTTTGCTGCTTTGGACGGGGTCGACATTGAAGTGGAGCAAGGGGAAGTCTACGGCTTTATCGGTCCGAACGGCTCCGGGAAATCGACGACGATCCGCGTGCTGCTGGGCATCTTAAAAGCAACCGAAGGCGAGGCGACGGTCTTTGGCAAAGACGCTTGGAAAGAAGCGGTCGACATCCATAAACGGGTCGCCTATGTACCCGGGGATGTGGACCTTTGGCCGAATTTGACAGGCGGGGAAGTAATCGATTTGTTCATCAAATTGCGCGGCGGCAACAGCAAAAACCGGCGGGATGAATTGATTCAAAGGTTCGATTTGGACCCTGCCAAGAAATGCAGGACCTATTCCAAAGGGAACCGCCAGAAAGTGGCATTGATCGCCGCCTTGTCCACAGATGCGGATCTGTATATTTTGGATGAACCCACTTCCGGGCTCGATCCGTTGATGGAACGGATTTTTCAGGAATGGGTCATGGAAGCGAAAGCGGCAGGAAAAAGCATCTTGCTGTCGAGCCATATCTTGTCGGAAGTTGAGAAATTATGCGATAAAGTGGCGATTATCCGGCAAGGGAAGATTATTGAAAAAGGCACGTTAAAGGAACTTCAGCACCTGACCGGCACCATCGTATTGGTCGAAACCAAGGAACCGATGCCGGAATTGGCGGGCGTCAAAGGGGTGCGGGGCATCGAGCAGAAAGGCGAGGCGCTGTCGTTTCAAGTGGACCAGGAAGAATTGGATAATGTCATCCGCTACGTCAGTGGTTTCGGCATCCTGCGGTTGGAAAGTTCGCCGCCGACACTGGAGGAGTTGTTCATCCGCCACTACGAAGCAAGCGGAACAAGAGCCGAAACAGGAGGCGGGAGGTAATGGGCAACGGCCAATTTAACGGTACAGGAAGCTTGAGCCGCTTTATCCTGCGGCGCGACCGGATCCGCCTCCCGGCCTGGATTTTCGGTTTTGTGTTCGTGACGCTGCTGATTGCCGTAGCATTTACAGGGCTTTACGGGAGTGATGAGGAGCGGCAGGCCATGGCGGCGACAATGGAAAATCCGGCCATGACGGCCATGACCGGGCCAGGCTTCGGTTTGGCGGATTATACGATGGGCGCGATGCTCGCGCATCAGATGCTGCTCATGACAGCGGTTGTTGTAGGTTTGATGAATGTGCTGCTGACGGTTCGCCATACCCGTGCGGACGAAGAAGACGGGCGCGTCGAGATGATCCGTTCCTTGCCAGTGGGCCGCTTGTCGAATGTGGCTGCGACGCTGCAAGTGCTGTTTTTGGCCAATATCTTGTTGGCTTTACTCATCGGCTTCAGCTTGTATGCCTTGAATATCGAAAGTATGGATTTGCAAGGGTCGCTTTTATACGGCGCCGCATTAGGGGCGACGGGAATGTTTTTTGCCGCTTTGACAGCTGTTTTCGCTCAGCTGGCGCAGAATTCCAGAAGCGCATTGGGGTTTTCGATTGCCGCTTTGCTGCTGGCGTATATCGTACGGGCAATCGGGGACGTCAGCAATGAAACCATCTCCTGGTTTTCGCCGCTCGGATGGATTTTGCGCTCCGAAGTATACGTCAACAATATATGGTGGCCGGTCCTGCTGACGGCGGGCGCCGCTCTGGTGCTGATTGCGGCGGCCATGTACCTGAATTCCATCCGTGATTTGGGAGCCGGCTTCCTGCCGGCAAGACCCGGGCGGCTCCGTGCTTCCGCCCTTTTGCAAGGTCCGCTGGGCCTGGCCTTTCGGCTTCAGCGTACGGGGCTGATCGCCTGGGCAGTCGGGATGTATGTACTGGGTGTTTCCTACGGATCGGTAATGGGCGACACGGATTCCTTTTTTGCCGATGTGGAAATCATGCAGGATTTGCTGGTGCCGAAAGAAGGCTTTTCCCTGATTGAACAATTTGTGCCGATATTGATGTCAGTCATGGGAATTTTCTGCGCTATTCCGGTACTGATGGCCATCTTGAAATTGAAGGGAGAAGAGAAGAACGGGCGGATTGAACACATTCTGGGAAGGGCGGTATCGAGAAGCCGCCTGCTGGGCAGTTACTTAGTGGTTTCTTTAGCTGCCAGCTTTATCATGCTGACATTGGCAGGCCTAGGTTTTGGCACCACTGCCAATGCCATGGTGGCAGAAGGGTTCGATATTGGCATGGCCTACCGGGCGGCGCTTGCGTATCTGCCGGCGCTTTGGGCCATGGTCGGGCTGGCAGTGCTGCTTCTTGGCTGGGCGCCGCGGTTCACAGGGGCCATTTGGTTCTACCTAGCCGTCTCGTTTTTCGTCATCTATCTTGGCAACCTGTTCCAGTTTGAGGAATGGATCGGGAGACTGACTCCTTTCGGATACGTATCAGGCATGCCGATTGAAGAGTTTGATGCGGTCCAGGCAATCGGATTGACGGCAGCTGCAGTGGTGTTGGCAGCGATTGGTTTTATGGGATACAACAGAAGAGATATCGGCAAATTATAAAGGAGGAATAAAAATGGCTCAATCACTCCCGAAAATCGTTCCCTTTTTGATGTTCACAGGGCAGGCGGAAGAAGCGATGAAATTCTACACCTCCGTTTTTGCAGATTCGGATATTGATGAAATCACTTATAACTTGGATGGATCCGTCATGAAAGCGCAGTTCAGGCTGAACGGCCAGGCGTTTATGTGCATCGACAGCACGATTGAACATAAATTTACCTTTACGCCGGCAATCTCCATGTTCGTCAACTGCACGAGTGCCACGGAAATCGACCAGAGTTTCAGCCAGCTCTCCGAAGGCGGCGAAGAATTAATGCCGCTTGGCGAGTATCCATTCAGCAGGAAATTCGGCTGGCTCGTCGACCGTTTCGGCGTGTCGTGGCAATTGAATCTGGAATGAAGAATCCCCCATGCGTTTGGTTCATGGAGGTCAAACTTGTAGATAAAAGAAGATACGATTTTCAAATTTTATAAATATACATGAAACATGTATGAAATAAAGAAATGTAGGGTCCTCCACTTCAGGCGGACGCTTTCCGCGGGCTCGCGCCGAACTAACTCGGACTGGCGTCCGAGTGGATTTCGGCACTTCGCTATCCCGCAGGTAAAACCGGTGCTCCTGCATCGCTTCGCTGCTTCGTCGCAAACAAGTCGGCCGAACTGCCTTCGGCCAACTTGCTCGCCGCCTTCCGTTGCGGATCCAGAAGTCAGCGGCTTGGACCCAGCCATACAAAACTGGATAAGCGTCTTAACCTTTTTTTAGATACAGGTGACGCTCCCGACCGTGCTGACCACGAGCCCACGGAAAGCGAAGTGGCCAGCCCGGTCGGGCTTATGCATCTTTATTCATTCAAATTAGACTTTATTTATAATTTAAGAATCCCCTATGCAACAGGCATGGGGGATTCTTGTCGATAAAATGCAGTTTTCGTTTACGTTACGAGAAAAAGAGCCAAACGATGACAGGGCCGAGAAAGGATCCGACGACCGCGCTCAATGTCATGGCAACGGAACTCATGGAAGCGTCTTCGATGCCGTACTCGAATGCTTTCGCCGTCCCAAGGCCGTGGGCGGAAGAGCCGAGGCCGATCCCGCGCCCGATCGGGGATTCGACGCCGAGCCCTTTCAAAAGCCGCGGACCGATGATGAGGCCCGTGAAACCCGCAATCATGACAAATATGGCGGCCAATGAAGGAATGCCGCCAAGCCCTTCAGCCAGCTGCATTGCTACAGGTGTAGTAATCGATTTCGGCAGAATGGTCATGACCATTTCATTTGAAAACCGCAATAGCTTGGCCAACAACGCGCCGCTGAGCATGCCGGCAAGGGCGCCCGCTGTAACGCCGGCCGCCACTGGCCACAAATTCCGTGCGAGCAGGCTGCGCTGTTTGTACAGCGGAACGGCGAGGGCGACGACGGCAGGGCCGAGCAGCGCGCCGATCCATTGGCCGCCCAGCATATAGCGGCTGTAAGGGATATCGAAAGCCAACAGGATGGCGATCAAAGCGACCGTCGTGGTCAGTACCGGCGTCAACAAGGTCCATCGGTATTTCACGTATAGGCTGTTGAAAAAGAGGTAGGCAATGGTGGTAAGGCCGGCAAACAATCCGGCGAGAAGAAAGAGCTCCATTCTCAATTCGCCTCCTTTTCTGCACTGCGGCGTGAAGCCCATTGGCTAAGGAGAGCTGAAACGGCCATGGTCAGCAAGGTACTGGCCATGACAATCACAATCAGCCATAGTCCCTTTCCGGTAAAGACGTCTCCGTATTGCATGACGCCTACTGTTGCCGGAATGAAATATAAGGATAAAAAGGCCAGCAGGAACTGTGCGCCCGATTCGATCCAGCGGAGGGGATAGATTTTCAGCAGCAGGGCCGCAAAAAGAAGCAGGAAGCCGATGATGCTGCCGGGGAGCGGCAAGTTGAACGAGCCGCGCAGCCACTCGCCAGTCAGGTAGAAACCGTATAAAACGATGAGTTGGATAAAAATGATAAGGAATTTCATCGGCCACGCACCTTTCAGGGAAATAGTTGTTTAAGCGCCTTGGACCGGCGCCAATTGATGAGGTCAGGTTTTGCTCCTTTAAAAGGCTGCGGCCAAAGCCGCCGGAAAGTTCTTTCCATAGTAGATTATTTTACCGCATTTCAGCAGCCCCGGTGAAATGAAATTGCCGGCCGGTGCTTAAAAAGCCGGTTTCCGGCTCTGCAATTGAAACTTTGAGCAGCGGCATACGTATGGAAAGGGAAGAAAGGGGAGTTGGAAATGGGCAACTACACGATTGAGGAGTTTATTCGCCAGACAAAGCAGGATGAACAGGAGAACGATTATTTTGAGCTCGAAACGCCGCGTATACTGGAAGTGAATCTGCAGGATATGGTCTGGGCAAAAGCGGGATCGATGATTTCCTACACGGGGCAGATCAAATTCGAGCGGGAGCGGATGCTTGAACACGGTGTGGGCACGATGTTCAAAAAAGCTTTAACCGGCGAAGGCACGTCTTTGATGAAGGCGACGGGGCAAGGCCGGCTGTATTTGGCGGACAAAGGCAAGAAAATCACGATTTTTGAACTGAACGGCGAAGCCATTACAGTCAACGGCAATGACTTGCTCGCTTTTGAGCCGGGAATCCAGTGGGAAATCAAGATGATGCGGAAAATGGCCGGTGTCATGGCCGGCGGGCTGTTCAATGTGACGCTGCAAGGCAAAGGGCGGGTAGCCATCACGTCCCATTATGAACCGTTGACGCTTTTGGTGCGGCCGGGTGAGACAGTAGTGACAGACCCCAATGCGACAGTGGCCTGGTCTGGAAATCTGAAGCCGGAATTCCGGACGGATGTGACGCTTCGGACATTCCTGGGGCGCGGAAGCGGCGAGTCGATCCAAATGGAATTCAGCGGCGAAGGGTTCGTTATCGTCCAGCCATACGAAGAAGTGTACACAGCCGGAACTCCAAGCGGCTGAGCCGTTTGAACCGGCGCCATTCGGGAATAGGGAGACCAATGAACAGACTTTTCCGGAGAAAGGGGCTGCCATTGGTGAAAAAAACAGAGTTGGCAAAAGCGTTGGAAGCGCAGTTCCGGAACGAAATCGAAAAGCAGATCCAGAAAACGGATGAATACAAGCAAACACTATATCATTACACCGGCATCCACAGTTTGATGGGAATGGTTGAAACCAATAATTTGTGGATGAGCAAAGGCACGTTCCTGAATGATTCGAGTGAACTGTTTTATTTCAGGGACGTTCTAAAGGCGGTTCTGGGCAAAATGGATATCCCTCACGACAAGGAACGCTGGCATCGCTTCATCGGCGAATTGGAAAAAGCGATGGCCCGTTTTTTATCAGAGATCGAAGACGGCGGTTTTGAAGTGTATGTTTTTTCTTTATCCTATTCACCGGATTCACTGGCGCTCTGGTACAACTATGCCAAAGGGGAAGGCTATAACCTTGGATTTACAAGGGAAGAACTGTTGTCCGGCATACAGCGTTCACCGGCAGGCGGTGCGCTCTTGCATGGCCTTGTCGAGTACAGCCGCCAGAAACAGGAGCTGATTTTAATGGGACTTCTGCTCGGGACCTTTCAATTATTGGACGAATTCGCCTGGCAGGAAGCAGAAGGCATGCTAGAGAAACATTTTTTTACGGTCGTGGCGACATGCGCTATCTTTTTCAAGGATCCCACTTTTGCAAGTGAGGAGGAATACCGGATTGCAATGATCCATCATCTTGATGAAGCACCGGCAAACGTCAGTTTTCGGGCGCAAAATGGCGTCATCATCCCTTATATTGCGGTGGATTTTAAAGAAAGGCTGCCCATCAGCCATGTTACCATCGGTCCCAAAAACAATATCGACATCGCCAAAAGAGGCATGGAGCAATACTTGAAAACAAAAGGTTATGAGTTGAAGGACCTCATAATTAAAAAGTCGGTAGCGGCTTTGAGGTATTAAAATTCGAGGCAGCTGGCAATCCATCTTGCTTTTTTTCAAAAAAATATTTTTAAAACAACGGCTGCGCCGATACGGCAGGCCGTTTTTTCTATGCGCATAAAGTTCCGGCTGCCGGATTCTGCAGTCCAAGTGCCCGGAAAAGAGAAAGGGTTCCTATTGCAGGGGACAAAGGGAAAAGAAGCATAGGAAAGCGGCATCGCTGTGTAATTCAGCTTTTTGTTGCGCGCAAGTAAATTCGGCTTGTTGCATAAAAATTATTTCAATAAAAAAAGGAAGAAATTCCTTATTCACAAAATAGACAGTTTTTCTGAAAATTTAGAGCAGTATATGTTGATTTTTCTAATTAATATTGTATTATGAGTTAGTGCGATATATTGCATGCAGAATTTAGGGGCTCGAAACGTTATGTTGGGATTGTATTTTATATTTTAATTAAGCTTAGATTTATATCTCAAGGAGGAAAGAAAGATGGATAAGAAATTATCGTTTAATGCATATGCTGTCATCGGCATGATGCTGTTTGCTTTGTTTTTTGGTGCCGGGAACTTGATTTTCCCTGCTCAATTGGGACAAGCTGCTGGAACTGAAGTGGGAATGGCGATCTTCGGATTTCTGATTACCGGAGTCGGACTGCCGCTTCTTGGAATACTGGCAATCGGGTATTCGAAAAGCAGCGATCTGCAGGATTTATCAAGCCGCGTTCATCCGATCTTCGGTGTGGTGTTCACGTCTCTTTTGTATTTGACGATCGGGCCATTCTTCGCATTGCCGAGAACGGGCGCCGTTTCATATGAAATCGGCATCGCGCCGTTCATCGGTCAAGAGTTTGCAGCTATCGGGCTGCCGCTCTTTTCGTTGATTTTCTTCGGAGTCTCGTTATGGGTGTCGCTGAACCCGTCGAAATTAGTGGACAATATCGGCAAATTCTTATCGCCGGCTATTTTACTGACGCTGGCGGCATTGTTGATCATGGCAATCGTCAATCCGATGAGCGCGATCCAAGGGCCTCAGGAAGCGTACGCAAGCGGTTCGTTCCTTAAAGGCTTCACGGAAGGCTATAACACCATGGATGCTCTCGCTTCGTTGGTGTTCGGCATTATCGTAATTGCGACGGTCCGTAAATTGGGTGTCACTTCACCGAAAGGCATTCTTTCGGCAACCATGAAAAGCGGTATTGTCGCAGCCGGCCTTTTGGCAGTGGTGTATACAGGGATCGCTTATCTTGGAGCGACAAGTGTCGGGACACTTGGCATGTTCGATACAGGCGGACCTGTCCTGAGCGGTGCTTCTTCCCATTACTTCGGCACATTCGGAGCTTTGCTGTTGGCGGTCATCATCACGCTCGCGTGTTTGACGACTGCGATCGGTTTGACAGTAGCCAACGCTGAATATTTCCATAAGCTCTTGCCAAAAGTCAGCTACAAGATGTTTGTCGTCATTTTTTCTGTGTTTTCACTTGTTGTTACAAATGCCGGCCTTTCAAACATCATCACCTATTCGGTACCGGTATTGATGTTCTTGTACCCGCTCGCAATCGTGCTGATCATGCTGGCATTCCTGTCGCCTCTTTTCAAGCACGACCGACTGGTCTACGTTTCGGCCATGGCCGTGACGTTCTTCATCGCCATCGTCGATGGGCTGAAAACATTGACTGCTTCGCTTGGGGTTTCAAATCCGGCGTGGCTGCAGTCCGTCATCGACTTCTATGCTTCCACGCTCCCGCTTTACAGCGACGGGCTGGGCTGGCTGGTGCCGGCTGTCATCACCATTGCGATTGCCTCGGTGATTGCCCGGAGCCGGAAAAGTCTGAATGTGCAAACGGCACGCCACGAAGCATAATCGTGAACGGAGTTTGGGGGCTGGTCCGAAAATCGGGCCGGCTTGAAATACAAAAAGCTGTCCTGCAAGTTTTTCTTGCGGGACAGCTTTTTTCTATTGCTATAGGGAGAGATCGTCAACAGTGCGGATCCAGTTTTCTTTCATGAGTTTGGCCACTTTTTCCGTGTCCTTCTTTTTCAGTGCTGCGATAATGCGTGCATGTTCGTCCGCGGAGTGCGCAGTCAGGATAAGAGAATGATGGTAGAACTGCCTTCTGACATGAGCTTGCAGGCTGTTGAGGATCGTTTCTACGTAAGGGTTTTGCGCAGCGTCCACAATGCACTTATGAAATTCTTCATCAATTTTCAAGGCGGTGAAATTGTCTTGGGACTCGATAGCTTCCAGGAAACGGGCATTGATTTCTTGCAGGCGTTCAATACCTTCTTTATCAAGATGGGGAATCGCCAGTTCAGCCGCAAGGGCCTGCAAGGCGGATAAGGGCGGCAATAAGGTTTTCAGGTCTTCCTTGTCGACCGGGGTGACCCGTGTCGCTTTTCCAGGGAACATTTCAACAAAACCTTGGACTTCAAGCAATTGGAGCGCTTCCCGGATGGGGGTTCTGCTCAAGTTCAAAGCCTGTGCCAAGTCGGTATCGATCAATTTTTCTTCAGGCTGCAAGGTGCCATCAATGATCCATTGCTGTAACTGGTTATATGCACTTTCCTTAGCTGTAAGACGGACTGGTTTTGCGTGATCTACGGGAATCGGCATAACAAGAGCACCCTTTCTATTGCTTCAATAGTTAAAATTATACACCATTTTGTGGAAATTGAAAAATACTTTATACGATATATTGCTGAAGTGCTTCTGCTCCTTGCCATTGCTGCCCCCAGGCTCTGCATAAGGGCATACCATCGGACCAATTTCCAGTATGATTGGCGGGTGCTTTGTATTACACTGAGAAGAAGAAAATCGGTTTTTACAGATAGGATGAGTGGCTATGAGACAGGAAATTTCAATAACTGTGACAGATAAAGCGAAGGCGGAATTCCAGCGGGGCTTTCCGCTGATTACAAAAGAAGCGCTCGAAGATGTTGAAGGGCTGGCAACTGAAGGGGCAATCCTCGAATTGAATGACCGCCAAGGCCGTTTCTTGGCAAAAGGCTATTATGGCAAGCAGAACAAAGGGTATGGCTGGGTGCTGACGCGCAATAAAGACGAAGCGATCAACCAGGCTTTTATCGAACGAACGCTGAAAGAAGCATTCGGACACCGCCAAGGTTTTTTTGATGACCCGTCCACTACGGCGTTCCGCCTTTTCAATGGGGAAGGGGATGGCTTCGGCGGCTTGACGATCGATTATTATGACGGCTTTTATTTATTGAGCTGGTATAGTGAGGGCGTCTATACATTCAAAGACGAAGTTATCTCCGCATTGCAGAATGTGGCAGACTGCAGAGGGATCTACCAGAAAAAGCGTTTTGATACAAAAGGGCAGTACATCGAAGAAGATGATTTTGTGGCAGGCGAGCGCGGGGAGTTTCCGTTGATCGTCAAAGAAAATGGCATTAATTTTGCTGTTTACTTGAACGACGGGGCCATGACCGGAATCTTCCTCGACCAGCGGGACGTCCGGAACGCTTTGAAAGAAAAGTATGCGCGCGGCAAAACGGTGCTGAACACCTTTTCGTATACCGGGGCATTTTCAGTGGCAGCGGCGATCGGCGGAGCGGCCAAGACCACAAGCGTCGACCTCGCAAAGCGCAGCAACAGCAAGACGATCGAACAATTCAGCGTCAACGGCATCGATTATGAAAGCCAGGACATCCTGGTCATGGATGTCTTCAATTATTTCAAGTACGCCAAGCGCAAAGAGCTGAAGTTCGATGTGGTCGTCCTCGACCCGCCAAGCTTTGCCCGCTCGAAAAAGTACACGTTCAGCACATCGAAGGATTATACCAATTTAATGAAAGAAGCGATTGCCATTACGGAACAGAAGGGCCTGATCGTCGCTTCGACCAATAGCGCGTCTTTCGGCATGAAGAAATTCAAAGGGTTTATTGAAAAGGCGTTCAAGGAAGAAGGACGGAAATATCGCATTGTTGAAGAATTCACACTGCCGGCGGATTTCCGGGTGCGCAAGGAGTTCAAAGAAGGCGATTATTTGAAAGTCCTGTTTGTGAGTTTGGACTGAGGATTTGAATAAATTGATTTAATAATCCTTTACTATTGATATTCCGCAAAACAGCTTGCTTGCCGCGGGCTTGCGCTGAGCTAACTCGAGCTAAACGCTCGAGTGGATCTCAGCACTGCGCTTGTCCCGCAGGCGTCTGCGCTGTTTTACTCCATATCTTAGTTAGCGTCACGGAAAAAGTGATGATATTAGCTTTCAATGCATGGCAGTAGCATGCCTTAAGCGCCGAAGCGACATATAGAATCCTTATCTTTAAGATGGATAATATATTTATGGCGGAATTTTGAAGCGGTGCAGCATTTATTCAGGGGCTGCACCGCTTGATGTTTGTTTGGGACGCGATCCGCTTTTATAATAGAAACAGATTGCGAGGGGAAATGATGATTAAGAACGCATTGCAGAAGTTTCGGTTCATGGGATTTGTTGAAGGCGGATCGCTGTTGGTGTTGCTGTTTTTGGCGATGCCGTTAAAATACTTTTTCGGCTTTCCGGAAGCGGTCAGCGTAGTCGGCGCCATCCACGGCGGCCTGTTTACGCTTTACTGTTTGATGATCGCCTACATGACGTTTGTGGCAAAGTGGCCGTTCCGGTTCTCGGTGGCGGCAGTGGCGGTGGCATTCATTCCGTTCGGGAATTTTGTCCTCGACAAGCGGCTCGAAAACTGGCAACAACTCAAGACAGCTTGAAGCACTTGCGGAATCTTTTCCGCAAGTGTTTTTTCATGGCTGAAAAATGCTTTGAACTGGCAAAATATCCTATAATGGAGACAACTGATTTTACAGAGGAGGCCTTCAGGTGACAAAAACGATAACTTCCCAAGGGATCGGCAATCCGGTTTATCCGGTCATGTTCGCCATGGGGGCATGCCACTTGCTGAATGATTCGCTGCAGGCGGTCATTCCGGCGATGTTCCCGATTCTTGAAGCCGACCTCGGCTTAACGTTCACGCAGCTCGGCCTGATCGCTTTTGCACTGAACATCGTGGCGTCGGTGCTGCAGCCAGTGGTCGGTTTTATCAGTGATAAAAAACCGATGCCGTTTGCTTTGCCGCTCGGCATGACCAGTTCGTTTCTCGGCATGGCCGGGCTCGCTTTTGCGCCGGAGTATTGGATGATCCTCGTGTCGGTGATGTTCCTTGGGCTCGGCTCAGCGGTCTTCCATCCGGAAGGGTCCCGCGTCTCTTATATGGCGGCAGGGCATCGCCGAGGGCTTTCCCAGTCCATCTACCAGGTCGGCGGCAATTCCGGCCAGGCGCTCGCGCCATTGATCAGCGCATTTATCTTGGTGCCTCTCGGCCAGCGGGGCGCGGCACTGTTCTTGTTTGTGGCAGCGCTTGGCATATTCATTCTGTCGCGCATTTCAATCTGGTATCAGGCGCAGCTGGTGCGCGAACGGGCGAACAAAGGCAAGAAAGCATTTCTGTCCTCGCTTCCAGAACTTACCCGGAAGCAAGTCGGGGTGGCGCTCGCGCTGCTGCTGATCATCATTTTCGCGCGTTCGTTCTACGTGACGAACATGACGAGCTTTTATATTTTTCATTTGATGGACGCATATGGTTTGTCCATCCAGAAAGGGCAGCTTTATATTTTCCTGTTCCTCGCGGTCGGAGCGGCGGGAACCTTTTTTGGCGGCCCTCTGGCGGATAAGATCGGGCGGAAAAATGTTATCGTGCTGTCGCTTTTGGTGCCGATTCCGCTTGCGGTGATCCTCCCCTACGTACCGTTGCTTGCGGTCATCATCCTGCTGGTGCTGATCGGCTTTTTCATCATGCTGAGCTTCTCCGTGACCGTCGTCTACGCGCAGGAACTGGTGCCGAGCAAAATTGGCACGATGTCCGGGCTGACCGTCGGACTGGCATTTGGCATGGGTGCAATCGGCGGTGTGGTCATCGGAATCTTGATGGACCGCATCGGCGTATTTGAAACAATGGTGGTGGTGTCGTTCCTGCCGTTGATCGGGCTGGTCGGGCTCGGCTTGCCGAAAGACCGGAAAATCACCGCTGCTTAAACTAATGGAAAAGGAAGATGGCATATGGCGTTAATGTTACCGGAAGTACCGGAAGAAATTGAAACAGAGCGTCTTCTGCTGCGCATGCCGCGGCCAGGGGATGGCAAAAAGGTGAATGCTGCAATCCGGGCGTCCTTCGACGACTTGCAGCCATGGCTTCCATTCGCCCGGCACTTGCCTTCCCTTGAAGAAACGGAAATCAATACACTGGAAGCGCATGTTCATTTCTTAAAGAAAGAAGTGCTGCGCTACCTTATTTTCAATAAAGAAACAGGTGGCTTCATCGGTTCGACCGGCTTCCATGGCATTGAATGGGATATGCCGAAAATGGAAATCGGCTATTGGATCGATACCCGGCAGAGCGGCTTAGGATATATGGCAGAAGCGGTGAGCGCATTGGCTGATTTGGCAATGGATGGCTTTGGATGCTGCCGCCTGGAAATCCGCTGCGATGCGGCAAATACGAAAAGCCGGGCGATACCGGAAAATTTGGGCTTCCAGCTGGAAGGGGTCCTGCGCAACGATGAATGGTCGGTTGATGGCAAGCGCCTGACAGATACATGCATTTATGCCAAGTTGCCTGAAAACGGCTAAGAACAGGAGTTTTTATTGATGAAAAACCAACGAGAAATAAAGGCTTTGAAACCGTTCCTTTCCTTGATCCTTTCGCTGGAGATCCCGAAATGGGCACTGGCCATCGGATTGGCATCAAGTATCGTTACAACATTGGTCGGCCTTGCGGTACCCCTATTGACCAAAAGCTTAGTCGACGGGTTCTCGATTGAAGCCGTGTCTCCTGCGCTTGTTGCCGGTTTGGTGTTAGCTTTTATCCTTCAAGCCGTGATCAATGGGGTATCGATTTATCTGTTGAGCATGGTGGGACAAAAGATTGTTGCGGGGTTACGGGAGCGGATGTGGATCCACCTGATCCGGCTGCGCGTTTCTTACTTTGAAAGGCAGGCAAGCGGCGAGACCGTCAGCCGGGTGGTCAACGATACCGGAATCGTCCGGAACTTGATCACCGACCGTTTCCCGCAATTTGTCACAGGCATCATTTCCATCATTGGCGCAGTCATCATTCTCCTGGTACTCGATTGGAAAATGACAGGGATCATGCTGCTGGCCGTGCCGGTCACCATTGCGGTCATGATTCCGCTTGGCCGGAAGATGGCAAAAATTTCACGCAGCCTGCAGGATGAAACCGCCGTTTTCACCGGACAGGTCCAGCAGACCCTGAGCGAAATCCGGTTGATGAAAGCTTCGACGGCTGAAGAAGAGGAGGAAGCAAGCGGTTTGGCCGGCATTCAAAAACTCTTCCGCATCGGCCTGAAAGAAGCCAAAATTTACGCGTGGATCGCCCCGCTTATGTACACCGTCGTCATGGCCGTCATTGTGATGATCATCGGCTATGGAGGCATCCGTGTAGCAGAAGGGACGATGACGACCGGCTCCCTGGTGGCGTTTCTTTTGTATTTGTTCCAGATCATCATGCCGATGACGACGTTTGCGCTGTTCTTTACAGAGCTTCAGAAAGCGAAAGGGGCGACTGAGCGGATCATCGAAATCCTGGCACTGCCGCTTGAGGAAGGCCAGCACGGCATCGAGATGGATATAAGGGGGCTGCCGCTCCGCGTCTCTAACGTGAGCTTCGCATATGAAAAAGAAGCTCCGGTAATAGACGGCATTTCGTTTGAAGCGCATCCGGGCGAGATGATTGCCTTTGCAGGCCCGAGCGGAGGCGGCAAGACGACTGTTTTCGGCTTGATCGAACGGTTTTACGAACCGGATTCCGGGAACATTACAATCGGGGATATCCCGATCAGCCAGCTGACGCTGAATTCCTGGCGCGGCCAAATCGGCTATGTGTCACAGGAAAGTGCCATGATGGGCGGCACCATTCGGGCAAATCTGACCTACGGTCTGCCGAATGCGGAAACAGTGCCTGACGGCGAGCTGTGGCGGGTAGCCGGCATGGCATATGCCGAGGAATTCATCCGGAATTTCCCGGAAGGGCTGGATACGCAAGTAGGGGAGCGCGGCGTCAAACTGTCCGGCGGCCAACGCCAGCGGATTGCCATTGCACGTGCCTTTTTGCGGGATCCGAAAATCCTGATGATGGATGAGGCCACAGCAAGCCTCGACAGCCAATCGGAAGGGATTGTCCAAAGGGCGTTAAGCCGCCTGATGGAAGGGCGCACCACGTTTGTCATTGCCCACCGGCTATCGACCATCGTCGATGCCGATAAGATTGTATTCATTGAAAATGGCCAGATCACCGGTATGGGGACGCATGCAGAGCTCAGCCGTTCCCACGGGCTTTACCGGGAATTTGCCCAACAGCAATTAACCTGATATTTGGGCTTGACCTTGACGCAGCGTAAAGGTATAAAGTGGACTTATCGGGAGGTGAAGCGATGGAATACACGGTTCAGCAATTAGCGCAGACGGCGAGCGTCAGTACCCGGACGCTGCGGTACTACGACGAAATCGGACTTTTGGAACCGGCCAGGAAGAGCTCGGCAGGCTACCGGTTTTATGGGCGGCAGGAAGTGGACAAGCTGCAGCAAATCCTCTTTTACCGCGAGCTGGGTCTGGGATTGGAAGAAATCAAGAAAATCGTCAATAATCCTGCTTTTGATGGTCCAGCCGCTTTGAAAAGCCACCGGCAGGAGCTTCTTGAAAAGCGCCGCCAGCTGGACCTCCTGATCACTAATGTGGAAAAGACCATTTCCGCAGCGGAAGGGATGAGCCAGATGAAGGACCATGAAAAATTCGAAGGCTTCAAGAAAGCGCTGATCGAAGAAAATGAACAGCAGTATGGCAAGGAAATCCGCGAGAAATACGGCGATGATACCGTCAACGAATCGAATGCGAAAATGATGGGCATGAGCGAGGAAACATACGGACGGTTCACCCGTCTGGAAACGGAAGTGCTCGAAGCATTGGCGGCAGCCATCCAGACCAGAGACCCCGCCGGCCCGATGGCCCAAAAAGCGGTAGAGCTGCACAAACAATGGCTGATGTTTACTTGGCCGTCTTACAGCAAAGAAGCGCACGCCGGCCTTGCGCAAATGTATACCGACGATCCGCGCTTTTCGGCTTACTACGACAAAGTGCAGCCGGGAGCAGCACGCTTCCTGCGGGATGCCATCAACGTCTATACCGGCCATTCCCATTAAAAAAAGCAGCCTTGCTTCAAAGCAGGGCTGCTTTTTACATATTCTTAACAATGTTTTACACGGGGGTAACTCTGGCGAAACCTTGGCTTGCTATACTCAAGGCAACAAGTTGTTTGCCGGTGCTTAGAAAGAGCCAAAAGGAGAGAATTGTATGAGTGAGAAACAGGTTGAAGCGAATGTTCCTGTTAAAATCATGTCATTTAACATTGCTCACGGTTTAGGAATGGACGGGCGCGTGAATCTGGAAAAGACGGCCCTGGTGATCGAGGGAGCAGATGCTGATATCATCGCCCTTCAGGAAGTGGACCGCTATTTTTCGTCACGCAGTTCTTTTGTGGACCAAGTGGCGTGGCTCGGAGGCCGCCTTGGCATGTACACGGCGTTCGGCGCGAACCTTGATATGGACCCGGTACGGACCGGCCATCCGAGGCGGCAGTACGGCAATGCCATCTTAAGTAAATATCCGATTAAATATGTGGAAAACCACCCGCTGACGCCGGTTCCCTCCGATTTCGGCAATAACGAACAGCGCGGTGTTCTCGAAGTCGTAGTGGAAATGAAAGGCAACCTCATCCATGTGTTCAATACGCATTTGGCCTTAAAAGAAGAAGAATTGAAAGTGAGCATCGATGAACTGCTCAGCTTGACGAAGCAATGCCAATTGCCGCATGTCCTGCTGGGGGATTTCAATGCACCGCCGGATCATGAAGGGATAGGGCGGCTGAACCGCTCTTTGACCGATGCTTTTCTGAAAGTGAAAAAAGGGGATGCTTATACGTACCCGACGCGCTACAGCAACCCGATAACTGGCGAAAGCTACAAGCCTGCAACCCGGATCGATTATATTTTCTCCGACGATCAACTCCAGGCGGTTGGGGCGGCAGCCATCGAAACAGCCGTGTCCGACCATTTGCCGATCAGCGCAGACTTTATCCTCGAGACGGCAAAAACGCCGGTTTTGCCGAAAGCTCCATCAGCACTCCAAAAAATATAGCCTTTGCCCAGCAGCCCAAAGCCCATTTTGGCTGCTTTTATTTTTTTGCGAAAAAAAGGATAAACAGAAGCGTTTTTGATGCTTTTTTGCTACAATCAATGCATCAAAGACCCTCAAGCCTCGGATTATTGCCAGTCATGAAGGAGAGGTTCAAATGGAAGACAGCAGCATACCGCCCACGGTGCCCCTTAAAGTCATGTCATTCAATGTAGCCCACGGCCTCGGGATGGACAATAAAGTCGATCTTGAAAAAACAGCGCGTGTCATCGAACAAGCACAGCCGGATATCGTCGGTTTACAGGAAGTCGACCGATGCTTTACGGCCCGCAGCTCATTCTGTGATCAGGTCAGCTGGTTTGAAAAACGCTTGGGCATGAATGCCGCATTCGGCCCGAATCTGGATTTGGACCCGTTGGACCCGGCCATGCCAAGACGCCAATACGGCAATGCTATTTTAAGCAAGTATCCGATTCAGCACACGGAAAACCATCTGATGGTGAATATCGACGGACCTGGAGCGGCGGGTGAACAGCGGGGGATGCTGGAAGCCGTAATTCAGGTAAAAGGGGCTATTGTTCATTTCTTCTGTACGCATTTGTCATTGGAAGAAGAAGAGCTTCAAGTGAATGTTCAGCAGATTTTGGAGATTTCGGAAAAAAGCAGATTTCCTCAGATTCTCGCGGGCGATTTCAATGCGGTGCCTGAAAACCGGCACATCCAGCGATTAAGCAGCCGGTTCCATGATGTCTTTTCGGATTTGGGGAAAGGGGATGTCTGCACATACCCGACACCGGTCCAAACGGCTTCAGAAAAAGAGGATGTAAAGCCGATGACACGGATCGATTACGTGTTTGCCAACCAGGAAGTCCAA
This sequence comes from Planococcus chinensis, assembly GCF_042681545.1. NCBI lineage: Bacteria > Bacillati > Bacillota > Bacilli > Caryophanales > Caryophanaceae > Planococcus > Planococcus chinensis. The sequence continues at coordinate 55,146 of NZ_JBHUFW010000012.1, forward strand.
GCAGAAAGAGCATCTGTGATTAAGACGGACGCATCCGACCACCTGCCGATCGTTGCGGAACTGGTTTTGAAAAAAACGGCAGACAACAAAGGGCAGTCCTTTAAGACAGAGTTCGGAGTTGTTCCTACAGCTGTAACATGAAGAAGCACTTATTCTATTCGGTACCTGAAACCCAAAAGCCGGCCGCAAATTCATGCGGCCGGCTTTTGGGTTTCAGCGGTTCGTGATTGTTTCCGGATTCATATCGTGGTTCATCATCCGGTACGACGCCATTTCTTCGAATTTCGTGCCAGGTTTCCCGTAATTGGTGTAAGGGTCGATCGACAAGCCGCCGCGCGGTGTGAATTTGCCCCAAACTTCGATGTAGCGCGGTTCAAGCAATTTGATCAAATCGTTCATGATGATGTTGACTACGTCTTCGTGGAAATCGCCGTGGTTGCGGAAGCTGAATAGGTATAATTTCAGCGACTTGCTTTCCACCAATTTCTTGTCGGGAATAAAGCTCAAGTAAATTGTAGCGAAATCCGGCTGTCCCGTCTGCGGGCAAAGGGAAGTGAATTCCGGGCAATTAAACTTCACGAAATAATCGCGTGTATGAAGATTATCAATCGCTTCCAGAATATCCGGATCGTATTCGAATTTATACTTCGTGTTTTGATTGCCGAGAAGCGACAAGTGGTCCAGTGTGTCTTCGTTTCTTCCTGCCATTAAAAAGGCCTCCTTCAAGTATCCGACTTGAGAGAGGCCTATAAAAAACGGAAAAAGAAAAAGCCGAATCGCATGTGGATTTGGCTGAGTTTCGTCAATCCATAGTTTTTTATAGAGGGTGAAATGCTATGAACCTCTCCCGTCGCCGGGTTATTAAATTCTTTCAACCTAACTCATAGTAAAAGACTTTTGATTGGCTGTCAAATCCTTCTTTCCTCCGCTGCTATAGCGGCCTGCACCATATCCCCTTCCTTGTTTGAGAGAATTCGCCTAAGGGTAAGTTAGGAAGAAAAGCCCGGCAAAAGGAGGCGTTCCGGAGATGGCACCAATTAAGCCGATTCCCCTGGAAAAAGGGGCGGACCATACACTAGCTTTGTTGACGGAAGGATATTTGTTCATATCCAACCGGTCGCGGAAGTTTGGGTCGGCTGTCTTCCAGATGCGCCTGCTTGGACAGAAGGTGATTTGCATGGCCGGTGAAGAAGCGGCTGCCCTTTTTTATGATGAAAGCAAATTCCGCCGAAAAGGAGCGGTGCCGAAGCGCATCCAAAGGAGCCTTTTCGGGGAAAAGGCCATCCAGACCTTGGATGATGGCGAGCATAAGCGCCGGAAAGCCCTTTTCATGTCTTTGATGTCTCCGGCCCAGTTGCAGTCCTTGAACATTTACGTAACGGAAGAGTGGCGGGGAGCTGTCCGGGAATGGGAACAGCAGGAGACCGTGGAATTTTTTAAAGAAGCAGAGCATCTGATGATGCGGGTGGCGTGCCGCTTTGCAGGCGTGCCGCTGAAAAAAGAGGAAGTGGAATCGCGGGCAAGGGATATGGGGGCCATGATTGATGCCTTCGGCGGAATGGGTCCGCGCTATTGGAAAGGCCGTACTGCCCGTGATAATTCGGAGGAATGGATAGAAAAGATGGTCAAAGGGGTCCGGAGAGGGCTGTTGCCGGCCATACCAGGAACAGCGCTTTTTGAAATGTCCTGGTACACGCAGCCGGATGGCAAAAAATTGCCGAGCCGGCTGGCGGCGGTCGAAATCTTGAATATCATCCGTCCGATTGTGGCAATCGGGCGCTACATCACATTCGGCGCAGTAGCCATGCACGAACATCCTGAAACCCGTTCGGCGCTTTCAGACGGCCCTCCGGATTTCAGTACCTGGTTCGCGCAGGAAGTCCGGCGCTATTATCCGTTCGGCCCTTTTACCGGAGCAAGAGTGCGGAAGGATTTCATCTGGAAGGATTACGAATTCAAGAAAGGCACGCTCGTGCTTTTGGATTTATACGGAACGAACCACCACCCAGATCTCTGGGAGGAGCCGGAAGTATTCAAGCCGGAGCGGTTCTACGGTTGGAGCGGCAGCCCGTTCAGCTTCATTCCGCAAGGCGGGGGCGAATATGAAATGGGGCATCGCTGTGCAGGCGAATGGGTAACGGTCGAAGTGATGAAAGCAAGCTTCGATTTCATCGTGCGAAGGTTGGATTATGACGTCCCTGCGCAAAATTTGCAGCATAGCCTTGTGCGCATGCCCAGTATACCGAAAAGCCGCTTCATCATCCAAAACATCCGGCTCATCGACTAACAGCAGGTTGCCTTCCGGTTCCAATACGGAAGGCAGTTTTTATAAGATGCGATTAGAAAGCAGGAAAGGGCGGAGAACAATGGCAGAGGAAAGAATCTTGCAGCTGCCGGAAGAGGCAGCTGAATGGGTAGAAGAGGCACTGGGCGGCACGCACCGCATATCAGGAGCCGTTGCGTTGCGAGGCAGCACATCCTCAGATGTTTATAAAATCGAAACGGCAGGAGAAGAAGGGCGGTCGGAGTATGTATTGCGGCTGTTTACGAAGGCGGATTGGCTGGCCATGGAGCCCGACCTGGCAAGGCACGAAGCAGCCAGTCTGGAAATGGCGCAGCAAACCGGACTGCCTGTCCCGCAATTGGTCGCTTTTGAAGAAACCGGAGTCCCGTGCGGACTGCAGGCTGTCCTTATGACAAAATTGCCTGGAACGCCCTTACTAAAGCCTGAAAATGAAACCGATTGGCTGGAGAAGATGGCGGCAGCCCTGGCAGAGATCCACCGGCACGAGGCAAGAGGGTTCGCATGGGAGTATTTCTCGTATAACAATGCGCTTGCCCTCGACCGGCCCGTGTGGTCCCGCCATCCCGATGAATGGATGCGGGCCTTTTTTATCGTGGCAGGCATCCGCCCGGAAGCAAAAGAACATTTCATTCACCGGGACTTCCATCCGGCAAATCTGCTTTGGTCTAAAGGTAGGATCAGCGGCATTGTGGACTGGGTCAATGCTTGCATTGGGCCGACCGGCATCGATGTGGGGCATTGCCGCCTCAATCTAGCCCAATTGCACGGCGTTTCGACAGCGGACCGCTTTTTGGCAGCCTATCGAAAAATCGCAGGAGAACAGTTCGAATACCATCCTTACTGGGATTTATTGGCGCTGACGGATGGAGTGGACGGGCCACCGGCTGTTTATGCCGGCTGGCAGGCTTTCGGCATGACAGGACTGACCGATGAATTGATGCGCCACCGGCTGGATGAATATTTGCTCAGCCTGCTTGACCGGTTCGACGAATATTGAAGCCCGGCAGAAGCCAGGTTTGATTTCGCTGAAAAAGGAAATATACAGAACAAGCAGGTTTTTGAGGAGGAATCAGGATGACGGAAGAACAATTGAAACAACTGGAGAAGCAATTATTGGAACAAAAAAAGGCGCTTGAAGAACGGGTGGAACATCACGAGGAATTCGAGCGGACTGAGCTTTCCAATTACGATAACCATCCGGCGGACAATGCCACCGATCTGTTCGACCAGGAACGCGGAATGGCGTTGAACCAGTTCAAGGAAGGCGAACTTGATGAGACATACGAAGCGCTTGCAGCCATACAGGAAGGCACTTATGGAAAATGCGCCGTTTGCGGGAAGGACATTCCGTTCGAACGGCTGGAAGCGCTGCCGACCGCATTGACTTGCATCGACCATGCCCGCCACGACCTGGATATGACATCGCGCCCGCCGGAAGAAGGGGTCATCGGCAGTTCAACTTCCCGGCCATCCAAAAAGGATGACAGCCGTTTGCGCGATTACGAAGACAGCTTTGAAGATGTGGAAGATTTCGGATCGTCTGATGGCCCGCAAGATCAGCCGGGTGAAGACATGGAAGACTTCTACGACGACAATAAAGACTGAGCATTCACACCCTGCTTTAGGCGAGCAGGGTTTTTTTGCCGTTGTATTGACGGCGGAAGCGGATTTCTTTAATGTTAAGGAAAACTTGAGGGAGAGGATACCGATGGGGGAATTGGAGAAAGAGATATTTGAACTGGAGTGCACCCACCTGCAGCCGGATGTACGGGTGTCCGGTGAAAAGCTCGGAAATGTATTGGATGACGAATTTTATGAGTTCGGCAGCTCAGGGCGGATTACTTTCCGTTCGGATTATGAAGAGGACAATTCGCTTACACCTGACCGCATGGAAATTTCCGAGTTCCAGATGCACGAACTCGGGCCGGAAGCGGTGTTGACGACATACCGCATTTTCAATGAAACAAGCGGGCGGCGAACCAATCGGAGTTCGGTCTGGAAAAAACGGGGCACAGAATGGAAATTGTTCTTTCATCAAGGCACCGTTTCGACTTGAGCGTGTTTGAGCATCGGCAAAAGAGGTTATTTAATAATTAATGCTTTTTCAAGCGAAGGAGGAATACTCATGGACCATGCGATTGTATTATTCGACGGGGATTGCAATTTCTGTGATTCCAGTGTCCAATTCATCATAAACCATGACCCTGCGGGGTATTACCAATTTGCTTCACTTCAAAGCGACATCGGGCAGAAGCTCAGACGCCAGCACGATATACCGGAAGATGTAGACAGCCTGGTGCTGATCAAAGACGGCAAAGCTTATGTGAAATCGGAAGGGGCATTGATGATCTCCAACCATTTGACAGGCCTGTGGAAGCTGGCGTATTACTTGAAGCCGCTCCCGCGTTTCTTAGGAGATACAGCATATGACCTGATTGCCAAAAACCGCTATAAAGTGTTCGGCAAACTCGACAGCTGCATGCTGCCGCCGCCGCATATCCGCAAGCGGTTCCTCGACAAACAATAAAAGCCTGGTGCGTCTTCCGGCGCATCAGGCTTTTGTGCGGTTAAAGGAAATTCGAAATGCGCCAGTACTGGCTGGCAATCGTATCGGCCATCCAGGCTAACCCTTTGCTTTTTGCGCGGTGGAGTTGCAGCCAGCCGTGCATCTTGTCATGCTTCAAATACACTTCATGGTTCGGAGCTTGGTCGTGGACCCCTACGATATCAAAATGTCCATCCCGGTAGAACGTTGCCGCTACGTCATAGTCGATGTCAGGCGACGGGGTGAGGGGATTGCCGACACTATGGGTCAACTGGACCGTCACATTGCGAGTGTCTTCTTCAACTTTCTCAAGTGAGATTCCGTCTGCTGAAGCGACATCGGCTTTTCGAAACTTTTTCCGCCAGTCGTAGGCGATGCTGATGCCGACATCGCGCTGGAAATCCAAGGTGGAATTGTCCTCGTTCAATTCGACCGTGAAGTTCACCTGCGTGCGGTAATCGGATGAATCGGCATCGAATCCCCGGTTGTCGCCGGAAAAATAGCGGTTCATCGACAGCAAGTTCGGATTTGCCAAGTATTCGTCTTCCAGGAACGTGGTATAGCGGAAGTCCCATTTGCGGTTAAGGTCTTCCACATCCTGTTTCGGTGCATCTGCGAGCAAGCGCTCCACAGGCGCTATCTTGTGGGTAATCCAGAACTCTTCCATTGCCGCCTGTTCTTGGGAAGATTTCAGGTTGAAGAAACCGAAAATATGGGCAGCTGCAGATTTTTCGCCTCTCAGCTTGGTTTCGGATTGTTCGAGCGGACGCTTGGAGCGGATCCAATACATATGTTCACGGTCTTTCGAAAAATCATAATCCGTGTATTGAGTCTGATGCGTGGTGCCGATCTGCTCGCCGTCGCGATAAATTTCAAACTCTTCGAGCCCTTCGATGGCCCCCCAGGCAAGCGCGATCTTCGAGTCACTGACAATCATGGTGACCGCAATCTGCTGCAAAAGATTGATGCGGTCCTTATCATGGTTTTCAGTGCTTGTCCGCATCTTGATCCGTTCTTTGACGCGTCCGTCATCATCCAGGCATTCCAGGGTGTACGTATATAATTCTCCAGCTTCCAAGCCCTGATCTTTGAATGTTGTCCCCGGCCCTTCGTAAATCGTCTCTGCATCCCTTTTGACGCGGCAAGTGCTGCCGGTATCGGACCACTTCATCTCGATGGCCGAGTCGGTTTGCTGAAGCAGATCGATTTCCAGGCGCCTCTTTTTTTCATCCATCCCTATCAACTCCTCGGGTAGTATATCTTAAGCTATACCCGCTTCTTGAAATTCCTGAACCCTTTCATGACTTCACCGGGAAAGTTGAAAAAATGAAATACAAAAGACAAAGAATACGTATAATAGAGATAATAAGAAAAGGGAGGGCGTTCAAATGGCTGACGCTGTTCGATTATTAGCGGAGCTTCAAAAACGGATGCCGGACATTAGCGTATGCGGTTGGCTGGAAGGGCAATGTAGAACCTCTTTTCAGACTGGGAAAAGCCAAAAGGGATTCCTGATTGCGTCTGAAAGCCACTTGCTCTTTTTTTCAAAGCAGGCTCAAAAAGAAACCCCGCTGCTGTCCGTGGCCTTTTCGGAAATTGAAGCTGTATCGGCAGGCCTGTCGGGAAGCTTGAATTTGCTGTGCCATTTGAAAAATGGTGAACATGTCATGCTCTCTTCCATCACACAAGGCAGCCTGCCGGATTTTCTCGGCCATTTGAAATGGAAATGCTTCGGCCGGCAAGAGGACCTATCCGGCTGAGAATTTGCCGTCCGCAACAGCGGGGCCGCATGAAGTTGCAAAGCAAAGCGCCAAAGAGTATGTTTAACCAATAGTACAGCCGTGTATGGCCTTAAGAGAAAAACGAGGGGGACTGAACCGATGCCTTTAAATGGGACACGGAAAATGAACGATTTCCGCAATTTCGAAGATGCTGCAGCGCATATTCTGCAGCTATTGAGCCAGCAGATGAATATCAACACCCTCTTCATCGCAAAGAATGACGGACAGACAAACCACATCGTCAAGGCGATCAATGCCGAAGAAGAACTCGTCACAGAAGGCGGCATTGCGCCTCTTGAACAAACTTTCTGCAGCTTGAGCATCGATTATGGTGAAAAGCCGCTCGTCATCGAAGATATATCCATCGATGCCTCAGCCCAACGGCTCGAGATTTCATCCAGCTTCAATAACGGCTCTTTTATTGGCATACCGATCTACCGTGACAACGGGGAAGTGTATGGCACTATTTGTGCGATGGACAATGTGCCGTTTGAATTCACTGAAGAGCATCAGCGCTCGTTGGAATTGATGTCGTCCCTGTTGACCTACGTGCTGGAGTTGGAATCCGCCCAGGAGCAGATTCAGTCCCTTTCTTCTCCGCTTGTACCAGTAGCTGATGGAATTGCAATCTTGCCGGTGATTGGCAATGTGACCGCCCGGCGCGCCCAGACCATTATCGACCGGGTGCTGGGAAAATGCGCGGAAGCGGAAGTCAGGTATTTGGTTGTGGATGTATCAGGCGTCTCCCAGATCAATTCGGTGGTCGGGGAATATCTGCTGAAGCTCGTCAACACCTTGAAGATTATCGGTGTCGTTCCTGTGATTACCGGCATCCAACCTTTTATGGCGTTGAAAGTCCCTCATTTTGCCGAGGCATTGAGTGGCATCCTGATTGAGGCGAATTTACAGACCGCATTAAGGAAATTGGGCTTTCAATTATCCAATGAATCCAAAGAAAAATCGGGACGGCGCTGACGCCGTCCCGATTTTTCATTCTCTGCTATCGAAGAACACATGGCGCAATTCCCAAGTGTCGGCAATTTCAAGCAGTCCGAATGAGTACTGCGGCTGCTGGCGCTTGTCGGTAGGGGAACCCGGGTTGAATAGGGTCACGCCTTGGACTTCCCGCATCACCGGGATGTGGGAATGTCCGAATACGATGATATCGACTTCGTCATCGGCAAATGCATCAAATGCTCTTTGCTCAGTCGTTTGCCGGATGCCATCGCCATGGATGACGCCTACTTTGATGTCTCCGAATGTAAGGATTTTCTTCTTGCCGAAACGGTCGAGTATTTCCCAGGGGTCCACATTGCCGGTTACGCCGTCCGTTTTGGCGTAGGCCGCCAACTCGTAATAGACATCCAAGGTTTGCCAATCTCCGGCGTGGATGATGAAGTCGGCATTTTGGCACTCGGCAACCAATGCCTGCGGCAATTTTTTGGCACGCATGGGAATATGGGTATCGGACAGGATGACAATTTTTTTCATGGAAACGCCCCTTCCAGAAGTTTTCTTTCACTTTACCAAATTCCGTCGGCCGCGTCTAAAGCTGGCCGGCGGTTTCACAGCAGCGGAAGCGGGAAAAGTAGTATAACACTGGAATGGGAGGAATAACGATGGAAAATAGACGGAAGATCAGCTGCTTTATTGCTTCAAGCCTGGATGGATATATTGCCACGGCGGATGATTCGCTCGACTGGCTGTTTAAAGTGGAAGGCGAAGGCGATGCTGGATATGCGGATTATATAAAAAACGTGGACACGATTGTGATGGGGCGGCGCACTTATGAGTGGGTAATGGAACAGGAAAACGGCAATTTTCCTTATACGGATCAAGAATGCTATGTGTTCACTTCTGCACGGACCGGAAGCGACAATTTCGTCACCTTTACCGATGAAGACGTAGCGGCGTTTACCGACCGGCTGAAAAAGCGGCCGGGGAAGGATATATGGGTTGTCGGCGGAAGCCAGTTGCTGCATGCCTTTTTGGAAGAGGGGCTGATCGATGAATTTATCATTTCCATTGCTCCGACGCTGATCGGCAGCGGGATTCCCCTATTCCGGGAATCTGCAACCGAACAGGAGTTTACATTGAAAAGCGTCAAACAGTATGGCCAGTTTGCCCAGCTTCATCTAACGCGCAAATAGGAAAGCTGCGCCTGTCAGCTTGGTGCTGCGGGTCAAGCCTGGTTAAAAAGAATCGCTTTCGCTTTGGCAATGACATTGTCCTGGTCGTCATGGATGATGCAGTCGGCGTGGGTGAGGCTGCGCCCTTCCTTGACCGCAAAAGCGCGGGCTGTTAAAAAAACGGAGCGGGCCCTTTTCAGGAACGTGACATTCAAGTCGACGGTCACCACTTTCTGGCGCCCGTTTTCATCAGGAGCGACCGTATTGCATAGCGCAACTTCAGCTAAAGTGGAAATGATGCTCCAAAAATTCGTCAAAAGGCTAGCGAATAAACATGCAGTTTCCTCCTCAAAACAAACTCGTGCCTTGTTCTATTCGCTTTATAGCTGCCCGACTCCTTTTCGCAAAATGTATGAATAAGTCTTTTTTCATATAAATATTGCATAAACGACAGAAATTTGTCGCTCGTCCATATTCTGCAAGACTTTAGAACGTTCCAAATCTTTGAAATCAAGTAGGTCTGTTGGATTTTCTCCCTTTCCCTTGCTCTTTATACTAAAGAGAAGGAATGGAAGCTATAATTCCTGGAATCGAAGGGAGAGAAATCATGAAAATCTTCAAGTCACTAGCATTCGGGGTATTGACAGTTTTATTTTTAAGTTTTTCTCAATCGGAAGCAGAAGCACATTCACCTGATCTGCATGTTGGTGTAAGCGGCGGAGAAGTAACGGCGCTGCAGCAGAAATTGCAGAAACTGGGCTATTTCACGACACAACCAACCGGCTATTATGGATCGGTTACAAAAAATGCAGTCATCCGTTTCCAACGTGATTTTAATGTTCCGGCAACTGGCTTTACCGGTTCTTTGACGCGCAGCAAGCTTAACCAGGTGGACATGATCGCACGCACGGTCCACGGCGAAGCGCGAGGCGAAAGCTATAATGGGCAAGTCGCGGTCGCTGCGGTGATTTTGAACCGCGTGGACTCGAGCCGATTCCCGGACAGCACTTATAACGTCATTTTCCAACGCAATGCATTTACAGCAGTCAACGACGGGCAATACTGGCTCAAACCGAATGCCACTGCCTATAAAGCAGCAAGAGCGGCATTATTGGGGGCCGACCCTTCCGGCGGCGCCACTTATTACTACAACCCGGCAGGCGTCACAGATACTTGGATTTATTCGCGTCCTGTCATCAAATCAATCGGCAAACATTATTTTGCAAAATAAGAAAAAGCGGCTGAAACCAGCCGCTTTTTCTTATGGTTTTCCCTATAGCTACCCAAATTCGTTATAATGAAAAGAGCTAAACTGAAAGGCGGAGAAAAGATGACAAATATCAACAACAGCGGGCTGCCGCCAAAAACGTGCAGTATTGAGAAATTGGTTACAAATAAAAAAGATGTAGAAAAAGTTCTGGCCGGCCTCAAAACCGCCACGCGTCGAAATGGCCGCTATGCGGACCCGGGAGAAGTCATGGTCCTTGAGGGACGTGAATTTCGGGTGGAGCGGGTCTACGCGGAAACGCTCGGAGATTTGACCGATGCGAAAGCGCAGCAGGAAGGCTTCAGCAATGTTGAAGAGTATAAGCAATCCATCCTCCAATTCCATCCAGGTATGCCATGGCTTCCGGAAATGGGCGTATGGGTTCATGAATTTTCAGAAGCAGGAAAGTAATCCATCATGTATTCGGTCTTTTTATATCTTCATATTTTAAGTGCGGTTTTGTCGATCGGGCCGTTCTTTGTCCTGCTGCCGTTATTAAAGCGCATGGATGGGGCGGCCGAGATGGTGCTGCAATCGCAGATTACTACATTCAGATCGGCCATCCGGCTCGTCAAGCACGCCGGGCATGTGCTCGTCGCAACAGGTGTGCTTTTGATCTGGCAAAGCGCTTGGACGTGGACAACGCCGTGGATCGTGCTAACGCTCGCCGTAATGTTCGGCTCGGTCTTTTTTCTGGCCCGTGCCTTCAAGCCGGTGCTCCGGAAATTCGACGAGCCTGCATCGGACCGGAAGGACTTGCTGAAAAAGCTGCACCGGTCGACCTGGCTGTATATTGCCCTGTTGCTGATCATGCTTTGGCTGATGGTGGCAAAACCGGTATTGTGGTGAATGCAGAAAATATAAAGCATTCAATGTTGTTGCCTTGCCTAAATAAACTTATTTTAAAGTAAGAGCGAGGATTATGTTTCGCAGCTATCAGCCTTTTGCTTGTTAGGAAAGACATAAGGTTTTTTAAAAATAAAACTATCGGTAATTTTTTCCTCAGGTTTGCACTAAACCCGCTGCGCCTTTGTTTCTGCGTAGCTATAATTGCTTTAAAATGTGAAAAAGCGATACAGTCTTTTGACTGCCATATCGCTTTTTTTATATTCATTATTCTTAATGAGTCTAGTATTTATTTTTGCTTAAAACATTTGCTAGATTATTATGGAATACTTTTGCTCCATAAGGTGTCATGTGGTTGCCGCTAGGGTCTATCAAGCCGGACTCTATAAGTGCCGTATCCGTCGCTTCTCCAGAAAAACGCAAAAAAGTTTTATAGGTATCCATCAATGGAACCCGCTGTTGACCCGCTACTTTTCTAGTAACTTCATTATACTTGTCATGGAACGCTCTTACTCCTCCGTATTTAAGGTATAAATTTTTGTTATGCCGCTTATAATAGGGCTGCTCAATAATTGGAAGAGTCGTCATTAGCACTACATTGATTCTTTTTGATTGGAAGGTATCAACCATTTTATTGAGGTTGCTCTCGTACTGCCGTAATGATGTTTTTGGAATAAACTTGCTGTTAAGCACAGCGTCATTTGTTCCGAACATAATGGTGACTGTTTTTGGCTTAGATTGAAGAATATCATTCATCCGATTCAATCCCATGCCGGTTGTGTTTCCACCGATTCCCTTGTTGACGACCGTACGTGATTTCCCCAATAGGACTGACCATTTTTTATTGTCATCATAACCATACTCCGGCCAATTGCTTCCTGCTGTATTGCTGTCTCCAAATACGGTAGTCGCCGGTGCAGCAGCTTCTGTGATCTTTCCTTCCATCAAGAATAAAATTCCTAAAACCATTAATGATGTAAAGATTTTTCTCATACTCACTATCCATTCCCTTTTATATTATCTGTTCTGTATACTTCCCTCGTGGTTAGAAAGAAAAAAGCAAATCAGACTTCGACACCACTTATCATATGATCATTAACCTATCGTTTGTTCATTTTAAATGAAATAGGTCCTGGTATATTGTAGCAGATAGTAATTATATTTACCTAATTTATGAAAAGTTAAATAATACTATTAAAAGTAGAACGACAAGGAGGTGTGAGAGAAAAAAATAGAAAGCATATAAAATTCATTGCATGAAAAAAGGCTGTCGGGAAACCCCGACAGCCTTTTTCTTATAGCATTTAGCCTTTCACCGCACCTGCCGTCATGCCGGCAACGAAGAAGCGCTGCAGGAAGACGTAGGCAACGACCATTGGCGCCGATGCGATGATAACTCCGGTGAAGAGCATCGGGTAATTGGTCGAATACTGCCCTTGGAATTCAAGCAAAGCGAGAGGCAGCGTTTTATAGGCATTGTCTGTGATGAAGAGCAATGGGTAAAGCAAGTCGTTCCAGTGCATGACAAAAAGGAAGATGGCTGTTGCCGAAAGGGATGGCAAGGAAAGCGGAATCGCGATCTTTGCAAACATCTGCCAGTTGCCAGCGCCGTCGATTGTAGACGCCTCGAACAATTCCCGCGGCAAGGTTTTCATAAAGCCCGTCAAGATGAATACAGCAATGGGCAGTGTTGAAGAAATATTTACAAGGATCAAGCCGACCAAGCTGTTAGTCAGTCCGAAATCGAGCATCAGTGAATAAAGCGGCACCATGATCACTTGGGCAGGGATCATCATCCCGAGCGTGAACAGGGCGAATACGACATTGCCCATCCAGCTGTTAAGGCGAGTGATGCCGTAAGCGATCATCGAAGCAAACAACAGTGTAAGGACCACGGAAAACAGCGTGACGATCGTACTGTTCATGAAATAGCCAGCCATGGTCTGCTCTTGGAAAATAGCTACGTAGTTCTCGAACTTCAACCCGTCCTTTGGAAAGCCGAGCGGGTTGGCGAATGTTTCCTGAAGCGTTTTAACAGATGTCAGCAAAACGACAAGCAACGGAATCAATATTAACAAAGCATAGACGATGAGGGAAAACCTTCGGAAAAGCAAACTGTTTTCCTCCTTTCTTTAATAAGAGACCCGATCCGATCGCAATGCTTTGAATTGCAGGAACGTGATAAAGGCAATGATCAACATGAAAATGACGGAAATGGCACTGGCATAGCCGAATTGATAACCATTGAATGCCACGCCGAAAATATAAGTGGCAATGATTTCAGTCGAATAGTTCGGGCCGCCGCCGGTCATCGCAAATACCAAATCGAATGCCTTGAACGATTGGATGGTGGTATACGCGACGACAATCGTAGCAGAAGGGGCAAGCAGCGGCCAGGTCACCTTGCGGAAAGTCTGCCACTTGTTTGCACCTTCGATTTTGGCCACTTCATACATTTCCTGCGGAATCGCCTGGAGTCCAGCGACAAAGATGATGAGCATCTGTCCGGCATGGAACCAGATCTGCGTGATGGCCAAGGAGTAGATGGCGATGTCGGAATTTCCAAGCCAGTTTTGGGCAAGGAATCCGAGGCCGATCGCTTCCAGGCCACGGTTCAAGATCCCGAGAGAAGGGTCGTAGATGAACGCCCAGATAAATGCCACGGAAACAGAAGAGAGAATCGTCGGGAAAAAGTACAAAGCCCGCAGGAAAACGGTCGTCTTCGTATTTTTCAGGACGATCAGTGCAAACGCGAGCGCGACGAGCGTCTGGAAAATCACCACGACAAACATGAATTTCAAGTTGTTGCCGACGGTTTTCCTGAAAATCGAATCGGCTGTAAGCGCCCGTTCGTAATTATCAATTCCGACGAACTGGAACGCTTCACTGAAGCCGTCCCAGTCGGTGAAGGAATAGAAGATTGCGCTGGCTGTCGGATACAGGAAAAAGACGCTGTATAACAGAAGGCCAGGCAAGAAGAATAAATAAATGGTCTTTGAAGTTCTCATGACATCATTCCCTGTTTTCGTCTACGATTTTTTGGGCAGCTTCGGCTGCAGCCTTCGGATCTTCTCCGCCCAGAACGTTTTCAATCGAGCTAAGCACGGCTTCTTCGATCTGTGCATTGGTGATCAGGAAGCGCGGCTGGAAACGCGTTTTCTTTTCATCGATCCAATAAGCCGTATTCTTCAACGCATCCGATTCGTACGCCACGTCTTTCACCGTTAAATGCTGCCCGGTTTCATTCGCATATTTCGATGCGATTTCGGGCTGGCTTAGGAACTCGATGAATTTCTTGGCTTCTTCTTTTTTCTCCGACTTGCTGTTGACGGCAAGCATGAATGTAGCGGTGTTGATGCCTTCGTAAACCGCTTCACTTTCTTCGACAGTGATCGGAGCCAGCAGATCGAGTTGTAGGTCCGGATTCAATTTCAATAGGGAGGCCATATGGTAGGAACCAGTCGCAAGCATCGCTGCTTCTTCGTTTGCTACCATCGACATAGCTGCATCCTGGTTGGTGCCGAGGGCATTTTCCTGGATATAGCCTTTGTCCGCCAATAATTTAAAGTCTTCTAATGTTTTGACCCACCATTCGTTGGTCAAGGATTCCTCGCCGTTCTGAAGCTTCGCAAAAACTTCTTCGTCTGGTGCATTGTTCATCATCATGCTGTTCATGAATTGGTTAGGGCCGATGTCCGCGCCTGGGAAAGCGATTGGCGTTATGCCGTTCTCAAGCAATGTGTCCGCCATTTCCTGGAACTCGGTCCAGCTTTTCGGCACTTCCAATCCAAGCTCTTCGAACATGCCTTTGTTGTAGATCGGCATATTGAAGACCAGCTGATACGGTACAGCAAACTGCTTGCCGTCTTTCTGGCCGACTGAGATAAGGTTTTCATCAAAGTTCGACAAGAATTCCTCACCGCTCAAATCTTCAAAAAGCCCGGCTCCTTGAATCGATTCGAATTGGGCTCCCGGGAAAGAGGTAAAGACGTCGCCGGTCGCACCGTCTGCAAGCATCCGCTGTGCAGTCCCTTGGTACTGGTCGGAAGGATAGACGTTCATTTCCACTGTGATATCGGGATTGGCTTTTTCGAATTCGCTGATGATTTCATCGAAAACCGCCTTGTCCTCACCGCGCCAGTGGATAAAGCTGATTTGCGTCTTATCGGCGGAATCGCCGCTGCTGTCGCTATCGCTGCTGCCGCCGCTTTCGCCTGCACACCCCGACAGGATCAGCAATAAAGCCAAAATTCCTACCATCAAAAAAGAATACTTCTTCATCTTGTCTTTGCCCCCTTGTTAAGTGATGGTATTACTTACTACTAGATTACCTTAAAATTGCATTCAAAAACAAATTTTCATACTATTTATACTTTGAGTTGACAAAACCGCAGGGATTACATAAGATAGGGGCAACCTTTTTGTACGGAAAGAGGCAGAAGGCGCCGGGAGCGGCGCCGCCTTAAGTACAGCAGAGCCGAGCATAGCAGAGAAAATCGCCGAGTAAGAAGAGTAGCGCATACCGTCCTCTCAAAGAGAGCCAGTGGCAGGTGGAAACTGGCGGGGTGTATGCGTGAATGGGCTTACGAGTGGCCTTCTGAAATTGGAGTAGGAAGGCCCGTCTCCCCCGCGTTATTGGGGGCCGAGTGGAAGCTATGGCAGCTTTAACATGAGGTGGTACCGCGGTCAATCCGTCCTCTGCAAGGAACAGTCCTGTTCTTTGCAGAGGCTTTTTTTATTGGCTGGCGGTGCGGTAGTTGGAGAATAGAGGAGATGAGCAGAGATGGAGATCAGAAAAGTTGAAGGAGATTCACTGACGCCGATAGCGGTGTTCAACCGGCTCAAAGGCCCAAGAAAGTGCCTGCTGGAAAGTTCGTTGAAAACTTCGCAGACTGGGCGTTATTCCTTTATTGGGGCAGATCCGGCAAAGACATTCATCGGATCCGGCGATCAACTGAAGGAAATCGATTTCAGGACCGGCGAAGAGGCAGTCCATGCAGGAAAGCCGCTGGAACTGTTAAAAGAGCGTGTGCCGGTCCGGGAGGCCAATATAGAGAACTTGCCGTTTACGGGTGGTGCGCTCGGCTATATCGGCTATGATGCCATCAGCGCATACGAGCCGATCATGGCTGCAAAGGAAAATAGCCTGCAGATGCCGGACATCCATCTGCATTTATACGAAACGATAGTGGTGTTTGACCATGTGAAAAATGATGTGACCATTATTTCGTTTGAAGGCAAAGCGGAGGAAGTTGAAGCGCAGCTGCGCGTGCCGGAACCGGCAACGGAACAGGAAGGGCAGCGCCCGCTCGTTTTCCGGTCAAAAACAGATGCCGCATCTTTTAAAAGCAAAGTGGCCCTGGCGAAAAACCATATCGAAAACGGCGATATCTTTCAAATCGTTTTATCGCAGCGCCTGACGGCTGACTATGCAGGCGACGCCTTCAGTTTGTACCGGAAGTTGCGGAAGCAAAATCCCTCGCCTTACCAGTTTTACGTCGATTTTACGGATTACGCGGTTGTCGGGGCATCGCCTGAGAGTTTATTGACCATACGGGACGGCCATATGGTGACCAATCCGATTGCAGGTACGCGGAAGCGCGGAAGGACAGAGGAAGAAGACAGACGCCTGGGAGCCGAACTTGAAGCGGATGAGAAAGAACGGGCTGAGCATCAAATGCTGGTGGATTTGAGCCGCAACGATGTCGGGCGGGTAGCCGCTGTGGGTTCGGTGAAAATTCCGAAATACATGGTGATTGAGCGCTATCAGCACGTCATGCATCTGGTGTCCGAAGTGACAGGCGAACTTGGTGAAGCGATGCATCCGCTTGACGCGCTGGTTTCCTGTTTGCCGGCCGGAACCGTTTCAGGCGCGCCGAAAGTCCGGGCAATGCAATTGATCCAGCATTTTGAAGAAGAACGGAGAGGCGTTTACGGGGGCGCTGTGGGGTATCTCGGATTCAATGGCAACCTGGATGTGGCCCTCGCCATCCGGACGTTCGTCGCGAAGGATGGGCAGGTCCACGTCCAGGCGGGTGCCGGCATTGTCTATGACTCCGACCCGCAAGCGGAGTTTGAAGAGACGCTGCATAAAGCGCGTTCGTTGACGGAGGTGTTCGGATGATTCTCCTGATCGATCATTTCGATTCATTTACCTATAATATTTATCAAGCGGTGGCGGAAATGGGACAGGACGTAGAAGTGGTCCGTTATGGGGTGTTGTCTGTTGAAGAGATTCTCGGAAAACAGCCGGAGGCCATCATCCTATCTCCCGGACCGGGTCATCCTCAGGCAGTGTCGGAGTCCATCCGGCTTGTCCAGGAAGCCTATCAGGAGATTCCGATTCTTGGCATCTGCCTCGGTCATCAATTGATCGGCACCGCTTTTGGGGGAAGCGTCGTCCATGCGCCTGTCATCCGGCACGGAAAAGTATCCGAAATCTCCCATGGCAATAAAGGCCTTTTTTCTGAAATGGCAGAACCGTTCCCTGCCATGCGCTATCATTCACTGGTGCTGGAAGCGGAAACGCTCCCGGCTTGCCTCGAAGTCCAGGCCGTGTCAAAGGATGACGGCATGATCATGGCAGTGAAGCATAGAGAGCATCCGGTATACGGCATCCAGTTCCACCCCGAATCAATCGGGACTCCGGAAGGCGCTAAACTGATCGAGCGTTTTTTTGAAACTGCCAAGAAGGAAAAATCTTCCCTTTAAAAAAGGATGGAACCGCCTCAGCGGTTCCATCCTTTTTTTATTTTCGGATCAAGGGCATCGTGCAGCAGCGGAACGCTCCGCCGGATTTGATGATCTCAGAGAAGTCCACTTCGATAACATTGAAGCCGTGGCGCTCTAATTGCTGATTGACGTTTGTGTTCTGCGGCTGGCTGAAGACGCGTCTGTCACCGATCGACAGCACATTCGTCCCGAGTGCAAACTGCTCTTTCGCATCGACCCGGATCAGGGTATACCGCTCAGCGAGAATGGCGACGGTTTCGGTATTCAACGCCTCTGGAAAAATCAGGGCTTCGGTCGGTGATAAAATATTGAAAACACAGTCTAAGTGTAGGTATTTCTCATTGAATGCGATGGGGACAATTTCAAAATCCGGCAATTTTTTGCGGAGTTCCTGGATGGCATGGCGGGAAGTCCGCGAGCTGATGCCGACAAAAATCGTATCTTGGTCGATGATGACATCGCCGCCTTCAACCCGGTGGCTGCCAAGCTGTTGGGAGCGGATGTGCTGGCTTTGGAGCCATTTCTGCAGTTCCACTTCTTCGCCTTGGCGGATGTCAGAAGCCATTTCGCCGATGAATACCGTATCGCCGACTGTAAAACCGATGTCCCGGGTAAAGACTTGCTCTGGGAATTGTTCCGAAGGATTGATCAAGGCCGTTTCCACGCCATTCTCTTGCAGGGCTTTGACAAATTGTTTGTGCTGCTGCAGCGCTTTATCAACATTTATATTTTCCTTTAGGTACTTTTTCTGGACGTCGTTGATCACTTCTTTGATCTCCATATAATCAGGGGGGCATAACAACACCATTTGAAGTGGATCGTATTCACTCCGGCACCAGGCAGAAGGCGTTTCTTTTGCATAAGACGACATGTTGTTTCCTCCTAAATTCCTAATAATTATTACAGTATTCCCGTTTCGCAGGGGGCTTAAAACATTGGGGCCGCGTATAATCATTTTAGAGAGGGAAATTCTATTTTTCAGAGGAGGCACAATATGAAAATCATCCAGCAAGACGGCCAGGAAAACCGGGACTTCATCCGGCAGAAAGTGGTTGAACACAATATGGCGAGTTTAGCCGATCAGCCTAAAACGCCTAAAGAGGAAGTCGGTTTTATCGCGTACAGCGACGAAGGGGAAATCATTGGTGGAATTACAGGGACTGCCTACTGGGGGCATATGCACATCGATTTCCTGTGGGTAGCCCCGGAAGCGCGGGGACAGCGGATTGCCGAGCAATTGATGCAGCAGATCGAAGAGCATTCCCACATCAGGAACTACCGCCTGATTGTGGTCGACACGTTCAGTTTCCAGGCACCGGATTTCTATCGGAAGCAGGGGTACAAGGAATATGGCGTGCTCGAGGACCATCCAAAAGGCCATACCCGCTATTTCTTCGAGAAAAGGCTGGCAGACTGAAAAAGGCATAATAAAAAAGGCGCCGGTTGGGCGCCTTTTAATCTTCTTTGTAAAACACTTTGTCGACGTTGTATTTCGCTTTCTGGGTATTGATCAAATACGTTTCGTAGATGTCGCGTTCCATCGGGTCTTCGACAATCGAAACCGTAATGCGGTAAACCTCTTCGCGGTGGTTTTTCAACGGTGATACGTTGTCTTCAAAATGCTTTTTCACGCGCTGGCGGAGCTTGCGGGCTTTGCCGACAAACAAGAGCTCGCCGCTGTGGTTGAAGAATTGGATGATGCCGCCTTTGTCGCGCGGAATCTCATGCAGGTCGATAAATCCGTAAAGCGGCTTGATGATCGCTTCGTCGCCTGTGACTTCCTGTTTGCGCTGTGTAATGGTGACATCAGCTTTAGGTGGTTGAATATTAATCATGCTTATCACGTCCTCTATTATCGTAAAGCTTATTTTACCATAAAAAAGAGCAAAAAACCATGGGCTCTTTTTTCGTTGGTTGCCTCCTCTGGCCTATAAGGAGTCAAGCTCTGCGCCGGCTTCATTCTTGCCTTGCAGGACTTCAAATGTTTTCCCGTAGGTGTTCGGGCGGTCAAGCACTTCGACTAGGACATGGGCTACATCTGCACGCGGAATCGACCGTTCGCCGATGGAAGAAAAGCCTTGGGCTGAAACTTCGATCTGCGCTGTTTTCGCTTCGTCGGAAAGCGGGCCGGGGCGGACAATCGTGTAATCAAGCCCTGTGTGCTGCAGCAATTCATCCGCTGTGCGTTTGGCAACGAGGTAAGGCTTCATTTCCTCGCCGCCTGAGTCGGGATCTGCAGAACCCATCGAGCCAAGTTGCACAAATCGCTTGACCCCTTTTTCTTCCGCATATTTTGCCGCTTTTGCCGCGCCCCATAAGTCGATGGTCAAAGTTTTGTCAGCACCGGTAGACGGACCGGAGCCGGCCGCGAAAATGGCTGCATCCACACCGTCAAAAGCAGAACTGAAATCCTGTTCCAGATCGGCAAGGACGACATCTGCGGCTCCCAGCTCTTTCAATTTATCCACTTGTTCTTCCTTGCGCACCATGGCGATTGCCTCATGCTGCGAATTGGCCAGCTCCTGAACGATCTGCTTGCCTACTTGCCCATTTGCTCCAATTACTAATACTTTCATGTTTTTCCACTCCTCAAATTTTGTCTCTTTTAAGAGTATTCCCGCGAGCGGCATCGTTAAACGGGCAGGAGGGGAAAGAACCCTCAACTAGCGTCAGTGTTCCGTTTTGGGCTTAAGCTATCCAAAACCCGCCAGAAAGGCTAAAATAGAAACATGGAGGTGCACTTATGGACATTACAAATTATAGCTTTTTCGCAATAAAAGACCCGACCGGCATCATGGTAGGGGACCGTTATGAATTTCTGCTTGATGTAGAAGTGGATGAAGAGGATGAATTGTATACCTCTGGCGGGCTTGAGCTCCGCGTAATCTTAGCAGTGGACGAAAACGGTGCGCGCATTGCCCATTATAACTTCGCTGACAAATTGTCGAATGAAATTCTGGAATTCGGCCTTGAAGAAGATGAAGAAGAGGAAGTGCTGGCATACTGCCAGAGCAAATTGTAACAAGCAGAAAACCCCGGCCAAGTGGCCGGGGTTTTCTGCTTGTTGAAAAAGAGATAAAACGCTTGTCTTCTAACCGATATTCCGCAAAATAGCTCCGTAAACCCGTGTGCTCCTGCGCGCTTTGCCGCGGGCGAGCGCCAAGCCTCCTCAGGCGCTAATGCGCCTTGCGGGGTCTCGGCTGTCTCGCTTTCCCGCAGGCAAGACTTTCCCGAAGCCTGCGAGGGAAAGTCTTTGCGACGAAGCACGCAGTGCTGCAACGGTTTTTCATGTCCCGAAGCTAGCGAAGCGATGCAGAAACAGTACGGTTTTCTCCGCTGTTTTGCTCCATATCTCAGATAGAACTGCGAAAACGAATAATGTTATCAGCTTTTAAGAGCGAAACCAGCGCCGGCGCGTCCAAGGGCTGGGCGAAGCTATGAGACGGGTGTCCTTCCCGGCTCATGGCGAAAGCCATGCCCGAAGCGGCCGAAGCGAGATAGGAAGTTGATTTTGTCTATTAATTTATCTAAAGAAAGTTTCTCGACAGCCTGAGAAAACCCCGGCCAAGTGGCCGGGGTTTTGCTTTTTAGATTTTCACGTCGATTTTCGCTTCTTTTTTCAGTTCTTCAATCCGTTTCGATACGGCTTGCTGGGTCTTGTCCTGTTCGAGCGACTGGCGGATAGCCGGCTCCATTTCTTCCAAAGCAGGAGCTTCTTCAGCTGTTGCGGCATATCCATCGTATGCTTCCTGAACTTCTTTATCCGTCACTTCCGCCGGCTTCAGTTCTTTGGCAATATAGTTCTCGTAAGTGACCTGGTCATGGAGCTGTTCTTCCATATCGTCTAAGGTAAAGCCGCTTTGTTCAAGCGCTTTATTCATGGCTTCTTCGCTTTCGAATTGGCCTTTCAACTCTTCGAGCCGTTCTTTCACGGCGGCATCATCCGCAGTATGGCCTTTTTCTTCCGCATCTTGAAGGATGAGACGGTTGCCGATCAGGACTTCCATTGCCTGCTCTTTCAACATTTTGGCATTTTCCGGCGTAGTCGGGTCCTGCCCTTGCGCTGTCAATGTGCTTTCCATCTGGCGAGCCACGCTATTGTAGACGTTGCCCAGTACCTCTTCATCGTTGATGACGGCCACAACGTCTTTTTCTTCCGGCAACTCAAGTTCCGTTTTCCGCTCGCCCGCCGTCTCTTCCGTGGTTTCTGCTGCCTTTTCTTCTTTCGGTGCTGCCTCTTCGCTATCTGAACAAGCGCCAAGTATTGCCGCAATAAGCAGCGGCGCAAATATGAATTTCATTTTTTTAATCATAGGAAAACTCCTCTTCAATTTGTCTCGTTACAGTTAACCATATTTAGCGGCAGGTTACAAATAAGAGCATGTCGTCCATGCAACCGGGTCTGATTCTGTATAATGGATACAAATTGATTCAGATAGGTTGGAGGACGATAGATGAAAAAGTATTTTACCCGGTCAATGGGGCTGTTGCTCTTTTTGGTCGTTATTTGGGGCCTTAGCTGGTCCATCTACAAAATGGCACTCGACTACACGCCGCCAATCCTGTTTGCCGGCATGCGGTCATTCTTGGGCGGGGCGCTGCTGGCGCTGGTGCTTCTGCCGACATGGCGGCGCATCAAGTGGCGGGAGAATTGGCAGGCGTATTCAATTTCCGCACTTCTGAATGCGGTGCTGTTCTACGGCCTGCAAACGGCAGGGCTCGAGCACCTGCCTGGCGGGCTGTTTTCTGTCGGCGTCTATTTTCAGCCGGTACTGATCGGCATTTTCGCCTGGCTGTGGCTCGGCGAAAAAATGACATTGTTCAAAATTTCGGGATTGCTCCTCGGATTTTCCGGCATTCTGGTCATCAGCGCGGATAGCCTGTCGGGGTCGATTTCCATAACGGGTCTTGTCATGGCGCTGCTTGCCGCATTCAGCTGGGCGTTAGGGGTCATCTATGTCAAGAAAATCGGCAGTCGTGTCGATTCGATGTGGATGGTGGCGCTGCAGTTTTTGATCGGCGGAGCCGTTTTGACGGCAGGCGGAAGCGTATTCGAAAACGGATCGGACATTACGTGGAATGTTCCGTATCTCATCGGCCTCGGGTTTGGAGCAACATTCGGGGTGCCGATCGCTTTTGTCATCTATTTTCATTTGATGAACCACGGAGAAGCGAGCAAAGTGGCAGCGTTCACATTCCTGGTGCCTTTGATCGCGGTACTTGCCGGAGCTGTTTTCATGGAAGAAGACGTAACTGGGACGCTTGCTGCGGGACTGGTGCTGATTGTGGTCAGCATTTACTTGGTAAACAGGCGTCCGAAAGCTGCACCCTATTGAAAAAGGGCAATTGAAGATTTTATGGGTGCCGCAACGGCGGTCGGACTGGTATAGTAAGAAGGTAGTTAAATAAAAATTCAATCAATGATCTCGATCATAATGGAGGCGCTCATATGGAAAACCGCAGAAATATTCAGCCGCGCAGAACTTTGGATATTATTCAACCGTATTCCCCGGGGAAACCGATCTGGGAAGTGCAGAAAGAACTTGGCTTGGACCGTGTCATCAAATTAGCATCAAACGAAAATCCGCTCGGGCCATCGCCTAAGGCAGTAGAAGCGATCAAAAACAGCCTGTCGGAATTGAACCGCTATCCGGATGCGGACGCGACGGCTTTGAAAACGGCCATCGCTGAACAGTACGGTGTAACACCGGCTCAGATCATCCCGACGAACGGGGCGGACGAATTGATTACGTTGGTTTCCGAAGCGTTCTTGGAACAAGGGGACGAGATCATCGTACCATCGCCTTCGTTCAGTGAATATGATTTCGGTGCACACATCATGGGCGCGAAAGTGGTGCCGGTGCCATTCGCAGAGAACTTCGAATTCGACGTCGACGCGATCCTGGCCGCCGTTACGGATAAAACCAAGATCATCTATATCTGCACGCCGAACAATCCGACCGGGACCATCATGGCGAAGGCGGATATTGAAAAAGTGCTGAATGCTGTGAATGACATTCTGGTTGTCATTGATGGGGCTTATAGCCATTTCGCCGATTTGCCGGAATACACAGCAGGCGTTGAATTTGCAAAAGCGGGCCATCCGGTCATCGTCTTGCAGACGTTCTCGAAAATCTATGGTATTGCCGGCCTGCGCGTCGGTTTCGGTATTGCGCCCGAAGAGATCATCCAGTCGGTCCTGAAAGTGAAGGAGCCGTTCAACGTCAACGCATTGGCGCAAATAGCTGCTACAGCTGCCATCACCGACACCGAGCATGTGCGTGCTTCCCGCGAAGCCAATAAAGCCGGGCGCGAGCTTTTCTATAAAACATTCAAAGAACTTGGCCTGAAGTATACCGAAAGTGAGGCGAACTTCGTCTTGGTGGAAGTCGGCCCGAACGGCGAAGAAATCTACAAAGCCCTCATGGCGCAAGGCGTTATTGTCCGCTACGGGAAAACATGGGGCTTGCCGGAATTTATTCGTGTATCCGTCGGAACACCTGAAGAAAATGCATTTTTCATTGAAGTCCTGAATGGCTTGTTGGCCAAGCAGGCATAAGTCGGCGGCGCTGAATCAAATGGGATTTAGCGCCGTTTTTGGATTCAGTGGATAGCAACGCGCCGTTCAGTTTATCAGCAGCCCAAACCGGGAAAATTCATGGAATAAGAAAGTGATGGAGGATGGCTGACATGCGATACGATTGCGTAATAATTGGAGGAGGTCCGGCCGGCTTGAATGCCGCTTTGGTGTTGGGGCGGTCGAGGAGGAAGACATTGATTTTTGATGACAATCACGGCCGCAACCTAGTGACCCGTGCCTCTCATGGATTTATCACCCGCGACGGCGTCCAGCCTTCGGAACTCAAACGGCTGGCGTATGATGAACTCGCCAAATATGAAAGCGTCGAGGTGAAGAAAGACCGCATCGCAGATATCGAACATGTAACGGACACCCATTACAGGCTGACGACGGCAAAAGGGGAAGTCTATCACAGCATCAAAATCCTGATCGCCACGGGGCTGAAGGAAGAACTGCCCAATATACCGGATATTGAACATTACTACGGCACCAGTTTGTTCAGCTGCCCTTATTGCGATGGCTGGGAGCTTCGGGACCAACCGCTTGCAGTCCTGGCAGATAAAAATGTATTTGAAGTGGCAAAAAAAGTCTTTAACTGGAGCAGGGATCTCGTGGTTTTCACGGATGGGGAAGGGCGCCTCGAGCTGGAAGACCGCGATAACCTGGAAGCGAAAGGAATCATCGTATACGAAGATGTGATTGACGGCCTCGAAGGGGAAGATGGGCAATTGCGCAGCGTCAGGCTCGAAGACGGCACACTCATTGACCGGACCGGCGGATTTGTGACGCCGCATTGGAGCCATGCAACGCCGTTTGCTAAGAAACTCGGCATCCGGTTGAACGCACACGGCGGCATTCTGACGGACGGCTACGGGCGTACCAACGTCTGGAACGTCTATTCTGCAGGGGATGCATCTTTGATCGTCCCTTCACAGCTCATCATCGCGGCAGGGGAAGGAAGCGCAGCCGCCATCGGGATCAATGGCGACTTGACGAACGAATACTTCGATGCCGAATTCCCAAGGGAAGACGTGGACTGAGCCGGTCGGGTTGAAGGCGTGGGCAACAGGGCTTTCCGCAGAAACAGGGATAAACCAGCCGGACATTAAATAAGAAGGAAGGCCTCCGTGGCGGGGGCCTTTTTCTGATGGATACGGGAACAGCGCCACATTTGCCGGAACGTTTACACTGAACCTGAATCGGGAAGGTTTAAGGATAATCTCAAAATAAAGGATGGATGATATGCGATATGATTGCGCAATAATCGGAGGAGGTCCGGCCGGCTTGAATGCCGCTCTTGTGCTGGGAAGATCGAGGCGGAATGTGATTCTCTTTGACGATGACAATGGCCGGAATCTGGTGACACGGGAGTCACATGGCTTTCTCACCCGGGATGGCATCACCCCTACAGAGCTCAAGCGCTTGGCGCATGAAGAGATCGCCAAATACGACTCGGTTACAATCAAGCAGGACCGCGCTTTGACGATGAACCGGGTGTCCGATACACATTATGAACTGACAACGGCAAGCGGTGAAACGTACCATAGCATCAAAGTGCTGCTGGCAACCGGCTTGAAGGAAGAGCAGCCGAATATTCCAGATATTGAAAAGTTCTATGGCACCAGCCTGTTCAGTTGCCCTTATTGCGACGGATGGGAAATGCGCGATCAGCCACTGGCCGTCATCGCAGATAAAAATGTCTACGAGCTGGCCAAGAAAGTCTACAGCTGGAGCAGCGATCTGGTCGTCTTTACAAATGGGGAAGGGCGGTTGGAGCTGGAAGACCGGGACAAATTGACAGCGAAAGGCATCCAGGTACGGGAAGAGGCAATCGACGGTTTGGAAGGCGAAAACGGACAATTGCGCAGCGTCCGGCTTGAAGACGGGACGCTCATTGACCGGAAAGGAGGATTCGTCACGCCGCTTTGGCGGCATGCAGCGGATTTCGGAAAAGAGCTGGGCTGCGAGGAGAATGCATACGGCGGCATCAAAACGGACGGATATGGCAGGACCAGTGTCTGGAATGTCTATGCTGCAGGGGATACTTCGCTGATCGTCCCCTCTCAGCTGATTATCGCAGCAGGAGAAGGAAGTGCAGCCGCTATCGGCATCAACGGCGATTTGACCAACGAATATTTTGAAGCTGACCTGTAGAAAAGAAGGCTCCCCTTTAGCGGGCAGCCTTTTTTTCTGTGCGGATGAAAAACTTTTTCCAAAAAAGATACTGCCCGCCAAAAAGGAGAAAAGCGGCAATTCCAAGGTTCAGGTAATACCAGATGCCGCTTCCGAAGAAACTTAAAGGCGTAGCAGCCTCCGGCAATCGGGAAAGATATAAATAATTGGCTTCGGCAGCCGGATTGACGAAAAAACCGATAATGAGTGCATAACCGACAAGCAAGAAATAAACCAGAAACAAGGATCGCAGCGAAATGACAGCCGGTTTCCGCAACGCCAAGAACAAACAGGCCCATGGAATCGCCATATGGTGGATAAAAAATTTCCAGAAGCGGTAATGCTGAAAATCATGGGGCAGCTCTGGCGTGATAAGCGTTAAAACAGCAGGCAGGATGCCGATAAAAAAGGAAATCTGAATCCATACCGGTCGCAGCGTCAAAAGGCCGATCATCGCTGTGATTGAAGCTATGCCACAGAGATGCAAAGGAACGTGCCCGCTGAAACTCCAGACACCATTTGAAATCGCCCATGCCTGATAGGAGATTTCTGAAACGAGCAGCAGAACGAACAAGGTCCAGCGGACGCGCGCGAAAAAAAGCGGCGATTCACGGAGCTGATTCTTTTGAGCCAGCAGAAAAACAAAGCCGCCAATCGCCGCGACGAGCATCAATAGATGACTGATTGAAAAAGGTACAAAAACGGAAGGGGAAGTGGCGCCGAACCAATTGTCCATCAAGACCGCTCCTTTACGGTATATATAAGTACGAAAAGTGTACCATTCTGCTGTTTTGCCGTCTAATCGCCGAAGGCCGGACTTTTGCATGCCGAAAGGGAAATGGGCTATACTCAGGGCAGCACAACGGAAGGAGGAGAGCCGGCATGCACCATTCAACGTTGCTGTCATCGATCATTTACACGGACACCGAACGGCTTATTGAAGCAGGGGAAATGAAAATCATTCGCCGTGAAAGCCGCCTTCAATTGTTCGAGCACGAGGTAGCTACGCCGGAATCCGCCTTTCCGTTATCTGCTGTCTGGGACGTCTCCTATAAATCACTTTCTACAGACGCCAACATGCTCTACTTGCATACGCACCGGGGAGTCATTACGTACCAAGTATATGAAGATCCGGCGCAGTTCGTTAAGGCATTTAAAAAACTGAAAAATGTCCATTACTAAAAAGCCCATTTGCCAATGGGCTTTTTTTGGTCGCAAAAAATTGCTGAAAATCCCATTTTATTGTGTTAAAATTCAGAAAAGATAATTTATTGAAATTGCGGAGGAGGGTCCAAGACGTGGAGAATATCATTGAAACGGCAGATGCCTGGACGGACCGGGTGAACGCAAAAGATGTAGAAGGCGTCCTCAAAGTGTCCGACCACAATATCGAAATGATCGGCCAGCAAGGCACCGGAGTCGGCCACGACACATTGCGGCAATGGGTGGAAAACTCGGGCATTCACCTGGAGACCCGGACCCGATACCGAAAAGCCGACAAAGTGGTTTACGAGCAGCAAGGCACCTGGCAAGACCAGCGCGGCGAAGTGACCATCTACACCTATATGGAAATAAAAAATGGGAAAGTGTGCGAAATTGCCCGGTATGATACGCTCGATGATGCATTCGGCAGCTCCGGATTAAGTGAAGAAGATAAAATATGAGCAATGAAAAGGGTCTTTGCCGGAATGGGAAAGGCCTTTTTTTATAAACATAAAATTTTCTGAATAAAGGGTTGATTTTGGAAGGGCTTTCATTTATACTTTCACTAAACCGATTTACTAAACCGGTTTAGTAGTGAGGTGAACCATTGAAAAAGATAACAATGCAAGATGTAGCAGAGAGAGCTGGGGTTTCAAAAAGCACCGTTTCCCAGTATATAAACAACCGGTTTGAATTTATGGCAGTCCCGACAAAGTTGCGGATCGAACAAGCTATCAAAGAGCTGGATTATATTCCGAACTATGCAGCTAAAAGTTTGAAGCAGAAAAAGTCCGGCACCATCGGCGTCATTGTGGCAAATATTCTTCATACCTTTTCAACTGAAATAATCCGGGCGATTGAAGATTTCTGCGGAAAAAGCGGGTTTCATTTATTCGTCTGCAATGCAGATGACCAGCCGGAAAAAGAACGGGCCTATATCGATATGCTGATGGCTAAACAAGTCGATGGGCTGATTATCTTCCCGACCAACGGCAACGATGATTTATACGAACAATTAAAGAAAGCGGATTTCCCAATCGTTTTTGTCGACAGAAAGATCAATCAGCCGATTTTCCCAACGCTTCTTCTGGACAATGAAAGCGCTTCACAGATTGCGGTTTCCCAGATTGAAAAGAAGGGCTATAAAAAAATCGGCCTTGTGTCCACTTCAATTGCCAAAAAAGTGACACCACGGGTGGAGCGCATCAATGGATTCAGGAAAACAGTCCGGGAACTTGGCCTTGTTCTTAGGGAAGACTGGATCATCGCTGAAGAGCGCAACCGCATCGGTGAAAAGCTGCAAGCAATCTGGGATTCGAAAGACCGGCCGGACGCCTTTTTTGCCACAAATGATTTGGCGCTGATTGAATTGCTGAAATTTGTGAAAAAAAATCAATTGTCGATTCCGGAGGATGTCGGCGTCGTGACCATTGACGATTCGCCTTTCTTGGAAATTGTCGCCACTCCGATCACAGTGATCAAGCAGCCGACCTTTGAAATCGGGAAAGATGCAGCGGAAACGCTTTTGAAACTAATCGAAAGCAAGTCGTTTGAAACAGAATATGAAGCACGGCGGTATTCTCCGATTTTAGTCGAAAGAGAATCCATTTAAAGCAAGCAGGGAGTGTAGCAAAGTGTCAATGGAATTTGGAGTGTTAACAATAGGAGATGCCATGATTACGATGAACCCCACATCAACCGGGCCATTGAGGTATGTCACCCATTTTGAACGGAAAGTCGGAGGGGCGGAACTGAATTTTGCCATCGGCTGTGCCCGGCTGGGCCTCAAAAGTAAGTGGATCAGCCGCTTGGGAAAAGACGATTTCGGCAAAGTGATCTACAATTTTGCACGTGGCGAAGGAGTGGATGTAACGGCGGTGGAATTCATCGAAGGCATACCGACTTCGTTGAACTTTAAAGAGATCCATGAAGGCGGAGCCGGCAAGACCTATTACTACCGCGAGCCGTCGCCAGTTACCGCGATTACACCTGAAGACATCACAGACGAGCTTTTTGACGGCATACAGGCAGTTCATCTGACAGGCGTCTACTTGGCCATCAACAAGCAGCACCTTTCAGTCGCCCGTAAAGTAATTGAAATTGCTAAGCGAAAAGGGATTCTGGTCGCGTTCGACCCGAACATCCGGCTGAAGTTGTGGAGCATTGAAGATGCCTGTGCCGCCTATGAAGCGATATTCCCGGATATCGATATTCTGCTGACAGGCATGGATGAACTCCGGATGATTTCTGGAAAAGAATCGCTCGAAGATTTGGCCGGCTATAGTGAAAGTTTCCATATTAGAGACTTGGTCATTAAAGACGGCGAGAATGGCTCACGGCTTTACCGGGATGGCAAATGGATCACAGCTCCCGGATTTTCCGTCAAGCCGGTGGATACGGTCGGCGCCGGAGACGGGTTTGATGCCGGTTATATCTATGGGGTATTGAACGGCCTTGATGCAACGGCGCTTCTGCAATTTGCCAATGGGGTCGGAGCACTCGTGACAACAGTGTCAGGCGATAACGAAGGCCTTCCGTATTTGGAAGATGTACAGGATTTCGTAGCGAATAAAAAAGCCGTCGAGCGGTAAGGGAGGTTGAGTGATGAAGACGCCTTTTACGGTGCTGGAAGAAATGGAACGGATCCTGAAAGGGATCGATGCCGAACAATATGATTCTTTGGTTCAATTGCTTTCGAGGGATACCCGCTTTTTCATTTTCGGCGAAGGGCGTTCGGGTTTGATCGGCAAAGCGATTGCGATGAGGCTGATGCATTGCGGCAAGAATGTCTATGCGGTTGGCGAAACCATCACCCCTTCCATACGGGGGAGCGACGTGCTCCTGCTTGTTTCAGGCTCTGGAAGTTCTGCCCAGTTGGACGGCCTTTGCAGGAATGCGATGAAGCAAGGCGCCCATATCGCGCTGGTTACAGCAAACAAAGAGAAGGTGCAAGAAGAGTGGTGCAGCAGCGGGCTCTTTATACCCGCCGCCACGAAATGGAGGAGAGCAGAAGAGCCTTCTACGATCCAGCCTCTGGGCAACCAGTTCGACCAGGCAGTTCATCTGGTGCTCGATGCTGCAATCATCGACGGACCTTATGCAGGCCTCGCAAACGAAAATGTCATCGAGAACCACACCAACCTGGAGTAGGAGGAACAGAATGGCAACTGTAACAGTTCCGCATCAAGAAGTTGAAGAATTGATCCAAAATAAATTAATTTCTGCAGGCGTCCGGAAAGACCACGCTGCGAAAATTGCCGAAGTTCTGGTCCATGCAGACCTGAGAGGAGTCAACTCCCATGGTGCCCTCCGGACGGAACATTACGTGAACCGCCTCCAGGCAGGCGGCATCAATCCGGATCCTGCGATTTCGTTTAAAGCGACAGGGCCGGTCACCGGCGTGGTGGACGGCGATGACGGCTTCGGCCATTTAGTCGGCGACGCTGCCATGGGGCATGCCATTGAAATGGCCAAGGCGAACGGGGTCGGCATGGTCACCGCGATGAACAGCAGCCACTGTGGAGCACTCAGTTATTTTGTCCAAGAAGCAGCGCAGCAAGGCCTGATCGGCATTGCCATGACGCATACCGATAAAATCATGGTTCCTTTCGGGGGGAAAGAGCCGTTCCTCGGCACCAACCCGATTGCGTACGGCGTCCCGGCAAAAACCGAAAAGCCGTTCATCCTCGATATGGCGACTTCAACTGTGGCTTTAGGGAAAATCTTGCAGCATAAAGAAGAAGGCAAAAGCATCCCTGAAGGATGGGGTGTCGATGAATCCGGTGAAAGTGTAGCGGACCCTTCAAAAGTGGTTTCCCTTACGCCGTTCGGCGGGCCGAAAGGCTATGGATTGGCCATGATTGTCGATATTTTCTCCGGCTTGCTTGCCGGTATGGCTTTTGGGCCGCACATCAATCAGATGTACGGGGACCTGGATCAGAAAAGAAAGCTTGGCCATTATTTCTGCGCCATCAATCCGTCCTTTTTCACAGACCCGGACCAGTTTTTGGAGCAGATGGACCGCATGATGAAAGAAGTCCGGGAAGTCGAGCCGGCAGAAGGGTTTTCCGGGGTGCTGGTGCCCGGTGAAATCGAGCAGAAGAACGAAGAGCGGAATTTGGCCGAAGGCATCCGGATTGCTGCGACAACGTATGATTACTTGAAGGCTGCGGCTTCCAAGAAATGATAAAACAAAAAATTACATTCAAAGGGGAGAATAACATGAAGAAAAAGTGGTTAACAGGAATTTTTGCGTCGGTTTTGGTTTTGGGAGCATGTGGTTCAGATAATGCAAGCGAAGGCGAATCAGCTTCAGGCGAAACAATCGAATGGCGATTCGGCCACTTGGCGGATGAAAACCACATCTGGCACAAAACTGCACAGAAATTCGAAGAGCTGGTAGAAGAGAATTCCGACGGGCAGATGGAAATCACGATCTATCCGAACAACTCTTTGGGCGGGGAAACAGATACGATCAACTCGATCCAAGCCGGAACGGCTGATATGGTAATTTCAGGCGAAACCTTGCAGAACTGGGCACCGAATGCTGCCTTGATGGCTGTGCCTTACGCATTCCGTGACCTCGAACACGTCCAGACGGTCGTCGAAGGGGAAATCGGGGAGCAGATCAAACAGGAAATCAGCGATGAAGCAGGATTGACGGCGCTTTACTACCATACACGCGCACCGCGGAACTTGACCTCAAATGAACCGATCAAAACGCCGGAAGACCTTAAAGGATTCAGCATGCGTGTACCGAACGTTCCATTGTTCCTGGATGTTTGGCAAGCAGCAGGCGCGTCTCCACAAGTAATGGACTTTAACGAAGTGTTCACTGGCTTGCAGCAAGGGGTGATCGACGGACAGGAAAACCCGGTTGACTTGATCCAGAGCGCGGGCTTGTCGGAAGTTCAGGATTACGTGAACCGTACAGAACACGTTTACTCTTGGATCTACATTCTAGTCGGCAATGAGCAGTACAACGCCCTTTCAGATGAATTGAAAGAAGTGGTGCAATCGGCTGCCGAAGAAGCGCAGGTATTCGGTGAAGAATTGTACAATACTGAAATTGAAGCAATCGAGCAGGAATTGGTGGATTCAGGCATGGAATTCGTGGATGTTGACCAAGACGCGTTCCGCGAAGCGATGACGCCGGCAGTTGAATCTTCTTTGGCACCTGAACAATTGGAATTGTACGAAAAGATTCTGGCTGTAGAATAACATGGGCATAAGGCACTTTTGGCCATCCGGCCAAATGTGCCTTTCCATTAGGAAAGGATGAATCGGATGTCGCTGTTCCGAAAATTGATCGATGGGACGCTCGCTTTTTTGACAATTGCCAGCTTCTCGGGAGTCATCATAATTGTCACTGTTCAAATTATCTCGCGCTTTGCTCCATTTTCTTTTATTTGGACCGAAGAATTGACGCGTTATTTATTCCTATACGGCATCGCTTTTGGGGCGCCGCTGGCTTTGATGCGAAACGAGTTTATCAATGTGGATATGATTCTTAACCGGATGTCAGACAACTTCCGGAGATATTACGAAGTGGTCATCTATTTAACCATCATCTTGCTGAGCTTGATCATGGTGAAAGAAGGATACGGTTTCACGCTGCTTGGCGAAAACCAGCGGTCGGCAACCATGCCGTTCCAGATGTCGGTAGTCCATGCATCGCTTTTAATCATGGCTGTGTTTTTAGTGTTCTATGCAGTTTTGAAAATTATCGATCTAGTGAAAAACAAGCAAGATTACAGCCAGAACTACGGAGGCGATGATTACTAATGGCTACTCTGTTATTTGTATCGTTCATAGTACTTATCTTTTTAGGGGTTCCGGTGGCATTCAGTTTAGGGCTTGCCTCCCTGCTGTACCTTTTCCTTGCCGAAATCCCGCTCAATATCATTCCGCAGCGCATGTTCGGCGGGTTGAACTCGTTCGTGCTGCTTTGTATTCCAGGATTTATCCTGGCGGGGAACTTGATGAACGCGGGCGGCATCACGGAACGCATCATCAAATTCGCCAATGATTTGTTCGGCCATATCCGTGGAGGCCTAGGGCTTGCAAACGTCGGTGCTTCGATGGGGTTTGCCGGGATTTCGGGAACAGCTTTGGCTGATACAGCAAGCATCGGGTCGATCTTGATCCCGGCGATGAAAAAAGAAGGGTACGGCGCCGGATTTTCCGCCGCAGTTACGGCTTCTTCTTCAACGGTAGGGCCAATCATCCCGCCTTCATTGCCGATGATCATTGTCGGTACCCTTGCTTCGCTATCCATCGGAGACCTGTTTTTAGCCGGAGCGGTTCCGGGCATCCTATTAGGGCTGGGATTGATGATTCCGACATACCTGATTTCCGTTAAACGGAAATATCCTAAAGGCGAACGCCAATCAGTGAAAACGATCGGCAAAAGCTTCGTCGGCGCTTTCTGGGCACTCCTGATGACCGTTATCATCTTGTACGGCATTTTGGGCGGATTCTTTACGCCGACAGAAGCTTCGATTATTGCAGTACTTTATGCGTTTATTATCGGCATTTTCGTTTACAAAGAACTGCCGATCAAAAAGATTCCGGAAATCATGCTTTCCTCGATGACGGCAACCGCTTCGATCATGCTCCTTGTCGGATTTGCGAATTTGTTCGGCTGGATCATGGTGCGTGAACAAATTCCGCAATTGGTAGCGGAATCGATCCTCGGCATTTCGACAAATGCCATCATCGTCATCTTATTGATCAATTTGCTTCTGCTGTTTGTCGGAACGTTCATGGAGACGATCGCGGCACTGGTCATCTTGTTCCCGGTATTGCTTCCGGTCGCTACGACAGTCGGCATGGACCCGATCCAGTTCGGCGTCATGATGGTACTGAACCTGGTAATCGGCCTGGTGACTCCGCCGGTCGGCGTCTGCCTCTTCGTTGCTTCACAAATCGGGAAAGTGTCCATCGGAAAGACCGCAAGGGAACTGCTCCCGTTCTTAGGTGTAAGTTTAGTTGTCTTGCTGATGGTTGCTTTTATCCCGCAAATTACATTATTCTTGCCAAGTCTATTTGAATAGGTGGTTATATGATGAAAGCAGTACAAGTTCCAACAGCGCACGAATTACGGATTATTGAACAGGAACGCCCGGCTGTGGTGAATGCTGACGACGTCTTGGTGAAAATCAAACGCGTCGGCATCTGCGGCTCGGATATGCACATTTACCATGGCACGAACCCATTGGCAACCTATCCTCGCATCGTCGGCCATGAAGTGGCGGGCGAAGTGGCAGAAGTGGGCAGTGCAGTAACAGGCCTTCAGCCGGGAGACCATGTCGTGGTCGAACCGATCAATTATTGCGGCGAGTGCTATGCCTGCCGCAAAGGCCGTCCGAATGTCTGTGAGAAACTTTCT
This sequence comes from Planococcus chinensis, assembly GCF_042681545.1. Classification (NCBI taxonomy): domain Bacteria; kingdom Bacillati; phylum Bacillota; class Bacilli; order Caryophanales; family Caryophanaceae; genus Planococcus; species Planococcus chinensis. The sequence continues at coordinate 90,096 of NZ_JBHUFW010000012.1, forward strand.
GTCTTCGGTGTCCATGAAGACGGCGGCATGCGTGAATACGCCGTGCTGCCTGAAAAGCAGCTCCATTCGGTAAACAAGGACTTGAGCTGGGATGAAATCGTTTTGGCAGAACCGTATACAATCGGCGCACAAGCGGTATGGCGCGGAAATGTCGAGGCGGGGGACACTGTCCTCATCCAAGGCTGCGGGCCCATCGGAATATGCATCTTGAAGCTAGCGAAAATTGCCGGTGCCCACGTCTTTATGACCGACTTGAGCGAAGAGCGCATGGCGTTCGCCAAAGAAAGCGGCGCGGACGAGGTCATCAACGCCGGCAAGGAATCTGTAAAAGACCGCATCCTGGAGCTGACGGATGGCACTGGCCCGAATGTGGTCATCGATGCAGTCGGCATGCCGGCTACAGTGGAATTGAGCATCGATCTGGTCTCTCCTGCCGGGTATGTGGTCGTACTGGGCTTTGATGAACGGCCGTCAGCCATCCCGCAATTGCCGATTACGAAAAAAGAGATCACGATTGTCGGTTCGAGGCTCCAGACCAACCAGTTCGGCAAAGTGGTGGATTTATTGAACAGCGGCGAACTCCGGTCCGACGGCTTGATCACCCATAAATTTGCACTGGATGACGTACAGGAAGCTTTCAGTTATGTAGAAAACAATCCGGACAAAGTGCGCAAAGCATTGATTGTCTTTGAATGAGGAGCAGTGACATGATTCCGAAAATGGAAATTTATCAGCAATTGCTCGATTCGAAAGTAGTCGCCGTCATCCGCGGAAAAGATGCAGCAGAAGCGATTGCCGTTGCAGAAGCTGCCGTAGCTGGAGGGTTGCGGGCGATTGAATTGACTTACACTACGCCGAACGTAGCCGAAGTGTTCAGGCAATTGAGCGGTTCAGAAGCGCTTGTCGGCGCCGGGACGGTGTTGGACGCTGAAACAGCCCGCCATGCGTTGCTGCATGGCGCCAAGTTTGTTGTCAGCCCCCATTTTGATGCGGAAATCGCCGTCATGTGCAACCGCTATAATGTGCCTTACCTTCCGGGATGCATGACCATCAAGGAGATGGTGCAAGCTTCGGAGGCGGGCTGCGATATCTTGAAGCTTTTTCCGGCCAACGGTTTTGAGCCGTCGTTCATCGGCTCTGTCAACGGACCGCTGCCGAACGTGCGGATCATGCCGACCGGGGGCATCAATATCAATAATATGAATGCCTGGCTCGATGCCGGGGCAGTCGCAGTCGGAATCGGCAGCGATCTGACAAAGGCCTACCGGTCTTCCGGAAAAGAAGCCGTCGTCCAGCTCGTGAAAGATTATCTTGGCAAATTAGCATAAAGGAGGATCCATATGAATATTACGTTCCGTTGGTATGGACGCGGCAATGACAGTGTCCAGTTAGAGCAGATCAAGCAAATTCCAGGCACGAAAGGCATTGTATGGGCACTCCACCATAAACCTGCTGGAGAAGTCTGGACCAAAGAAGAAATCCAGTCTGAAGTCGAGTACATCCAATCATTCGGATTCCATGCGGACGTTGTTGAAAGCGTCAATGTGCACGAATCCATTAAACTCGGCGACGCGGAGCGCGACCGCTATATCGAGAATTACAAAGAAACAATCCGCAATTTGGGCGAAGCAGGAGTGAAAGTCATCTGCTACAATTTCATGCCGATTTTTGACTGGACACGCACGTCGCTCTACCACCCGCTCCCTGATGGCTCGACAGCGCTGTTTTTGGAAAAGGAGAAAATCGCATCATTGGATCCGGCTGAACTGATCGAGACGGTCGCTTCGGCTTCGGATCTGACCTTGCCGGGCTGGGAGCCGGAAAAAATGGCGCGCATCCAGGAATTATTCGCGGCATACGATGGAATGGACGAGGAGCAGCTATGGGGGAATCTCGAATACTTCCTGAAGGCAATCCTTCCGACTGCAGAAGCAAGCGGCATTCAGATGGCCATCCATCCGGATGATCCGCCGTGGTCGATCTTCGGGCTGCCGCGCATCATGACCGGCGAGAGGAGCTGGGAACGGCTGCTTTCCATCTCGGATTCTCCGTCGAACGGCATTACCTTCTGCACCGGCTCGATGGGGGCGAACCCGGAAAACAATATGGTGGATCTGGCTTCAAAATATGCGAAGCATTCGCCTTTTGCCCATTTGCGCAATGTTAAAATATTCGATAACGGGGACTTCATCGAAACTTCCCATTACACACAAGACGGCTCAATCGACTTGAATGGCGTCGTAAAAGAGCTGTCTGACCAGAATTACACCGGCTATGCCCGTCCGGACCACGGCCGCCACATTTGGAACGAAGAATGCCGCCCGGGCTACGGGCTATACGACCGGGCGTTGGGCATCATGTACTTGTTAGGGCTATGGGACGCACATCAATCGAAATAAAGGAGGACGCTATGTTTTCTTCTCATGAAAATCTCGCAGGGCGGACAGCCGTCATTACCGGAGGCAGTGGCGTACTATGTTCTGAAATGGCGCGGCAATTGGCCGCCCAAGGCGTAAAAGTCGCCGTCTTGAACCGGACAGCTGAAAAAGGGCAGGATGTCGCAAACGACATCCGTGCCAAAGGCGGGGAAGCGATTGCCGTTGCCGCCGATGTGCTCGACCGTGCTTCGTTGGAAGGGGCGAAAAAGCAGATTTTGGATGCTTACGGCCGCATCGACATCCTGATCAACGGCGCTGGAGGGAACCATCCGGACGCCATCACGGATATCGAAATCCACGACAAAGAGGCAGCAGGAAAGACGTTCTTTGATTTGCAGGAAGACGGTTTTTCCCGGGTGTTTGCCAGCAACTTCACCGGCTCTTTTCTTGCGAGCCAGGTATTCGGCAAAGAACTGTTGAAACAGGATGCTCCTGTGATTTTGAACATCTCTTCGATGAGCGCGTATTCGCCGATGACGAAAGTTCCGGCCTACAGCGCAGCGAAATCAGCCATCAATAATTTCACAATGTGGATGGCTGTCCATTTTGCTGAGCAGAATCTCCGGGTCAATGCCATCGCGCCAGGATTTTTCCTGACCGCACAGAACAAGGATTTGTTGACGAATGCAGACGGATCGCTAACGCCGCGCTCTGGCAAAATCATGAACAGCACGCCGATGAAGCGCTTCGGCAAGCCTGAGGACCTGGTCGGCACCATGCTTTGGCTGCTTGATGAAAACTACTCGGGATTTGTTACGGGCATTACGGTACCTGTAGACGGCGGATTTCTGGCGTATTCAGGGGTCTAATAAAAAACCACATTCTTTTGGATGTGGTTTTTTCTATAAGGAGGTAGAAGATGAAAATCCAGCTCGCGTTGGACCGGTTGCCGAAAGAGGACTGCTTTCGGCTCGTCGGAGAAACTGCCGACTTTATTGATCTGATTGAAATCGGGACCGGGGTCATCAAAGAATATGGAATGGACATTGTCCGGGAAATGAAGCAAAGGCATCCCGGGAAGCTGCTGCTCGCCGATATGAAAACCTGCGATGCCGGAAAAAGTGAAGCAAGCCAGGCCTTCAGCGCCGGAGCGGACATTGTAACCGTCATGGGTTTTGCGGGAAACGCTACAGTGAGCGGCGCCTTGGAAGCGGCTGTACAATTCGGAAAAACGGTCATGGTCGATTTATTGGAAGTTCGGGAACCTGAACGGGTGAAAGAGCTCAGCGGTTTGGGAGTGGACTTGTTCTGCATCCATATCGGGAAAGACAGCCAGGAACAAGGGAGGGCAGCCGGAACCGCATCTTTGGACTTGCTGGCAGATGTGCCTTCGGCCAGGATTGCAGTGGCAGGCGGGTTGAACAAAGAGGCGGTGAAAGGGCTTGCTGGCAGTCGGGTCGAAATAGCGATCGTCGGCAGTGCCATCACCGGCAGCCAAAATCCGAAAGAAGCGGCGCGGCATATCCGCCAAGTCATTGATGCTGCTCAATGACGCTGAGCCGATGAAAAAAAGCCCAGCGGGAATTTTCCGGCTGGGCTTTTTAACGCGTGAGTGTTTATGATTTCGTTTTGCTTTCAATCAGTCTTTCCAATTCATCCCACTCTTTGATGCGGGGATGCGCCAAATGGCGGTTATAGGATTGATCCTTCATGATGACTGTCAGCGAGTCGCGCGTCAAGTGCTCTACAACTGCCGGCTTGTCGTCAAAATAATAATCGAGCCCGAGCTCTTCGATGATGTGCACTTTTTCGGCATCTTTCATCCCGCAATAGAAACGGCCGTCTGCAACGGGGAACCCTTGCTGTTTCATCCACGCTTTCGTGCGCTCCGCATGTTGGCCGGGGCGGGCAGTCAAGTAGTAGATTTCATGGCCTTGCCGGTCCAGCTTCTGCAGCAGCTCGACTGCTCCAGGGTAAACAGGGCATTCCGTAAAATACAATTCCTCAAGAACACTGTTCCACATCTGATGCCCCTCTTTATCCGTCATGCCAAAAAGGCTGTGGATTTCCACGCGGTCAAGCCGGTGGAAATGCTCCGCTTCGACAGACTTGCCCAGCTTTTCCTGGTAGAGGCCAAAAGCATATTCTCGCAAGTTGATCAGTGTATCGTCTATATCGAATCCGAATTTCATTTTGTAAACTCCTTTTTCACCGGGTAGCCTGTGAACTTAAAGTCTTTCCCGACTTTTGTGAATTCGCCCCGCTCCAAATCGACTGCGTCTTTCATCAGATCAAAGCCGGAACCTTCAAGGAATGTCGGTGCATTTTTTCCGCCGACCAATTTCGGCGCAAAATAGAGGACCGCCTTATCGACAAGGCCTTTTTCGAGAAAAGCTGCATTGACGGTTCCGCCGCCTTCGATAAAGAGGGAAGAAACGGATTTTTCGCCAAGGATCCGCACGACGTCGGCGACATCGGTCTGCACAGCGCCGCTAGTTTCGAATACGGATACGCCGAGGCGTTCAAGCGCCGCCTTTTTCTCCGGATCCGTTTGCCGGCTGGTGAAGATCCATGTTTCGGCTTGGCCGTCCGCGACCACTTTGGCATCGAGCGGAATGCGCAGCGATGAATCGAGAACAAGCCGGATCGGATTGCGCCCGTTCGGAATGCGTGATGTCAATTCCGGATCGTCCGCTAACACTGTGCCGAGGCCAACAAGAATGGCCTGGTTTTCGCTTCGGAGAACGTGCACATCTTCGCGTGCTTCTGCCGAGGTGATCCACTTCGAGTCGAATGCATGCGTGGCAATCTTACCGTCCAGCGTCGCTGCTGCTTTTAAGGTGACGAAGGGGCGCCCTTCAACGATGAATTTATTGAACACTTCGTTCATCTGGCGGGATTCTTCCTCGCGGACTCCTACGACCACCTCGATGCCGGCTTCTTCTAGCATGGCGACTCCGTTTCCGGAAACGACGGGATTCGGGTCGAGTGTAGCAATGACCACTTTCTTCAGTCCGGCTTCAACAATGGCTGCCGCGCATGGGCCCGTACGGCCGAAATGCGAGCAGGGTTCAAGGGTGACATAGATGGTGCCGCCTTTTGCAGCTTCCCCAGCCATCCGCAGTGCGTGGATTTCCGCATGCGGTTCGCCGGCTTTCATATGGGCGCCGATGCCGACAATCCGGTTGTCATTGACAATGACGGAGCCGACCAGCGGATTCGGATCGGTCTGGCCTTTCATTGTCCGGGCATTGTTCAATGCCAGGTCCATATAGAAACTATCTTGCGGCATGGACAGACTCCTCCTCATCCTCCAGGTGGCCTGAACGTTCGATTTTCGTCTGGAGGTACTTCTCGTTGAATTCCGATTTATCGCCCCATAAAGCGACTCTGCCCGCAATCGCCAAATCGGAATTTTCAAGTGCAGACAATTTTTTCGGATTATTGGTCATCAACAGGACCGGTTTTTGGCGCAACTGCTGAAGCACGGCGATTGCATCGGAATAATTCCGTGAATCGTCGACAAAGCCCAGGCTTTCATTGGCTTCGACCGTATCGTACCCATTTTCCTGCAGGACGTAGGCCATCGCTTTGCTGAAAAGGCCGATGCCGCGCCCTTCATGGTTGGCCAGGTAGAAAAGCGCTCCGGCTCCATGATCGGCGATTTGCTGCATTGATTGTTTCAGCTGGAATCCGCAATCGCAGCGTTTGCTGCCGAAAATATCCCCGGTGTGGCAGATTGAGTGCATGCGGATCAAGGCTTCTTCCGCATTTTCAAAATCGCCGTAGACAAGTACGCTTGATTGCTGGTATTCAGCCAAGTTGGACGACGACAAAGTTTCAATGATGGCTTCGTAGTTTTCAGTCACTTGGTCTTGCTTCAGCCAGCTATACCACTGGAAGACCACAGTCTCGCCGTTCAGATTGACCGGCAGGCGGATCGGCCCTACCAGGTAGATTGCTTGTTCTTCGACTTTTATCAATTGGATTTTATCTTTTAAAACCGCAAATACTTCCGGTTCCAGTTTCATTGTTGCCATTGGATTTCCCCCTTTTAACCTTCTGCAAGTTATTATACTACAACTGGTTACTAAAAGTAATCAAAAAGGTTTACGATTTTAAAAAGGAAATACAAATAATAATTATTATCAATTAGAATAAAGAAAAAGCTTTTATTAATGAACATCATTCTCAATTAGAATCAATATTCTCATTATCTTTGCCTTTTCAAAAGGAATATGTTATATTGATCTATATTAGAATGATTCTAAATAAGAAAGAGGAGGAATGAACGATGTTACCAGCAAAACTGACGTTAGCGTTAAATGACCAGTTCAACAACGAATTGCAAGCAGCCCACGCCTACACTGCAATGGCGGCTTACTTTTCCAAAAAAGGGTATCACGGATTCGCCAATTTTTATTTAGTCCAATCACAGGAAGAGCATCAGCACGCCATGAAATTCTATGAGTACTTGGTGACGATGGACGAAAAGCCGGTGCTCCAGGCGCTGTCCGAACCGAAAAACCATTTCAGCAATGCTTTGGATGTACTGGAAAGTTCATTGGCGCAAGAAAAGGACGTCACCAGCAATATTTACGCACTGGTCACACTGGCCGATGAATTGCAGGAACACGCCACACTGTCCTTTCTGGACTGGTTTATAGAAGAACAAATGGAGGAAGAGAAATCCTTCCGCGATATAATCGTCCGCATGCGGCACATTGAAGAAGGCGGCGAGTATTTCTTGAAAATGGACGATGAGTTCGCTTCAAGAAAACTGGAAGGCTGAATGTTTTGAAACAGCACACGGAACAATGTGTGCTGTTTTTTGTGGAAAGGAAGTGTAGGAATGGCAATCGATTACAAACCGGCGATCCACTTTAACCATATCGGCTACAGCGTGGACAGCCATCCGATTTTGAAAAGCATCACGGGCTCGTTCCCTGAAGGCAAGATCACGACGCTGGTCGGGCCATCAGGCGCCGGCAAGACGACGTTGCTGAAGCTCTGCAACGGCCTGATCTCGCCGGATGCGGGCGAACTTTACATTAAAGGGGAAGCCGTTGACAGCTTCAACCCGGTCGACTTGCGCCGGATCGTCGGCATCGCCCTGCAAAGTGCACCAATGGTCAGCGGCACGGTCTACGAGAATTTGAATCTGCCGCTGGAACTCCAAAGCAAAAAATTGCCAAAAGAAGAAGCGGAGCAGCTCCTGCACGATGTCGGGCTGCAGGGCGATTTCCTGGACCGCAATGTCAAGGACCTGTCAGGCGGACAGCGGCAGAAAATATCCATCGCCCGCACGCTGGTCAATCATCCTGAAGTGCTCCTGCTGGATGAAATCACTTCTTCGCTCGACCGGACATCGCTCCGGGAAATCGAAGAACTGATTGTGAAAATCAATAAAAAATACGGGACTACGATCATTTGGATCACCCATAACCTGCAGCAAGCGCTGGAAATCGGGGACTACACATGGGTCATGATGGACGGCGAAGTCATCGAGACCGGCGAAAGCGCTTTGTTGAACGATCCGGTCAATGAAAAAGTAAGGCGTTTTGTCAGGGGGGAAGCTGAATGAGTTATTTTACCTTATCGCTCACGCTGATTTTTGTCCTCATTCCGCTCGTCCTCTCCAAGACGTTCAATTTGGGATTAGGAAAAGACACCATGATTGCGACTGTCCGTTCAATCATCCAATTGCTGGCGGTCGGCTATGTACTCAAATTCGTCTTCGACTCCAATAGCCTGATTTATATCTTCCTGATGGTGACGTTGATGATTGTCGCAGCTACCCATAATGCGCAGAAAAAAGGCGCCGCCATCCAAGGTATCACCTCAAAGGTTGCCGCAACGTTGGTGTTTGTCGAAGTGTTGACCCAAAGCATCTTGATCGGCTTTGACATCACTCCGGCAACCGCCCAGTACATCATTCCAATCAGCGGCATGGTTATTGGAAATTCGATGGTGCTGTCGATACTATTCCTTAACCGCTTTACTGCAGAAGTGGAATCCCATCAGGACCAGACCGAATTGATTCTGTCGCTTGGCGGAACGCCGAAACAGGCGATCCACCGCCAGTTGATTCAATCGATCAAAGCGAGCATGATCCCGACCATCGAAAGCCAGAAGACCGTCGGGCTCGTCCAGCTCCCGGGCATGATGAGCGGGCAGATCATTGCCGGCGCCGATCCGATCCAAGCGGTGCAATTCCAATTGCTGATCATGTTCCTGCTCTTAACGACAGCCGCGGTAACGAGCATTTCGCTCGGTTTCCTGTCCTATCCGACACTCTTCAACCGGCGGATGCAGATTGTGAAAAGCTGACCTCAAAAAGGTCAGCTTTTTTAGAGTGTATAGAAACATTTTGTAAATAGGTTAATAAAAGAAAATCAACTTTGTACAGCGCTTCGGCCGCTTAGGGACTGGCTTTCGCCATGAGCCGAGGAGGGCACTCGTCTCATAGCTTCGCCTTCGCCTAGCCCATGGACGCGCCGGCGCTAGCTAGCTCTTAATAAGTGGAAAGTTCAAGGTGTCATCGTTATTTTTCATTATATAAGATAAGGAATTCTTATCTATCTAAACAAGCTGGAAAAGCTGACCTCAAAAAGGTCAGCTTTTTTGCGTATCAAGGATAAAAGGTTTCGACTTCGAACTTCCCAGCTCCCAGAAGCTCTTCGACAAGTTTTGCGCCGAATAGTTTGGCCGGAGTCCAACTGCCCGGTGCATATTCTTCTTCAAGCAAATGCCTGCAGACTTCCAAGGCGCCGTATACCGTCAGATCATAGACGTTGGCGGTTTGGATCCGCGCGGTTTTGCGGACGCCTGCCGCATTCACCGCTTCACCCCAGATATAGGCAGGCGAGTTCGCCCGGCGTTCCTGGTCAGGACCGGCGACTTTCTGTTCCACCCATTTCCGCAGCGTTTGTTGTACGGAGGACGCAGACAGGACAGGGCGCAAGATGCCGGATGTGCGTGCGGCAGCCGCGGCGGGCTTCGCCATCGGTATCCACGTAGAGATGTCCGGAATGCCGGTGGTGTAGAAAGCGGTTGCCACATCCCCCCATGGAATGCCCATGGCAGACCGGCTTCCGCGGCCAAAGTCGATTGTCCGCTGCTGGCTGCCGAGCGGAACGGCAACGAGCTTGCCTCCCCGGCGTACGGCGCTCCCGGAACCGAGCCCCTGGATCATCGTTTTGAAGGTGCCGGGCGAAATGCCCGAATCCGAATCAAAGCCCAGCGCCAAACGGGTGGCGTCCGGCAGCAGCTCTTTCAGCCGCAAAGCCGTGCAATCCGTGGGGATGATATCAAAACCGACACCTGAACAAAGCACAATGCCGGCGTCCACCGCGCGTCCGTGCTGAGCGTGTGTATGTTCAAAAACCGGTATCTCTCCTGTGATGTCGAGATAATGCGTGCGTGCCTCGAGGCAGGCTTGGATCATCGGTCCGCTTGTTTCACTGAATGGCCCTGCGCAATGAAGCAAAACATCAATATCCCGGAGCTGTGAGGCAGCAGCTGCCTCTGCCGGGAAAACGCGCATTTCAAGACCGAGTTCTGCCGCAAGGACTTTCACTTTCTGCGGGTTCCGTCCTGCGAGTACAGGCGTCAGCCCTCTCCGGACAGCTTCTCTGGCAATCAATTCCCCTGTATAGCCGTATGCTCCGTAAATCAGCCATTTGCTTCCCATTCCCAGCACGTCCCTTCTTATAGAATAACCCGCTTTTCAGACAGCGGGATGTCCTTAAGTAAAAGAATGCCACTGCGATTCGGAAAAAGCGAGCGGCATCATGTTTCCTAAATTTTTAAAAGGGAATTCTATTGAATAATAGTCGAAATCATCCAAAAGATAATTGAGGAGGAATAGCGATGCAAAACCATGACATCCACCTGATTCCATTCCGTGTTGAAGAAATCGTTTCGGCTCCACCGCAGATTCCGGAAGGGGTGCGCATGATCCAAGCACCGGCCGTCTGGGAAGAAGCGGAGCATGGAAAAGGAAATGTAGTAGCAATCCTAGATACCGGCTGCCAGCCGGATCACCCCGATTTACAGGGCCGGATCATCGGCGGCCAAAACTTTACGGCAGATTTTAATGGGGATTCCAAGAATTTCGATGACAATAATGGCCACGGCACCCATGTCGCCGGAACCGTGGCAGCCGCTCTCCGTGCAGGCGGCGGCATCGCCGGAGTCGCGCCGGAAGCCAAAATGCTGATCGTTAAAGTATTAAATGGCGAAGGAAGCGGGGACTACGCAGGCATCATCAACGGCATCCATTATGCCATCGATTGGACGGGTCCGAACGGAGAGAAGACAGACGTCATTTCAATGTCGTTGGGCGGCCCGGAAGACGTCCCGGAGCTGCACGAAGCGGTGAAGCGCGCCGTGGATGCGGGAATTCCCATTGTCTGCGCAGCAGGCAATGAAGGGGATGACAGCCATTCGACCGATGAGTTTGCCTATCCTGGAGCATATGGGGAAGTGATTCAAGTCGGAGCGGTCGATTTCAACAGAAAAATGGCGCCTTTCAGCAATACGAACAATGAAATCGATTTGGTGGCGCCGGGCATCAATATTTATTCGGCTTATCCCGGCAGCCAATATGCAACGCTATCCGGAACTTCCATGGCTACGCCCCATGTTTCCGGTGCCTTGGTGCTGATCAAGAATATCGCAGAAAAGGAATTTGCCCGCAGCCTGACAGAGGCAGAGCTTTATGCACAATTGGTGCGCCGGACCGTCCCGCTCGGCTATCCGAAAACAGCGGAAGGAAACGGATTGGTGGCTCTTGATATCCTCAGCAAATTCGAACAATTGTTCAAGCTGTTCAATTCCACTTTCCATGAAGAGCTGTCGGCTAAGAAGGAAGGGTGAAATCCGTTTATCCGAACCCGGTGCTGTAATTTACAGCATTCGGGTTTTTTTTATGGGCACTGGGACTTTTGACTTTAGTATCTTCTGGTATTTAATTACAGATATTCTAATTGCCTTATTGACGGAAGAAACAGGAAATGCTTTAATTGTTCTTAGATTCTGAAAATATTGAAAAAAGGGGTGGAGAGAATGGCTAAAACGGCAGCGGAAACGAATGCGGCAACGGTTCAAAGACAACAGGAAAGACAGGCGGTGCAAGCCGAACGCCAACGCGAAGGAGAGGGGCATGTTCCGGATTTCCAGGCAATTGAAGCGTCTGCAGGGTTCCGGGAGTTGATGAAGAAGAAGAAAGCGTTTCTGATTCCGACGACGGCTTTATTTTTAGGTTTGTACTTATTATTCAATATCATCATTTCTTATACCGACTTGCTGGATGCCCAATTTATCGGCGATATTTCGTGGGTATGGGTGTTTGCATTCGGCCTTTTTGCAATGACGTGGATTCTTGTAACCGTCTACATGAAGCGGGCGGCGAAATTCGATGAAATGGCCAACGATACGTTAAAAGAATTCCATTACGGTGAGGAGGAAAGCCGATGAATGCTACGGTAATCAGCATATTTTTAGTAATTGTGGCAATGACGCTTGTCATCACCTATTACGCGGCAAAACGCACAAATAGTGCAAGCGATTTCTATACAGCGGGCGGCGGGCTGTCCGGCTGGCAAAACGGTCTGGCGATTGCCGGGGATTACCTATCCGCTGCCTCGTTCCTGGGGATTGCAGGTTCCATCGCGCTTTTCGGTTTTGACGGGTTTTTATTCTCCATCGGCTATCTGGTGGCCTATTTAGTGGTGCTTTTCGTAGTGGCAGAGCCGCTTCGGAATTTGGGCAAATACACGCTTGCGGATATGATCAATGCGCGTTTCAATGCCAAGAAAGTGCGCGGAGCGGCAGCGCTCAGCTCCATCACGATCGTCATCTTCTATATGATTGCGCAATTGGTAGGGGCGGGCGCGCTGATCCAGCTGCTGTTCGGCATCGATTACCTTTGGGCTGTCCTGCTCGTCGGGATTATGATGACAGTTTATGTCTTGTTCGGCGGAATGACGGCCACAAGCTGGGTGCAGATCATCAAAGCTGTGCTCCTCATGGTCGGAACAGTGATTTTGTCTTTCTTGGTGCTGCAGCGTTTCGGCTTCAGCATCCTGGAGATGTTCTCGCAAGTGAAATCTGCTACACCACACGGGGAAGCATTCCTGAATCCGGGAGTCAAATACAAGATTCCATTGGATACGATTTCCTTGATGCTCGCTTTGGTTCTTGGGACAGCAGGCTTGCCGCACATTCTAATGCGCTTCTTTACCGTACGGGATGCTAAGACAGCAAGAAGTTCCGTTATGTGGGCGACATGGATTGTCGGGATCTTCTACGTCATGACCATTTTCCTCGGTTTCGGGGCAGCGGCATTCGTTGGCTCAGAAACCATCATCAGCACAAACGCAGCCGGCAACATGGCGGCGCCATTGCTTGCGCAGGCTTTAGGCGGAGATATTTTAATGTCGTTCATCTCGGCGGTGGCATTCGCAACAATCCTGGCCGTAGTGGCTGGGCTCGTTTTGACCGGAGCCTCCGCATTTGCCCATGACATTTACGGACAAATCATCAAAAAAGGCCAGGCAACAGAGCGCCAGCAAATGCTTGCAGCCCGTTATGCTTCTGTCGGAGTATCGGTCTTTTCCATCATCCTCGCCATTTTTGCCCAAAGCTTGAACGTGGCATTTTTGGTATCGCTGGCCTTCTGTATCGCAGCCAGCGCAAATCTGCCGGTCATCGTCTATACGATTTTCTGGAAAAAGTTCAATACAACTGGAGCGGTATCAGCAATTATCACCGGCTTGGTATCGGCGCTCGTTCTGGTATCCATCAGTCCAAGCGTCATGAATCCGGAAGCTGGAGCGGCCATTATCACGGGAACTCCACTTTTCCCGCTGACCAATCCAGCAATCGTTTCAATTCCGCTCGGGTTCCTTGGAGGAGTCGTCGGAACGCTTCTGTCAAAAGAAGCCAACGAGAAGAAGTTTTCAGAAGTCAATGTCCGCGCGAATACTGGCGGGTTCAGACAGCTTTAAAGTTTCACAAAAAACGAACCGCCTTCCTATGTCAGGAAGGCGGTATATTTTTTTATGTTAAGTTGCGCTGTTTGTTTCTTTGCCTAAGCTTTCGTGGACCAACTCTCCACCTTTATAAACGGCTTTAACTGCACGAAAAGCAGAAATGTTTTCTTCTGGATCTTCGTTCAACATGATGAAATCGGCAATTTTCCCTTTTTCCAATGAACCCGTTTCATTTTGCACATTCAATACAGAAGCCGCGCTATAAGTAGCGGAAGCGATGATATCGCGGACGTTCATTCCGCCTTCGTGCATCAATTCCAGTTCCTTCGCAAAGTCGCCGTGGAGATTGAACGGTGTGCCGGCATCGGTGCCGGCTGCAATTTTCACGCCCGCTTCAACGGCTTTCCGAAAGCTTTCTCCATGGACTTCATAGCAGTAGGCTGCTTTTTTAACAGCATGCGGAGGGATCGCCCCGGAATCCGCATTTTTCACAATATAATACGGAGCAGCAAGAGTTGGAACCAGGACGGTGCCATATTGAATCATTAGTTCAATCGTTTCATCGTCCAGGAAAATGCCGTGTTCAATCGTCGTGATTCCTGCGCGCACTGCATTTTGGATGCCGGCAGTGCCTTGCGCATGTGAAGCAGTGGTCTTGCCTGCGTGGAGCGCCTCTTCCACAGCCGCCCGCATTTCTTTCTCGGATAATTGAGGAGAGCCTGGGTCTACTCCCGGCGTCATGACGCCGCCAGTTGCCATAAGCTTCAAGACATCGGCTCCCTGCTTTAAAGTTTGCCTTGCGGCTTTCCGTATTTCATCTTCTCCGTCCGCTTCTGTAGCCAGAGGATAGCCGTGGCCGCCGGTCATCACAATCGGCTGGCCAGAACCATAGACGGTAGGGCCCGCCAACAGACCGCTATTTACTGCATCACGATAAGCCAGGTCAATATGCCATTTGGAGCCCAGGTTGCGGACACTGGTAACGCCTGACTCCAATTGCTTTTGGGCATTCGCCTGATGGCGGTATGCAGAAGTGGCTTGGCTGTCTGTGGCAATTTGGGCGAATGGATCGGCAATGCCGTCCATGCCGAGATGGATGTGCATATCGAAAAAGCCAGGCAAAATAGTTTTTCCCCGGCCGTCGATGACAGTGGCCGCATTTTTCGCGGCTGCCTCTTCACCGATTGCGGTGATTTTATTTCCTTCGATGACGAGGGCCGACTGGGACAGCTTTTCGCCTTTTCCTGTGTAGAGCGTAACATTTTCTATTTTTAGAGACAAAACAATTCCTCCTTTACTAGTTCAAATGTTCAGAATTCTATTCTTTCTAAATACTAGCCTATAGAGGAAAATCCGCAAAATCAACTAACTGCTCTTCTGTAAAATTTCGATAAGATATTATTTTATAAAAATGGAGAAATCGTTTAGTGATCTTAAGAAACAAAAAAACAAGTTGCTGGCATTTGGTATTCCAGGCAACTTATTTTTAGTTTCAGGTGCTTAAGAGGAAGCACAGGAGTTCTGGAAAGATTCGATCGTCTGTGCCCATCCGCGCGTTTCTTCTTGTTTAAGGAGTGCGGCTTGGATCAGTTGAACACACGTTTCTATGCTGTCTCTATGGGTGTCCACTTCAACATCGTAAATTTCCTGTTGTTGATGAACAAAACCAAGCTGCGCTTTCGCTTGGCCGACCCGCCGGTCTCCGCGCGCTTTTTCCCTTTGCTCGATGGCGTCAGTCGGGCAATGCACTCCGGTGAACAGCACAGGATAATCTTGGAGAACAGTTATGCAATCTTTTATTGTTGGGACATCGTGCCAAATCTGGTCGGCAATTAAATTAACGCCGCTATCGGAAAACATCGCTATGGTGCGATGGAAATAATGTTCAGTGGAAACAGGAATTAAATGCCCTTGTTCCCGGTCTTCCATTTTTTCAATCACCAGATCAAAGTCGTCTATGCTTAAGGCAAAAAACTCTGGCATGTGCTTGACGAATTCTCTAGCCAAAGTCGATTTCCCAGCGCTTGAAGCACCGTTTAGTAAAATGATTGTGCCTTTTTCCACTTTTTCATCCCCCGTAAATCAGTGTTAGTTTTATCATAGTCGAATTTTTTAGAAGCGGGTAGAGGGTAATTGAATTTCACGGAACTTGGCAAAAAAATTCCTCCGCTTAGCTTAATATGGTAGAATTTCTTCAGATGTGCAAAAACAAGCAATGTTTTCAGAAAGTGCAGGTGCGAGATGAGAGTTGGAATTGATGCGGGCGGAACGCTGGTCAAAGTAGCTTATTCAGAAGACAGCGGTATCCGTTTTGCTAAATACCCGATTGCAGAAATCGAACGGGTGGCTGAATGGATTAATGGGTTGAAAGATGCGGAAGTTTGTGTGACCGGAGGCAAATCGGGCGTTTTAAAGTCTTTTTTGGCCGAAAGCGTCGGTGAAATGGTCGAATTCGAAGCAACGCGTTTAGGAGTGCAGTTTTTACTGGTCCAAATGGGGCGCAGCGATGACGCTTATTTGGTGACCAATGTAGGAACTGGAACTTCCATCCATTGCATTCAGGGCAATATGCAGGAGCGCCTGGGAGGTACGGGCATCGGCGGGGGAACATTGATCGGCTTGAGCCATTTGCTGACGGGACTGACGGATTTCGATGAAATTGTCCGCTTGGCAAGCCAAGGTTCCCGCGAACGGATCGATTTGAAAGTGAAACATATATATGAAGGGAAAGAACCGCCGATATCAGGCGAACTGACGGCGAGCAATTTCGGGCAGAACCTCTTCTCGGTATCAGGCGATTTGTCCAAAGAAGAGCTGTTGGCCACAGTAATTGGCCTTGTTGGAGAAACGGTCAGCACGATTAGCGTCCAAGCGGCACGCCACTGCAGAAGTTCCACCATCATTTATATCGGTTCATCGTTTATCGGCAACTCCTTATTGAAAGAAGTGGTGGAAAGCTACACCATTTTAAGGGGTTCGACTCCGCTGTTTCTGGAAAACGGGGAATTTTCAGGTGCGGTTGGCGCGATGATTAGTTTGCATTAAAAAGAAGATGGCAAATGCGCCATCTTCTTTCTTTATTCACTGATAATCTGCAGCTTCTCGCGGATATCCGTGCGCTCGCGTTTTTCGGGTACATGCTGCGGATAGCCGATCATCATGGTCGCTACAATTTTCTCGCCCGGTGCAACACCGATCGCTTCCCGGAATACGGGATTGTAGATCCAGTCATTCGAGCGCCAAATCATGCCGATTCCCCGCTCCCAAGCGGCCAGCTGGAAGTTTTGCAGAAGCGAAGAAATCGCTCCGTAATCTTCATCCCAGCGGCGCTGGCGCGGGTCTTCCGGCATAATGGCCACTAAATGCACCGGGATGTCCCGGAAGTACTGGGCTTTGTTCAACGCTTTTTGCGGAATAGAACCATCCCCTAGCGTCATAGCGGAAAGGAAGGCTTGGACAAATTTCTCTTTTCCTGCTCCTGTGTACAATTGAAAACGCCAAGGTTCATTTACCGTATGGTTCGGCGCCCATTTGGCGACATTCAGCAAATCGATGATTTCTTCCGTATGGATAGGGTCGGATTTGAATTTCTTGATTGTCCGGCGGCCCATAATGTTTTGATCGATAGCGTTCAGCATTCGTGTTTCCTCCTTTATTTCAGTCAAAGCGTCTATCTTAATCAAACCAGTACAAGCGCTGAAACGCAATGAAAGAGTAGCAAAACTGACAAAAACTTTCCTGGAGAGGCACGGATTCAGTGATAAAATGGAGGCAATAATAAGGAGTGGATGGCAAATGGCTACAGTGGCAGTAATCGGCGGCGGCATAACGGGCTTATCGGCGATGCATTATCTCGAAAAAGTGAACAAGGAACAGAGGCTCGGCTTAGAGCTGGTGTTGATAGAACGGGACGAGCGGCTCGGCGGCAAAATCCGCACAATAAAAGACGGAGACTTTATCTTGGAAACAGGCGCAGATTCGATTGTCGCCCGCCATGCCAGCGTCATGCCGCTTATCGAAGAGTTGGGGCTGCAGGAGCGGGTCGTCTATAACGGCACGGGCATTTCTTATCTATACGCGAACAATAAGCTCCATGCTATTCCGGCAGATACCGTATTCGGCATTCCGATGGACGAAGAAGCGCTGTTCAGTTCGACGCTCGTTTCGGAAGCGGGAAAGAGAGAAGCCTTAAAAGATTTTGAGACGCCGAACAACTCGTTTACCCGGGACAGCTCGATCGGCGAGTTCCTAAAAGCGTTCCTCGGCGAAGAGCTGGTGGACAACCAGATCGCTCCAGTGCTTTCCGGTGTTTACTCCGGTAGCTTGGATGAGTTGACCTTGGCGTCGACTTTGCCTTATTTGGTGGACTACAAAAATAAATACGGCAGCATCATGAAAGGCTTTGAAGCGAACAAGGCACATTTCCAAGGCGCTGCCAATAAAAAATTCATTTCATTCGATGAAGGCATGGCCGTGTTGATCGATCGGTTGGAAGAAACATTAGAAGATACAGCGATTCTAAAAGGCAAGGAAACACTGGCGGTTGCCAAAGAAGATGCGGGCTACCGGATTAGCCTGGCAAGTGGAGAAACCATCAAAGCAGATTATGTCGTCTTGGCGACGCCTCATGAAGCGGCGCAGAAACTGCTTGGCCAAACGGAGTTGGATGAGGCATTCAATGGATTGATGAACTCCTCTCTGATCAGCGTTTATCTTGGTTTTGATGTGCCGGACGAGGAATTGCCAGCCGATGGCACCGGGTTCATTGTTTCCCAAAACAGCGACATTCAATGCAACGCTTGCACTTGGACCAGCCGCAAATGGAATCATACATCAGGCAACGGGCGGCTGCTGGTCCGCTTATTTTACAAAAGTTCGAATCCGGCATATGAAAAGCTGGCTGGATTATCGGAAACGGAATTGGCGGAAGCCGCTTTGGAAGACATTCGGAAAAGCCTTGGCATCCAGGCAGAACCTGTGTCTGTAGAAGTGACTGGCTGGAAAGGGCTGATGCCGAATTACCATATGGGACATAAATCCGCAGTCACGGCTCTCGAAGAAAAAATGGCCAAGCTTGTTCCGGGCGTCCTGCTCGCCGGCTCATCGTTTTACGGCGTCGGCATCGGCGCCTGCATCCAGAATGGAAAAGATGTGGCAGAAAAGATCAGCCGCAAAATATTGGATGAAGAACAGAAATAAGAGAAGGGCATTAGCTCTTCTCTTTTAATTTTCTCTCCTATTCTTTTGCAATAAAAACAATATCAAAATATAATAACCCTTTTCTCAGAACCTATATAAAAAGCCGCCATTTCCAGAGAAATGGCGGCTAATTGAGAATTTAAGAGCTAATTGATTATAGAGTTTCAGCAAGACTCGGTACTGCAAGGCCTAAACCTTCAGCAACGCGTGTTCCAAGATCAGCATCCACTTTGTATAAATGATCGATCATGCGAAGTTGGATGTGTTCATGGGTAACTGCGCTCAAGCCGCCAGTGAAAGTTGCCACTAAGCGATCCTGTTCTTCCGGCGTCTGCAGGCGGTAAAGGTCGCCTGGCTGCGTGTAATAATCTTCTTTGAAATAAGGCACAGAATCAGTAGCGCCCGAAACTTGGAGCGGAGCTGGTTTAGCGGCTGCTGATTCAGCAGGGCCGCCGAAGCTGTTCGGCTCGTAGTAGACAGAACCGCCGCCGTTTGAACCGAAGTTCATTTGGCCGTCGCGCTGGTAGTTGTTCACCTGGTTTTTCGGCGCGTTGATCGGCAGCATCTGGTGGTTGGCGCCTACGCGGTAACGGTGTGCATCATGGTATGCGAACAAACGGCCCTGAAGCATTTTGTCCGGTGATACATCGATGCCAGGAACCAATGTGCCAGGTGAGAATGTCGCCTGTTCAACTTCTGCGAAATAGTTTTCAGGATTGCGGTTCAAGACCATGCGGCCCACTTCGATCAATGGGTAATCTTTGTGCGACCAAGTTTTGGTTACATCGAATGGGTCGAAGCGGTAGGTGTTTGCATCTTCCAATGGCATGATTTGAACGTACATTTTCCAAGCAGGGAAGTCGCCTTCTTCAATCGCATTGAAAAGGTCTTCTGTATGGAAATCCGGATTTTCGCCAGCAATTTTATCTGCTACGTCCTGTGTAACGTTTTTGATGCCTTGTTCCGTCAGCATATGGTATTTCACCCAATGGGATACGCCTTCTGCGTTTGTCCATTTGAATGTATGGCTGCCGAATCCGTGCATATGGCGCAATGTTGCAGGGATTCCCCGGTCGCCCATCAAGTATGTAACTTGGTGCAATGATTCTGGCGACAATGACCAGAAGTCCCATACAGCGTTAGGGTTCTTCAAATGTGTTTTTGGATCGCGCTTTTGCGTATGGATAAAGTCCGGGAATTTGATGGCATCCTGAATGAAGAAGATCGGCGTGTTGTTTCCGACTAGATCATAGTTTCCTTCTTCTGTATAGAATTTCAAGGCGAATCCACGCGGATCGCGGACAGTATCTGCAGAACCGTTCTCACCGGCTACAGTAGAAAAGCGGGCAAACATATCCGTTTTCTTTCCGACTTCGGACAAGAAAGCGGCTTTCGTATATTGGGTTACATCATTCGTCACTTCAAAATAGCCGTGTGCGCCTGCGCCTTTTGCGTGGACGACACGCTCAGGAACACGCTCGCGGTTGAAATGCGCCAGTTTTTCCAACAGGTGGACGTCCTGCAATAGGACCGGTCCACGTTGTCCGGCAGTTTGTGAGTTTTGGTTGTCTCCGACCGGGGCACCCCAGCTGGTTGTTAGAGCTCTTTTGTCTGTACTCATGATTTCGAACACCTCATTCTCGATTTTTTATGAAACGCTACTCCTTAATAATAACATTAATCAAATTAAAATCAATTCTTAATGATAATCATTATAAATAAAGAGGGACCCTTCTTTGCAATGCTGGAATTTCTTTCTTTTTTCCTTCCTTTCCCGCTTATTTCAAAGAGGCAAAAAGATATTGCAAAATAAAATCGAAATCGCTAGTATTGGAATTAAGCATTAATTTTCAGAAAAATAAATCTTTTGAAAAGGTTAAAGTGTGTGGAGTAACCAACAAGGGGGATGAAGAAATGTTCATTACAGAAAGCATTGCAGAATTTGCGGCGTTCCAGCCGGAAAAAGTGTTCATCAGCTATCAGGACAGGGACACGACGTACGGGGAGTTCTACGAAAAGGCGAAGCGCGTCGCAGCTTTTTTCCAGCAGAAAAATTATCAGAAAGGTGACATCATTGCATTGTATGCCCTGAACTCCGATGTTTTCCTGATCAGCTATTTTGGCATCCAGCTGGGCGGCTTTACGGCGATGCCGGTCAACACGAAGCTTGCAGCGCCTGAAGTGGAATATATCTTCTCCAACTCCCAAGCAAGAGCGCTGATCTATGATGTCCGGATCGAAGAGGTCATCCGAAACACCTCGCATCACTTTGAAGATGTGCTGACAATCGGCAGGGACGATACGCTCGGCCAAGTGATCGCCGACACCGCACTGCAATTCAAGCCGGTCCCTTTGCAATCAGACGATACGGCCGTGGTTATGTATACATCCGGCACCACCGGCAAACCGAAAGGCGTCATGCTGACGAACGGCAATATCGGTTCGACGGCCGACATCTGGGCAGAAGCGATGGACATCAGCGGCGACGATCGTATGTTGGTCTCGACGCCCTTGTTCCATTGCGCGGCCAGCCATGTCTTCGTGGTGCCCGTCACCAATAAAGGCGGTTCCATTGTCATTGAAGAAGCATTTTCGCCCGATCAGACGCTTGGCATGCTGAAGTCGTCCCGGCCGACGATGTTCTTCGGCGTCCCGGCGATGTACAGCATCCTGCTGAACCGGCCGGACATCAAAAACGCTGAATTATCTTCCTTGCGGCTGTTCTGCTATGGGGCAGCGCCGATGCCTTACGAACTCGTCAAGCAATTGAAGGAAACTTTCCCGGATGTAAAAGTGCAGAATTGCTATGGCCAGACGGAGAATGCACCGGCCGCCTCTTCCTTGAAAGACCATTTTGCGCTCGATAAAATCGGGTCTGTCGGTGAAGTGCTGCCGCAGACGGAAATCCGGGTGGTCGACGAATTCGGCGATCCGCTTCCGGTGGGCCAAGTCGGCGAAATCGTCGTCAAAGGTCCCCAGGTGATGAAGGGCTATTTGCGAAATGAAGAAGCCACGCGCCAAGCAATCAAGAACGGGTGGCTCTACAGCGGCGACCTTGGGAAGTTCGATGAAGACGGCTTGTTGTATATCGTGGACCGGAAAAAGGACATGATCATCCGCGGCGGCGAGAATGTCTATCCGGTGGAAGTCGAAGAGGTGCTGTACCAGATTCCGCAATTATTGGAAGCGGCTGTGGTCGGCGTCCCGCATGAAGTTTACGGGGAAGTCCCGAAAGCGTATGTGGTCGTGAAAGAAGGGCAGTCGGCCACGGAAGAGGAAATCCGCGATTATTGTGCGACGCAGCTGGCAAAATACAAAGTGCCGCTAGAAGTCGAATTTATGGACGAATTGCCGCGGAACGCATCCGGCAAAGTACTGAAGCACACCTTACGCACAACAGCTCAGGAAGCAGGAGGAAATTGACCATGCTGAAATTGCCTTTGATTGTGTCGCCGATGTTTCTCGTTTCGACGCCGGAATTGGTCATTGAATCCGGAAAGGCGGGAGTCATCGGATCGTTTCCGCTGCTGAATGCACGGCCAGCGGAAACCTGCGCCGAATGGCTCCAAGAAATAAAAGCGGCGCTTGGAGACATCCCGTGGGCTGTCAACTTCATCAGCCACAAGGGATCGAACAAACGATACGGCGAAGACGTCGAATTGATCCGCCAATACGAACCGCCGATCGTGATTACGTCGCTTGGCTCCCCGGCGGCCATCCTGGAAATTGTCCATGCTTATGGGGGATTGGTGTATTCGGATGTGGCGAATGTCCGCCATGCGAAAAAAGCCGCCGAAAGCGGCGTGGATGGCCTGATTCTGGTATGTGCAGGAGCAGGGGGGCACGGCGGGACGCTCAATCCGTTCGCTTTTATCGCAGCGGTGAAGAAGTTCTACGATGGCACCCTGATCCTGTCAGGTGCGCTGTCGACTGGGGCGGATATTGCGGCTGCGCGCCTTATGGGGGCGGATTATGCCTATATGGGCACCCGTTTCCTGGCAGCGGAAGAAAGCAGCGCTCCGGAAGAATACAAGCAGATGGTCATCGATTCGACCGTCGAAGACGTGCTTTATACCGATTCATTCAGCGGGGTGCCGGTCAATGTGCTCGTTCCGAGCCTCATCAGGCAGGGCATCGACCCGGCCGGCTTGAAGCCGAAATCGGAAGTAGACCTCTCCCACTTGGTCAATGCAAAGGCATGGCGCGATATCTGGTCAGCCGGCCATGGCGTCACGACGGTGACGAAAAGGGAGACGACGAAGGAAATCGTGGACACGCTTGTTGCTGAATATGAATCAAGCCTGGCAGAACTCAATTCCAAAAAATAATAAAGATGAACAACAAAAAGGCGGCGCCGGTGAACCGGCGCCGCCTTTTTGTGTGAAAAACCCCCTGCTGCTCAAAAGAGCCACAGGGGTGTTAGTCAATTCATAGTGTAAAGGCGCTTGAATCCGTCAAAATGTTTGCCCCAGTAGACGTCGTCCAAGCTGGTGATCTGAACTTGGGTGCCGCCGGCATGGACGAATTTATTGTCGCCGATATAGATGCCCATATGAGAGATTCCGGCTTTATAAGTGTTGGAGAAGAACACCAAATCCCCTACTTGAGGAGTCTCGACGTCATAAGAACGGGCTTCGAACCCGACTGTATCGGTGCGGGAAACTTGCACCCCCGCCTGGTTGTATACGTAATAAATGTAGCCGCTGCAGTCGAATCCGTTGATGGACGATCCGCCCCAGACATACGGCGTGCCAACGAGGGAAAGGCCGAGCGAGACGACTTCCCCTGCCGTACCTTTGCCTGTTGAGGCCGGCGCAGAAACGGGTGCCGCCGGTGATTGAGGAGCAACCGCCGTGTTTTGGACTTTCAGAACTTGGCCGACCCGGATATTCGTCGAAGTCAAGTTGTTCCAATTCATCAATTGGGTCATGGAGATGCCGTGCCGCACTGCGATTCCGGATAATGTATCGCCTTTTACAACCTGGTAGCTGCCATTTGCCTGGATTGGAGAAGACGCTGGAACAGGTGCCGGTTTAGCTGCTGGTGCAGGCTTGGCTGGAGCGGCTGCTGCCGTTTTGACAATCAGGATTTGGCCGACATAAATATTCGCAGAGGACAAGCTGTTCCAGCTCATCAACTGGGCAAGCGTCGTTCCGTTGCGCTGTGCAATGCTTGATAAAGTATCCCCTTTAGCAACTTTATAGGATTTGGCTGCTTGTGCAGGAGCGGAAGCAGGGACCGGTTTCGCAGCCGGTGCCGTTTTAGCCGGGGTTGCTGCAGGAGCTTTTACTTTCAGAACTTGGCCGACCCGGATATTGGCGTTGGCAAGGCTGTTCCAGCTCATCAGCTGGGCAGCGGTGATGCCGTGGCGTGCCGCGATGCCCGAGACAGTATCGCCTTTTGCGACTTTATAAGTAGTAGGGGCAGCGACAGAAGCCGGTGCCTGCTTGGCAGCCGGTTTTGCAGCAGCTGCAGGAGCAGTCCCTCCGACTTTTAATTGCTGGCCGGCAAAAATATGGGGTGTCGCCATATTGTTCAATTTCTGGATTTCCCCGACAGATGTTTTATGTAAGAGGGCAATGCGTGAAAGCGTATCGCCGGCTTTCACGGTATATGTTGTGGAACTAGCGGCAGGCGCTTGTGCCGGCTTAGCGCTTTTGGCTGCCGGTTTGGCTGCTTGAGGCGGTACCAGTTTCAGCACTTGGTTGGCGTAGAGGGTATCGGATTTTAAGCCGTTCCATTTTTTCAGATCCGCTACAGAAATTTTATTGGATGAAGCGATTTTCCAAAGGCTGTCACCAGGTTTTGCCGTGTATGAGCTTGCTTCTGCATCTGTAACATTTAAAAGCAGTGCCAAAGAACCCGTTGCAAGTACCGAAAAAGCCATTTTCTTCATCATTTATCCTCATCTCATTGTAGAATTTACTAAAAAAATAGTAAGAAAATACTGACATTTTTATGCTTATTTAATTGTATATGCATTAAAAAGAATAGGCAATATGATTTAATATTACAATTGTGTTACAAAGTGTAGTGAATTGGTTTAATTGTAATTAATGTAAAAAAGAACTGAATATGGTGAAGGGGAATTTTAGTGAGGAAAGATGGCAACTGTGGGAAACACTGTTTTCAACAAACAGTAAAATAAAGTTGAAAAAGTTCCAGGCAATGGACATACTGAATGGTATGTGAAGGTGAATTACAAAGGAGGAGCTTCTGCATGGAAATGAAATCAAAAGAAGAAACGATTATCGGGACTTTAGGGATTGAATTTTTGGAAACAAGTGCGAATCGGGTAGTGGCGACAATGCCGGTCAATTCGTCAACACACCAGCCGTTCGGCTTGCTGCATGGCGGCGCGTCAGTGGTTTTGGCGGAATCAGTGGCGAGCGTCGGGACCTGGCAAGGGATCGATCAAGACAAAGAAAT
This sequence comes from Planococcus chinensis, assembly GCF_042681545.1. NCBI lineage: Bacteria > Bacillati > Bacillota > Bacilli > Caryophanales > Caryophanaceae > Planococcus > Planococcus chinensis. The sequence goes on from NZ_JBHUFW010000012.1 coordinate 115,099, forward strand.
AGCCGTCGGACTCGAAATCAATGCCAATCACATCAGAGGCAAAGCGTCGGGCGTTGTGACGGCGACTGGGACACCTTTGCACCAAGGGCGCAGTACGATGGTATGGGACATTAAAATCACAGACGAAGAGGAAAAGCTGATCTGTGTTTCAAGATGTACCGTAGCTATCGTCAAACGAAGCCGTTAAAACCTTCGGAAGAACTGCAGGAAACTTCTGCTTTTCCCCTGCTTACCAATAGTTCTATAGAACCTCCCGCCTTTCCCCAAAAAAGGCGGGAGGTTTTTTATGGAATTTTCAGGAACTTTTTGGCGATGTAAACGTACAAATAAGTACCGAAGAAATTTGAGAAGGAGGGAGACGATGAAAAAGCTGGTCTACGGAATTCTTTTAGTGGGAATTTTGCTGATGGCGGCCTGTTCAGCGGAAGCGACAGGGGAAATCAGGAAAATCGGGGACACGAATGCGGAAGCATTCTCGGAACTTGCCGGCACACAAGTAGGAGACAATTCCAAAGTGATTGAGATTGTCCAATTGCTGCCGGGAGCAGAAACGATGAAAGAGCTCGATTTGCGCGGTGAAAAAATAAAAGTTTCGTATGGCGCAAAAAAAGATTCGCTCCCTCAAGAAGAGATCTTTGCGTTTTGGTTTGATGAGAATGACGCCATGGAAAAAAACTTTTTTTACAATGCAGTGTACCTGACACTTCTTGTTCCGAACTCCGACAAGTATGTTCTGGCTATTGAAGATTTTTCGTTCAGCATCGAGCGGGAAGAGATGTTAGCGGCGTTAGCGGAAAGATTTCCGGCGTTCCCACCAGGCGAAGCTGCGAATGGGGAAGCGGCGATTGCGGAATTCATTCATGCCCATGAAGCGGAAATTGAAGAATGGACCAGTGCAGATGTTTCCCGTAACAAGTTTTTCCTTGCCCATCCGATCGCTTATACTTCGAGATGAACAAGCCGCTAACCAGCTGGCTTGTTTTTTTGAGAATTAAATTATCAGAAAAAATAAAATCTTTATTGAAAAATTGGGAAACGGTAGGTTATACTAATTTTCAAGACTAGATAAAGCGCTTACATCCGGCTTTCATGAAGAAGCTGGATAAATTTTTACCAATAACATACCGGTCGTTTAGTATTTACATACCGAACGTTCAGTATAAAACGGAGGGATGAGAAGTGGAGAAAGCATTGTTTGATTTGAGCGGCCGGACGGCGCTCGTTACGGGAGGCGGCAGCGGGCTTGGGCGATCCATTGCTGAGGCATTTGCGGAATACGGCGCAGATATCGCTGTCTGCTCGCGGAAAGTGGAGAATTGCCAGGAAACAGCTGATTGGATTGAAAAAACTTATGGAGTCAAAGCGAAAGCCTATTCGTGCGATGTCAGCAGCGAAGAGCAGATCACACAAACCGTAGAACGCGCACTTCAGGATTTCGGAAAAATCGACATCCTAGTCAATAACAGCGGTGCGACATGGGGAGAATATGTGCAGGACATGCCGCTCGCTGCCTGGCAGAAAGTCTTGAATGTCAACGTCACGGGCACGTTTCTCATGTCCAAGGCAGTCGGCAATCACATGATCGAAAACGGCTACGGCAAAATCATCAATATCGGGTCCGTTGCAGGCATCCGGGCGGAGCCGCCGGAAGTGCTCAATGCCATCGGCTACAGCACCAGCAAAGCGGCGGTTCACCATTTCACGAAAGACCTTGCCCGCAAATGGGCAGGGCACGGGCTTTACGTCAATGCCATTGCGCCGGGATTTTTCGAAACGAAAATGACCAAGCATGTCATTGCCCGGAATGCCGAGAAAATCGTCCATAATAACCCGATGAAAAAGCTGGGGGATACGAAATCCCTTCAAGGAGTTGCCCTTTTTCTTGCCGGAGCGGCCAGCGATTACGTTACCGGGCAAGTCATCGCGGTAGACGGGGGAAGTTCACTTTAGAAGGAGGAGGGTGGAAAAATGATGGAAAGGCCATGGCTGCAGCATGTAGTACCGGGGAATCCGAAAGAAGTGCAGATCCCGGAAATTCCAATGGCGGAATTTTACCGGCAATCGGCCCGGCAATATCCTAACCATACGGCAGTGACATTTTTTCAGAACACATATACATATAGCGAGCTGGCGGACCGGATTGATCGTGCAGCTCGTCTGCTCCATGCCAAAGGGGTTCGGAAAGGGGACCGGGTGGCGATCATGCTGCCGAATTGCCCGCAATATCCGGTCAGCTTTTATGGCGCCCTTGCCTGCGGAGCGACAGTCGTCCAGCTGAATCCGATGTTCCAGCCAGCGGAACTGTTGCATATTCTAAATGATTCCGAAACGAAAGTGCTAATTATCCTGGACCGGCTGCTGCCGCTTTTTGACAGCATCAAAGACAAGACGCCGGTAGAGGAAGTCCTCGCAGTAGGATTGGAAGATGATTTCGTCCAAGAAGAACTTCTACAGGAGATGCCCGAACCCGCAATCAATCCGAGGGAAGATGTGGCGGTCCTGCAGTATACCGGCGGAACGACAGGGCTGCCTAAAGGCGCCATGCTCACCCATTACAACATCGCCGCCAATACGGTGCAGAGTGCTGCAACGGGGCATGTGAAAACCCGGCGCGGCGAAGAGCGGGTGCTGACAATCTCCCCACTCTTCCATGTGTATGGCATGACAAGCGGGATGTCGGTGACATTCTTCAATGGAGGGAATTTGATCCTCGTCCCAAAATTTGAAGTGGCGCAAGTTGTTGAGCTGATTGAAGCGACCAAGCCGACGGCCTTTCCGGGTGTCCCGACCATGTACATCGCCTTGCTGAATTATTACAAGACGAAAAGATTCGATTTAAGCTGCTTGTCTACGTGCACCAGCGGATCGGCGCCTTTGCCGCTTGAAGTCATCGAAAAGTTCAACGCAATCAGCGGCACGAAAGTCGCTGAAGGCTACGGTCTCTCGGAAGCTTCTCCGGTGACCCACCGCAATCCGATCGAGGGGGTGCAGAAAAACGGCAGCATCGGAATTCCCTTACCGAACACGGATGCCCGCATTGTCGATGTGGCGACCGGTTTGGAGACGCTGCCGGCGGGCAGGGTCGGTGAGCTTGTCATCAAAGGGCCGCAGGTGATGAAGGGCTATTGGAACAAACCCGAAGAAACCGCGCTGGCCATCCGCGACGGCTGGCTGTTCACAGGGGACTTAGCGAAGATGGATGAGGACGGCTTCTTTTACATCGCCGGCCGCAAAAAAGAGATGATTTTAGCGGGCGGCTTCAATGTCTACCCGATCGAAGTGGAGAATGCGATTTACCGGCATCCCGCCGTCCTTGAGGCGGCCGTGTTCGGGATGCCGGATCCCTACCGGGGCGAAACTGTCCGGGCAGCCATTGTGCTGAAGGAAGGGGCAGAACTGACGGAAGAGGAACTGATCGCTTTTTGCCGCAAGGAACTTGCAGCATACAAAGTGCCGGACGGTGTGGTTTTTGTAGATGAACTGCCGAAGACAACAGTCGGGAAGATATTGAAACGCGCATTGAAAGAACATTTCACCAAACAGACTTAAAAAGAAATGGGGAAGCTATTATGCATTTGCGTCTAACTGAAGAACAGGAAATGGTCCGTAAGACAATCCGGAGATTTGTAGAAAAGGAATTGATTCCGCTAGAGAATGAAGTATTGAAAAATGAACGCGAAGGGCGCCCGGGAATTTCGAAAGAGAAAATGAAAGAGCTGCAGCAAAGGGCGCGGGAATTCGGTTTCTGGGGCATCAATACCCCTGAAGAATATGGTGGAGCGGATATGGGGCAGATGATGATGGCACTCGTTTTGATGGAAGTGTCGAAAACCTTCGTGCCGTTTACATTCGGTGGATCGGCAGACAACATCCTTTATTACGGCAATGAGGAGCAGAAGCAGAAATACTTGATCCCGACCATCAACGGCGAAAAGAAATCATGCTTCGCTATGACGGAACCGGATGCAGGGTCGGATACGCAGAACTTGAAAATGACGGCTGTCAAAGACGGCGATGAATGGGTGCTGAACGGCGAAAAAACGTTCATCACTGGTGGCAACGAAGCGGATTTCGTGATGGTCATTGCCATTACGGACAAAGAGCTGCATTCGAAAACCGGACGTGAAGGCGTGACGTGCTTTATCGTTGATCGGGACATGGGCTGGAAATCGGAATACATCGACACGATGGGCGAATGGGGCCCGGCTGGACTGGTATTCGACAATGTGCGGGTGCCGGAAGCGAATATTCTCGGCGAAGTCAACGGCGGCTACAACCTTGGGTTGGAATGGATCGGCTTTGCACGCTGGGTGGTAGGGGCACGCGCAGTCGGCATGGCGGAACGCCTGCTGCAGATGGCCATCGACTATTCGAAAGAGCGCAAGACATTCGGCAAGCCGATTGCAGAACGACAAGCGATCCAATGGCCGATCGCCGATTCCGCGGTGGAAATCGAGGCGGCGAAATGGCTGGTGCTGAATGCGGCATTCACCCTCGACCAAGGGGAAGACAACCGCCATTTGGCTTCGATGGCAAAATTGTACGGAGCCAATATGGGCAACCGCGTCGTGGACCGCGTGTTGCAGATCCATGGCGGAATGGGCTATACGCGCGAACTGCCGATTGAACGCTGGTACCGGGAAGCGCGGCTTTGGCGGATCTATGACGGTACAGACGAAATCCAGCGCATGATCATTTCACGGAACTTGTTGAAAGGGCATGTGAAAATCGGGCAATTCATCTAAATCCAAGGAATGAAAGGGAGTCATTGACATGGGAAACAATTTTGAAGGAAGAACCGCATTCGTTACCGGAGGAAGTCGGGGAATCGGCAAGGAAATTGCCGAACGGTTTGCCAGTGAAGGGGCGAATGTCGCCATCATCGACGTCAACGCGGAAGCGCTGAATGAAACCGAAGCGGAATTCCAGGGGAAAGGCTATTCCGTCTATACCAAAAATGCGAGTGTTACCGATAAAGAACAAATCGAAGAAGCCATGAAAGACGTTTTTGAGAAATTCGGCTCTATTGATATCTTGGTAAACAATGCAGGCGTGATCCGTGACAATATGCTGTTCAAAATGACGGATGATGATTGGCTGACGGTAATGGATGTCCACTTGAAAGGGGCATTCTATGCGACCCGTGCTGCCCAAACATACATGACGCAGAACAAATACGGGCGCATTATCAATATTTCCTCAACATCAGCGCTCGGCAACCGCGGGCAGGCCAATTACGCGACCGCCAAGTCCGGCCTTCAAGGGTTTACAAAGACATTGGCGATTGAACTCGGCAAGTTCGGCATCACCGCCAACTCGGTGGCGCCAGGGTTTATTGAAACGGATATGACCAAAGCGACAGCGGAACGGATCGGCATTCCGTTTGAAGAACTGATCAAAGCGAGTGTATCTGCTATTCCGGTCAACCGGAGCGGCAGACCGGCGGATATCGCTAATGCTGTAGCGTTTTTTGCAGATGAACGTTCATCGTTTGTCAGCGGGCAAGTGCTGTATGTAGCGGGCGGACCGAAAAATTGACCGAGGGAGGCGAATGCTGTGCTGAAAGCGAGCATTGGGAAACGATCCAAGAAAATGAAAAATACGATTGAAAGGGGAGCCGTCCGGAAATTTGCGGAAGCAATCGGCGATCCGGCGCCCATATATCTCGACGAAAAGGCGGGAGCGGATTCTAAATTTGGACGGAATATCGCCCCGCCGACCTTTCCCGTGACATTCGACGCCGGGACCATTCCGGAATTGAAACTGCCGGCAAAAGGCTTGATCCACGGCGAGCAGATCTACCATTACACACGACCGCTATTTGTCGGGGAAGATGTGTATTGCTGGATGGAAGTCAAAGATTATTATGAAAAAAGCGGCGGCTTCGGCGAAATGGGCTTTTTGGTCATGACGAAATACGGGGAAGATGCGGAAGGCGAATTGCTCTTCACCGAAGAGCGGATCGTCATCATCAACGAAGCAGCCAGAAAGGAGATGCCGGTATGAAACGCATAGTGGATCTTGGAGTAGGAGAGGCTTTGGACGAGATCGAAATGGCGCCCGTTACGCGCCTCGATTTGATTAAATATGCGGGGGCTTCAGGTGATTTCAACCCGATTCACACCATTGACGCAGAAGCGGAAAGAGCAGGGCTCCCGGGCATTATCGCGCACGGCATGTGGACGATGGGCAACCTGGCAAAATTATTCACCCCTCACCTTACGGAAGGGTTTCTGCAGGATTATGCCATCCGATTCAAAGGCATGGTGTTCATCGGAGACGTCATCACCTTGAAAGCCGTAGTAGCGGACCGGCAGGAAGGGCAAGTGAAATTCACGGTACAGGCAGTCAATCAGCAAGGAAAAGATGTGTTGAAAGGAGATGCCGTTTTTTCTCTTTGAAAACGCATCCCGGAAAAGGAGGAATGGACATTGGCAAATAACAGAGACGCAGTCATCGTTTCAGCGGTAAGGACGGCAATCGGCCGACAAGGCGGAGCACTCGCTTCGGTCCCGGCCCATGTTTTCGGCGCAGAGGCGGTAAAAGAAGCATTGAAGCGTGCAAAAGTGGATTCGGAATCGGTGGATGATATCATCCTGGGCAACGTACTGAGCGGAGGAGGGAATATAGCACGGCTGACTGCTTTGCAGACAGGCCTTGGGACGCATCTGTCGGGGCTTACTGTAGACCGCCAATGCGGGTCGGGCATCAACGCCGTCAACTTGGCGGCCCAGGCGATCGCAGCAGGCGACGGGGATATTTACATAGCTGGCGGAGTGGAAAGCATGAGCCAGGCGCCTTATTTGATGGCACGGCCGGAAAAAGCATACAGTGCCGCCCCGCCGAAATTCCGGAAATCCCAATTGGCACCGAAAGAAATCGGAGATCCGCCAATGGGCATCACTGCTGAAAACCTGGCAGAGAAATATGAGATCAGCCGTGAAGAACAGGACGCATTTGCGCTTCAAAGCCAGGAGCGGGCCGCAAAGGCCATGGAAGAAGGCCGGTTTGACGAGCAGATTGTGCCGATTACCATTCCAGTCCGAAAAGGGGAGCCGACTGTCTTTGATAAAGATGAGCACCCGCGCCCGCAGACGACAAAAGAGGCATTGGCCAAATTAGCACCCGCGTTTCTTGAAGGCGGTACGGTAACAGCCGGAAGCAGCTCAGGCTTGAATGATGCAGCCTCGGCCGTAGTGCTGATGTCGAGGGAAAAAGCCGAGGAACTGGGGTTGGCTTCACTGGGTGTAATCCGTGCATATGCCGTAGCAGGCGTTGACCCGAATATTATGGGGATCGGCCCGGTGCCGGCCACGCAGAAAGTGTTGGAGAAAGCCGGGCTTTCTTTGGATGACATCGATGTCATCGAAATCAATGAGGCATTTGCTTCGCAAGTGCTTGCCTGTGATAAGGAACTCGGAATGGATATGGACAAAGTGAATATCAACGGCGGGGCCATCGCACTCGGCCATCCACTCGGGGCAACGGGAGCGATCCTGCTGACGAAAGCGGTCTATGAGTTGGAACGCTCCGGGGGCAGATATGCCCTGGTCACCGCCTGCATCGGCGGCGGGCAAGGCATTGCAACAATCATCGAACGGGAAGGATGACGCAGCGTGAAGGAAAAACCGGAAATCAATGTATATGTAAGGTTTTGTGAAACCGATGCCGGCGGCCATGTCAGCAATACCAGCTATTTCTTCTATATGGAAGAAGCCCGGTCAAAGTTCTTCCAGGCGATCGGCTTTACCGGAGCGGAAAACCGGGGGAACATCGATTTTATCATCGCTTCGACGGCTTGTGATTTTCTGGCTCAGGCCTATGCCGGCCAGACGCTGCTGGTCAAGACGACCGTCGACCGGATCGGCTCCAAAAGCTTCAAGCTTGTGCATGAATTGACAGAAGCGGAATCCGGAACAAAGATCGCTTCAGGAAGCGCGACCATCGTATGCTTCGATTACCAAAAGCAGCAAACCGAACCGATTCCAGACCGATTGCGCAAATCGCTGGAGGAATTTCTTATCCCTGCCTGACAAGTCGGACAAAGAAAGGGCTGGCGCAATGGATTTTACACTGGATCAGGACATTCAATCTCTCCGGCGCAGCGTCCGGGACTTTATCCAAAACGAAGTGGAGGCAGCGGCGCAGCAAATCGAAGACGACAATGAAATTCCCGAACGCATCGTCAGGCTCTCAAGGGAAATGGGGCTGTTCGGACTGAGCATCCCCGAGGAATATGGCGGACTCGGCATCAATATGGTGGGCAAATGCGCATTATACGAGGAAATCGGCGCAACCCATAATGGCTATACGACGCTGATCGGCGCCCATACCGGCATCGGCACCGTCGGCATTGTGGAAATGGGCGATGAACGGCAAAAGCGCCTGTATCTTCCGGACATGGCATCCGGCGCCCGGATCGGCGCGTTTGCGCTGACCGAGCCGCAAGCAGGTTCGCAAGCGACAAATTTGAAAACGACGGCCGTTAAAAAGGGCGATAAGTATATTCTCAACGGCACCAAGCATTACATCACCAATGCGACTAAGGCGGATGTGTTTACGGTTATGGCTGTCACAGATCCGTCCAAAGGAGCGAAAGGCATTACATCGTTCATCGTGGAGAAAGGGTTTCCGGGTTTTCGGGTCGGCGCGGTCGAAAAGAAAATGGGGCTGCGCGGGTCCCATTCGGCTGAAGTGATTATGGAAGACTGCGAAGTGCCTGTTGGAAATGTCCTTGGGGAAGAAGGGCAAGGCTATGTCAACGCGTTGAAAATCTTGGCGAATGGCAGAGCAGGATTGGCAGCCCGAAATTTGGGCTCTTCCCAAAAACTGCTTGATATGTCTGTGAAATACGCCAAAGAACGCATCCAATTCGACAAGCCGATCATGGAACACCAAGCGGTCGCCCATATGCTGTCGGAAATGGCGGTGGACGTGGAAGTGCTGCGGTCGTTCGTGTACCGGGTGGCTTGGCTGGTCGATGAAGGCCGCCAAGTGATCAAAGAAGCGGCGATGTTGAAGCTGTTCGGCTCAGAAGCTTATAGCCGGGTGGCCGACAAAGCGGTGCAAGTCCACGGCGGCCTCGGCTATATCGCTGATTATCCGATTGAGCGGTTTTACCGCGATGCCCGCATTGCCCGTATCTACGAGGGAACTTCTGAAATTCAGAAGAATATCATTGCCGGCCGGCTGGACAAGGAATATTCATAAGTGAGGAGGGGAAAGCATGGATTTATTTCTTCAGCAAGTTTTTAATGGACTCACTCTTGGAAGCGTTTACACGCTTGTCGCCATTGGATTGACGCTCGTTTTCGGGATTCTACACATCCCGAACTTTGCCCACGGCGCGCTGTACTTGATCGGTGGCTATGTCACCCTCGTTGCCATGCAAAGCATGGGCGTCCATTATTTTGTGGCGATTCTTATTTCCATCATTGTGGTGGCGCTGATCGGGGTGCTAATGGAGCGCCTAGTATTTCATCCGCTCCGGAATTCGCCGCCAATCCATGATAAAATCGCGGCCATCGGGCTTGTGCTGTTTTTCGAAGCGCTCGTGCAGCTCATCTGGGGCACCGAGTACCAGCGGATGATCACGCCTTTCGGCAATAACATTTCCATAGCGGGCGTATCCATGACCAGCCAGCGTGTGCTGGTGATAGCGGTCGCAGTGGTCGTCGTGTTCCTGTTGACGCTGTTCCTGAAAAAGACCATGATTGGCGCTTCAATCCTGGCGATGGCCCAGAACCGCGAAGGCGCATTCCTGGTCGGCATCAACGCTAATGCCGTCGCGATGATGACGTTCGCCATTTCCGGCGCGCTCGCAGCCATCGCAGCCTCCCTTGCTTCTCCGATCAACCTGGTATTTCCGGCAATGGGGCATCTGGTCATTTTGAAAGCGTTCGTCGTCGTCATCATCGGCGGCATGGGAAGCATTCCGGGCGCAATCATCGCCGGCCTTCTCCTTGGGCTGACCGAAAGCATGGGTGCGACGTATATTTCGAACGATTACAAGGACATGATCGCTTTCCTTCTGCTGATCATCATTATGACGGTACGGCCTAAAGGGCTCTTTGCGAAGGGGGTCTATTAAATGGGAAAAATCCTCACCCAGCGTACCGTCATCATTGCCCTTATCATTTTCGCCTTGGTGTTTCCGCTGATCTATGCCGATAACCGCTACGTGCTGCACGTCATGACAATCGGCTTTATTTTTACCATCAGTGTTTATGGAATGAACATCATTGCCGGCTTCACCGGCCAATTGTCGCTTGCCCATGCCGGCTTTTTTGCAATCGGCGCATATACGCTCGGCATTCTGACCACGAAAAATGAAATGAACTTCTGGCTTGCCCTTTTGTTAGCTGTCCTTTTGACTAGTGTGGCCGGACTTGTGCTCGGCTTGATTGCGCTGCGGACAAAAGAGCATTTCTTTGCGATCTATACATTGATCGTCGGCTACTTGATCTATCTGCTAATCGACAAATGGGATGGGCTGACCGGCGGTGTGCGCGGGCTCATCGGAATCCCGATGCCTGACCCGATCGGGCCGCTGGCATTCGAGTCAGCAACCTCGATGTATTACCTGGTGCTGGCATTTTTGCTGCTGTCGATTTTCGTAGCAGTGCGGATCGTCCGCTCCTTGACCGGCAGAACCTATATCGCCATCCGAAACAGCGAAGAGCTTGCGCAGACACTCGGCATCAATACCCGGTTCAACAAACTCGTATCGTTTGTCATATCAGTCGCCTATGCGGGACTGGCGGGAGCTTTATATGCGGCGCTCACACGTTTTATCGGTCCGGACGTCGCCAGCACGAACATGGTCTTCAACTTTCTGATGTACCTGATTGTCGGCGGCATCGGCACATTGTCCGGCCCGATTGTCGGCACCATGCTGTTTGTCTGGCTTGAGCAATTCCTGCGAAGCTACCAGGAATACCATTTGCTGATTTTCGGGCCGATCCTTGTCATCATGGTCATTTTCTTTCCGACCGGAATCGTTGGCGGGTTCTATAAATTCAAAGCGAAACTCCAGCATAAGAAATTGCCGCGGGAGAATAAATACTTCAATCCGGTGCCAGTGAAATCCACGAAAAAATAACGCAGGGGGAATCCAATGTGGCATTTATCGAAGTGAAAGGAATTACCAAGAAATTCGGCGGCCTGACTGCGGTGGATAGTGTGGATTTCGAGATTGAACAAGGCAAGATCACGGCGATCATCGGTCCGAACGGGGCAGGCAAATCAACGTTCTTCAATTTGATCAACGGCTTCCACAAACCGACATCCGGAAGCATCTTCTTTGAAGGGCGGGACATCACCAAGCTGCCGGTCCATCAAGGCGCCCGGCTCGGAATCGCCCGGACTTTCCAGACCACCCACCTGTTCGAGCAATCAACGGTGATCGACAACGTCATTGTCGGCCACCGGCTGCGGACGAAATCGACCTTGTTCGACGCCATTTTCCGGACCAAAAGGGAAAAGGCGGAAGAACAATTGGCATACCGGAAAGCGATGGAAGCGCTCGAGTTTGCGGGCATTGCCCAATTGGCAGAGACGCCGGTATCGACCATCACCCAAGAAGCGAAAAAGCGCGTAGCGATTGCGCTTGCCCTTGCGACAGATCCGAAAGTCATGTTCCTGGACGAACCGGCAGCCGGCATCAATCCGGAAGAAACGGAAGGGTTGGCGCAGTTGATGAAAAAACTGGCAGCCAGCGGGATTACGGTCTGCACGATTGAACACAAAATGCAGATGATCATGGGCATGGCGGATAAGATCATGGTATTGAACCAAGGCGCAAAAATCGCTGAAGGCACACCGGATGAAATCAAGAACAATCCGGTGGTCATCGAAGCGTATCTGGGGGGCGAAGCCATTGCTGAAGCTAACTGACACAACTGTAAAGTTCGGCGCATTCGAGGCCTTATCGAAAATCAATATCGACGTGCAGGAAGGCGAACTGGTCGTGCTCCTCGGGGCGAACGGCGCCGGCAAGAGCACCATCTTCAATACGATCAGCGGCTTGAACAAGCCGGCATCCGGGGAGATCACTTTCCTGGGCAAACGGGTCAACGGCTATTCGCCGGACCGGATGGTCAAAGAAGGAATTGTCCAATGCCCGGAAGGCAAAAAACTGTTTCCCGATATGTCGGTCCAGCAGAACTTGATGATGGGCGGCTTTGTCCACCGGCGCCATAAAGGGCAGTTGAAGGATTCCCTTGAAGAAGTGTATGAGCTGTTTCCGATTCTGAAAGAGAAAAGGGAAAACGCAGCCGGCTCCTTGAGCGGCGGGCAGCAGCAGATGGTGGCGATCGGGCGCGCCTTGATGGCTCGGCCGAAACTGATCATGCTGGATGAGCCGTCCATCGGTTTGGCGCCGCTCATCGTCGAGCAGATGTTTTCAACCATCAAACAAATCAACCAAAGCGGGACGACAGTCCTGCTGGCCGAGCAAAATGCCAACGCCGCCTTGAAAATCGCAGGCCGCGCTTACGTAATCGAAAACGGCTCAGTGGTCCTGCAGGGCAGAAGCGAAGAATTATTCAACAACGATGCAATCCGAAAAGCGTACATCGGTGCTTGATGGAAATTGGCGGGAGGAAGGCTTAAAGGAGGTGAAGACCGCCTTCGCAATTGGTTGAGCATGACATTCATCAAACAAAGGGGAGAGATTTGAATGCATTCATTGAAAAAAAGCGTGTTCGGCAGTTTCTTGTTGTTGTTGATTTTGATACTGGCAGCTTGCGGCGAGGAAGAAGGATCGACGGATGCTGATGCAAGCGGCGGCGGTTCAGGCGGCGGAGAAGTGACGATCGGCTATAGCGGCCCTTTGAGCGGGCCGGCGGCTTCCTATGGGGAAGAAACGTTGAAAGGCTTGGAGATTGCAGTAGAAGATATCAATGAAGAAGGCGGCATTGAAGTGGATGGAAAAAACTACACTTTCAAGCTCGAAACAATCGATGATAAATACTTGCCGAACGAAACGGCTGCGAACGCCAAGCGCCTCGTGCAGGAAGAGGATGCCAAATTCATCTACAGCCCTCATAGCGGCGGAATCTACGCCATGCAAGTGTTCAACGAAATGGAAGACTTCGTCATCATGGGCTATACGAGCGAGCCAGGCGTAACGGAACAGGGCAATACCTTGAATGTCCGCATCCCGCCACGCTACGACCAATACCTCGAACCGTTCACGGAGTACGAAATGGAGCGTTTCGGCAAAAAAATCGCATTCCTTCCGACAGCCAGCCAATACGGCAAAGACTGGGCGGAAATGCTTAAGCCAGTATGGGAAGAAAAAGGCGGCGAAGTGGTCTTCAATGAGTCGATCGACTTCAGCAAAGACACGGACTTCCAGACCATCGTAGCGAACGCATTGGAAGAAAAACCGGATGTGCTCTTTATCGGCGGTCCATCTGAGCCGACGGCACTTGTCGCAAAACAGGCGCGCGACCTTGGGTTTGAAGGCGGCTTCCTGATCATGGACCAGGCGAAATTGGATGAAATGGCGGCTGTCCTTGGCGGCAATTATGACTTGCTTGAAGGCGCGATTTCCACGACGCCATTGGTCAACACAGAATTCCCAGGCACGGCTGCTTATATCGAAAGATACAAAGAAAACAACGACCGCGACCCGAGCGCGGAATCGGCCTTCCATTATGTCTCGTTATATGTCTTAGCGGAAGCGATGAAAGAGGCCGGTTCTGTCGATGATACAAAAGCGATCATGGCAGCAATGGACAAAGGGGCGAAAAACCTGCCTGAAGAGAAGCAAGTGTACGTGATTCCTGAAGTGGCGGAAGATGGCGGCTTCGGATCCATGCTCCGCATGGCGTATATCGAGGATGGCGAACTGCAGATTATGGAGTAAGGGCGCACCAAGCGGAAAGGGAGAGTACATGCTGTACTCTCTTTTGCTTTTAAAACGAGTATTTATACAGATTGAGATGTTATAATAATCGGCAGGATAGAGAGAAAGGCTGTGAACGCATGAAAGCAGAGCTCATTAAAGAAAGCATAAATCTCTTTGTGGAGAAAGGGTACAGTGCCACATCCATCCAGGATATCGTGGATAAACTCGGTGTGACAAAGGGCTCCTTCTATTATCACTTCAAGAGCAAAGAGGCGCTTCTTATGCATATTCATGTGTCGTATATCGATGATTTGCTGAGAAGGCAGAAAATGATTTTGCAAAACGAAGAAGACGCGCGCAGCAAACTTGTCAAAGTGGTGGAATTGTTGATCCACGACATTGAAAGCCAAGGCGCCATCGGACGGGTCTACTACCGGGAAATCCGGCACTTGTCCCCGGAAAATGCGGCAGAGATCCGGAGAAAACGGGCGGAATTCCGGGACAATATCGAAGCGATCATCAAAGAAGGCATGGAGAATAAGGAGTTCCGCCAAGGGCTGGAATCCAAAATGATCACCTTTGCCATCCTAGGCATCACGAACTGGAGCTATCAATGGTTCAATCCCTCAGGCGATCTATCGGTACAGAAGCTTGCGGATATGTATACGGATTTCATCCTTAACGGCATCGATGCTTCAAAAAAATGATTCGCAGTTAAAAAGGGGAGCCCTCCGATAAGCCTGTCGGCTTAACGGAGGGCTCCTTTTTCATGTTCCGGAGATGCCGGTTTCAAGTCCCAGCAGGAACCTTTTCAGTTCCAATCCGCCGCGGTAGCCTGTGATAGCGCCGCTTTTTCCGATGACCCGGTGGCACGGGACAGCGATGAGCACCGGATTCGCCCCGATGGCTGTTCCGACTGCCCGGACAGCCGAAGGGCGGTTGATCAGCGTTGCAATCTCCGAATACGAGACGGTTTTGCCGTAGGGGATCTGGCAGAGTGCCTTCCAGACCTCTTCTTGGAATACGGTCCCTTTGGCATCGACCGGCAAGGTGAGGGAAGTGCGGATGCCGCTGAAATACTCGCCGAGCTCCCGGGTATAGGCGGCAAGCGCTTCTGCATTCTCTTCCAGTTCTGCTTCAGGGAAACGCTTGCGGGTGAAGGCTTCCATCTCTTCGAACGAGGCGCCGGGAGATCCGATATAGCAAAGCCCCTGCGCTGTTTTTGCAATATAAAGCTTCCATTGGCCGTGATGGAGAAGTGTCCATTCAATTTTGCCGGTTGCCATGGCGCTCAGCTCCTTCTGCTGGTTTTTGGGCGGTCCGGAATTGCCCCGGAGTCATCCCTCTTGTTTTTCTGAACAGTGTGATGAAATAAGCCGTATTGCCGAATCCTGCCTGTCGGCCTGCTTCTGCCACGGATAAGGTGTCCGATTTCAGGAGCTCTTCCGCTTTTTCCAGGCGCAGCTTTTGTACGTATTCGGACGGGGAAACATTTTTGAACCGCTTGAACAACCGCTGCAGATGATACGGGCTGCCGTGGGAAATTTCAGCCAGCCGCTGGAGTGTAGCGGGTTCTGTGAAATGGCGATCGAGCCATTCGGCAATCTGTTCGACCCACTCGGCAGCCGGCAGGTTCAGGCCATCCGGTTTGCATCGCTTGCAGGGCCTGTAGCCTGCTCCAAGCGCTGCGTAAGCATTTTTAAAGATGCAGACATTTTCTTTTTTGGGCATTCTTGATCTGCAGGAAGGCCGGCAGAAAATGCCGGTGGATTGGACGCCGTAAAAGAATTCATGGTCAAATGCTGTATCATTTGTGCAGATGGCATTCCAATAATCAGCCGGGATAGTAACCTTTTGCAGCACCGTCATACGCCATCACCCCTTTCCCTCAATTATATACCTTTTTGCTTGCCAACTTAAGGTTTAGGGGATGAAAACGCAAGATAACAAAACCGCTTAAAAATTAAACCTGCATTTCCTGTTTTATTGGTTTTGATTCGGGAATAGGACATATAACACCAACGAGGAGGGATTACATGGCCAGAGACAAAAACAAAGATGAGTTGAAGGACAATGTGCTCGAACATGAATTCAGAGAACAAGCCCAGGAATCGATGGAAGAAGTACGGTTTTCAAATGACAAGAAGCAAAACGACGATGAAGCAAAAGAAGGCAACAAGTAAGCCCTGACACAAAACAATCCCGCATGCCGGATTCCGGCGTGCGGGTTTTTGCATCAAGTGCTTTTTCTTTTCAACTCCAATGCCCGTGATAAAATGTACATAATGAAAAAGCGGAAAGGGGGATTTGCATGTTTGAAACGTTGCCGGAATTGATGCAGGCGAAAGGCTACCAAGATAAACGAGCCATACCGTGGAATAAGGTCTGCGAAGAAGAACAGCTTTCGCCGGGCTTCCTTCGCGACAATCGCACATTGGTCAACTGGCACCTTGTTTCTGCGCATCAGGAGCTGCCCGAAGCGTTCATTCGGGAATGGAGCGGAAAGCTTTACTGGGAGCCGGTGATTGTCCGGCAAAAAGTTTCCGAAAGATTTATCGAAGAATATGCTGACAAAGATAATTGGCGAGAGGAAACGGAAGGGTTGAGCAAACGCCAGCTCAAGACGCTGGAAAAGGAAGGGCGCCCGTTTGATGAAGGGGTTTACTGGACGCTGGTTTCCCAAAAGCAGGAACTGGCCAATGGGCAGGGATTGTCGCCTGCATTCATGGAGCGGCATCAAAAAGAACTTCGGTGGGATCTGCTATCGCATTACCAAAAGCTGCCCATGTCGTTGATCGCCAGGCACGCCAATAAGGTGGATTGGAACACCGTTACACGGCGGCAGGTCTTGTCCGAGCGGTTCATCGAAAAATACCGCAACCGGGTCGAGTGGGAAACGATTTCATTCCACCAGGAACTTTCCGAGCGCTTTATCAACCGCTACCATACAAAGATGAGCTTCATCTCAGCGGAACGGAAACGGTCGGAAGCGTTCCTCTACACTCATTTGGAGAAAATGGATGCGGCATCCGTGATAGAGCACCAGACCATCTGGAACGTGAAACAATACAAACCGTTCGATGTCTATGTAATCCGGAAGAACAACCGCAAGAAGTACATCTTAAAATTCCATGAGCAGCCCTATCCCGAAGCGCCCGAAGTCCATGTGGCAGGCGAAGAGGAATTGTTTGAATTCCTCGAAGAAAACGGACTGGAAGCGGCCATTGAAGAGGACTTCCCGGAATTGATATCAGACGAAGAATTCGGTTTTTGAAGCGGAAGGCCGAGTGAGGAGAAAGACTGCCCCCGATTGCCGGAGGGCAGCCTTTTTAATATTTCCATGCGATTTTGGCAAAAAGCAGTTATACTGAAAAGAAAAGTGGAAAGTTGGGACAATGAATGACGTTTACGGATTTGTCGATTGCTGCTGGTGCCAAAATGCTGCCGATCAAGGAGATTGCTGAACGGGCAGGTATCCCGGAAGAAGCGCTTGAGCTTTACGGGAATTTCAAAGCGAAAATCAATGTCAACGACTTGCCGCCTGCAGCGGATTTCGGAAAGGTGGTTCTGGTTACTGCCATCAGCCCGACACCGGCAGGAGAAGGGAAGTCTACTGTAACGGTAGGGCTTGCCGATGCTTTCAATCAACTAGGCGAGTCGGTCGTTGTGGCGCTGCGGGAGCCATCGCTCGGGCCTGTTATGGGAATGAAAGGCGGAGCGACGGGCGGAGGATTTGCCCAAGTGCTGCCGATGGAAGACATCAACCTGCATTTCACCGGGGATATCCATGCCATCACATCCGCCAATAATGCCCTCGCGGCCTTTATTGACAATCACCTTCATCAAGGCAACCGGCTGCATATCGATCCGCGCCGCATTACGTGGAAGCGGGCGCTCGACATCAACGACCGTGCACTCCGCCATGTGACGATCGGACTCGGTGGACCGGCGCAAGGCGTGCCGCGGGAGGACGGATTCGATATTACGGTGGCTTCGGAAATCATGGCGGTCCTGTGCTTGGCGACTTCTTTGGAAGACCTGAAAGAGCGCTTGGCACAGATGGTCATCGGCTACACTTATGACCGCGAACCGGTGACCGTGCGCGACCTGGAAGTGGAAGGGGCGCTTGCGCTGCTTTTGAAAGAAGCGTTCAAGCCGAACCTGGTCCAAACTATCGAAGGCACGCCGGCGTTGATCCACGGCGGCCCGTTTGCGAATATCGCACACGGCTGCAATTCATTGGCCGCGACGAACACTGCTCGCCAACTGGCGGATATCGTCGTGACGGAAGCAGGTTTCGGCGCTGACCTGGGGGCGGAGAAATTCATGCACATCAAGTCCCGCAAAGGCGGATTCAATCCGGATGCGGTAGTGATCGTGGCAACCGTGCGCGCATTGAAGATGCACGGCGGCATCGCAAAAGACGCATTGGCGGAAACGGATCCGGATGCAGTGCGGCGCGGCATGGTGAATTTGGCGAAGCATGTCGACACCATCCGGCAGTTCGGCATTGAACCCGTCGTTGCGCTGAACCGTTTTGTTACGGACTCCGAGGGAGAATTGGCGGAAATCATGGCGTGGGCGAAAGCGGAAGGCGTCGCTATTGCCTTGACCAATGTCTGGGAGCAGGGCGGAAAAGGCGGCCTGGAGCTCGCGGAATTGGTGAAGCAGGAACTGGAGCGCCCGACAAATTTTGCGTTTCTTTACAATGAAACGGATTCGGTAGAAGAAAAGCTGCGGGTGATTGTCCAGAAGGTCTATGGCGGAGTAGATGTCCAGCTTTCCGATAAAGCGCAGAAGCAATTGTTGGAGATCAAGAAATGTGGGTGGGATGAACTGCCGATCTGTATGGCAAAGACCCAGTATTCATTATCCGATCAGCCGAAACTGCTGGGACGTCCGCAAGGATTCACCATTTCCATCCGGGAAATCATTCCGAAGCTCGGCGCAGGATTTCTCGTATGCCTGACAGGCGACATCATGACGATGCCCGGCTTGCCGAAGCAGCCGGCGGCGCTTAAAATGGACGTTGGCCCGAACGGCGAAGCTGTCGGATTGTTTTAACAGGAGGGCCTATGGAACATCAAGTTACCCTTATCGACTATGCCGAGCGCGGTACAGCCCTTTATATCCAGGCGGAAGTCTTCGATGCCGGCCAAGGGGAGCGGTTCAGGGAGGAAGTCCGCTTTCTGGGCGATTTGTTGTACGGCGATCTGGTTCATCCGGATAAATCGCCGTTGACCGAAAGCTGCCGGCTTTATGTAATTTCATATTTGAAAACCCACTTCAATCGCTGAAGTGGGTTTTTTTTATCCTTCCAAAGCTTGGGCGGATGCATCCAGAAAAGCGGCAATATCTTCTTCGGCCGTGTCGAATGAAGCGACGAGACGGATTTCATTCAAGGATTCGTTCCACACTGCAAAAGCATAGGCTTGCTGCAGCTTCTCGATCTGTGGCCGCGGCATCGAAGCGAAAACAGCGTTCGATTCCACCGGCTGGGTAAGTGCCACGCCAGGCAATTTCGCCAGGCCGTCCGCAAGCAGCCGAGCCATGGCATTCGCTTGGCGGGCATTTTCGAGCCACAGATCGTCTGTCAGCAAACGTTCGAATTGCGCCGACAAAAAGCGCATTTTGGAACCAAGCTGCATCCCTTGTTTACGGATATACGCAAGTTCTGTGGCCAGTTCCTCACGGAAACAGACGACGGCTTCGCCTGCCATCAAGCCGTTTTTCGTGCCGCCGAATGCCAGCATATCGATTCCGGCATCGGCCGTCATCTCTTTCAGGCTGCAGCCGAGATGGGCAGCGGCGTTGCTGATCCGGGCGCCGTCCATATGTACATACAAGCCGTTGGCATGGGCAAAGGATGTCAACGCTTTGATTTCTTCAATCGTGTAGACGGTCCCGATTTCGGTGCACTGGGAAATGGACACGGCTTTCGGCTGGCTGCGCTGCTGATTCCCGATATTCGGCAATTGCCTTTCGATATCGGCAATGGTCAGCTTGCCGTCCTTGGTGGGGGAAATTAGCAATTTCCCGCCGATAAACCCTTCCGCTGCGCCGCCTTCATCCGAATGGATATGGGCGCCGTCCGTACAGATGATGGCTTGGTGGGAGCGGACCATTGCCTTCAGGCCGATGACGTTGGCGCCGGTGCCATTAAAGACCAACTGGACGCTGCAGTTCTCCCCAAAGTGCTCCTTGAATCTCCCTATGGCCGCATCGGTGAATGAATCGCTGCCGTATGCCGGGGCATGTCCTGAGTTGGCCGCAGCAATCGCTTCCATGATAGCGGGATGGATACCCGAATTATTATCGCTTGCAAACATTTTCATCGTCATTACAATCGCCTCCTGAAACCAGTTTAGAATAGAATCCGCTTGCGGAACAGCTTTTGTGCAGAAGCATGCGCTGTTTTCTATTGGAGGGGTCGGGGATATGGCGGACTGAAAAAAGCGATTGCAAAGAATTTTGGTTTTATTGAGGGGAATAGCAGAAAAAACAGATATATTTCCGCTCTTGCTGTTAAAATATGTATAGTTGGAAAATTGAAAATCTTAGGAGACGATGAAATGGGGAATTACGGAAATCGTGTTCAATTTGAAGTGTACCAAACCATGCCTAACCCGGCGGCTGACCGGCTGCCGGTAGTATTTGAAGAGTGGGAAGCCCGGGCGCGTGAAGTGTTGGAAGATGGGCCTTATTATTATGTGGCTGGAGGTGCGGGAGGCGAACGGACCATTGCGTCAAACTTGCAGGCATTCGGCCGCTGGAAACTTGTGCCGCGGATGCTGAGGAATGTCGAAGAGCGGGATTTGAGCATTGAGCTCTTTGGCGTGAAACAAGAATTCCCGCTGCTTCTTGCGCCAGTCGGCGTCCAGTCTATCATTCATGAAGACGGAGAAATCGCGACGGCAAAAGCATGTGCCGCCATTGGAGTTCCTTTTATCACAAGCTCTGCTTCGTCTGTGCCGATGGAGCAGATTGCTGCAGCCATGGGGGAAGCGCCGAGATGGTTCCAGTTATACTGGAGCAAAGATGAAGAGATTACCGCAAGTTTCTTGAAAAGGGCAGAGGCATCCGGGCATTCCGCGATTGTCGTGACGCTCGATACGCCGATGATGGCATGGCGCGAATATGATTTGAAGAATGTCTATCTGCCGTTCCTTATCGGTGAAGGCGTCGGCAATTATTTAAGCGATCCGGCCTTTTGTGCAAAGTTGGAAAAGTCGCCGCAGGAAGATCCGCAAGCTGCCATCATGTATTGGACCCAAATCTTCGGCAATGCCGGGCTGACGTGGGAAAATCTTGCGTTTCTCCGGGCACACACGGAGCTTCCGATTCTCCTGAAAGGGATCTTGCATCCAGAAGATGCCCGGTTGGCGATTGAGCATGGCGTGGACGGCATCATCGTCTCGAACCACGGCGGGCGGCAAGTAGATGGTTCGATCAGTGCTTTGGAGGCATTGCCGCTTGTATGCGAAGCGGTAGATGGCCGGATTCCAGTGCTGATGGACAGCGGCATCCGCCGTGGATCCGATGTCATCAAAGCGATGGCGCTCGGGGCGCAAGCCGTATTGATCGGCAGACCGGCAATGTATGGGTTGGCGGTTGCTGGCGAACAGGGCGTGAAAGAAGTGCTGCGCAATATGATTGCCGACCTCGACATCACCTTGGCTTTGACGGGAGAAAAATCGGTACAAGATTTAGAGCGATCCCTCTTATTTGAGGCTGGAGAAAAGTAAGAATAGCGGAAACGCAGGTTCTTTGAGGGTTTATTCAATGAAAGGACGTGGGTCGATGAAATTTCAATCGGAAAGAAAAGACCGGAGCTCGCTCGGATTGACAATCTACCAAAATGGATTTGGACTGGTAAAAGAAACACGGCGCATCGTTTCGCCCCAAGCCACCGATGAAATCCATTTTCTTGATGTTGCCCGCACCATCGAAGCGGACTCTGCGACAGTAAGCGGCATCCAGGTGCTCGAACAGAATTATGATTTTGATTTTGCCGATCATCAGCAGCTGTTCTCCAAGTATATCGGGCAAGTGGTGGCAGTCCGAGATCCGGAACTGGATGAAGAGCGGCAGATGCGTTTGTTGAATGCTACGGGTGGTATTGCCATGGAATGCCTCGATACGGGCCGCATCTTCGTCGACCCGTCAGGCGATTTGATTTTGCCTCCGTTGCCTGAAGAGTTATACAAGCAGCCGACATTAAGCTGGAAAATCACACCGGCCGAACTGGACCAGGATGTGCATGTGGCTTACCTTGCCCAAGGGCTGGAATGGAAAGCGGTATATGTAGTGGAGGTCCGTGATGGAAAGATGGCCCTCACAGGGTGGGCGAAAATCAGCAACCGCACCGGCACGGACTTTTCCGGGGCCAAGCTCAAGCTGGTCGCGGGGGAAGCCAATCGGCCGTCTTCGCCTCTTTTTCCCATGGCGGAATTTTCAGCGCAGAACAATATGAAAAGGGACGCACAATTTGAAGAACATGCATTTTCGGATTATCATGTGTACCGGCTTGGCGAACCCGCCACTTTGCAGAACGGCCAATCAAAGCAGATCCGCTTTTTGTCGGCTGAAGGGATATCAGCCAAAAAAACATATGAAGTGGAACGGACCAGCAGACAGGCTGCTGTCAAAGTGCATTTCGCCAATACCGCGGAAAACGGGCTGGGCATGCCGCTTCCTAAAGGCCTCGTCAAAATCTTCGGGCATGACACAGACGGGGAATGGGAGTTCTTTGGAGAAGATACTGTACGCGAGACATCGGTGGATGAACAATGTTCCCTTGTCATCGGCAAAGCTTTCGACATCCAGTCGGACAGCCGCGAAATGCTGCGGGAACAGCAGGAAGGCTTTGAATACGTCACTTATGTCTACGAACTCGCAAACCGGAAAAGCGAAAACATACGCATTGACATCGTTCATCGGTTCCACGAACCCAATTGGAAGATGCAGTCATCTACGCACGATTACGAAGTGAAGGATGCCGAGTCTATCGAATTCAAGGTGCGCCTCGGGGCTGGGAAAGAAGTGGCTGTGGAATTTACGTACCAGGTGGACCGGCGAAGAGGGGCGATTTACTGAACTTTTTCCAAACGCCTTTTGGAAAAGCGGGCATCGGAGCGGCGATGCCTGTTTTTTGAGTGCAGTGGAAAGATCAGGGCTGCTGCAGATTTTCTTGTTGCTTCCAGAAATTTTTTGGTAAACTGGAAAGAGCAGGGAATCTGCAGTTTCCATGAAAAGGAGAAGATACATATGTTCAAGAAAATGGCTTCAGAAGCTCTGGGTTTATCGGATATCGGAAAAATCATCGACCCGAAAGACTACGACAAAACAGATGCAGACGATTACGTGATGCATGAAGACCAGGAAAAAATCTTTTTTCTGATCAAGACAAAAGCGGATGAGTACTGCTTCACCAACCTGGCGCTTATCCATGTAGACGGGGAAAGTGCGATGTCTTCAAAACGGACGCTCAAACGTTATCCTTATTCGCAGCATTCCATTTCAGACGTCATCATGGAAACTGCCGGAAAAATCGACTTGGATGTTGAAATCGGATTTAAAATAGGCCAGCTGCCGTTTAAGATCGATGTGCAAAAAGACCAGATTGAGAAGCTCAAAGACCTGTATAAATCGCTTTTGCGTATTGCTGAACTCACTTATGAAAACCAGATCTTGATCACGATGGCTGACGAGAGCTTGAACAAAGCCGTGACCGTGCTGCAGAATTCCCGTCCGAACGATGTGGCGTTGGCCGACCAGTATTCCCAGCTGACAGATTTCGGATTTACTTGGATGACTTCTGTCCGCAATCAATACCATGTGAAAGATTTCGGGGATGTTTTCGAGAAGTACATCAATAATTGACCGTTGCCAAGCCTTCCTCCGTTAAGGAGAGAAGGCTTTTTTAATCCGGTTTCGATGTTTCTCCGAAGCTGCGCGTATTTTTTTGATGCAGGTTTGAGAAAAAAGGATTACAATAAGACGTGCTTGTATGGCCGGAGAAAGAAGTCTGTTTCACTGCGATTCGTATAAGTAATTATGGTGGGAATGTATCAGGAGGGAAAACCATGTTGAAAGATGTGTTTATCGGGTTGTCTAAAAACCAATTTTTAACCAGTGCGGCTAAGAAATACGGCCTTAAATTAGGGGCGCAAACGGTCGTAGCGGGAACAAATATCGAAGAAACGATCAAAAGCATCCGGGAATTGAATGCGCATGGCATCAGCTGCACAGTCGACAACTTGGGTGAGTTCGTTTTTGAAAAAGAAGAAGCTTTGAAAGCGAAAGAAAGCATTTTGGAAGTGATTGAAAGCATCCATGAAAACGGAGTAGATGCCCATATTTCCTTGAAGCCAACGCAAATCGGCTTGGACATCGACTATGATTTCTGCTACGAGAACCTCCGCGAAATCGTTGATGCAGCAAGCAAATACAATATGCATATCAACATTGATATGGAAGATTACGCACACGTCCAGCCTTCATATGATTTGATGGAAACACTCCTCAAGGAATATGACAATGTTGGAACGGTCATCCAGGCGTATTTCTACCGTGCAATGGACGATATTCAAGAACATAAAGACCTCCGCCTGCGCATTGTCAAAGGCGCATATAAAGAGCCGGCAGAATACGCTTACCAGACAATGGACGAGATCGATGCGAACTTCATCAAGCTGATCGAGTACCATTTGCTGAACGGGAAATTCACATCGATTGCGACACATGATCACAACATCATCAACCATGTGATCGAATTCGTAAAAGAGAACAACATCCCGCGTGAGAAGTTCGAGTTCCAGATGCTTTACGGCTTCCGTAAAGACATGCAATTGGACTTGGCGGGCCAAGGTTATAACTTCTGTACTTACGTGCCATTCGGCGATGATTGGTACGGCTATTTCATGCGCCGCCTTGCTGAGCGCCCGCAGAACTTGAACCTTGTGGCTAAACAAGTCTTCAACAAACGGACAAATACTGCAATCGGCATTTTTGCCGGAGCATTCCTGCTTGGCCGCGTTACTAAAAAAAGCAAAAAGCGTAAATAAGTAAAAGGATGGCCCCACCGGGCCATCCTTTTTTCAGGCTGTCGAGAAACCTTCTTTAGATAAGTTAATAAAAAAATGAACTTTTCACCTCGCTTCGGCCGCTTTGGGCATGGCTTTCGCCATGAGCCGAGAAGGACACTCGTCTCATAGCTTCGCACAGCCCGTGGACGCGCCGGCGCTGGTTTCGCTCTTTAAAAACTTGTCACTTTATCCGTTTTAGTAGAGCTATCTGAGATATGAAGCAAAACAGCGGAGACGCCTGCGACGAGCGCATAGCGCGCAGGAGCACAGGGGTTTTACGAAGCTGTTTTGCGGAATATCGATTAAGAGGCAAGTATTTTATATCTTTCTCAATAAGCTAGAAAAAGGATGTCCCAAAGCGGGTCATCCTTTTTTATTCGGCGAGTTTGCGCTTGCCGAAGATAAAGTAGTAGTAGAGGGCTGATATCAAATAAAGGACCGAAGTGATGGTAAATGCGTATGCATAGCCCCAGTAGGAGCCGAAAGCGATGACGAGCCCGGCGGCGGCCGGCCCCATGGTCGCCCAGCCGATGTTGAAGACCATCTGGTTCGCGGAGTTGGCGAGCCCTTTGTATTTATCATGGACGACTTCCATCGCGATGGCGCTTTGGATCGGATTGCCGGCATTCATCAGCGCCTGCCGCAGCAAAAAGCCGAGGGAGGCGAGCATGAGCGATGTCGTATAGGCGGTCAGTACCAGGAACGGAATCGACAGGAGCTGGAATAGCAGCATGGCCTTCACTTTGCCGACCTTGGCGACCAAGAGCGGCCCGATCAGGGTAGCGACTACCGTCATGGCGGATCCGAGGGCCAGAATGAGCCCGATATAGGTGTTCGAAGCATCAAAGCGGTTGGCGAAGTAAAGATTGAGGTAAGGCACAACAAGCCCCGAACCCAGTCCGATCAGCAAGCTGGCGAAGGAAAAATGGAAAATGACAATCAAATTTTTCTTCAGGCCGACGTCGGTGGCATCAATCTCAATCCGCGTGTTCACTTTTTCCTCGGCAGCGGGCGGCCGGCTGTCGAGCCGGATCAGCGGAAGCAATGCCAGAGTAAACAGCAATGCGCCGAACAACAGCGACCAGCGGATAGCCAGGGCCGCCTCCATCGCCAACAAAAGCTGAAAAGCATCGGAGATAAGGCCGCCGAACAAGCTGCCGGCGACATTGGCGAGCGTCATCAGGGCGAAATAGACGCTGAACATATGGACGCGCTCTGATGCTTTGGAATGTTCGGCAAGAAACGGGATGCCCGACACCTGGACAAATGCCATGAACAAGCCGGTCAGGAAAGCAGCTGCCACAAGCGGCGTTTCGGCAACGGCAAAGCTCCGGTAAAAAAGAGTAGCGGCACCCAAAGACGCGCCGATGATAATAATCCATTTTCGGCCGAAGCGGTCGCTTAGGAAGCCGGCAGGAATCAGCATGAGAGCGGAAGCGGTGGCGGTCATGGAAATGACTTTGCCGTTTACCGTCTCCGGCATGCCGAGTTCTTTTATGTAGAGGTTGTACATGACCATGAAAACGCCCAGGCCAATCTGGATCAGCACATTGGCCAGCATGAACAACTTGATATTGCGGTTAAAAGACATGATTTTCATTTTCATGTCTGCGGCCCAAACCATCATGGCACTTCACTCTTTTCGTCTGCAAGATATTTCGTCTCTCTAAATATAGTGGGTTTCAGCTTGAAAAGCAATGTCCAAACAGAGCCGGCAAATGCTAAACTGAATGTATACATTGCATAGAGGGGGAGAGGTATGTACGAAACGGTTTTATCGCCCAGGGTGTCCGAAACGGACGGCGTCGGACACATCAATAACACGACGCTGCCGGTATGGTTTGAAGCGGCCCGCAATCCGTTGTTTGCGCTGTTTACACCCGACCATGATTTCGCCAAATGGAAAATGGTCATCGTCAAAACAACACTCGAGTTCATCAGCCAGATCTATTTCGGACAAGATGTGGAAATCAAGGTCTGGATCAAAAAGATCGGCAATAGCAGCCTCGAACTTTACGAGGAACTTCATCAAAACGGCAACTTATGCGCCAGGAATATTGCCGTCTATGTCAATTACGACTTGCAGGCCCAAAAATCGGAGAAGATCCCAGAAGAAATCCGGGATGAATTGAAGAAGCATTTATACAGCGCAGACGAAGGGACAACCTGATTCTCCAATGAAAACGCCTTCAGTTATCGGAATTCTCTTTTATTTTTTTGCGGGTTGAATTGCTCCTTTGAAATGCTATAATTAGACCAATTCTATACAATCTACTCATATAATCGCGGGGATATGGCCTGCAAGTTTCTACCGGTTTGCCGAAAACAAACTGACTATGAGAAGCAATGAAATGATGGGGAAGTGCCTGTTGGCACGTTTCTTTGTCGTTCTCTTTCGAATTTCGGCTCGAAAGGCTTGCTCCGCTCATGGTATGAATGGATGCACGTCTTCCGGGCTTTTTTCTATGCTCCGGGACGTGACGAAAGGAGTGCTGACAGCATGGAAAAATTACAAGAAAAAATAATGGCAGACGGCAAAGTATTATCTGACTCGGTCCTGAAGGTCGATAGTTTTTTGAATCACCAGATCGATCCGGTTCTGATGCAGGCGATCGGCGAAGAATTCGCTTCGCGCTTCAGCGGAGAAGGCATTACAAAGATTTTGACATTGGAATCATCCGGTATTGCGCCTGCTATGATGACCGGGCTCGTCCTCGGCGTGCCGGCAGTTTTTGCCCGTAAGCGCAAATCGCTGACGCTGGTCGACCGGTTATATACAGCAAGTGTCCATTCCTTTACAAAAAATGAAACAAACGATATCTCCGTCTCCCGGGATTTTATTGATGAAACTGACGTTGTGCTGGTCATTGATGACTTTCTGGCAAACGGCCAAGCGGCCCTTGGACTCATCGATATTGTGGAACAAGCCGGTGCAGCACTGGGCGGTGTAGGCATCGTCATTGAAAAAGGCTTCCAGGAAGGCGGCGCCATGCTCCGCAACCGCGGCGTGCGCGTGGAATCGCTCGCCATCATCTCGTCTCTGGCAAATGGGAAAGTTGAATTTCTTGAGGAGGAAAAAGCATTATGAAGAACGGATTAGCAGCAACAGCCTTGGGCTTTCAGCATTTGCTAGCCATGTATGCCGGAGCGGTCCTTGTCCCGCTGATTGTCGGGGAAGCATTGGGGCTCAATTCAGAACAACTGACTTATTTAGTGGCCATCGACATCATGCTTTGCGGCGTCGCTACCATCCTGCAAATTGTCAACAACCGCTTTTTCGGCATCGGCCTTCCTGTCGTTCTCGGCTGTACATTTACCGCTGTCGGCCCGATGATCGCCATTGGTGCTGAATACGGAATTTCAGCCATTTACGGCTCTATCTTGGTATCGGGTATCTTTGTCGTGCTGATCAGCGGCTTTTTCGGCAGCCTTGTCCGCTTCTTTCCGCCGGTTGTCACAGGTTCAGTGGTCACGATTATCGGAATTACGCTGATTCCGGTGGCCATCAATAATATGGGCGGCGGGCAAGGAGCCAGCGATTTCGGTTCATTGACCAACATCGCGTTATCGTTCGGCACGCTCCTGTTCATCATTTTGGTTTATAAATTTGCGACCGGATTTATGCGGGCGATTTCCATCCTGCTCGGTTTGGCAGCAGGGACGCTAGCTGCGACAATCATGGGTGTCGTCGATTTTTCTGCAATCGGGGAAGCGTCCTACTTCCATATGGTCGAGCCGTTTTACTTTGGAGCGCCGACATTTGAATGGTCGGCCATCATCACGATGATCTTGGTCGCCTTGGTTTCCTTGGTTGAATCGACAGGCACGTATTTCGCGCTGAGCGATATCACTGAGAAGAAGATATCCGAGAAAGATTTGGCGAAAGGCTACCGTGCAGAAGGCCTTGCCATCGTCCTGGGCGGAATTTTCAACTCCTTCCCATACACCACTTTTTCACAGAACGTCGGCTTGATCCAGATGTCCGGCGTGAAATCGAGAAAAATCATTTTGATCACCGGCTTGATGCTGATCACTTTAGGATTCGTACCGAAAATTGCAGCAGCTACAACGATCATTCCTCCGGCTGTCCTGGGCGGGGCGATGATCGCCATGTTCGGCATGGTGATTTCCCAAGGCATCAAAATGCTTAGCAAGATCATTACAGAATCACAGGAAAATTCCATGATTATCGCTTGTTCTGTCGGAATAGGCCTCGGAGTGACCGTTGTCCCTGAACTTTTCGCACAGTTGCCGGCAAGCCTGCAAATTCTGACGAGCAATGGCATCGTCGCAGGAAGTGTAACGGCGATTGCACTGAACATCGTCTTTAATATGGTTCCGACCAAACGGAAAGAAAAAGCGGCACGGCCGGTACAGGAAACCGCTGTCCATAATTAAGACACAAAAAGAAGCTTTTGCTCCCGGAGCAAAAGCTTCTTTCTTTATTGAGCCGCCATATGGGCAGAAAGGAAACTCACCGTTTTTTCGAATGTTTCCTGGGCGTCAACGGTATTAAGTGTGAATTGATATTGATGGCCAAGCCCTTTGTCCGAGCCGTCGAAAAACACGCGGTCAACGGGTACACCTTGCGATTCGAGTACGTCTGCCAGTTCGACCGACTGCGGGGTCAACCTGTCGGCATCTCCCGATGAGATAAAGACGGGCGGATAATCCGGTGTTACGTGATTGACGGTGGAGAGTTCGCCGATCCGGCTATGCGCTTCAAAGCGCTCCATGCCGGTGTACGTATTCAGGAACAGATCGATTCGTGGATACGCGGTCGCCCGCACGGTCTCCATATTGTACAACCCACAGAACAGCATGGCGCCGCGAAGCGTTTCCAAGCCGGCCGCCGGAGTGATGCCCATGGCAGCAGCGAGTGCCGGGTTGGAAATCACCGCTGCCAACTGGCTTGAAATCTGGGCGCCGGCGGAGTCGCCGCCTATAAAGAGGCGGGACATGTCTCCGCCGTAGGCTTTAGCATGTTTCTGCAAGAATTCAATTGCGTCATTGGCTTGGATGACCGGACCCGGGTAAAGCTGTTCCGGCGCGAGTGCATAGTCGATGTTTGCCACGACAAAGCCTTCGTTCGCCAAAGCCATGCCATAATCCTGCCGGCTGTTTTTGGACCCGCCGATATACCCGCCGCCATGAATCCATAAAATAACAGGGAGGGTGCCGGCCATTTCTTCCGGATAGTAGATGTCCAAAAAGCTATTGGCTGAATCGCTGTAGACCAGGTTTTTTTCAACCCGGACATTTTGCTCGATTTCGACGATGTTGGGAGGCGGCGCGTATGCGCTGGAGCCTGCCGTTTTTTTAGAAGCCGAAGCATCGGTGGGAGCAGACAATTGTTCCATGGTGACCCCGAACAGGAGGAGAGCCATGAAAAGGAATACAAACATGCGCTTTTTATATGTATGGAGGTTCTTTAAATTGGCCATTGTACACTTCCTTTAGAAATAAAATAACTAATCAGAATAGTAGTTCTATCTTAACTGGGAGAATAGGCGGAACGATAGGGTCAATATGCCTAAATAAAGCTTTTCGAGAAACTTTTTTGATAATTCGAGTAAGATTCAACTTCTGCAATGTTGGGTATTGAAAGAGTTGAAGCTAAAAGCAGGGAAGTGAAAAGCATGTTTGGACTTTCGGATTTGGTATCGCTGGTCATCTCCGCATTTTTGATTTTGCCGATTGTCGTGTTCTTGCGGGAATCCGGCTATTTGATTGTCAGTGCCATTTTCGGCGTCAAGAACCCCCGTCTGACCATTGGTTCGGGGCCACGGATTTTTAAAATCGGCATGTTCGATGTAAGAAAGTATTACCATCTGTACAGCTGGTATTCCTATGATGACTTGAGAAGGAAAGGGCGGTTCGCTTATACGGCGGTTTATGCGGGGCCGATCATTAGCAATCTCGTCGTGGCGTTTACCATCAATGCGCTCCTTGCCAACGGCATCATCCAGGAATACCAGACGTTTTGGAACCGGTTCACCTTCTACGCCTTTTATTATGTGCTATTCGATATCGTACCGATGAAGACGGCGAATGGAAAGCCGAACAACGGCATGATCATTTACGAAATGCTGCGCTATGGCAAAAGGGTGGATTACAAC
Source organism: Planococcus chinensis (assembly GCF_042681545.1). NCBI lineage: Bacteria > Bacillati > Bacillota > Bacilli > Caryophanales > Caryophanaceae > Planococcus > Planococcus chinensis. Next base: position 146,160 of record NZ_JBHUFW010000012.1, read on the forward strand.
GATGAGCCGTTCATACCGGCGACTTCGGATGTAGAAGAGGAATACCAACAGGAAATGGAGAAAATAGAAGAAATAAAAGAGCGCGAGAAAGAAGCGGTCATCGAAGCAGACGGACAGGGGAGAACGGAAGAAAAAGAGCAGAAAAAAGAGATCGAACGGGAGAAGCAGGCCGAGCTGGCAAAGCTTCAAAGTGATAAAGAAGATCAGAAACGGACGGACTAAATGATTGGAGGGGTAATGCATGGCAAAAAAGACAGAAGGCATTCACCACATTACGGCAATTGTTGGAGATCCGCAGGAAAACGTGGATTTTTATGCGGGAGTCCTCGGGTTAAGGCTGGTAAAGAAGACCATCAACTTCGATGATCCGGGAACATACCATTTATATTTTGGAAACCATAGCGGGGAACCCGGGACCATTATGACATTTTTCCCTTGGGGCGATGCCTACAAAGGACGAATTGGCGATGGCCAGGTCGGTGTCACCGCGTATGCCATCCCAGTGAACGCCCTGCCGTTTTGGGAAAAGAGATTGGCTGCATTCGGAATTGCTTTCGCCAAAACGGAACGGTTCGGCGAAGCTTCTTTGCAATTCGATGATCCCCATGGCCTTCGCCTTGAATTGGTGGAACGGGCAGAGGGCGAAAGGAATGACTGGGCCTTTGGCGGAACCGGACCTGAAACGGCGATCAAAGGATTCGGGGGCGCTACGTTGTTCTCGGCCAATGCTGAAAAGACATCGGAGCTCCTTGAGACGGTATTGGGATTTGAGCGAGTGGGAGAAGAAGCCGGTTTGATGCGCTTCCGGTCCTCTGCGGACATCGGCAACATCGTTGACGTAAGACTATCACCCGCTGGCATGGGGCAGATGGGTGTCGGGACCGTCCATCACATTGCCTGGCGCGCAAAAGACAATGAAGACCAGCTGGATTGGAAGCGGCATGTGGAAGCGTACGGACTTGGGGTTACGCCTGTACAGGACCGCAGCTATTTCAATGCCATCTATTTTCGGGAATATGGGGACCTTCTATTTGAAATTGCGACGGACCCGCCGGGGTTTGCGACAGACGAAACGATTGGCGCACTGGGCGAACAATTGATGCTGCCGCCGCAATATGAACGCTACCGAAGCCGCCTCGATGAAGACCTCGTGCCTTTAAGTGTACGCGAGTTGAAATAAAAAAAGCGCAGCGGAAGCAATTCCGTTGCGCTTTTTTGCGGATTATTTGGAAACCAGGCTTTTCAGCGCCAGGTTCAGGTTCTGCGGGCGTTCTGCCAGCCGGCGCATGTAATAGCCGTACCAGTCTTCGCCGAATGGGACGTAGGTCGTAAAGTTAAAGCCTTCCCGCGCCAATTCCTTCTGCATTTCGCTGCGGAAGCCGTAAAGCATCTGGAACTCAAAGCGGTTGAGCGGAATGTCGTTCTCTTTCACAAAACGCTTCACTTCATTGATGATGACGTGGTCATGAGTGGCGATTGAAGTGAATACGGGAAGCTGCAGGCGGTTCTTGATCAGCTTCAAGTAATTGCTGTCGATATCGCTTGCACTTTGCAGCGACACGTCCGGAATTTCCTTGTATGCGCCTTTTACGAGGCGGAGCCTTACATCGCGCAGCGCTTCCATGTCTTTTTCCGAGCGGTATAAATAAGCCTGGATGACGGTTCCCACATTATCGTATTCTTTCAAAAGGGCTTCCAGGATATCCAGGGTCTGCTGAAGATGGCTGTAATCCTCCATGTCAATGTTGATGAAAATGGCGTAATTGGCTGCCATTGCCACGATTTCCTGCATGTTTTCCAGGCAGAAACCGAAGTCTACATCCAGGCCGACCTGTGTAAGTTTGACAGACATATGGGCGGAAACCCCGTGCTGTTGGATGGCTTCAAGCGTATCCAGGATATTGTTTTTCGCTGCCAGTGCTTCTTCGCGGCTGTAAACAAATTCCCCCAGATTGTCGATTGTTGCACTGATGCCTTCGGCGTTCAGTTCTTTTACGGACTTCATCATGCTGTCGATGTCCGTCCCGGCTACCATTTTACTGGCTCCGAGTTTCAAGCCCCATTTCTTTGCACCGCTGTTCAATACTTGATTCTTTGACAAAGCGATAAAAAAGTCTCTTGTAAGCCCCACTTTTTTTCCTCCTATACTTTACGAAAAATCCACTTGGATGGCCTGGAAAACAAAAAGGCGCGTGTTTCCTTCAGGTTCATATGCATCGTTGGGACCGGAATTTCATCCCTGCTACTATTATAGTCGATGACAAGGCAAGCACCTAACTTAAAACATGCCGGACGGAAATTGAAAGCGATCCATCCTTCACGTATACTGGTGAAAGATGGAATATTCTAAAATAATAAGTTTTCATTGATGAAAAGCCAGCACCGATATTCAGAAAAGGAGGAAGTGCATGCATTACTTGCTGACAGGCTCCTATTCAGGGCCAGAAGAAAAAGGGATCAAGCTATGGCGTTTCGATTCTGCTGCAGGGAAGCTAACCGAAGGGGAAGGGATGGCAGGGGTCGATCGGCCTTCTTTCCTGGCAATCCATCCGAATGGTTCGAGTTTTGCAGCGGCGAGCGAAACCGGAAACGGCGAACTGGTTGCCTGCCTGTGCAATCCGGCCGATGGCGAGTTTGTGGAAATCAACCGGCAGCCTTCAAACGGCGATCATCCGGCTCACGTCACCATAGCTGAATCGGGGAGCTGGCTGCTTGCAGTCAATTATTCCGGCGGCAACGTTAATGTCTATCCACTATCGCCGGAGGGAGAAATCGGAGGACTGGCCGATTCCGTCCGCCATGAAGGAACCGGTCCAAATAGGGACAGGCAAGATGCTGCCCATCCGCATTCCGTCTCCCAAATTCCCGGGACCCCGTTTTTCGTAGTGCCGGATCTTGGGACAGACACGCTTTATATCTACCGGCTGGATGATTCGACGGGCAAGCTGTCGCTGCAGCGCGAAGTTCCATGCAGTCCGGGCAGCGGACCGCGCCATGCCGCCTTCCATCCCGTTGAAAAAATCATTTACGTATTGCAGGAGTTGAACTCTTCCGTAACGGTATACTCTTTGGGCGAGGGGGCTTCGATGGTAGCTTTGCAAACAGTTTCCCTTCTTCCGGAGGAGTGGCCGGGGGAAAATACAAGTGCTGAAGTGGCTGTATCGGAAGACGGCCGTTTTTTATATGCTTCCAACCGGGGCCATGACAGCATCGCCGCCTTTTCAATCGGCAACGGCGGCAAGTTGGATCTCCTCGGCTTCGCAGCCTCAGGGGGCGCCGGGCCGCGCCATTTCACGCTGATTCCGGGCGGCGAATGGCTTGTTGCAGCCAATGAGCGGTCCGATTCCCTCCATGTGCTGAAGCTGGCGTCCGGTGGAATGCCGGAACCCCACGGAGAACCGGTGGCAACCAAAGCACCGGTTTGTGTAAAACTGATTGGCAAATAAAAAAGCAGGCAGCGAAAATCCGCTGCCTGCTTTGGTTTTTACCAGTCTATCGATTCCTTTTGGATAAAGCCGAGTTCTTTCAAAAAGTCCACTGCAAAACTGTCGTTATTGCCTTCGAAAGCTTTTTCCGTGCATTCGTTGATGGGCGGGTAGCCGATCTCTTCCGCTCCCTTCAATGTCCCGTCTTCGATGAAGTTGGTCGCATCCGACACTTCAAAACAGGAAGGCGCAATATAAGCGCGGTGGGTATGCTCCAGAATGACCCTGGAATCCGGGGAAGGAACGTTTTCCCTTGGCATCAACAGAAGTGCAATCAGTGCAGCAGCTCCTAATACGGCAGCCAACACCCATAATTTTTTCCTGTTCATCGCCTATTCCTCCGCCAGAAGGATCTTCGCATCAGAGATGATATCCTCGACCGGCGGGTTGACGCCATCATAGGTTTTCATGATCACGCCATTTTTATCCACGAGATAAAAACCTGTCCCGTGGAGCACTTGATCCGAATCTTCAGGCTTGCGGGCGACAGTCCGGAAATTGTCCATGGCAAAACGGTCAAGGAACTCAGGCGCATACCCTGTCAATAGATCCCAGGAAGCGAGGTCAGCTCCGTAGTTTTCCGCATAGGACTTCAGCACTTCAGGTTTGTCGACTGTAGGATCGACACTGAACGAAACAATCCGGACGTCCATCCCTTCGTCCTTGAACTGCTTCTGCAGGTCCACCATATTCGGAGTCATCGTCAAGCAGACAGTCGTGCAATTGGTGAAAACGAAATCCGCAAGCCAAACTTCGCCTTTGAGGTCGGCCAATCCGACCTCTTCGTTATCCTGGTTCGTAAAAGTGAAATCTTCTATCTCCCAATTCAAGGGATCTTCAATGCCGCTGTTGCAGCCGGAAAGCAATAAAGCGAGAATCGCAAGCGGCAGAATCCTGAATGTTTTTCTCAAGGTGCACAAATCCTTTCTGTTTTAAACACGTTTGCCTTAAGCGTAGAGGATTCACGGGCTGCGGACAAGTACCTGAACGGAGGTTTATGTGTAAATATTGCGAACGCCCGGAAAGAGATGTGAAAGGATTGCCATAAATTCATTATTTTTTTATTATTCCGATTTTTTCAAGGGTTTTTTATGAATAGTGTGGAATAATAGTAATTACTAATGATAATAAATGCCAGTACTTTTGGAGGTGCTTGATTGGGCAACAAGAAGCTGGAACTGACTTCCGACAAAATCGCTGAATTTCATCAAGGCCGGATGGCGGATGCGTATCTGTATTTTGGTGCCCATCCGTTTCCGGAAGAAACTGCCTTTTCCGTATGGGTGCCGGAAGCTGCAGAAGTTTCGGTGCTGTGCTGGCATCCGCAAAATACCGGGGAAGAACGGTACCGGATGGAGCGGCATCCGGATGACGATTCAATCTGGCAATGCAGCATTCCGGGAGACCGGACAGGTTCCGTGTATGTCTATGAAATCGAGACGGCGGCAGGGGAGCTGCTCAGAAAATCGGACCCTTACGCAAGAGCCGGAGAAAAGCGGCCGGCAAACCGCTCTGTGGTAGCGCCCGTTTCAGCCCATCGCTGGACAGCCGGCGCTCTGCAGTTCAAGCGCAACCATTCAGCGCAGCATGCCGAAAAGCCGATGGCGATCTATGAACTGCATATCGGTACGTGGAAAAGAAAGAAAAACGGCGATTTTCTGACGTATCGGGAGCTTGCTGAATTGCTGATTCCTTATGTGAAGAAACAAGGGTTCACCCATATCGAAGTGCTGCCGCTCACTGAACATCCGCTGGATGAATCATGGGGCTACCAGACAACCGGATATTTTGCGCCGACGAGCCGCTACGGCACAAGTGATGATTTGAAATATTTCATCGGAAAATGTGCAGAAAGCGGTCTTGGGCTTTTCCTGGACTGGGTGCCGGGCCATTTTTGCCAGGATCTGCATGCCCTTGCTTTGTTCAATGGCCAGCCATTATACGAAGATTCACGGGAAGGCAGAGGGATCAACCCTGAATGGGGAACGCTGAATTTCGATGTCAGACGGGGGGAAGTGGCAAGTTTTTTGTTGTCGAGCGCCCATTACTGGCTGGAGGAATTCAAATTTGATGGTTTTCGGATGGATGCCTTGATGAAATTGCTGTATATTCCGAACGACGATGCACGAGTCCATAATCCCGAAGGAAAGGCGTTCTTGCAAGGGCTGACCACATCGCTGCGCCAGCATTTTCCGTCTGCGATCCTGATTGCCGAGGATGCCTGGCATTATCCGAAAGTGACAGCTGCAGTGGAAGAAGACGGGATCGGATTCCACTACAAATGGAATTTTGGATGGATGCACGATACGCTCGGCTATTTCGAAACACCCCCTTCAGCACGTCCGGATGTCCACGACAAGCTGAGTTTTGCATTGACGTATTATTACGAAGAAAAGTATATTTCGGTTTTCTCCCATGATCAAGTGGTGGACGGGCAGCAATCCCTGCTCAATCGGCTGCCGGGGAGCCAGGAAGAGAAATTCCGGCAGCTTCGGCTTCTGCTGGGATTCTGGGCTGTTCACCCCGGGAAAAAATTGATTTTTATGGGCCAGGAATTCGGCCATGCCGAGGAATGGAAATTCCAGCCGGAACTGGATTGGTTCTTATTCGATTACAGGGTCCATAGGGAAACAGCTTTGTTTACGAAAGACCTGCTCTCGCTGTACCGAAACGAGAAGGCTCTGTATGAGCTCGATGACGACCGGGAAGGCTTCCTGTGGCTGGACCCGCATAACCATGAACAATCCGTGATAGCGTTTATCCGAAGGGGGAAGCTGCCGAAAGATGAATGCATCATCATTTGTAATTTTTCCGATGCCCATTATGGCGCTTTTGGAGTGGGCGTTCCGAGAAATGCGGCGTACCGGCAAATGTTCACAAGCAATGCGTCTATTTATGGCGGGACAGAAAAAGAAGGCGGAACCATCAAAAAAGCAAGGCAAGCTCCGCTCGACGGGCAGGACTATTCCGTTGAAATCGATTTGCCGGCTTATACGATCAGCATCTGGAAACAAAAAAGAGACGGGAGTGACGGGCATGAATAGAAAAGTAGTGGCTATGCTGTTAGCGGGAGGCCAGGGGAGCCGGCTGAAATCGCTGACTTACAATATTGCCAAACCGGCGATACCGTTCGGCGGTAAATATCGGATCATCGATTTCCCATTATCAAATTGCGTTAACTCTGAAATCCGGACGGTCGGTGTGCTTACTCAATACCAGCCGCATATGCTGCACCGGTATATCGGGCTCGGCACCCCTTGGGATCTTGACAGGAGGAACGGCGGGGTGACGATTCTCACGCCTTACGCAGAAATGGATGGAATCAAATGGTATAACGGCACGGCCAATGCGATTTACCAGAATTTAGCTTATTTATTGGAACAGGATCCGGAATTCGTCCTCATTCTATCAGGTGACCATATCTACAAAATGGATTACCAAAAAATGCTGGAATTCCATAAAGCGAATGGAGCGGATGCCACCATTTCCGTCATTGAAGTGCCGTGGGAAGAAGCCAGCCGGTTCGGCATCATGAACACTGACGAAAACATGGAAGTGACGGAATTCGTTGAAAAGCCGAAAGAGCCGCAAAGCAATCTGGCTTCAATGGGCGTCTACATCTTCAATTGGCAGAAACTGAAAAAATACCTGGAGCTGGACAATAAAAACGAAGACTCTTCCCATGACTTCGGCAAGGACATCATCCCGCTCATGCTCGGGGAAGGCGAAAAATTGGTCGCCTATCCTTATAAGGGATATTGGAAAGACGTCGGGACTGTAGAAAGTTTATGGGAAGCGAATATGGATTTGTTGAACACGGAATCAGGGCTGAACTTGCACGATCCGGGCTGGCGGATTTTTTCAGCGAACCGGCAGCTGCCGCCGCAAGTGGTCACAGAAACAGGCGAACTGAAAGAGGTCTTCGTCAATGAAGGCTGCCTCATTGAAGGGAAAGTGGAGAAATCGATCATTTTCCAGGAAGTGAACGTCCAAGAAGGGGCGGCGCTTTATGAATGTGTCGTCATGAATTGCGTGGTGGTTGGCCGAGGGGCGAAGCTGACCCGGACCATTGTTCCGCCGGATCTTATCATACCGGAAAACTTCGAAATCGGAGTGCCGGGCGGCGAGATCATTCTCCTGACACAAGACATCATAGATGAATGGAAAGGGCGTGCACAAGTATGAAATTAGTTGCCGTAGTCGATGCAACTGTAAAATTGCCAGAGCTGGAAGATTTGACGCTATACCGCTCTGCCGCTTCCATTCCGTTTGCCGGACGCTACCGGCTGATCGATTTTGTTCTATCGAACGTCGTGAACTCCTCGATCAATTCTGTCGGGGTGTTCCCGTCCTACCCGTTCGTTTCCCTGATGGACCATATCGGCAGAGGGAAAAGCTGGGATCTTGACCGCAGGCGGGATGGGCTGTTTTTCCTGCCTGTCTCATCCAAAGACATCGGCCAGATGAGTGTCGGCGCGTTTCCGGCATTGGCGGAACACATGAATTTCTTCGAACGGAGCCGCCAGGAATATGTCGTTATCACCAATTGTTTCACGGTGTGCCAGCTGGACTTCGAAGATATGCTGGAATCCCATATCCGTTCAGGGGCAGATATCACAGAAGCGGTGAGCGGAGAGACTTCCTTGAAAAGCTATATCTTAAAGAAGGAACTTCTGATCGATTTGCTGCATACGTACCGTGACAAGCAGATATTCAGCATCGAAGACTGCGTGAAGCGCAAAAAGAATTCGTATGTGTTCGGTACATACGAATATACAGGGTATTTTGCCATTATTGATTCCATCCAAAGTTATTTTAATGAATCGATGGCGCTCTTGGATAAAGAAAAGCGGGAGCGGCTATTCCTGCAGGGCCGCCCGATCTATACAAAGGTGAAGGACGAACCGCCTACCCGTTATATGGTGGGATCTTCCGTTAAACGGGCATTGGTGGCAAACGGCTGTACGATTAAAGGGACTGTGCAGGAAAGCATCATCAGCAGAGCCGTGACAATCAAAAAAGACGTAAAGCTGGATCATTGCATCATCATGCAAAAATGCACAATTGAAGAAGGGTGCGATTTGGCTTATGTCATTGCCGACAAGGGCGTCCATATTGGCGCCGGCGTTGTTCTCCGCGGAACTGCGGAAAAACCGATTGTGCTCCGCAAAGGGGAAAGTGTTTCGAAGGAGGATTATAGATGAACATCATCATGGCAGCGGCAGAATGCGTACCGTTTATAAAAGCAGGAGGGCTGGCAGACGTCATGGGTTCACTTCCGAAAGCCCTGGTGAAACTCGGGCACGAAGTGAAAGTCGTTCTGCCGAAGTATGACACAATCCCGCCGGAATACGTTGCGCAGCTTACAGAAGAAAAAGAGCTGGATGTGCCTTTCAATGGCGGAATGCAGCGGTGCAAAACCTACAGCCTGGTCCTTGAAGGGGCTGAATATCTATTCGTTGAAAATGAAGCCTTGTTTTCAAGGGGGAAAATTTACGGCGAGCCGGACGACCATACACGCTTCGGATTTTTGAGCCGCGCCGTGTTGTCTGTTGCAGCAGCGCAAGAACAGCAAGTGGATATTCTGCACGCCCATGATTGGCATACAGCAATCATTCCCTTCCTGCTCAAAGAAGATAGCCGCTATGCAGCTTTGCAGGAGCATACGAAGACTGTACTGACCATCCATAACCTGCAGTTCCAGGGGAACTTTCCGAAGGACGTCTTTATCGAAGATTTTGAAATGGACGAGTCCTATTATGACGATGGGGTCGTCAGCTGGAAAGGGCATTTCAACCACCTGAAGACCGGCATCCTCTATGTAGACCAAGTGACGACCGTCAGTCCGGCATATAGGGATGAAATTTTGACGGCGCAATACGGGGAAGGGCTGGAGACGCTCCTGCAGGAAAAAGGAGAAGGGCTGATCGGTATTTTGAACGGGCTGGACACGGAATTCTACAATCCGGCAACCGACTTGGTCATCGAAATGGAATACGACCAGACTACGCTTGAACGAAAAGCGGTGAACAAACGGGCGCTCCAGAAGAAATTCGGGCTGCCGGAACGCGGAGATATTCCGTTGCTGACAATGGTGTCCAGGCTGACCGACCAGAAAGGGGTCGATGTGCTGCAAGAGCTTTTGCCGAATCTGCTGCAGTCAGAAGATGTGCAATTTTTGCTGCTCGGTTCGGGGCGGGAGCATTACGAAGAATTTTTTAAAGACCTTTCAAAAAGCTTCCCGGAAAAAGTGAAGGTCCATATCGGGTTTAACGAAGATTTGGCCCATCTGCTTTATGCAGGCGCGGATATTTTCCTGATGCCGTCGCTGTTCGAGCCCTGCGGATTAAGCCAGCTCATCTCGATGCGCTACGGCACCATTCCTGTAGCCAATAAAACCGGCGGCTTGAAAGACACCATCATCGAATATGATCCAGTCCTTCGCTCAGGCAATGGATTTTTAAGCGATTTTTCAAATCAACAGACTTTTGAAGATGCTTTAGGGCGCGCGCTATCGCTGTATCAGCAAGAAAGCCACTGGGAAACAATCAAACAAAACTGCATGCAGGGCGATTATTCGTGGCCGCGTTCAGCTGAGAAATATGCGGAGGTCTACAAGAAAATCGCTGAAAGGTGAGGATGGCGGATGTTCGAGACAAAAGAGCGGTTCAAAAAGGACTTCATGATGCGCTTGGAACAACGGGAAGAAAGAGAATCGCTCCATGCCGCCTATTCGGTCCTAAGTGAAATGGTGAAAGAATGGATCAACGACGACTGGCAAGCGAACAAACGGGTGCAGCGGGAAGAGGCGCACAAACAGCTTTATTATTTCTCGATTGAATTTCTGACTGGACGCATTCTAGGACAGAACTTGATGAATTTGTCTGTCCATTCCCTTGTCTCGGATGGGTTGGAGGAAATGGGCTTCAGTTTAGCGGAAATCGAGGAACAGGAATTGGAGCCCGGCCTTGGCAATGGCGGCCTCGGACGGCTGGCTGCCTGCTTCATGGACTCCTTGGCATCGCTGGGCTTGCCCGGCCACGGCTACGGCATCCGGTACAAAGGCGGTTTGTTCACCCAGGTCATCAAAGATGGCTACCAGGGAGAAACGCCGACGCACTGGATCGATGAAAAAGAAGACTGGGGGATGCGGCAGGAAGAGTTGGCAAAAAATATTCCGTTTTACGGAAACGTGCACCTCGAAGTGCAGGACAACCGGCTGAAACCCGTTCTGCGGAATGCGGTATGGGTCAAAGCAGTCCCTTATGATATGCCGGTTGTCGGAGCTGGCGGAAAAACGGTCAATACGCTGAGGCTTTGGCAGGCGGAGTCGGCCTCCTATCCGCTTCCGGAAGGCATGGAACAGGATTTCTACCAGCAGGCAGTGTCTGAGATCTCCGACCGCTTGTACCCCGATGATTCCCAGCAAGCCGGGAAAGTCCTGCGCTTGCGGCAGCAGTATTTTCTATGCAGTTCATCGCTCCAGACGATTCTCCAGGAACGGGATTACCCGCTTTCGGAGTTGCCAAAGCATGTAGCGATCCAAATCAACGACACACACCCCGCTCTTGCCATCCCGGAATTGATGCGGCTGCTGATGGATGAGCAGGGAATGGTATGGGAAGAAGCTTGGGAGATCACCACACATACGATTTCCTATACGAACCACACCATCCTGCAGGAAGCCATGGAGCGATGGGACAGTGCTCTGCTTGAAGCGCTGCTTCCGCGCATTTATATGATCATTCAGGAAATCGACCGCCGCTTTCGTGAAAAGGTCCTGGAGCAGGATCTTGATGAAGCTGCTCGCAAGAAACTGTCCATCATTGAAGGGGGAGCTGTGCACATGGCCACCCTGGCAGTGGTCGGAAGCTATAAAGTGAACGGTGTCGCCCGGCTCCATACCGATATATTGAAAATGCGCGAAATGAAAGAACTGAACGACTATTTTCCTCATAAATTCCATAACATTACGAATGGCATCGCCCATCGGCGCTGGCTGGTGAAAGCGAATCCCGAACTTACCGGGTTGATTTCATCCGCCATCGGCGATGAATGGATCCGGGAGCCGATAAAATTGCACGGTCTGAACCCTTTTGCCGGCGATCCTTCTTTCCTGCAGGATCTGCAATCGGTGAAGCTCCTGAAAAAACGGCAGCTGGCGGAATGGATCCGCAAACAGCATGGCGCCGTGATCGACCCGGAATCGGTTTTTGACGCGCACATCAAACGGGTTCATGGCTATAAGCGGCAGTTGATGAACATTCTTCATATCCAGCTGCTTTTCAACCATCTCCATTCCGATCGGAATTTCCGCCCTCATCCGCGGACGTTCATATTCGGAGGGAAGGCAGCGCCCAGCTATCATTTTGCGAAACAAGTCCTGAAGCTTATTAATGCCATGGCTGATAAAGTGAACAACGACCCGCTGGCAAAAAACCATCTTCGTATTTTATTCATCGAAGATTACAGCGTGAGCAAAGCGGAAAGGATTTTTCCGGCATCTGATGTCAGCGAACAGATTTCCACCGCATCGAAAGAAGCGTCCGGTACGGGCAACATGAAATTCATGATGAACGGGGCTGTCACCATCGGCACTTACGACGGAGCAAATGTCGAAATCGTCGAGCAGGTCGGCGAAGACAATGCATTTATCTTCGGGCTGAGCGCCAAGCAAGTGATGCAATTTGAAAAGGAAAAAAATTATTTTACAAATGATACGCTGGCCCATGACCCGGAATTGCAGCTTTTGATGTCCCAATTGCTAAACGGTGAGCTGTCAGGCGGGGAGGGCAACGTCTCTTATATCAAAAAGCAATTGGTCGATGAAAACGATCCGTTTTTTGTCTTGAAAGACCTCCAGCCTTACCGAAAAGCCCATGAACGGCTGCTGTCAGTTTATGAAGAGCCGTCGGCCTGGCTGGGAATAAGTGCTGTCAATATTGCACAGTCGGGCATCTTCTCAAGCGACCGTACCATCCAGCAATATTCAGACCATGTCTGGAACCTGGAGGAACTTACAAACCATTATACGTAAGGGAAGGAGATAAAGCATGGCAGATTTGGACTTTGACAATACGGATTTGAAGGATTATAAAGCGAGCGGCGCTCTTGAAGGGAAAGTGGCGATTGTGACAGGCGGCAATAGCGGAATCGGGCAGGCTGTTGCCATCGCTTATGCAAAAGAAGGGGCGAAAGTCGTCATTGGCTATTTGGGGGATGAAGAAGCGACTGAAAAAACCTTGAACCTTATTGAAAAATATGGCGGCGAAGCGAAAGCGCTTAGCGGTGACTTGGGGAAATCGGAGAATTGCGAAAAACTGGTCCGTTTTGCGCTCGATTCGTTCGGGCAGATCGATATTCTGGTCAATAATGCAGGCTATCAATACCCTGAAACATCGCCGCTCGATATCAAAGATGAGAACATGTTGAAGACGTTTGAAATCAAGGCGTTTGCCATGCTCTACCTCACGCGTGCAGCGCTTCCGCATTTGAAGAGGGGCGCCCGCATTATCAACACAGCGTCCATCAATGCGTACCGTGGCCATTCCGATTTGATCGACTATGCGGGAGCGAACGGAGCCATGGTCTCCATGACGCGTTCGCTCGCGCGGCGCCTTGTCCGCGAGGAAATTGCAGTGAACGGCATTGCGCCGGGGCCCATCTGGACACCCCTCATCACGAAGACATTCGGCGGATTGAATGAAAAGGTCGCTGAAGACTTCGGCCAGGATGTTCCGGCCGGGCGTCCGGGACAGCCCTACGAACTTGCAAAAGCGTACGTCTTTTTGGCCGATCCGCAAAACTCCTATATGACCGGGCAGTTTTTGCACATCAACGGCGGAGATTACATGTCTTCATAATACACGAGAGAGGCTGTCTAAAAAGGCCGCTGTCCATTGCGGCGGACGCTTTCCGCGGGCTCGCTGGTAAAACCAGTGCTCCTGTCTCTGCATCGCTTCGCTGCTTCGTCGCAAACAAGTTGGCCGCCTCCATTTCCAGCAGCCACCTATAGCAAATAGAAAAGGCCGGAGGAGAAAAAGCATTGCTTTTTCTCCTCCGGTCTTTAGTTTGGAGCTTTTTAGACAGCCCCTTTTTCCATTCCTTCAAACGCGGAATAGATGGTCCATCTTATTGGTCTGCCTTTTTACCGCTTCAAGTTCTTTGAAGAGGAGGTTGACGTCAGCTTCCACATCCCGGTTTTTCGCCCGTACATCTTGCCGGATATCGGTCAGGTTTTCCATTGTCAATGCGCTGTTGTGCCGCAGCAAGTCTTTCAGCTCTTTTTGCCCGGCTTCCAGCTTTTCCAATTTGCCGTTAGTTTCTTCACGGAAATCCCGCAGTTCAGCCAACATCAATTTCAACAAGTCCTCCAAGCTGACGCCCTCCTTTTCCAACGGATGTTTTTTTCATTCTACCATAAATCAGGTTCGAAGAAGAATGCCTGGCGCCCAATATGGTAAAATTCAGTAAGGAAAGAGGAGAGGGAATGTGAAAAAAACAAGGTTGAAAGGAATTTATTTATTGCTGCTGTTGCTTTTAGCAGGCTGTTTGAACCAGCCGGGAACGGCGCCGAAGAGCGGAAATGAAGGGGCGGAAACCGGCGGACCGGCTGCTGGCGGAAAAAGCGGAGACGGGCTTGTTGCCCACTTTATCGACGTTGGCCAAGGGGATGCGACGCTCTTTGAATTTGATGGCTATACGGTGCTGATTGATACGGGAAACTGGAATGGTGAAGAGACCGTTCAATACCTGGAAGCGCAAGGCGTGGAGAAACTTGATATTGTTGTCGGCACCCATCCGGATGCCGACCATATCGGCCAGCTTGACCAAGTGCTGGAACAATTCGAAACCGGCGAAGTATGGATGTCTGGAAACGCCAGTACGTCGGACGTTTTCATCCGTGCGCTCGAAGCGATTGAAGCAAACGAAGTGGATTACTATGAACCGAGGGCCGGAGAAACGTTTGACGTCGGGAAAATGGAAATCGAAGTGCTCCATCCCGAAGAGGTGACTGGCCAGGCGAACGAAGAATCCATTTCGCTGAAACTTGCGTATGGGAACGTCCGATTCATCATGACCGGGGATGCGGGAGTGAAAGAAGAACAGGAGATGATCGGCAGAGGCGCAGATCTGGATGCGGAAATCCTCCATTTGGGGCACCACGGTTCGAACACATCCACAAGCAACGCCTTTTTGAAGGCCGTCTCGCCGGAAGTGGCGATCTACAGCGCCGGGCTTGATAATTCATATGGCCATCCGCATGCGGAAGTCTTAGCCGCTGTCGAGAATGCCGGTGCAGAAGTATACGGCACCGATGTGAATGGCACAATCCGTGTGGAAACTGATGGAACCTCTTATAAAATCGTGGAGAAACAAAAAGGGGTTCCTGTTGAAGGGAAAAACCGCTGCATCGATATCAACATTGCCTCGTCAGCCGAGCTGCAGGAGATTGACGGAATCGGCCCGGCATTTGCGGAAGACATCATTGCGGCCCGGCCGTTTGAATCGCTTGACGAACTCGATGAGATCAAGGGAATCGGGCAAGGAACAATCGACGCCATCAATGAACAAGGGCTGGCATGCATAGGGGAGTGAATGGGATGAAAGGGATACTGGACCGGATTGAAGATGGCCGGCAGGCGGTCATTCTGATCGAAGAGGAGCAGCGGGAAATCATTTTCCCGGCAGATCGCCTCCCGCCGGGAAGCAAAGTGAATTCCTGGTTCGATATTGTGCTTGAGGACGAAGAAATCACATCGATTTCCCTTGATGCGGAAACCGCGGCAGCAAAAGAGCGCCAAGTGCAGAGCTTGCTGCAAAGGCTAAGGGGAAGGCGGAGCAGAAGCCGCTTCAAGCGGAAATGAAACGAGGGTCCGGCTGCTGTCGGACCCTCGTTTTGTTCTATCTAAGTTTTTATTAAGGAAAGGCTACTGGCGTGCCGCTTCATCTTTTTCGGTCAATTCCAGATGATAGTCGGCGACTTCATTGCCGAGGTAAAGATTTGTCACTGAAGTGGAATAATTGGTGATGGCCGCCTGGAAATCAAGATTTTTCTCGGGCACACGGACATGGAATTCCATCTCGTACAACAGAACGGCCACATCATGGTAATCTTCACTTGTCACTTTGAAATCGAGGACGATCTTTTGGCGCTTCGGTTCGGCGGTTTGTTCTTCTGAAAAATGGACGGCTTCTATCAGCCGGTCATTGAGGTAAACGTGGACAGGCATTTGCTTCACTCCTTTTTCTGGCAAGATTCAATGGCCTGCTGTGCGAGCCGGGCCTTTACCATGTCTTCCATCGGCGGATTGTAGAGCCCTGCCCGCACATTCAGGTAATGGCGATGCATCGGGTTGGCTTCTGACAATGCGCGGGAACCGACGATTTTCATGGCTTGGTCGACGATAGACAAGGCCGCTTGGGTGACGGCGATTTTCGTGGCATCCAGCGCTCCTTGCAGCGCGGATTTGTCCGCAGCGTTTTCATAGCGCTCAACAGTGCCGTACAGCATATGGCGGGCCGTTTCGAGCTCCAGCTCCATTTCGCCGATGGCCTGCCGGATGCTCGGCGTCTCAGCAATGGGCTTCCTTAAAGATGCAGGGGCATACGAAACGGCAAATTCAAGGGCATAGGCCCGTGCCGCTGCCGCGATCCCGATATAGCAAGCAGGGATGTGGAGCAGCCAGCCTTTTGCTGGTACTGCGGCATGGGCCGTTTTCAATACGTACGAAGCAGGAATCCGGACCCCTTCGAGGCGCAAGGTCTGGCTGGCAGTTCCTCTCATGGACACGCTGTCCCAAGATTCAAGGATCGTGACGCCGGCCGCATCGCGCGGGATGATGACAGTAATCACTTCATCTTTGGCGCTGCTGGCCGTTACAAAGAAAAAATCCAGAGCCGGTGCCATAGAGACATACGTTTTTTCGCCAGTGATGATCAGGTCGCCGCCTTCCGGCACGGCTGTGGTCCGGGGAAGTGCGCCTCGCGTCGGGCTCCCGGCGTTGCTTTCGGTTGCCGCCGTATTGACCAATGCACCGTTGCGGATTTCTTTCATCAGCCACTCCGCTGAATGGGCATGCCAATGGCGATTTTCAGCAAACTCCAGTACGATGCCGGTATGCCACCCGATTGACAGGCCGGTCGGGCCCGAGGCTTCCGAGATGGCTTCTTGGGCCAATATGTATTCATAAAGCCCGAATCCTTGGCCGCCGTATTCCTTAGGGAGCGTCAGCGTATGGTAGTCCAATTTCTTCAACTCTTCAATGTTGCGAAATGGAAACGAACCCGCCGCATCGAGCGCCGGCTCCCGCTGTTGAAAGGAAGGGCCCAGCGCACGGATGCCCTCGATCAGTTTTTGCTGTTCCGCTGTTTTGATAAACGCATCCATAACATGGCTCCTTCCTGAAATGCTACTAAAACCATAACATGAAAAGCCGCCAAAGCGGGTGCAGCATGCTTTGGCGGCTTTCATTCAATTGCTGTTCAGGCTGTTTTTCACGAATGCGGGTTTGCCCGGCTTTTTGATGTCTGTCCAGATCAGCGCCGCTACCAGGAAGAACCCTAGGTAACCGACAATCGGATAGAACATATTCACCAGTTCGGTGAAACCGACAAAACTCAATACGTAGGAAACAATTCCGACCACCACGACGAAAATCTTGAACTTCGGCGTGCCGGAGTGCATAAAGCGCGCGGAAAACGCATAGACCATACTGACCGCGGTATTGAAAATCATTCCGAACAAAATGAACGACATGGCCCAGCCGACGATAGGTGAAATATCATTCGCGATTTGAAGCATCGGCATTTCAGCGCTGCCGACTTCGTCCACTTTCGCAAAAATCGCCAAATGGCTCAAAATGATCAGGACACCTAGTCCAAGGCCGCCGTATAGGCCTCCGCGTGCTGCAATTTTTTCGTCTTTTTCAGTACTGCCCATGACAATGGCCATTGAAGCGCCGACGGCAATATTGAAAGAGGCATAATTGAGTGCTGATAAGAACCAGTTCGGCACTGCTGACAACTGCTCTTTCGCAATCGGGTCCAGAGCTGCAAAGGACGAATCCATCGTAGCCAGGCTATAAATCGCAAGGACGATGACCGTCAGGATAAGGAAAGGCGTAATACTGCCGATGATGGCGATTACTTTTTCCACATTGAGCATAATGGTCAAGATGACCAAAACCACCATCACTGTGCTTCCTAATGCTGCAGGAAGATTGAATTGCTGGGTGAAAATCGATCCGGCCCCTGCAATCATGACGACGCCGACGCCGAATAATGTAAAAATGATTATGTAATCGACAATTGTGCCGAGCAATCTTCCGCTGATGCCGTAGATCACTTCTTTATGGGAAGTTTTCTGCATGCGGCTGCCAAGCCTGGTCAAGCTCATGCCCAGATAGGCGAACATGACAGTCGATATAAGAGCAGCCAGGATGCCCATGATGCCGAAACTTGTAAAATACTGCAAAATCTCTTGTCCGGAAGCAAAACCTGCACCAACAATAATGCCGATAAATGCGCTTCCCATTTTCAAACTCTTCTTCATGATGTTCCCCCTTATAGGTATTTTCTTATTCTTGAAAGGTTTCCGAAACGTGAATTTAGAAAATTAACCTTTTTCAAATATAGCAATATCAGCTGTTGAAAACAATGAATAATATGTAAGGGGTTACAATGGACCTATGTTCAGTGGGGAAGGTTCATTTATAATCCATGAAAAGTTTGTGAATTCATGCATAAATCAATAGGCTGCAATAACGTTGCGGAAATGCAAAAAACCGCCCTGCATAAGGGCGGCCCTGCCTGTCATGGTCCATCAGTCTTTTTTAGCAACAATCAACAACTTGCCTTTGTCGAGTTCTTCTTCATACTGGTCTGCTTCTTCTTTGGTCAAACCGACAGACTGCATTTCGGAACGCAATTGGTCGCCGCGCGATGTCGTCAAGTTCTTCAGTTTAGTCATAAAGCCGGAATCAGGATCTTCTGCATCCAATGCTTCAGCGATGTCGTGCTGTCTGCGCGGGTCGTGTGCAAAAATGTAAATATCGTCGTCGTCGTACCCTTGGCTTTCCAGTCGTTCAATTTCGCTTTTTGCTTGCAGTGCATTTTCTACTGTCAGTTTTACTATCAAAGTAATCCCTCCAATTTTATGAGCTTCATTATTTTATATACCCCGTGCTCTAACAGGTAAACAACAAGCTGCTGAGGCAATCAGGTATAATGGGGAAAAACAAAAAGGAGTGGTTGTTTGAAAATCACAACGATCGGCATCTGGGGAGGCTATCCCAATAAGAACGAAGCCACATCATCTTTTCTGCTGGAGCATGAAGGCTTCCGCTGCCTGGTGGATTGCGGGAGCGGGGTGCTGGCGGCGGTACAGAATTACACCGAGCTGCGCGACTTGGATGCGGCCATCATCACCCATTACCATCCGGATCATATCGCAGATATCGGTGTACTTCAACACGCGGCCATGGTCGGCATGCAATTGAAGGAATGGAAGACGCCATTCCCGATTTACGCACACGACCGGGATGAAGACGGCTTCCGCAATCTTTCCTATAAAGGGGTTACAGAAGGGCGGGCTGTCGAAGCATCGCAAACGCTCGAACTTGGCCCGTTTGAAGTGTCATTCTGCGAGACGGTGCACCCGGTTTATTGCCTGGCGCTGAAATTCACCGCTGGCGGAAAGTCCGTGGTGTTCACAGCGGATACGGCGTGGAAAGATGAATTGATCGGGTTTGCCGAAGGTGCAGACTTATTAGTGGCCGAAGCCAATCTGTACGAAAAATATGTCGGCATCATCCAAGGGCATATGAGCGGAAGGCAAGCTGGAGAGTTGGCAGTAAGAGCAGGCGTCAAAGAGCTTTGGTTGACCCACTTGCCGCAGTACGGGGATATCTTAGAAATTCTGGACGCCGCTCGCGGCGCTTTCCGTGGAAAAGCGGATTTTGCAAAAATCGGCCACAGCGTGGAGATTTAGAGCGCCTGAAGCAGATGGCTTGTCTCGGGCGTATTTTGGTCCTATTGTTAACTTAGAGCGATAGGAAAGGAAGTTTATCAATGAACCAAAAACATACATCGATGCCGGTTTCCATTTTGGACCTGGTACCCATCAGAGAAGGATTTACTGCAAAAGATGCGTTTGACGACATGGTTGGGCTTGCCCGGCATGCCGAAAAATTGGGCTACCGGAGATTCTGGCTGTCCGAACACCATAATACCCCGACACTCGCGAGCTCCGCGACGTCGATATTGATTTCCAAAGTGCTCGACCATACCGAGAAGATCGAAGTCGGATCTGGCGGCATCATGCTGCCGAACCACACGCCGTTGGTGGTGGCGGAACAATTCGGGACATTGGCAACGATGTATCCGGGCCGCGTCAACCTTGGTCTCGGCCGTGCGCCGGGAACCGATATGCAGACGGCCCATGCGCTCCGCCGGACCACGCAGGAAACGGCATATGCCTTTCCGCAAGATGTGGTGGAGCTTCAGAATTACCTGAAGCCCATTGAACACCAAAGCATGGTCCATGCTTATCCGGGCGTCGGGACAGAGGTGCCGATCTTTATCTTGGGATCGAGCACTTCGAGCGCACAGCTTGCAGCGCGGCTCGGGCTTCCATATGCCTTCGCTGCCCATTTCGCCCCGCAGCAGCTGAAAGAAGCCCTTCGGATTTACCGGGATCATTTCCAGCCTTCCGAGTACTTGGAAGAGCCTTATGTCATTGTCTGTGTAAATGCAGTGGCTGCAGAAACCAATGAAGAAGCTCGGAAACTGGTGACATCCAGCCAGATGTTCTACCTGAATGTCGTGCGCGGCACCAAGAATCTGCTGCAGCCGCCTGTCGATTCCATGGACGGCAAGTGGAGCCTTTACGAAGAAAACGTGGCGCGCAATATGTCCCAGTACACATTTATCGGGGACCGTGAAACGGTCGCCAGCCAATTGGAGCCATTTATCGAAGAGCTGCAAGTGGACGAATTGATGGCAGTTTCTTATATTTACGACCAGGAAAAACGCAAGCGTTCGTATGAAATTCTGAAAGAAGCTGTAGATCAACTCTAAATTAAAAATGGAGGCGGCAGGCATGAAAATCGGAATTATCGGAGCAACGGGGAAAGCAGGCAGTTTCATTATGAAAGAAGCGCTGTTGCGCGGGCATGACGTAACGGCGATTGTCCGTGATGCCTCAAAGCTTGGTGAAAAGCGGGCAAGCGTCATGGAAAAAGATCTATTTGACCTGACAACAGGAGATTTGAGGGAGTTTGATGTCATCGTCAACGCGTTCGGGGTCCCGCCGGAAAAAGCCGAGCAGCACATGGAAGCAGGCAAGGCTTTGATCGATGCGTTGAAAGGGGCGCCGGGCACCCGGCTGATTGTAGTCGGAGGAGCCGGCAGTTTGTTTGTTGATGAAGCGAAAACGACCCGGCTGATCGAAACACCGGAATTTCCGGATGCCTTCAAGGCGATTGCAGCAGGCCAGAGCCAGAACCTTGCAGACCTTGAAGCAACAGACGGGATCAAATGGACGTTTCTAAGCCCGGCCGCTTTTTTTGATCCGGATGGCTCCCGGACCGGCCGCTACCAGATTGGGGAAGACAGCATCCTCTTTAATTCGAAAAATAAAAGCTATGTCAGCTATCCGGATTATGCAATCGCATTGCTGGATGAGATTGAACATCCCCGGCATCTGAACAAACGCTTCACGGTCGTGTCGGAAAATCATTGAACAGTGTAAGGAATGCCGGCAAATACTTACGCGAATCGCCAAAAGTTTGCCACTAAATGTTCACGTTCGCCGGCAATTTGAAATTTCCTATCCTGTATAATGAGAAGAAATTCAAACCTAAAGGCGGGAACAACCAAATGGAATTTCTGTATTTTCCTGAAGATAAATCTGAATATATTCCGGGAATCATTTCGATTCTTGTCATCTTTGTATTATCCATCTTTATTGTCCGCCTGCTGATGAGAGCTTCGCGCAAGGAAGTGCAGCAGCTCGAACAACAAGGCTACCCAGCGTTCTATAACGGGACCAACGACGCCATTGAAAAAAAGCAGGATGAAGCGGGCGCGCCTAAAGAGCAGCACGTAAAATCAGAAGGTGCAAAAAGCGAACCGGACAAAAAGCCCTGAGCAATCAGGGTTTTTTCTTTTGGCTGAAAACAAAAAAAGCAAGGTCACGGGGGACCTTGCTACTCATTTTCCTGCTTCGATTTCATCAGTCAGCGAAACCAGTTCGTCGATCAGTTCTCCGATATAAGCGATGGTGTCACGCAGCGGCTGTTCGGTCGTGATATCCACGCCGGCCATTTGCGCCAGTTCAACCGGCGTTTTGGTGCCGCCCGTTTTCAATACTTCGAGCCATTCATCGACCGCGGTCTGGCCTTCGGATAAAATCCGTTTGGATACTTGCGTCGAAATCGTCAAGCCGGCGCTGTAAGTATACGGATACAAGCCCATGTAATAATGCGGCTGGCGCATCCATGTCAATTCCGCCCCTGGCGTGATTTCTACATCTTCTCCCCAGAATTCTTCCAGGACACTGCGTTTCAGGTTGTTCAACACACCGGCATTGACGCTTTGTCCGGCATCGATCCGCTCGTAGACTTTCCGCTGGTAAGCCGCTTCGAGCAGATGCGTCACGAAATTATGGTAATACGTACGTGCCACAATCGACGAAATAACCCAGCGCTTGAATTTAGGGTCGTCCGAGTTTTGGAGCAGGTGATTGGCCACCAGCATCTCGTTCATCGTTGACGGTGCTTCAATGAAGTAAAGCGAAGGGCGCGCGTTGAAAATATTCTGTTCTCGGTTGGCATTGTAAAAATGTCCGGCATGGCCGAGTTCATGCGCCAGAACGAACACCTCATTCATGCGGCCGGTCCATGAAATCAGGATATAAGGATGATAGCCGTAAGGGCTTGAACAGAACGCACCGGTCGACTTCCCAGTATTCTGCGCAAAGTCGATCCAGCGTTCCGAGTAGGAGCGCTCGACCATTTCCAAATAATCGTCTCCCATGATGCTCAGTGCATCATTGATGTATTTCTTGGACTCTTCCACGGTGATTTCCGGTTCATAAGACGGATCAAGCGATATTTTCAAATCTGCGAACGTTATCTTCTCAAGGCCATGCACTTTCTGCAGCAGCTTGGCATATTTGCGCATATGCGGCGCCAGCTCTTCGGTGATCAAATCGATTTGGCGGTTATAGAGCGATCGGTCGACTTCCTGGTTGAATAGCAAATAATCAAAGATGGTGTCATACCCGCGCAAGTCGGATGTCGTTTTCTCAATCTGCAGTTTCATGTCGTAAGTTTTGGCAGTGGTGTGCTGATAATCTTTCAGCTTTTCCGAAAAAGCGTCGAACGCTGCCCGGCGCAATTCCGCATCCGGTTCTGCCTCCCAGTCGCCTTCAAACGAAACATAGCTGAGCGGGTACTTCTTGCCGCTGGCTTCAAAATCGTCAAAAGCCATATCGACCATTTTGGTTGTATTGTAAAGGCCGTAAGGGGCGTTGAAGGTCGATGAATAGGCAGCTAAAGCCTTCTCGGCTTCCGGGTGCAATTGATACGGTTTTTCGCGCAGCACATGCTTCAGGAAATTTTCGAATTCCGCCGATTTCCCGGAAGCGGCTTTCAAGGTCTCTTCAGGCAATTCAAGCAATTCACTGGTGACAAAAGAAAGCTGGCTGCCAATCTTGGCAGACACCGAACCGAATCGGCTTGAACGCATTTGTGCTTCGTCATTCGTCTGGTCGGTGCTGAGGGACAAACTCGCATATGTACTGACCGGCACCATTTGTTCGTAAAGGGCCGAGTAGGCTTTCAATGTTTCGATGACGGATTCCGCATCCCGGACGTTGCCTTTGAACTGCTGGTGGAAGCTGGCGGCTTTTTCCTCTATATCCTCGAGTGCTTTATCAAATGCTTCGCTTGATGCAAATAAAGGCTCTAAATCCCATGTATCTTGCTTTGGGACTTCTGAGCGGGGCGGTAAACTTTTAACCATCGAATATCTCTCCTCTGTTTAAATTAATACGGTTATCGAACTATTTCTTAGTATAAAGAACGAGAGGGAAAAAGTAAAAAATAAATTAAAAATTCTAAAAAACAGGTTTAGAACTTTTAGATCGGTGGAATAACAATAGTACAAGGCGGAATAACGTAGGGAAACGCGTATAAACGATGTAAGTTTATGAACGCATCCAGACGATGACTTGCACAGCCTTGGCGGAAAATTTTGCTTTACTGGCGATATGCAACTCTTGTCAGAGACCATGCAACAAAAGGTTTCGATCCAGACAGTATCAAATCAGTAAAAGGTAAGTTTTTTGTGGAAGTGCATCTAATTACGCTAGCTGCAGAAACACCAATTTCGCTGAGAGGTATATGCGAAGCAAAAGCCTTAAAGGCAAATGACAGTTAGCAAAACGAACGTGCATTGGCGAGGGTTAACAAATTCGTCAGGCATCACAATTGTAGAAGAATTGAATAAAAATTTTCCGCGTGCATTCCCCCTCACTGGAAGTTTGAGGGGCAGCAAAAGGAAGGGCATGGCCTGTCGAAAAGGGTCATGCTTTTTCCTTTGCCATTTTTCAGTGCCATTCCCGTCTGAATAATCATTTTATTTCCATCAAGTTGTGATAGGATGTAAAAAGACTGTAAAATTCAACGGGAAAGAAGGAGATCTCATGACTGAAAACGTGAAACAGGCGATCCAAGATGAATATCCCGAAGATTTTGCCTGGTGCTACGGCTGCGGGCGAATGAACAAAGAAGGCCATCATTTTCGGACAGGGTGGGATGGAGAAGAAACCGTCACCTATTATCAGCCCGAATCGGAGCACACAGCCATTCCGGGATTTGTATATGGTGGCTTAATCGCTTCTTTGATTGATTGCCACGGCACCGGATCCGCCTCACTCGCACTGCACCGGAAAAACGGATTCGAACCGGGAAGCGGAGAGGAGCCGCCGCGTTTTGTCACCGCTTCCTTGCACGTCGACTTCAAAAAACCGACGCCGCAGGACACTGTATTAAAAGCAGTAGGAAGAGTAGAGGAAATTCATCCGAAAAAATTCAAAGTGGCTGTTGAAGTGTTTGCCGGAGACGCAGTGTGTGCAACAGGCGAAGTCGTTGCCGTCGTAATGCCAGCTTCATTTGCAAAGTAAAGCATCTTCTAGGCAGCACAGTAGAATTCGTAAAGAAACCATCTTCGGATGGTTTTTTATTTTTTAATAACCTAGTTCGCTGGTAAGAATAATCGGTTTATTATATAATCACTTTATTCCTTTAAAGAAAGTGAATTTTTTAACGATTAAGATTTCAGCATAAGAAGGGAAGAGAGCAGAGATGAGATATGGATTTTGGCTGCCGATTTTCGGCGGATGGCTTCGTAATGTAGAAGATGAGAACATGCCGGCAACATTTGATTACGCCAAACAAGTCGTACAGTCAGCAGAAAAATGGGGCTATGACACCACCTTAATCGCTGAACTGAACTTGAACGATATAAAAGGGATGGAAGCTGATTCACTCGAAGCTTGGTCCACAGCGGCTGCATTGGCGGCGGTTACGGAGAAAATCGAAATCATGACTGCGATCCGTCCGGCTTTCCATAATCCGGCTATAACTGCCAAAATGGCCGCCAACATCGACCGGATTTCCAATGGGCGATTCACCTTGAATGTCGTCTCTGCATGGTGGGCAGAGGAAGCACGCCAGTACGGCGGGGAATTCACCGAGCACGATGAGCGGTATGACCGGACCGACGAGTTCCTTCAAGTTGTCAAAGGTATGTGGAGCCAAGATGAATTCTCGTTCAAAGGGAAGTATTACGATATCCAGAATGCGCGCTTGGAACCGAAGCCGGTCCAAAACCCCAATCCGATTCTTTATGCTGGCGGGGAAAGCCCGCGCGGCAAGAAATCAATCGTGGAGTCTTGCGACGCGTACGTGATGCACGGCGGTACTGTAGAAGAAATCAAGGCCAAGATTGAAGATATGAAAAAATTGCGTGAAGCTGCAGGGAATGCACCGCTGCAATCATTCGGGATGGCAGCCTACGTCGTATGCCGTGACACCGAAGAAGAAGTTAAAGCGGAATACGCCCGCATCGTCGACATGAAAGATGCGAGCGGCTATGTCGGCTACAACGATTTTGTTTCGAAATCACAATTGGAACAGCAAGTGAAGCTCGAAGACTATTCCGTATCGAACCGCGGGCTTCGCCCGAATTTGATCGGAACGCCGGAAGAGATTGCGGACCGCATTCTGGCTTACGAAGAAGCGGGGCTGGATTTATTGTTGCTGCAATTTTCGCCGCAGCTGGAAGAAATGGAACGCTTTTCACAGAAAGTAATGCCATTAGTAGAAGAAAAACGCAAAGCGCTTCAAACGCTTTCCAACTAGGAGGAAGACAATGACTGAAAAAATATACGTCATCCACGAAAATGAAGAATGGACAACCCACCTGTTCAAACGTCTGGACGAACTGGGGCTGCCTTATGAAAACTGGTTTATCAATGAAGGATTGGTCGATTTGACCGAAGCGCCGCCGGAAGGCGTCTTTTACAGCCGGATGAGTGCATCTTCCCATACAAGAGGCCACCGCTACGCGCCGGAATTGACAGAGTCCTTGCTTGCATGGCTTGAGCACCATGGCCGGAAGGTCTTCAACGGCAGCCGCGCCCTGCGGTTGGAAGTCAGCAAAGTCAATCAGTATATGGCATTGAATGCTGCCGGCATCCAGACGCCGAAAACGATCGCTGCCAACGGCAAAGAGCAAATCGTAAAAGCAGCGGAAAAATTGGGCGAGTCTTCTTTCATCATCAAACACAACCGTGCCGGTAAAGGCCTTGGCGTGCAATTGTTCCATTCGATGGAAGCTTTGCATGAATACTTGAATGGCGGCAGTTTTGAACCGTCGATCGATGGCATCACCCTGGTTCAGCAATACATCCAGGCGCCGGAACCGTTTATCACGCGCTGCGAATTTGTCGGCGGCAAGTTTGTCTATGCGGTACAAGTGGATACGTCAGAAGGCTTTGAACTTTGTCCTGCGGATGCCTGCCGCATCGACGATTTGTTCTGCCCGGTCGGCGAAGAATCAGAAGAAAAACCGAAATTCCAAGTGGTGGAAGGTTTCGATGATCCGATTCTTGCCAATTACGAAGAATTCCTTCGCCAAAACGGGATTGCGGTCGCTGGAATCGAGTTTATCCGCAATGCAGAAGGCGATATTTTCACTTACGACGTCAACACGAATACCAATTACAATGCAGATGCCGAAGCCGCACACGGCACGTACGGCATGCTTGAACTGGCAAAATTCCTGGAAGCGGAATTGAAGGGCCTGAAAGTGACAAATTACTGATTATCGAAGCATCGCTTAGGCGGTGCTTTTTTCGCGGGGTTTAAAGGGGATGCCTTAAGGGAAAAATTCTGTAACAGGCTGATTAGAAAAGGAAAGGGCGATGGAGCATGGAAGAAAAACGAAATGAAGAAGCAGTAGAGGCAGAAACAACCAACGAAGAACCTAAAGCAGCGGAAGAAACCAAAGCGATAGAGGCAGATCCGGTGGAGCCGGAAGAAATCGAGGAAGAGCCCGGAGAACCCGATATGGACGCGCGGCTGAACAAAATCTACAGCAACGTGGCTTCCAACCGTTACGAGAACTTGCGCACGAGCTATATTGAGAACAAAGCAAAAGAGCTTCGCAGACGAACAAAATAAAGACCGGGTGCCTGCAGCACTCGATCTTTATTTTTCGGGAAGCTTTTCAATTTCTTCCGCAACGACAAACGCCAAATCATCGTTGCCGAACATCTGGAGGATTTCCAGGATAGTGGCATGATCGATTTCGATGTCTTCCGGCTCGGCGGCCGCTTCTTCGGCAGCAAGCGCAAGTGCTTCATTCTTGGCTTGGCCGGGGTAAGCGCGCTGGTATAAAGCGAGCGGGTCTAAATTGTGGTTCAAACACCAGTGAACGAACAACTGGATCATGGTATTTTCATCTTGCTGATATTTTTTAATGATGTATTCATCTCGGTTTTCAAATTCCATAACCGGCACTTCCTTTCAGCATGGTGCATCTGATTCCACTATATCAAACGGAATCATCCAAGTACATGCATGGACTTCTGTCCTAGTTTGCTCTAGAATGTACGCGAGAGCAATGATAAGATCGGGGGATAAAAAAATGAAATTACTGCAAGTACGAAAAGGGCAATTCGTCTATTTCAAAAACGAATTGCATAAAGTGTATTCCGTCAAACCGCTGGCGAAAAAATCGGTGCTGATGTTCCGGGTGAAAGACATGGAGCAGTTCGAAGCCAAAGCGGACGAAGTGACGTATTACAAACCGAAGCATCTGGATTCATTAATGCTGATGGGAACAAGATACACTTTGCGGGAAGATGTCGGGGCGGAAGCCGGCGGGTTCATCTTGATCACCAAGCCGGACCCGGATTATACCGACCATTACGGGCTCAACGAATTTGAAAAAGTTGAATCTGTTGAAGGCAAGGACGTTATCACGACGCGCCAGAACACGGTGAAATCGAAGGAATTCTATGTCATGGTGCCAGGGGAAGAACCTGGAAGCAACGACATTTCGTATTTCGACAAGTCACAAGTGCCTTCTGAGCAATTGGAGCAGGATGCCAATCTCGAAGAGCAGCTGCGGGAAGCGAATGCGATCAAGCCTTCGATTGGGGATGTCTACTTGAATCTGGATAATGGGTCGACCGCTATGGTGGTCGCGATTGAGCAGGACGTCGTAACGCTCGGTTCAGGCGAGAAGCTGACGTTCCACGCCTTGTACAAATCGGACAGCTGGAACTTCTTATATTCATTAAACCCTGGCTCAGGGGAATTTTAATCAAAAAACCGGACCTCTTGAAGGTCCGGTTTTTTGCGTTTTATGAAAAAATCTCGCTGATTGCGTTGATTTCCTGGGGCGTCAGCTGGATATCGAGTGCACTCAAATTGGCGAGCACTTGGTCTGCACGTTTCGCACCGGGAATGACGGCGTCTATTTCTGGGCGTGCCAAGTACCAAGCGAGTACGAGCGGAGCAGTGTCCGCGCCTTTGTCTTCGGCGATGGCCTTTAATTTCGCCACTTTATCCAAATTGTGTTCGAATTCCTCACCTTGCAGATGCGGCATGTTCTTCCGCAGGTCATTGAATGTCATGTCTTTCGTATATTTCCCAGCGAGCAGCCCGGCTGCAAACGGGAAATACGGGACAAAGGAAATCTGCTGCTCAAGTACGTAAGGCAGCAATTCGTTTTCCGCTTGGCGTTTGATCAGGTTGTATTCGCCTTGGAACACATCGACATAGCCATCCTTGTTCGCTTGTTTCAGCTGTTCCATCGAGAAGTTGGAAACGCCGATCGCCCGGATTTTCCCTTCTTCCCGCATTCGCTGCAGCTCGCCGACCGCTTCGTCTTTTGGCGTGTCTTCATCCGGGAAGTGGATATAGAACAAGTCGATGTAATCGGTCTGCAGGCGCTTCAAGCTGTCTTCGACCGTCTGGCGCAAGAAAGCAGGGGAGTTGTCGCGGATGATGCCCGAATCGCCTTTCCGCTGGGCGCCTTTTGTCGCGACGACCACTTCATCGCGCGCGCCGGACTCCTGCAAGACTTCACCCACCAATTCTTCTGAACGTCCGTAGCCGTAGCTATAGGCGGTATCGATGAAATTCAGCCCGTTGTCGATGCCGGCGTGAAGAAGCTCTTTTCCGGTGTCTTCGTTGAGGTCCGGATAGAGATTATGCCCTCCGACCGCGTTTGCCCCGAGGCCGATCGGGTTTACCTGCAGATCCGTCTTGCCGATTTGAACTTTTGCCATGGACTAGCCAACTCCTTTTCATCAAACAGAATAAAATTATCATAACATTCTTGTTTTTTTATTCCCACCCGGCGCGCTTGGCGGATGAGAAAACCGCACCTTGATGGGCGCGGCAGTATCAGTTTCATTCCTGGGCTCCGACGATGTGGAATTCCTGGAGCATGGCATAGAAGCGGGCGCCGTGGCCTTCTGCCGCTTCAAGGAAATAGCGTTCCGTGATGACATAGCTTCCTCCGTTGCCATTGCGGATGACGTAGGCGTGGACCACCGGATCATCCCATGCCTGTCCGCCATTGGCGATGCCGTGCAGCTGGTAGCCGGCCACTGGCTCCTCGACCTGTTCCACTTCCCGCAAGTCAGGGAATTCCGCTTTCAATTCTTCTTCAATTCGTCCCACTAAAACGTCCGGTGCGGTATCCGGCACTTGTTCGATGGTCATCGAGACTTCGGGAAACTTTTCCGGAAGCGGTTCTTTTGTGGTGATGACATCCGGTTCATCGCCTGCACCTTTGATCATTTTATAGCGCTCTTCGTCGATATAGATGACGTATTCGGCGTTTTTTCCTTCGTTCAGCTGCACTTCGTTTTTTTCGTCCGTGCCTTCAATGCTTTGGACCGCTTGTTTCTCCGGCTCGAACAGCTCCTTGATCCGGTCGATGAGCGCCAGTCCGGTATCGGTCCCGAAGCTGAAGACCAGAAGCAGAACAGCGGCCGCTGCAAAGAGGGCGGGGAGGATTCGCAGTTTCATTGTATGCACCTTCTCCGGTTTTATTTCTTCGTTAAACAGTTCGTTATCCAAGCGGTTCCAGATTTCGTCTTTCATCTTCTCGGGAGGGGTAGTGTGTTTCATCAAGGCGTGTTTTGCTTTGTCATCTATTTTTTTCACGTCCTATGCCTCCTTTCGGGCGGGATCCAAGAGTTTCCGCAAACGATTACGTCCGGTGAACAGCCGTGATTTAACGGTGTTTTGATTGATATCAAGGATTTCCGCAATTTCCTGTTCGCTGAATCCTTTGATGTACTTGAGGATGAGCGGGATGCGGTATAAATCTTTCAGGTTCTGGATGGTCCGGATCAGCTCCGCCAGGTTTTCGGATGAAGGCTCTGCAACCTGCGGATCATTTTCAAGGTACGGGTGGTGATAGCCCGAAAGCTTGGCTTCTCTTTTTAGCAACCTGTGGCATTCGTTCACGAGGATCCGGTAAAGCCATGGTTCGAACGGCAGATTCGGATCATAGGAGGAATAATTGCGGTATACCCGGATAAAAGTCTCCTGGACGGCATCCTTTGCCATTTCGTTGTTGCGGGTGATGGCGATTGCCGTCCGGATGGCGAAATCGGCATGGGCCTCATAAAGCTTTTGAAAGTCGTCTCTATTAATGGAATCCCGTTTTCCCATCGCTTTGGTTCACCTCTTTCCACAATGCATTGCGTCCTCTTACTAGTATTACCTCAGAAGAAGGGGAAAAGTTCGATTTATTTTCATTCGAATCAAAAAAGACAGGCAGCATGGCCTGTCTTTACGGTTTATTCAATGGTGTGCTTGACCGGTACGGGATCGAGTGCTTTTGTTTCGTTGATAAAGATAAAAGCATCGTAGCGCCGGGATATTCTCGATGGGACATAATTGCCGTAAGCTTCGTGTTCCGGGTTGTAGACGACCCCGATGGCCCGGTGGCCGGTCCACCGGTCGAAGGCGGAGAAATTATCGGAATCGAAGATCAAGTATTTATCGTGGGCGCCGGTGCGGTGAAGGATTTCCTCCCAGGAATTGGTGCGGGCAGGAGGGACTTCCATCACTTCGTGCGGGATGCCCCAAGCTTCTGAAGCGATGACTGTGCCTTGGTATGTGCCGAATCCGACCGCGAATAGATCTTCGGGCCGGTTTTGTTCCCGGAGCACCTGGCCGACATTCAGCATGCCATCGTTCCGCATGTCTGTCGCCCGGGCATCGCCGATGTGCGTATTGTGCTCCCAAATAATGATTTTCGCGTCTTTCCCGTGGTAATCCCGGACCTCGTTGATCGCTTCGACCATGTGTTCATCCCGGATGTTCCAGGAAATTTCGCCGCTCTTCATCACGGACCGGTAGTAATCCTCAGCGTTTTTGGCAACCAGCGCATTGATGCCAAGATTCAAATCACCTTCCTGTTCGTCCTGATAATGTTCCTGATTTGCCCGTATTGACGCCAGAAGCTTCGACACTTCATCCACACAAGCAGCGGAGAAATTAGCGCTTGCGATGGAGTAGCTGTCTGATTTGCGGTTGAACGGCTCGAAGCAGGAAAACGCTGCTTTCGCCAGCTCCAAATCGCCGCCGTCCGGGTCAGTATGCGTGAGGTGATGGACGATTTCATCCATCGACTCCCATAAGCTGTAGATGTCGATGCCGTAAAAACCGGTCTTCGCATCGCTTTGCATGTTGTGTTCTTTCAGCCAGACAATAAAATCGGCGATTTCTTCATTCGCCCACATCCAGGTCGGCCAGCGCGAAAAAGCCTGCAGCACTTCGTGTGCGGTTTTCCCTTCATGCCCGTAGCCTTTGATAAAGCGGTTTACTTGATGGGAGGAGGGCCAGTCGCCTTCGACGGCAATGAGCGAAAACCCTTTTTCCTGGATCAGGCGCTTGGATAACTCCGCCCGGACGGTATAGAATTCCGAGGTGCCATGGCTCGCCTCGCCGAGCATGACGATCTTGGCATCGCCGATCGCCTCAAGGATCGGCGCCAGGTCTGCAGGTGAACCAAAAGGTTTTGCATGGATTCTGACGGCTTCTTCAAGTGACTGTTCCACGTTGAAAACTCCTTTCCGTATCCCTTGTTACTCCTAGTGTTCCCGCATCCGCCTGACTAAAACAAAGCACGGAAAGCCCCGTACAATAAAAAAACACCTGCTTTACGCAGGTGCTGGGTCATTTCGCTAAAACATCGTGGAATTCCGGAGTTTTTTCAATGACCGATCTTGCAAATGGGCATTTGGGATCGATGGTCTTGCCTTCATCCCGTGCATATTGAACAACATGCCCAACCAGTTTTTTTCCCATGCCTTTGCCTTCCAGTTTCGATGAAACTTCTGTATGGTCCACCGTCAGAACGTCCCCGTCCGGCACACATGAAATATACCCAAGTTCCTCTGAATCCTCTGTGACCACAAACCGGTCGGTGTCTTGTATGATTTCCATCAGGCTGCCTCCTTTGGTTTTGCTTTCCCTTCTGTATTCCCGGTTTTGGAGAAGTTATTCATACCTGCATGCAGCGGCGCCTAGACGCTGACGATATCTGCGCCTCGCTTCTGTTCAAAGGGCGCCTTTTGGAGAGAGTCCCGAATAACGTCGATGGCTCTTGCCGTTTGATAATTTTTCCGGCTTTCAAAATTCTTGAAGGCCTGGCTCCCGCCGCCGACAATCCGGTAGGTCTTGCCGGGATCGAATCCTTCGCCCACGATCTGCAGGCTCTGGATCCGGTGCCCTTTGGGATTGTAGGGCTTGAATGTCATCCGTATGCCGCTTGAGCGGAGGACATAGCCGCCTTTTTGCTCGAATGGATCAGAGGAATAGACTTGTTCCAGGTTGTTCTCCAGAGCTTTCCACAATTCCTCGCCCGTCAGTTCCAATGTGAACAGTTCAGGGTTGGTTGGAATGATGGTGTGCAGGTTAAAGAGCGTAAGCGGACCTGCAGGCATCGGGTGCCCGTAGCGCCAACCATGGGAGAATGCGGCGCTGCTTTCAAAAGCAGCCAGGTAGGCGTCTGTGATCAATTTATCCATGGGCGCTTCTTCAAGCGTCATGCGGTGGAGCAGTGTCCGGGTTTCGCCCGCGACAGCAGTTCTTTCTTTTTCGTAGCTGGACAAGAGGCTGTCGACCATCCCTTTGATTTCTTCATCCTCTTCAAAGAGCTCATCCACTTCGATCAGTTGGTAATGGACATCCTTTACGGCGCCGTTTTGGACGTCCACATCCAGGCGGCCTAAAAAAGAACTGCTTGAGCCTGCCTGTACAATGTGGGCTCCGTTTTGGACGATCGGTTTTGTGATGCGGTCATGGCTATGCCCGGAGAGGACAATGTCTATGCCATCCACCATGGAAACCAATTTCACATCCAACGGCAGGCCCATGTGGCTTAATAGCACAATGACATCGGCCTTTCCTTTCAGCTCGTTGACCGATTGGCGCACTTCATCCACGCCGATTGTGAAATCCAGTCTTTCCGAAAATCCGGGGGGCATGGTGATGTCCACATATGGATACGTCAAGCCGATGATGGCGATGCGGAGACCGTCCAGTTCTTTAATGATATGAGGGCGCAGGAAGTTTTGCTTCGTCTGTTCCTCAGTGACATTGCAGGCGAGGGCGGGGAAGGGCAGGCTCTCCGCCAGATGCCGGAGCTGTTCTTTGCCGTAAGAAAAGTCCCAGTTGCCGGGTACGAAGCCGTCGAGCCCCATTTTCCCGAGAATCGGCAAGATCGCTTCTCCTTTGTTGGCGACCAGCGGCAATGTGCCATGGAACAAATCCCCGCCATCAAAAAACAGCACCCGTTCATTTTCGGTTTTAAGGTCTTTGACGTAGCGGCTGATACGTGAAAATCCGCCGGCCTTCTTCAAGACCGGGCCGTCCTCGCTCCAAAAAAGCTCGTTATGCATTTCGAGGCACCCGTGGGTGTCGTTTTGCTGAATCAATGTAAATCGCATGGCGTTCCCTCTTTTCCCAAATAGTATGAAACTTTTTTCAGTGTAAGGGAAAAAGAAATGCTTCACGAATATTTCACCTTATGGCAAAAAAGGAGCCGATATTCATGAAAACTTCATATTC
The DNA here is from genome assembly GCF_042681545.1 of Planococcus chinensis. Lineage (NCBI taxonomy): Bacteria > Bacillati > Bacillota > Bacilli > Caryophanales > Caryophanaceae > Planococcus > Planococcus chinensis. The sequence continues at coordinate 180,322 of NZ_JBHUFW010000012.1, forward strand.
AACGCGTAAAGTAGAAATGGAATGCTACAGAAAAGAGGAGAAAGGCCAATGCTTACACCCGCAATCATCTCCATGTTAATAAAAATTTCAAGCATACTAACGGGAGCTGCCGTTTTCTATTGGATCAGCGACTTGGCGAAAGAGCAGAAGAAAAAGCGGGCTGAAGAAGCGCTTTCCCAAATCGTTAATTTCGTCCTGTTCATCTGGCTGTCGAAGATCCTGCTGAACCTGCCGCTGCTGCTGAGCGATCCGCTGGCAGTGCTTGCCTATCCGAGCGATTCGCGGGCATTCTATCTGGCTGTTTTCTTCAGCGCGGCGAGCCTATTCTACGGCATGAAAAGCGGACGCATCAAAGGATGGCCGCTTCTCCATACGCTGATGCACATCCTGTTGCCGGCATCGTTTTTCTACGAATTCGCGCGGCTGGCTTGGTACGATGATTCCTATGCATTCGGAAACGTGCTCTTATATGCGGTGCTTCTGGCACTGTTCCTGCTGCTCAACAACAGGGTCTCCCCTTATGCAATAGGGAGTGTGCTCTTGACTGTATGGGCCGCTGGCTTGTTCTTGATTTCATCGGTCCAATCGTATGCATCCGTGTATGGCTATGGAATGGCGCCGTGGTTCATCGCCACCTTGTTTGCGGCAGGCCATTTATTGATAGTGTTTAACAGCAGAAGGAGGACAGCCAATGAGTTTGATTAATGCAGACACCATGTTACTTCTGGGAATGTTTCTGGCGCTTGGCGCCGGTGCGATTTCTTTCTTATCGCCGTGCGTCCTGCCGATATTTCCCGCTTATCTTTCTTATATCACCGGCATCAGCGTAAAGGAGCTGCAAGGGGACCGGAACATGAAAATCCAAAGCAGGCTGCTCAGCCATTCGCTGATCTTCCTGGCGGGCGTATCGCTCGTATTCATCAGCCTGGGTGCAGGCGCCTCGTTTTTTGGCCAATGGATCCAGGAGTTGCTGATCGGAGATTCCGGATTGTTCATCCAGCGCATTGCAGGCGTCTTCATTTTGGTCATGGGGCTTTTTATCGGAGGCTGGATCAACATTGCGCCCTTGATGAGAGAGCAGCGCTTCCAGTTCAATAAGCGGCCGTCCGGCTATCTTGGCACCTTTTTTATCGGGCTCGGGTTTGCCGCCGGATGGACGCCTTGCATCGGACCGGTCTTCGGCTCAATCCTCATTTTGTCCGCCAGCAATCCGGGACAAGGCATGTTCTATACATTGATGTATGTCATCGGCTTTGCCTTGCCATTTGTGCTCTTGACGTTCTTTTTGGGTTCGACCAAATGGATTGTCCGGAAAAGCCGGTTCATCATGAAAACAGGCGGCGCCATCATGGCCGTTATGGGCCTCGTGCTGTTCTTCGGGCAGATGCCTGTCATTACTGCAGCGCTGCTCGATTTGATCAAAGATACATGGCTAGCAAAACTAGGATAACGATGGAGGTTCAATAATATGAAAAAAATAATTTTAGGTGTTATTATAACGGCAATGGTCGGATGGGCGGTTTATGATCTGCTCCTCTCCGACCGGGAATCGGCAGAAGAAGCGGAGATTGCAAATACAGAAACAGAGCTTGCGGATACAGAAACGGCCCCGGTCGAAGCGTCGGGCCTTGCTGTAGGGGATCTTGCCCCCGATTTCGAATTGATGACGATGGACGGAGAAACGGTGCGCTTGTCCGATTACAGAGGGCAACGGGTTTTCGTAAATTTCTGGGCAACTTGGTGCCCGCCATGCCGTGCGGAAATGCCGGACATGCAGAAACTCTATGAACAACAGGAGGTACCGGTCGAAATCCTGGCCGTCAATTTGACCGCGTCTGAGAAAAGCGAAGAGAATGTTGCGGAGTTTGTAGAAGATTTCGGGTTAAGCTTCCCGATTTTAATGGACACGAATTCCGAAACCGCCACCAAGTATAAAGTGAAAGCCGTACCGGCTTCGTACATGATTGATTCAACAGGGCGCATCGCATTCGTAGCGCCGGGGGCCATGAATCTCGAATTCATGTCCCAGGAAGTCCGGAAAATGAAATAACTATCAATCCATCAGGCAAGAGGTGTAAGCGTTGAAGCCTACTATATTGGTTGTAGAAGACGATCAGATGAGTCGTGAACTTGTTTCCATTTATTTGAATAAAGCCGGCTACGAAGTGGTGGCTGCGGAGAATGGCGAAGAAGCGAAAACGGCATTCCACACATTCCAGCCGTGCTTGGTCATCCTGGACCGGATGCTGCCGGAAACGAGCGGGGAAGAATTATGCGGATGGCTCAGAAGCCAGGAACGCAATGAAGTTTCAATCATCATGCTGTCCGCGAAAGTGAAAACCCAGGATAAGATCGATGGATTGAAGATGGGTGCGGATGATTATATGACAAAGCCTTTTGAGCCGGAGGAGCTGGTGGCCCACGTGGAAGCCGTGCTGCGGAGAACGGGGCAATTCTGCCAAAAAATCACTTATGGCGGCCTGACCATCCAGCCGCGAAAAGGCGAAGTGCAGCTGTTCGGGAAAAAGCTGTCATTGACGAAGAACGAATTCAATCTGCTATTCCATTTCATGGACAACCCGAACATGGTGCTGAGCCGGGAAGATTTGATCCATCAATTGTATCCTTATAACGACAAGATGGTCATGGACCGAACCATCGATGCCCATATCAAAAATCTTCGGGAAAAGATCGAGGAGGAGCCCTCCTCTCCGAAACGCATTTTGACCATCAGGGGAATGGGGTATAAATTCGTCCATGATTAAGTTCATCAAGTCGTTATGGCCGCAGCAGATCATTTGGCGATTGACCCTGCTGAACACCATTGCGTTTGCGGCGGTGGTCATATTAACTAGCTTGACCATCTACAATGCCGCTTGCGCACTTGTCAGCGGCATGGAATCGGATGTCCAGCGGCAGAATCAATTCAATGCGGCGCTTTTGCAATTTCTTTGGGTGTCCACTGCTGCAACAATTATCATCAGCAGTCTGATTCATTTCTTTTTGACAAAAAAATTGATGCGCCCTTTAAAAGAGCTGATTGAATCGACCAAAGCCATGAAAGACGGGCACTATCCTGAAATGATCGAGATCCGGACCGAGGGCGAAATGGGTGAATTGATCGGACATTTCAATGAACTTGTGCAGCAATTGAAACTCAAGGAGCAGTCCAGACAAAAAGTCGTTTCGGACCTGTCCCATGAATTCCGGACGCCGTTGTCGAATTTGAACGGTTATATGAATGCGCTCAGCAACGGAGTGATTGAAGGGAGTCCTGTGTTATTCCAATCTCTCCAAGGGGAAGCGAAACGCCTGACCGCGATGGTGGAGCAGCTGGAGCAATTGAAAGAATGGGATTTTGCCGCTGCGGAAACGCTGGCGGAAGTTGAGCGGGAAGAGATGGGCCAATTGATCCGGCAGGCAGCGGACATGTTCCATTGGCGGCTCGAGGAAAAGGGCATCCGAGTCGAAATTGAAGCGGATCAAGGGTTTGTCGCCGTCTACAACAGCGGCATCCAGCAGGTTCTGGGGAATCTGATCGATAATGCCATCCGTTATTACGAAGGCTCCGGCCCGATCCGGATCGTCGGGAAGAACTCCGGTACCGGCTACCGGGTATCCGTCATCAGCGAAGGGCAGGAAATTCCTGAATGGGATACGGACAAGATTTTCGACCGCTTTTACCGGACCGATCCTTCACGGAACCGGAACACCGGCGGCAGCGGACTCGGGTTGGCCATTTCAAAGGAAATCATTGAGCGCCATGGCGGCCGGATCGGGCTGGATTCAACGAACCGGCGCCATGCGTTCTGGTTTGCCTTGCCGCTTGATGAAACCACTCTGTGAAAAGAGGGATCGCCCCGCTTTATGAAGCGGCGGCGACGAATAGAGATGTACACACCTATCAAACCGCCGGCAGCTGAACTTTGGCTGCCGGCGGTTTTTTATTGCCGGAAAAAAGGGATAGGGTGCTGCGAGGGAGAAGGAATAGACAAACGGCAGCGAGAGGAGGAGGTCCATGGGGAACGTCATACAGACGGAGTGTGTATCAAAGCATTATAAAGGCGTTCGGGCAGTGGACGGGGTATCGCTCGAAGTGGCGAAGGGGGAGATCTACGGCTTTATCGGCTTGAATGGATCGGGTAAAACGACCACGATCCGCATGCTGCTGGGCATGATCCAGCCGACGCACGGACATTGCTTCCTCGGCGGACAAAAGGTCAATTTGTCGAATCACAGCATATGGGAGGACGTAGGCTATCTGGTGGAAACGCCACATGCCTACCCGGAGCTGACCGTGGCAGAGAACTTGGAGATCTTCCGGCGTCTTCGGAGAAATTCCGATTCCGGAGCGGTGCTGCGGACGGTGGAGAAACTCGGGCTCGCTCCTTATATCCATAGGAAAGCGAAGCATCTTTCACTGGGCAATGCCCAGCGCCTTGGAATCGCAAAAGCCCTTTTGCACGATCCGGCGATCCTGATCCTGGACGAACCGGTCAACGGCCTCGACCCCGCAGGCATCGCCGAAGTACGGGAACTGCTCCGGCATTTGGCTTTGAATGAAAACAAGACGGTCTTCGTTTCCAGCCACTTGTTGGGCGAAGTCGCGAAAATCGCTGCTAAGATCGGCATCATCCATGAAGGCCGGCTGCTGCAGGAACTGCAGGCGCAAGAGTTGAACCATCTTCTTAAACAGCGGCTAGTGATCGATGCCCGGCAGCAGGAACGGGCCATGTCCGTTTTGGCTGAAGCGGGAATCCAGAGTTTTTTGAACGCAGATGGGCTGATCGAGACTGATGTCCTATCCGCCATCCAATATCCGGACCAAATCGCCCGGCTTCTCGTCAGAAAAGATTGCCCGCCAATCCGGCTGTCGGTGGAAGAAGAGGATCTTGAGTCGTATTTCCTGAGGGTGATCGGCAAGAAAGGGGCGGGAATTCCGTGAAGCATGTGTGGACGGCATTTTGGATTGAAAACCTGAAAGTGCGCAAATCGAAGATGATCTGGGTGACGCTCGCAGCCTTCACCTTTGCCCCTTTTATGGCTGGATTCTTCATGTTCATCTTGAAAAATCCGGAACTGGCGGAGCAGTCGGGCCTCGTAGGGGAGAAAGCGCAAATTCTGGGGGAAGCGAACTGGCCGGCCTACTTCAGCATGCTCGCGCAAATCATTGCGGTGGGCGGCATCCTGGTCTTCGGTTTTGTAGCAAGTTGGGTGTTCGGGAGGGAGTACTCAGACCGTACGCTGAAAGACCTGCTGGCTCTCCCTTACCACCGGACAACAATTCCCGCGGCTAAGTTCCTGACGGTTTTTGCCGTCAATCTGCTATTGAGCATCCATGTGGCAGTAGTGGGCATCCTCATCGGCTGGTTCGTCGGCCTTCCCGGCTGGTCGACAGCCGGTCTGGCAGAAGGGCTGGCCGTGCTGTTGATTACAACGCTGCTTGCCATTGCTCTCAGCACGCCAGCCACTTTTTTTGCCTGCTGGGGAAAAGGGTATCTTGCTCCGCTTGGATTCGTGATTTTCATGGTCGTCATCGCCCAAGTCACAGCAGCAATCGGGTATGGCCAATATTTCCCGTGGGCCGTGCCGGCACTGTTCAGCGGCGTGGCGGGAGAAGCGCCGGTTTTGCCGTGGAGCAGCTTGCTCCTTGTTCTGACAGCGAGTCTGGCAGGGATTGCTGCCACTCTCAGCTGGTGGCTGTGGGCAGATCATCAATGAGAGGTGCAATGCGGTCCTTGAAGGAAGCGGGAAGTATAATAAGAGCAGAACACACACCACTGAGGAACAGAAGGGACAGGCTGAAGTGAAGAGCAAGAAAAGTATTTTTAAGAAAATCATGTTTTTTTTGGCGTTATCATTCGTTGTACTGGGAGTTGTCATTTTGCTGATTCTCAATCTGCACCCGTCTTTCGGCGGGAATCCGACCAAAGAACAAGAAGAGCTGTATGGTACATTTGATAATTACAAAGACGGCAAATTCATTAATCCCGAATCGGCCGGGCCGGCGGCAAGTGTGGAAATCCCTTCAACTTTCCCGTATCCCGATTCGACGGCGGAGGCAAAGGAGCCCCCTCGTCCGCTTCCCATTGCTGAGATTGATTGGAATAATATCGACAGTGCCGGTGACAGCCTGACATGGCTGGGGCATTCCGCCTTTATTCTGAGCCTTGATGACAAGAAGATCCTTATTGATCCGATGCTGGGCCCTGTCGCTTCACCGGTTTCCTTTATAGGGCCGAAACGCTACAGTAAAGATCTGTTTGGAATTATAGACGAAATGCCGCCGATTGATGCGGTCTTTATCACCCATGACCATTACGATCACTTGGATTATCAATCGATAAAGAAGCTGGAGGGCAAGGTTGGACATTTCTTCGTCCCTTACGGCGTCAGCAATCATCTGGTCCGATGGGGCATTGAAAAAGAAAAAATTACGGAACTTAATTGGTGGGATGAAACGGAATTCGAAGGCCTGGACATTGCATTGACTCCGGCCAAGCATTTTTCGGGAAGAGGAATTTTCAACCGGAATTCGACGCTGTGGGGCGGTTGGGTCATCCTGGGCAGCCAAACGCGTTTCTATACGAGCGGGGATGGCAGCTATGCAGGGCATTTCAAGGAAATCGGCGACAAGTACGGCCCTTTTGATGTGGCTTTGATAGAAGGCGGCCAATACGATAAACGCTGGCCCGAGTCCCATATGCTTCCGGAAGAATCCGTCCAGGCCAATCTCGACGTACAGGGCGACCAAATGCTGTTGACGCACTGGGGGGCTTTTACCCTTGCCAGGCATGGGTGGACAGAACCGATTGAACGGGCATTGGCTGCGGCCGGAAAGAACGATGTGAATCTGCTTGCGCCCCGAATAGGCGTGACCATTGGTTTGGATGGCAGCTTGCCGCTTCCTGTCTCGCCTTGGTGGAGATAAAAGATTCACAAGCGGCTTTTTCATTAATAGAGCGAGGGGAACTCTAATGAAGTATCAAGCACAAGAATTTAACGATGGTCTGCGAGAGAAAATTAATGCTGGCGAAGCCGATGCCAAAAAGCTTTGTGAAGTTCTGGAAGCGAACTACAAAGGCCTTTTTTCTGAAAGGAAGATGGAGTTTGACATCGCATTCGACCGGGAGGGAGATGAGATTTTTGCTCCGCCTTACAGCTCTTCGATTGCCATCGGAATGTTCAGCGAAGAAGATGAAGTGATCCACATCATTCGTATATGGGAATGCGAACGCTCTTTTTTCGGTTTGCCGGTTTCCCTGCAGATTCCAGGGAGCAAAGTTACAGGTGTTTTCATGGAAGAAACTTTTGAAGAAATCCAGGAAGAGCTGAAGGAAGTTATTCAAGAATTTCTCCTGGAAGAATAGGCGGCCTGATTATTCGGCCGTCAGAATAGAACGGTAAGTAAAAAACGGACTTTGCAGCGTATGCGCAATCGGATGGGGCGTTTCGGCAAATAAAATAATAGGAAGTTTTTAACCTGACGGCCAAAAGGGTATAGCACCCATAAGAGGTGAGGACATGGACAAACAACCATTAGCTGAAACGGCAGTGGACCGGATTGAGACAGTTTTCGGGGAGCACCGGACCTACCGGCGTGCCCATGCAAGAGGTGTGATCTATGAAGCTGAATTCACAGCAAACGGCCTGGCAGCGGAGTATACGGCAGCGCCGCATTTTCAGGCCGGGAAAGTGAAGGCGCTCGCCCGTTTTTCCCATAGTTCCCCGGATCCGACGTGGACGGATGTGATGTCGCCGGTGAAAGGCCTCGGCGTGCAATTCCAGTTGCCTGGAGGGGACATCACAAATATCGTAGGGGTCAATTCTCCGATATTTTTTGCCAAAACACCGGAAGCCTTCACAGAAATCCTGGGCATTGTCACGTCTTTCAAAGACGGGAAGCCGCGCCTTCGAGAATTGGCCAAGCTGCTGATCCGTTATCCGGAAAGCCGGGCGGCATTCAAAATCCTGAAAAAAATGCATGCTCCGGCCAGTTTTGCGACAGGGCGCTACCATTCGATCCATGCTTTCTATTTTATCGGTCGGGACGGAAAACGCACGCCGATCAAGTACGAATGGGAACCCGATGCCGGTATGGAAACCTTGTCGCCAAAAAGCGCCGGTTCGCTGCCGTTCGGCTATTACGAATGGGAAATCGAAGACCGGCTGCAGAAAGGGCCGGTGAGCTTCACCCTCAATATTGTCCTGGGGGAAGAAGGGGATCCGACCGATGATCCGACCGTGGCTTGGCCGGAAGAGCGGCAGAAGGTCGCCATCGGCAAATTGGAGATCGGCCGGCCGGCGCCTGAAGCGGAGCTGGAGAAATTCGATCCGACGGTTATGACAGACGGAATTGAATGTTCAGAAGACCGAATCCTCCATTTCCGCCACCCGGTTTATACGGTTTCCCATGAACGGAGAAAAAAAGAGAATTGAAAAAGGGGCTGTCCAAAAAGTCCGAAATTGAAGACCAAAGGAGAAAAAGTTCAACTTTTTCTCCTTTGGTCTTTTCCGTATTCTATAGCGGCTGATGGGAATGGATAGCAGCTCTTTTTGGACAGCCCTTCGGCCATCTTTCCGGTCAGTAAAGCTTCCCTTGGCGGTACAAGACCGTTGATAGGCGGGTAACGGCATGGATAAAGCAATTTTGGCGGAGCGGGAAAGGGTCTCCGAAAAACTGAGGCAAGATGATATCCATGGTCGATTTCATTTTTTCCAAAAGCAGCCGGAACACTTCTGCTTCGGTATAGAATTGGGTTTCGCGGCCCTGCAGCCATTCGAAATACGAGACGATGACCCCGCCGGCATTGGCAAGGATATCCGGAATGATGATCACTCCTTGGTCGCTCAGGTATTTATCGGCTTGCTGCGTTGTCGGTGCATTGGCCCCTTCAACAATGACCCGCGCCTGGATATCTTTCATATTGCCTTCGTGGATCTGGTTTTCAAGGGCGGCGAGAATCAGCACGTCAACCGGCAAGGTTAACAATTCATCGCGGCCTTTGATGGAGGCTGCCACGCCGGCATGGGCCAATTGCTCCTCGGTAGACGGCAAATCGCCGCGGTGCTCGGCGGCAAAACCGATCAACGCAGGGATGTCCAAGCCGTCCTCATTGAACAAAGTGACGTTGCGGTCGCTGACAGCGACGACGCGGTTGTCGGTTTCGGTGCTGTTATAAGCTTCCAATGCAGCGATGGATCCGACATTGCCGAACCCTTGCACTGCTAACGACAATGGGCGGTTGGCATGGGCCAAAGCTGTAGCTGCGAAAGGATTGTTCGAAGCGGCCAGCTCGTCGGCATGGTCCCGCACGTAATCGGAGAACAAATAACGGAATGTGAAGTAGACGCCTTTGCCAGTGGCTTCCCTTCGCCCGAGAGAGCCGCCGTTCGCGACACTTTTTCCGGTAAAGCTTCCCAAGTAAGGCGATCCGTGTTTGATTTTCTTGTACTCGGCCATCATCCAGTCCATCTCGCGTTCTCCGGACCCGACATCGGGTGCCGGAATGTCTTTGTCCGGTCCGATGACATCTGCGAAATACCGGACATATTTGCGGCAAATCAAATTCAATTCTTTTTCCGAGTAATGACGGGGATTCAGGATGATGCCGCCTTTGCCGCCGCCAAACGGCACGTTATGCAGGGCATTTTTCAAGGTCATCAAAAATGCCAGGTTTACGACTTCTTCTTCATTGACGCTTTCATGAAAGCGGATGCCGCCTTTGTACGGCCCAAGGGCATCGTTGTGCTGCGCGCGGAAAGCGGGAATCCGCACAACGCTGCCATCATCCAGCGGCACACGGAGAAATGATTTGTGTATGCTGTTTGGCGTGGAAAGGATGGAACTTAACGATGTAAATGCCTGAATCCGCATTTTGTCCTGAAGTTCCGGCAAAAAGGTTTCATTTGCCAGCAATGCATTCAGCGAACTTTGGATGATCGCTCTCGTCTGCCCTTCAACTTCTTCCACCCCGGTAGGATCTTCTGTTCCTGCACCCGGCGAATTAAGGTCTTTCCCCATTTTGATAGCACCTCCGAATTTTTTTGTTACTACCCTATACCCTGTCCGAAGCGAAAAATGTATGCAAAAAACCCTCCGGAAAAAATCCGGAGGGCGGCCAGTTTTATTTTTTTGCAGATCTGCCTAATTTGACTTCTGCGTCCAATGCCTTGAACAAGGAAATGATCATCAAGATCATGACGAACGAGAACGGCAGTGCCGCCACGATGATCGTGTTCTGGACAGCGGTCAACCCGCCTACCCATAGGAGGATGGCAGCGACCAGGGACTGCGCGATTCCCCAAAGAATCTTGATCTGGTTGCTCGGCAGCAGTGAGCCGTTGGTCGACTGCATGCCGAGGACGAACGTCGCCGAATCGGCCGAAGTGATGAAGAACGTGCTGACCAAAAGGATGGCGAAGATTGACATGACAAACCCGAGCGGCATTTCGCTGAACATTGCGAACAGCGTCTGCTCGGTAGGGAATGTCGTCAAGTCGATTCCGCTCTTCTGGATATCGATGGCTGTCGTGCCGAATGCCGCAAACCAGAACGCTCCGAAAATGGTCGGCGTCAAGACGACGCCGATCAGGAACTCCCGGATGGTCCGGCCTTTGGAGACGCGGGCGATGAACATGCTGACGAACGGCGCCCAGGAAATCCACCACGCCCAGTAGAAAATCGTCCATGCGTTCAGCCAAGAGCGGTTTTCCGCGTCAAGCGGCGCCGACTGGAAGCTGAGGCTGATCAAGTTCTGCATGTAATTGCCGAACGTTTCCGTGAACAGATTGAGAATCAGCAAGGTCGGTCCGAGCACAAGGACCAGAATCAGCAGAATGACAGCCAGGACCATATTCGTATTGGACAGGTATTTAATGCCTTTGTTCAGCCCGGACCATGCTGATAGGATGAACAGGAACGTCACGATGAGGATAATGACGAGTTGGCTCGTCGGTCCCTGCGGAACATCGAATAAGTACGCGAGTCCGCCGTTAATTTGAGCAGCGCCGAAGCCGAGTGAAGTGGCGACACCGAAAACGGTGGCAAATACAGCCAGCACGTCGACGAGCGTCCCTAGAGGACCTTCCATTTTCTTTCCGAAAATCGGCTTCAATGTTGATGAAATTAACGCAGGTTCCCCTTTGCGGAACTGGAAGAATGCAAGCGACAAGGCAATGATTCCGTACATGGCCCACACATGGATTCCCCAATGGTAATAGGTGCGCTGGAGCGATTCCTTGAATGCGGCATCGGTTCCGGGTTCCGCCGTTGCAGGCTGCACCGCGAAATGGCTCAAAGGTTCAGAAGCCCCGTAGAAGACAAGTCCGATGCCCATGCCTGCAGAGAACAGCATGGAAATCCAGGAAATCGTCGAAAATTCCGGACGGTCCGTGTCTTTCCCCAGGCGTATTTTGCCATAAGGGCTGACGATGATGATAAAGGTCAAAATCAGGATGATGGCCATCAGCATCAAATAAAACCAGCCGAAGCCCGTATCAATGAAACTGCGGATATTGCCGGTCGCTTTTTCAAAGGCTTGCGGAGCAATGACGCCGAACGCAACCGTAAGAATGACTAATGCAAAAGTGATGTAAAAGACTTTCGAAGCTTTTTTCATGGTTCCTCCTTTTTTGTGTAGCACTGGCATAGTTTATAAGATTACCGAAAATGATTGACAGCGTCAACTACCTGCCGTAAGCGGGGAAGCGTGTGTTCACTGTTCCCATTCGTTCATCTGCTCCTCTTCCGCAGCAATCCGCAAATCATCTGCTGTGATCGTCAGGACTTGGTAATCGTTTGTTTCGGCATATCGTTCCGCTTCTTTCTTGGCGAATTTCGGAGAGCCATCCGTTTCTTCGTCATAGACGATCAGCATGCCGTCCGAATTGCGCAAGAAGAATTTATTCTTCTCGATAAATTGCCAAGGCGCTTCGTATGGCCGGTTCGTCAAACTGCGATGGAAATCGGCGCCTTCCAGGATCATCTCGTACTTTTCTTTTTTGGCTTCGTTCCACTTTTCTTCCTGGCCGAGAAAAGGGGTGAGGACCGCGTACTTCAGTTGAGGAAATTCCTCCTGCAGATCAAGGACGACTTCAGCGGCCCACGTCTCGACCCCAAGCTGTCCGCTGACAATGACCCATTCAAGGCCTTCATCGATCAGGACGCGGAGCCGGTCTTCCAATGCTTTCTTGATGATGCGGACACCCGGGTTCTTGTCATCAAAAATTCCGAGTTCGTGCTGCTTATAGCCTGTGACAATCAATCTTTTCAGCATGCCTGTTCCTCCTTTCTTGCGCGGCTGCTAGCATTATGCGGGCGGCGGCACAGTCATCTGGCAACTTCCCATTCTACCTTATCCCTAACTTATATCATACCCAACTTCCCTGGAGGATAAAATCAGAATCGTCCCTCAATTTCTCCGGGTTATGTTAAAATGGGGGCATCAAAGGAGGGGGAAGCCATGGCAAGTCTAGAAGATGTACGCCGTGCACAAGCGAATATCCACGATATTGTCCACAAAACGCCGGTCTTGACATCGTCTTTATTGGACGAATATTGCGGGAACCAGGTGTTCCTGAAAGCTGAGCATCTCCAGAAGACCGGCTCATTCAAAATCCGGGGAGCGGCCAATGCCGTGAAGAACGCTGTCCGTGAAGGGGCAGCGTCTGTAACCGCCGCTTCTTCGGGGAACCATGGCCAAGCCGTCGCTTATATCGCAAACCGGCTCGGCATCCCGGCGACAATTGTGGTTCCGGAAGACGCTAACCGGGCAAAGGTGGCGGCGATCGAGGCGTATAACGGGCATGTGGTTTATTGCGGCATGACTTCTGCAGAACGGATACCGAAAGCCCGGCAATTGGCGGATGAAAACAATGGCATTTACATTCCGCCTTATGACCACGCAGACATCATCGCGGGACAGGGAACCATCGGGCTCGAACTGCTCGAGCAAATACCGGAGCTTGATCTGGTGTTCGTTCCGGTCGGCGGAGGCGGACTGATCAGCGGCATCCTGACCGCAATCAAAGCGCTCAATCCTCAAGTTAAGGTCATCGGCGTCGAGCCGGAATCGGCAAACGATACATACTTATCGCTGCAGCGGGGCGAAATCACAGCAATCCCGCCTTCTGCGACGATAGCGGACGGCCTGCGGACTGCACAGCCGGGCGACATGACGTTCCCGATCCTGCAAAAGCACCTCGATGGGCTTTTGCTGGTGACAGAAGCGGAGATCAAAGAAGCGCTCCAGTTCCTAATGGAAAGGACCAAGCAAATTGTTGAACCTTCCAGTGCGGTGGCTGCAGCTCCGTTGATTTCCGGGAAGGCGGAAGTGAAGGGCAAGCGCGTGGCCGTGGTCCTGTCTGGCGGCAACGTGGACTTGCATCAGCTGGCCGGCTTTTTGCCGGACAAACTCCATGTTTAGCCAGAACTGAAACGGGAACAGGAAGAGTACACTTTTAAAACCAGAAAGGAGCGGGGAAAAATGGCAGAAGAAAAACTGCCTCACGAAAAACTGGCGGACAAAGAACTCGATCTGAAGGCAGCGCAGGAAGTCCATTACGCGGATGATTTTAAAAAAGCCGATAAGGCAGGCAAAGAACAAAAAGGTGAAGACGACAATAAGGCAAAAGAAGAAAAATGAACACGGACAACCGGCACGGGCGGCAATCGCTCTTGCCGGTTGTTTTTATGCAAAGAAGGAAAAGCTTTCTTAAACGTGCCTTGCAATCAATCTTTGAAAGCGTTAACATATGTTTAAGTATTCTGAACATACCAACTAGTTAGTATGTAAAAGGATAAGAGAAAATGGATGGAGGAATTACGGATGAATGTAATGGATCTTTTTAAGTTGGAAGGCAAAACAGCCATCGTGACCGGAGGCGGGCGGGGGTTAGGCGCGCAGATCGCGGAAGGGTTTGCGGAGGCAGGCGCGAACGTGGTCCTTTGTTCGAGAAAAGTGGAGGCATGCGAAGAAATGGCAGAGAAGCTGAAGGGGATGGGCGTTAAAACGCTTGCGCTGGCATGCGATGTCACCAAACCGGAGGACGTGGAAAACGTCGTGAAAAGGACTTTGGAAGAATTCGGGGCGATCGATATTCTTGTGAACAACTCCGGCGCAACTTGGGGAGCCCCGGTACTTGAGATGCCGCTTGACGCCTGGTACAAAGTGCTCGATGTCAATGTCACCGGGACATTCCTGATGAGCCAGGCGGTCGGGGAGTCGATGGTCAAGCAAGGCAGCGGCAAAATCATCAACATCGCGTCAGTCGCCGGGCTTGGCGGAATCGATCCGCGCTTGATGGACACGATCGGCTACAACACGAGCAAAGGCGCTGTCATTACTTTCACAAAAGACTTGGCTGCAAAATGGGGACAGCACAATATTAACGTCAATGCCATTGCGCCGGGCTTTTTCCCGACTAAAATGTCGAAAGGGCTCCTTGAAAAAGGAGGCAGCGGATTTCTGGAGTTGACGCCGCTAAAGCGTTTCGGGACAGACGAAGATTTAAAGGGGGCTGCCTTGTTTTTGGCATCAAAAGCTTCTGATTATGTGACCGGCGACGTGGTCATTGTCGATGGCGGCATGCACGCCGTCTAGAATGCGGGGGATGGGCATGAAAGCGGAAATCAAGCAGGAAAGCATTTTATTGTTCGAGAAAAAGGGCTTCAGTGAAACATCCATCCAGGATATCGTCGAAGCGCTCGGCGTCACGAAAGGGACATTCTACTATTACTTTCAGAGCAAAGAGGAATTATTGATGGACATTCACTTAGGCTATATCGATGACCTGCTTGAACGGCAGGAAAAGATTATGCAGGAGGGCTCAGACAGCCGTGGACAGCTCATCCGTATCGTAGAATTGCTGATCGGGGATATCGAAGAGCACGGACCGAGCGGCCGGGTCTTTTTCAGGGAAATGCGGCATCTGGGGGAAGCGAACGCGGAAGAAGTGAAGGATAAGCGCGAACGCTTCCGGCTGGAAATTGAAGCGCTGATCCGCCGAGGCGTCCAGGCAGGGGAATTCCGGAGGGAGATCCGGGCGGACATGGCGGCATTCGCTATTCTTGGCGTGACCAACTGGAGCTATCAATGGTTCAATCCCGGGGGCGGCATCCCGGCTGGCCAGCTGGCGGAAATTTTCAGCGATATGATTTTGAATGGTATGGCCGAAAAAGAGGAGGAAAGCATACGTGGAACAATTTCAGATTGATAAAATAGCGGTCATCGGCGCAGGGCAGATGGGCCAGCAGATTGCTATGCTCTGTGCACTCGGCGGATATCGGACTGCACTCAACGATGTCAGCGGAGAAGCATTGGAAAAAGCGGAGGCGGCTTTGCATAGCGTGATGAACCAGTGGGTGATGAAAAAGAAAATTACAGAGCAGGAAAAGGATGAAGCATTCAGCCGCTTGGAGTTTACAGACAGCTTGGAGAAGGCTGCAGGCGATGCGGATTATGTGATCGAAGCGGTGATTGAGAAGTTGGACGTGAAGCGCGATCTTTTCAAGCGCCTGGACGGGCTCGCACCGAAGCACGCTATCCTGGCTTCCAACAGTTCGACGATCGTCAATTCGCTGATAGCGGAAGTGACAGACCGGCCGGACAAAGTCTGCAATATGCACTTTTTCTTCCCGCCGCTCGTCATGGATTGCATCGAAGTGGTCATGAGCGAGGAGACCTCGGAAGAGACGGCCCAGGCATCGCTTCAATTATGCGAAGGGATCAACCGTACCGGCCTGCTGCTGCGGAAAGAGATTTCGGGTTTTGTGGCGAACCGCATCCTCGGTGCGCTTCAGAAAGAAGCGATGTTCCTGTACGAAGAAGGCATCGCGGACTTCAAGGAAATCGATGTCATCGTGAAAAAAGCGCTGCGCCATCCGATCGGACCGTTCGAATTGATGGATTTGTCCGGCATTGATGTGGTCAATTACGTCATGCAGCAACAATACGCCGAAACGGGCGATCCAGCGGACAAACCGTCAGCCATCATCGAAGAAAAGCTGAAAGCGGGCGAGCTCGGCCGCAAAACGGGCAAAGGCTTCTATAATTATCAAAAAGATGAGGTGAAAACGCCATGACACAAGTGGTCCATACAGAAACGCAGGACGGTTATGCCGTCGTTACCATCAATAACCCGCCGATGAACGTCATCAGCAGCCAGGTGTTCAAGGAATTGGATCAGGCTTTTGGGGAACTGAAAGAGGATTCTGCAGTCAATGCCGTTATCGTGACCGGCCAGGGCGATAAAGTGTTTGCGGCCGGTGCGGACATCAAGGAATTCCCGCAATTGATTGGGCAGTCTGGGTTGAAAGCGAACTTCCTGGAAACCCATGCCATCTTGAACCGCATCGACAATTTCGAAAAACCGGTTATTGCGATGCTGAACGGGCTGACATTCGGAGGCGGATGTGAAGTGGCGCTTTGCTGCGATATTCGCATCGCGGAAGAGCATGCCCAGATCGGCTTGCCGGAAATCACGCTCGGCTTGTTCCCCGGAGGCGGCGGCACCCAGCGTTTGCCACGCCTTGTCGGCGAGGCGAAAGCGAAAGAGCTGATGTTCACTGGCGAAGCGGTCACTGCCGCGGAAGCGGAAAAGATCGGGCTCGTCAATAAAGTCGCAGCCAGCGGCGAAGGCATGGAAGCGGCCCGGAAAATGGCAAAGCGCATCGGCCGTTTCTCACTGCCCGCCTTATCGCGCATCAAGCGTGCAGTCGATGAAGGCCTGGAACTGACAATCGAACAAGGGACAGAACTCGAAGCCGGCTTGTTTGAGGAAGTCTTCCAGACAGAAGACGTCCAAGAAGGGGTCAAAGCGTTTATTGAAAAACGAAAACCGGCGTTTCAGAACAAGTAAGGGGGTGGAGCACGTTGGCACATGAAATTACCGTGAAAGTCCGTTTTAGTGAAACCGACGCACTGGGGCATGTCAGCAATATCAGCTATTTCATCTATCTCGAAGAAGCCCGGATTGAATTCTTCAAGGAATTGGGGCTGGAGATGGCGATCGACAAATGGAGCGTCATTATGATTTCCGCGAATTGCACGTTTCTAAAGCAGGCCTATTTTGACCAGAAACTGAAAGTCGCTTCGTTTGTTACGAAAATCGGGAATTCCAGTTTTATGATCGGCCATCGGATTACCGATGCAGCGTCCGGAGAACTGATTGCAGAAGGTTCTGCGGGTGCGGTTTACTTTGATTTCAAAGCGCAGAAGAGCGAACGGCTGCCGGAAGGCATACGGGCGAAGCTTGAGCAGCACATGGAAGAGGTGTGAGCAATGGTGGAGAAAACGAGCGACACAATAAACGTCCGGCCCGGCGAAGAACTGGACAAGGCGAAACTTCTGCAATTTCTCAAAGCCAATATTGAAGGCCTGCCGGAAGGAGCACTGGAAATCCGGCAATTCGGCGCAGGCCATTCCAATCTGACATACGCCCTGTCGATCGGCAGCTGGGAAGCGGTATTGAGGCGTCCGCCGCTTGGCCCGGTCGCGCCGAAAGCCCATGACATGGAACGGGAATTCAACATCCTGTCCTCTCTCCACTCTTTTTTTCCTGCCGCTCCAAAGCCTTTTGTTTTCTCGCAGGATCTTTCAGTGGTGGGCAGCCCGTTTTTTGTCATGGAGCGGCGACGCGGCGTGGTCATCGACACGGAATTCCCGGAAGGCGTTGAGCCGGACAAAGAATTGGGGCGCCGGATTTCGGAATTGATGGTCGACACCTTGGTGGAGCTGCACGCCATCGATTATACCCGGACCGCACTGGCCGCAATGGCGAAGCCGGAAGGATTCATGGAACGCCAGGTCAATGGATGGATTGGCCGTTACGAGCGTGCCAAAACCGACGACATTCCGGAAGTGGCGGAATTGTCGGAGTGGATGCGGAGCCATATTCCGGTGTCCCCCGATCCGGCCATCATCCATTACGATTTCAAATTGAACAATGCCATGTTTTCGGGAGATTTCACGAAGCTCACCGGCTTGTTCGATTGGGAAATGACGACCGTCGGCGATCCATTGGCTGATTTGGGGGCGGCGATGAGCTATTGGATCCAGGCGGACGATCCCGACCTGTTGAAAAACGGATTCGGCAAAGCGCCTGTGACGGTAACGGAAGGGTTTTACACGCGGGCGGAATTTATCGCGCGCTATGCGGAGAAGAGCGGACGGAATGTATCGAATATCGATTTCTACCTGACATTTGCTTATTTCAAACTCGCGGTCATCTGCCAGCAGATCTATTACCGCTTCAAAAAAGGGCAGACATCGGATGCGCGGTTCGCCCATTTCGATCAATTTGTGAAAAGCCTGATCCAGTATGCACTCGTGACGGCAAAGAAAATGTAAGGGGGCAAACGATATGGAGGGAAAAACACTGGCTTACCGCGGCGGGAGTTTCCTGTATGCGGGAACTGAACCGGAAGCGGTCTTCACTCCGGAAGATTTCACGGAAGAGCACCATTTGATCGGGAAAACAGCGAAACGCTTTCTTGAAAGCGAAGTGCGGCCGAACAACGAAAAGATTGAACAGCAGGATTTCGCCTTGGTGAAAGAGCTGTTGGGGAAATCGGGGGATCTTGGGCTCCTTGCCCACAGCATCCCGGAACAGTACGGCGGGCTCGGCCTGGATAAAATCAGCAAAGGCATCGTCGGCGAAGCGCTTGGCCCGGCTGGCGGATACAGCGTCGCACACTCCAACCATACGTGCATCGCGACGCTGCCGATCACTTATTTCGGGACACCGGAACAAAAAGAGAAATACTTGCCGAAACTCGCTTCCGGAGAGTTTATCGGCGCATATTGCCTGACCGAACCGAATGCAGGGTCCGATGCGCTGGCTGCCCAGACGACGGCAAGGCTGAATGCGGCAGGGACGCATTACATATTGAATGGCACGAAAATGTTCATCACGAATGCGGCATTTTCCGATACGTTCATCGTCTACGCCAAAGTGGACGGCACCGCCTTCACTGCATTTATCGTAGAAAAAGATTTTCCGGGCCTGTCGCTCGGGGCAGAGGAACAGAAAATGGGCATCAAGGGTTCATCCACGCGGACGGTCATTTTGGAAGACTGCGAAGTGCCGGCAGAAAACCTGCTTGGCGAAGTCGGCAAAGGCCACGTCATCGCTCTGAATGTCTTGAACCTCGGCCGTTATAATCTTGGCTCAGCCACGATGGGGGCAGCGAAACACGGGTTGGCGCTCGCCGTGAAGTACACGAAAGAGCGGCGCCAGTTCGGCAGGGCGATTGCCGACTTTACAGCCACACAGGAAAAGATCGCCGATATGGCGATTCGCCTTTATGCATCGGAGTCGCTGCAATACCGAACGGCCGGCTATTTGGAAGAGGCGTTAAAAGGACTGTATGATTCTGAAGACCATAACTTGATCGCGAAGCGCATGATGGAATATGCGACCGAATGCGCCGTCTGCAAAGTGTACAGTTCCGAAACCTTGGATTTTATTGCCGATGAAGCATTGCAGCTTCACGGCGGATACGGCTTTATCAAGGAATACAAAATCGAGCAGATCTACCGCGATTCACGCATCAACCGGATATTCGAAGGTACCAATGAAGTGAACCGGCTGATCATACCGGGGAATTTGCTGAAAGCGGCGGCGAAAGGGCAGGCGCCGCTTGCCGAAGCCATCGGAAACGCCTTGGCGGAGATGCACGCACCAAAGATTGGCGCAATCGGTACTATTTCCCGGGAAATAGAAGCGGTGCACGCGATGCGCCGGGTTTTCATGCTGAGTGCAGGGAACGCTTTTGAAACATACGGCAACAATCTTGGCGATGAGCAGGAAACGCTGATGAAGCTCGCGGATATCGGAATCACCCTGTTTGCAGCAGAATCGGCGGTCCTCCGGACAACGAAAGCGATCGACGAGCAGGGCGAAGCGGCAGCCGCGTTCAAAATTGAGCTGGCAAAGTCGCTCATTGACGATGCTTTGCTTCAAGTAGAGATGGATGCACGAAAACTGCTGCAGGGAACAGTATCTGAAAAAGGGCTGCATGACAATGTGCGGGCCATTGCAGGGGAATTGAGCCGCCTGCAGCGTTCAGGCGGAAAAGCGGCGAAACGGGCGATCGCCCAAAAGATTCTGGAAGCGGAACAATATATCTCATAAGGGGGAAACAGGATGAAAGTCATCAGATTTGAGCAATTCGGAGGACCGGAAGTTTTGCAATGGGCCGATGCCGACAAGCCGGTGCCGGCAGAAAACGAAGTGCTGGTCGAAGTGAAGGCGAGCGGCGTCAACTACGCCGATACGGCAAGACGGGAAGGGCAGTATGTCGTCCCGACAAAGCTTCCTTATATCCCGGGAGCAGAAGTGGCCGGCGAGATTGTGGAAGCCGGCAATGGGGTCAAGAATTTCAAGAAAGGGGACCGGGTGGTCGCGCTGATTGAATCGAATGGCTATGCAGAGTTTGTTGCAGTGGACGCCCGGGTGCTGACGCCGATACCGGATGGCGTGGACTATGAACAGGCGGTTGCTTTGCCGCTGCAGGGCCTCAGCGCCTACCATGTGCTGAAAACTATGGGGCGCCTCGAGCCGGGTGAGAGCGTCTTGATCCATGCGGCGGCTGGCGGGGTCGGCGCGATTGCTGTCCAACTGGCGAAAATCTTCGGAGCAGGCAAAATCATCGCGACGGCGAGCACTGCTGAAAAACTCGAGCACGCCAAAGCGATGGGAGCCACGCACCTCGTGAATTATTCGGAGGAAGGCTGGGCCGACAAAGTGAAGGAAATCACAGAAGGCAAAGGCGTCGATGTAGCGCTTGAGATGGTCGGTGGAGATGTTTTCAATCAGACCGTTAAATGCCTCGCGCCGTTCGGAAGGTTGGTGATATTCGGGGCGGCAAGCGGTGAGCAGGCGACGTTCCACCCGGGCCAGCTGATGCGCAAGAACCAGTCGGTGATCGGCTTTTTCCTGCCGCAGATCATGCGCAAGCCGGAATTGTTCCAAAGCAGCTTCAAAGAGCTCCTTGGCTATATGGCGAACGGCGAGCTGAAACTGACAATCGGCGGCACGTATCCTTTGGAAGAGGCGGCCACTGTCCATAAACTGCTTCAGGGCCGGAAGACGATCGGCAAATTGGTGCTGAAACCGTAAACCGGGGAAAGAAGGGATTGCATGCTGGAGGAATTGGGGATTGAAGCCATCCGCATCGAGCTGCCGTTCCGCCTGAATCACGTCAATTGTTTTATGGCAGAAGGCGTGACCGGCTGGACGGTGATTGATGCAGGATTGAACAATGACTATACGAGAGCCTTGTGGGACCGGGAGATTGGCAGACGGAAAGTGGCGGATCTGCTGATCACCCACTATCATCCCGACCATTTCGGATATGCCGGAGGGCTGCAGAAGAAAACGGGAGCCAAAGTCTCCATGACCAAGACAGACGCCGATTCGGGTCTGTCTTCTTGGCATGCCGCTTTTTTGGAGGCAATGCCGGCCCATTACCGGGCTTCTGGTGTTCCAGAGGGAATGGCGGAGCAGATGGCAGATAATACAGCGGACTTCCAGCCGCTCGTGAACCCCATGCCGCATGTCGGGCATTTCTTCGAAGAAGGCGAAAAAGTGGTACTCGGGCGTTATGAGTATGAAGTGATCTTCACCCCGGGCCATTCGGACGGAATGGTCTGTTTTTACAATGCCGAAAAAAACGTGTTGTTTTCAGCGGATCACATCCTGCCAAAAATCACGCCGAACATCTCCTATTGGTTTCATGGCAATGAAAACCCGCTGGCTTCCTACCTGGAGTCGCTCAAGAAAATCAGGCGGTTGGGAGCGGATTTCACCATCCCTTCCCACGGTAAGCCGTTCTACGGAGCGGCCGGCCGTGCTGAAGAATTGAAGGCGCACCATGACGAACGGCTCGCGGCTGCAGCGGAAGCCATCCAAAAACCAGCTACGGTCTACGAAGCATGCGGAAGGCTGTTCAAGCGGACTTTGACCGTCCACGAAATGCGCTTCGCTTTGGGCGAAACATTGGCACATCTTGAATTTTTGCGTCATGCTGGAGAGTGCCGGAGAGAAAATCAGGCCGGCATCTGGGTTTATCAAATTGAATAGGAGTGAGGCAAAATGAAAATTCTGATCGTAGGAGCCGGAGGCATCGGCGGTTATTTCGGAGCGCGGCTGATGGAAACAGGGCAAGATGTGACGTTTCTTGTCCGTGAGCGGCGGAAAGCGCAGCTGGAGAAGACGGAGTTGCATGTAGAAAGCGTCAATGGCAATATGCAGGCGGCACCGAAACTGATTACGGCAAAAGAAAAAGCCGGACCGTACGATCTGATCGTTTTGACAACGAAGTCCTATCAGCTCCAAGGGGCGATCGACGACATCCGTCCGTTTGCCGGCGAAAGCTCGATGATCCTGCCGCTGTTGAACGGCATTTCGCACATCGACCGCCTGGTAGAGGCGTTCGGCGAAGAGCGGGTGCTCGGCGGCTTGTGCTTTATCGAAACGACATTGGACGAAAACGGCAAAGTCGTGCAGACAAGCCCGATGAACCAGCTGGTTTACGGCGAACGTTCGGGCGAAAAGACTGAACGGATCCTGGAAGTGGAAAAAGCATTCAGCGGCACGAAGGCGGAGTTTATGCTAAGCGAAAACATCGGACAAGATATGTGGCATAAATACTTGTTCATCACGGCGATGTCGGGAATCACGGCAGCGATGGCTTCTCCGATTGGCCCGATCCGCACGCTTGAAAGCGGAAAACGGACCATTGCGGCGCTCCTTGGCGAGCTTGTCGCGGTCATGAAGGCGATGGATGCGCCTGTCAGGGAAACGATTGCTGAAGAACAGCTCGAAAAAATCATGTCGCTCGGGCCGGATATGAAATCGTCGATGCAGCGTGATATGGAAAAAGGCCAGCCGATCGAGGCCGATCATTTGCAAGGGCATTTACTGGAAAAGGCGAAGGCTCATAACGTTGCGGTGCCGGTGCTTGAAACGATCTATACAAAACTGAAACTCTATGAAATGAATTCGCAAAACATTTAAACTATTTCATCTGGAAGCATTTACAATGTTCTGAAACTTCCTTATGCTTAAACTACAAGCGCGTCTGCTTGTAGAAAATGGAAGAGGAGTTGAGGCATTTGAATGCGATCGCACTAGCTGCCATCGGACTTTTTGTATTCATATTAGGTTACCGTTTTTATTCGAAGTTCGTAGCAGAAAAGATTTTCAGGCTCGATCCCAATTATGTGACGCCGTCCCACAAATACAAAGACGGAGTGGATTTTGTCCCGACCAATAAATTCGTCCTATGGGGCCACCATTTCACATCGGTTGCCGGAGCTGCACCGATTCTCGGGCCGGCCATTGCGGTCTATTGGGGCTGGCTGCCGGCGGTTCTGTGGGTCGTGCTCGGTACGGTTTTTGCAGCCGGGGTCCACGATTTCGGCACACTGGTGCTGTCTGTCCGGAACAAAGGGCAGTCGGTCGGCACATTGGCGCACCGCTTGATCGGCCAGCGCGGAAAGGTCTTATTTCTTTTCATCATCTTAATCCTCGTGCTGATGGTCAATGCGGTATTCGCCTGGGTCATCGCGAACTTGTTCATTTCGTTCCCGGCAAGCGTGCTGCCGGTATTCATCCAGATTCCGCTGGCGGTATGGATCGGACATGCCGTCTACAAACGGAACAAGAAAATGCTTGTGCCGTCCTTGATCGCACTTGCGGTCATGTATATTGCGGCGGTCGTTTCCAGCCAAGTCAGCTTCCTGCAAATTGATTTGGTCCGCTATATGGGCGGGGAAGACGGAGCCGGGCTGTTCGGCCTTGGTGCGATTTCAACCGCGTTCTTTATCTGGATCATCATCTTGATGATTTACGTTTACATCGCTTCCACCTTGCCGGTCTGGCAATTGCTCCAGCCGCGCGACTTTATCAACTCGCATCAATTGATCGTCGGATTGGCGATCCTGTACCTGGGCTTGTTGTTTACGAACCCGACAATCACTGCGCCGATTTCAAATCCGGACGCGGACGTTTCCTGGTTCCCACTGCTGTTCATTACGATTGCCTGCGGTGCCATTTCCGGTTTCCACGGCCTGGTGTCGTCCGGAACTTCGTCCAAGCAGTTGGATAAAGAGACCGATGCCCGTTTTGTCGGCTATCTGGGTGCGGTCGGCGAAGGCGTACTTGCATTGATTTCAATCATTGCAGTCATCACGTTCTTCCCGAGCCGTGAAGAGTTCTTCGCTACGTACAGCAGCTTCCAGGCATCAAGCGGTGCCGGGCTGGGCGCGTTTATCCGGGGAGCTTCCCAACTTGCGGAAGGGTTGCTGATTCCGGGGGCCGTCGCTTCAACGATCGTATCCATCATCGTTGTGTCATTTGCAGCGACGACGCTAGATACATCGGTTCGCCTGATGCGCTACATCATTGCGGAACTGGGGAGCGAATACAATATCCCTTCGCTTGAGAAAAAGCACGTAGCGACAACGCTTGCCGTCGTATCAAGTGCTGCACTTGTATTGATCCCGGAAGGGCCGAACGGCTTCGGTTCCGGCGGATACTTGCTGTGGCCGCTGTTCGGAACATCGAACCAGCTGCTTGCAGGCATCAGTTTGTTGCTGATTTCCATTTGGCTGAGAAAACTCGGCAGGAATTACGCGATTACGCTGATTCCGATGATTTTCCTGATGTTCATGACGCTTTGGGCAATGTTCCAGCAGGTCTTCCTGCAATGGGCATGGTATGCAGAATCGCCGAATACATTGCTGTTCGTCTTCGGCGCCATTATCTTCGTCTTTACGCTTTGGATCATTTTGACTGCGATCCAAGCATTAATGGGGCAAAAAGATCCGGGATTCTCGGAAATGGATATCGATTAAGCTGGCTGGGAAAAGGGATCATGTACGCTGTGATCCCTTTTCGTTATACATAATGAAGGAGGTGTAGGACATGCTCGATAAGCTCAAAAAATTGATGGCTTATTACGAAGAAGTCTTGGAGTTGCCGCACCGAACCGAGATTGCCCGTGAATTGCGGGCGGAAGACGATATGTTCCTGTTGATGCTGTATTCGGAAATGCTGGGCATCCCGAATCCCGTCTATTACTACACGCTTGAATTGTATCCGTACATGATCGAAGAATTCCATGACTGGCATTTGCGCATGGGCATGGAGAAATCGCCATTGAGCGGCATCCGCTGCTGTTAGCCATTGAAAGAAACGAGGGGAATCCATGGACGTGTTATCGAAGAGCATCATTTTTGTCGGCGGCAAGGGGGGCGTCGGAAAATCGACGTCCGCTGCCGCCATTGCGTGGAAGTCCGCAAAAGAAGGAAATAGAACCTTATTGGTCTCAACCGATCCGGCGCATAATGTCGGCGATATTTTCAACCGGGAAATCGGCGGGAAGACCATCGAGATTGCCGACAATCTCTTTGCATTGGAAATCGATCCGGAAGTCGAGACGGAAAATTACATCAAGGGGGTAAAAGCCAATATCAAAGGCAGCGTCCACACCAGCATGATGGAAGAAGTGAACCGCCAGCTCGACACAGCCAAGGCATCGCCCGGAGCTGACGAAGCGGCTTTGTTCGACAAGCTCATCCATATCATTTTGGAAGAACGCAAGAATTTCGATAAACTGGTATTTGACACAGCGCCGACTGGGCATACGATCCGGCTTTTGACGCTGCCGGAACTGATGGGCGTCTGGATTGAAGGGCTGCTCGAGAAGCGGCGGAAGACCAACGCCAATTACACGGCGCTGCTGAACGACGGCGAACCGCGCGAAGATCCGATCTACGACGTTCTGCGGGAACGCCAGGAGCGCTTTTCAAAGGCACGGGATGTGCTGCTCAACGAAGCGGAAACCGGGTTCATTTTCGTCCTGAATCCGGAACGGCTGCCGATTCTGGAGACGAAAAAGGCCTTGGAGCTCCTGCATAACTACCATTTGCATGTGAAAACGCTGATCGTCAACAAAGTCCTGCCGAAAGAAGCGGACGGCCAGTTCCTGATGGAACGGAAAAAGCATGAAGAGAAGTACATCAAGTTGATCAAAGAGACGTTCCCCAACCAGCAGCTCATCTTCATCCCGCTGTTTTCACAGGACATCGTCAGCAAAGATCAACTGGAACTGTTCAGCAAACAATTTTTGGAAGGATGATTAAATGAAAGCTTTTGTTATTGAATCGGGAGAATTGAAAATAAAGGAGATGGAAGAGCCGAAAGCAAGGGCCGAAGAAGTACTAGTGGCACTGAAAACAGCAGGCATCAACCGTCGCGACCTTGGGTTGCAGAAGCGCTACGGCGATAATCCGGAGGCATTGATCATCGGTTCGGACGGCGCCGGGATCGTGGAAGCGGTCGGAGAAGGTGTTGCAGGTGTGGCGGTCGGGGATGAAGTGATCATCAACCCGGCGCTGCGCTGGTTCGCCAATAGCGATGCGCCGCCGCCCGAATTCGATATTCTCGGCATGCCGGACCACGGGACGTTCGCGGAGAAGATCGCCTTATCGGCGGAACAGGTGGAAAAGAAGCCGGCGCATATGAACTGGGAAGAAGCGGGCGGCTTGGTGCTTCCGGCGTTGACCGGCTACCGGGCGCTGTTCACGAAGGGGCAAGTGCAAGAAGGGCAGACGCTGTTCATACCCGGAGCAGGAAGCGGCGTCGCGACATTCCTGATCCAGTTTGCGAAAAGCGCCGGCGCGCGGGTGATTGTCACATCACGCAGCGAGGAAAAGCGCACGCATGCGCTTGAAATCGGTGCGGACCGGGCCATTGCGACAGACAGCGATTGGCAAGCGGAATTGGCGGACGAAACGGTCGACCTGGTCATCGATAGCGTCGGCGCCGCCACGTTCAACCGTTCGTTGGACGTCCTGAAAAAAGGCGGACGCATTGTCATATTCGGTGCGACGACGGATGACAATGTCGACTTCAATCTCCGCAGCTTCTTCTACGGACAATATCAGCTGTTCGGCTCGACGATGGGCAGCCGGGAAGAGCTGCGAAACATGCTTGCTTTTATGGAAAAACACGGCATCAAACCGATTGTTGACGAGGTCTTCGCTTTGGAGAGTGCCCAAGAGGCTTTTGACCGTCTGGCAGAAGCGAAGCAATTCGGCAAAGTGGTCTTGCAGATCGGCGAATAAAATAATGAAACTTTCGGGCTGTTCAACCGTATATTAACCATACGCAAGAAAATTGACTGGAGGTCAATGAGATGGAAAATACCGGATTGAAAGTGCTTGTCCACGCCAGCGCGTTTTTTGCACCGTTTCTCGTGCCATTTATTGTGTTCATAATCTCTGCTGACAATGAAGTGAAAAAGTTGTCGATCCAGGCATTGCTGTTCCAATTGGCGATGGGGGTCCTGATTTTCATTTCAAGCCTGCTCATCGTTGTCATTATCGGCATTCCGATGCTGATTGTCTTCGGTCTGATGACCATCATCGTGCCGGTTATGGGAATTATCAAAGCCTTGAACAATGAGAAATTCGATTATCCGATCGTCGGCGCATGGTACCAATAAAAAAAGCCCGTTGAGGGCTTTTTTTATTGCAGTGAAGCTGTTGTAACGGTGGCTTGAACTGAGCAGAATCGTATTTTAACTGAAGCCGAGCATATTCCCCGAAAACCGAAAAACACACAGCGGCCCGAGCGGCAGCTGTGTGTTTTTTCATTCGAAAATGTAGGCCAGCGCTTTGATCGCCTGGTCGCAGGTTTCGACGGTCGCATTTGCCTTGCGCGATAATTCCTTCAGCGGGTGGTGCAGGTTTTCCGGGCGGATGATGATGACCGGTTTGCCTGCCGCCAAAGCGGCGCTTGCATCCATTGCGGTGTTCCACTGCTTGTACTGTTCCCCGAACAGGGCGATTACGAGATCGGATTTTTGCATCAGGACACCGGTCCGCAAGTTGTTGAAACTCGAAGCAGCTGCGTCTTTAGAAACAGCGCCGGGCTGCTCACCCAGGATTTCCTCGCCGATATTGTCCGAGCGTTCATGGTCTTCCATCGGGCCGACAAAATCGATCGGCAGATTGAGTGCCAGCGATTTCTTTTTGATCTCGTCGCGCCATGAACTATGAATTTCTCCAGCCAGGTAAACTGTCAGTCTCATCCTAACCCCTCCAAGAGCCATTTCTTATCAGTTTATCACAAATGGAGAGGCGTTAGATGATCATGCGTTCTTTGCGGGTCACCGGAATCAATGAAAGCACATTCTCCATTTTGAACGTGCGCTTTTCGTTCCGGAGAAAGCAGTATGCTTGAAATGTCTCCCCGCTGGCTTTTAAAATCTTGATGCGGCGCTTCCTGATGGTGCCGTCATTTGCCATGTACATCATATCCACAAGCTGCTGATGCTTAAATGCTTTAAGAATCTGTGCTTTCATCGAATTTCACTCCTTTAATAGAACGTTTGTTCTTATTATAGAACATCAAATATCAGAAAACAAGCAATTGGATTTCGTGTATAATGGAACGAACATATATTCTTTTCACTCAGGAAAGGGGCATGAATTATGAAGTTTTTCCATACAGCTGACTGGCATTTGGGCAAGCTCGTCCAAGGCGTCTACATGACTGAAGAACAGCGCCACATTCTGGAGCAATTCGCTGCAGCCATCGAAGAACAGCGCCCGGATTGTGTCATCATTGCAGGGGATTTGTACGACCGGGCAGTGCCGCCGACAGAAGCGGTGAATCTGCTGGATGAAATCTTGGCTAAAATCGTTTTGGAATTGGATACGCCCGTCCTTGCAGTGGCCGGCAACCACGACAGCCCGGGGCGCCTGAATTTCGGAAGCCGTTTTTTCAAGAAGAACCGGATCCACATTTCCGGACATGTCGGAAAAGAGCATGAGCCGGTCGTTTTGCAAGATGAATTCGGCGAAGTGCATTTCCATTTGCTGCCGTTCGCGGATCCGTCCCAGATCCGCTATGTGCTGGAAAACGAAGAAGTCCGTTCGCATAATGATGCGGCACAGGCGTTGACACGTCGCATCGTGGATGGGTTGGACCCGCACGCCCGCCATGTGGCTATTGGACATGCATTTGTCACGCCGCACGGCGAACAGCAGGACAATACAAGTGATTCGGAACGTCCGTTGTCGATCGGGGGCGCCGAACATGTGGATGCCCGCCATTTTGAGCCGTTCCATTACACGGCGCTCGGCCATCTGCACCAGGCCCACCACGTGCTCAATGAAACCATCCGCTACGCAGGTTCGCCGCTGAAATATTCGATTTCAGAAGAGCATCATAAAAAAGGGTTTCTCATCGTGGAGATGGATGGCGAAGGCAACGTCACCACAGAAAAGCACTTGCTCGAGCCAAAGCGGGATATGCGCACAGTCGAAGGTTTTATGGAAGACATCATGCAGCACGAACCCAACGAAGATTTTGTATTTGTGAAGCTGCTCGATGAAACGCCGATTCTGTATCCGATGGAAAAGATCCGCTCTGTCTATCCGAATGCCATGCATGTAGAGCGCAAAGCGTTCAGCGGTGCAGGCGTGCGGAATGCAGAAGGGTCGCGCCGTGAAATGGATCCATTGAAATTATTCCATGCCTTTTATGAAGAAGTGAAAGGGGAAGCGGCTTCCAAAGAGACGGAAGCGATTTTCAAGGACGTACTTGAGGAATTTCTCCGCGAAGAAACCGAAGAGAAAGAAGGGGTGAAACAATGAAGCCCTTGAAATTGAAGTTGACGGCTTTCGGGCCATACAAAAAGACGGAAACAATCGATTTTGACGATTTGAAAGGCAACAAGCTGTTTGTCATCTCCGGCAGCACCGGCTCTGGCAAGACAACGATTTTTGATGGCATCTGTTTTGCACTCTACGGTTCAGCAAGCGGCTCTGACCGGGCGGAGAGCCGCAATTTGCGGAGTGATTTTGCCGAAGATGGGACGCATACGTGCGTCGAGATGGAATTCGAGATACATAGGAGACGGTACCGGATCCTGCGCCAGATGAGCCATGTGAAAAAGGGCAACAAAAGCCCGACGGGTGAACGCTATGAATTTTTTGAAATCACACAAGATGGCGAAGTCCCAGTAGTGGAGCGCCAGATCGTCTCCGAGATCAACCGCAAAGTGGAAGACATCCTCGGCCTGACCCAAAATCAGTTCAGCCAAATCGTCATGCTGCCGCAGGGGGAATTCCGGAAACTGTTGACGTCGGAAACGGACAACAAAGAAGAGATCTTGCGAAAAATCTTCAAGACAGAACCGTATAAGATGATCAGCGAACGCTTGAAAGTGAAGAAAGATGCGGCGGCAAAAGCCTTTGGCATCGAAGAACAGGTGCTTGCCGGCCACATCAGCGGCATTGCTTCATCGCTGCCGGCGCGGGAATCGGCTTTGTCCGGACTCTTGCAGCGGGACCACATCAACATCCACCAAGTGCTTTCGGCGCTTCAGGACGAGACGGAATTCTACACTGAAAAAGAACGCCGGGATGAAGAGCGCTATCAAGGGGTATTCAAGCAGCATAGTGAGAAGCAAGCTGCGTACCACGAGGCGAAAAAGTGGAATGAAAGAATCAGCGAGATGGAAGCGAAAGAGCAGCGCCTCGGCCAGCTGAACGCCCAGCTGCCTTCATTCGAAGAACAGGAACGTTCCCTGCAAAATGCAGAACGGGCTAGCCTGATCGAAGGGCTTGAAAATCATTTCATAGAGCTTAAAGGGAATGAGGCCGAAAAAAAACGCCTGTATGCCGAAGCGCAAAAGCTCGAGCTGCAAGCAGCAGAAAACGTGAAAACCGCAGAAGCGGCCTATGCTGCGGAGCAGCAATCGGAAGAGGAGCGGGATGCCGTCCGGCAGCGGCTCATCCAGCTGGAAGGGCTGATTTCGGCAGTGAAGGAACTGGCTTCACAAGAGGCGGAGCTGAAAGCGATGGGAACCGCAGCGGAAAATTCGGCGGCGGATGAAAAGCGCGCCGGTGCTGCATGGCTCGATGAAAAAGCGGCCTGTAAGGACTTGTCCACAGCGATTGCCGCTTTGGAAGAGAAGCTTGAAAGCTTTGACGAAAAGAGCGCTGCCCTTTCGGTATTGAACGAGCAATGCCGAGTGATGAAGGAAGTGTCGGAGCTCGAAGCGAGCTGTCACCGCCAGACCGCGGAGAAGGGTGAAAAAGAAGCCGATTATGGAGCGGAACTCGCCGTCTATAAAGAGCTTGAAAGCCGCTGGTTCGGCAGCCAGGCGCAAGTTTTGGCTGCGGCGCTCCATGATGGGGATGCCTGTCCGGTTTGCGGAAGCACGGAGCATCCGGCGAAAGCCGGCGAGGTGCACCATGAAACGGTGCCGAAAGAACAGCTGGAAAAAGCGAAGGCGAAACTGGACCGGGTGGATGGCCAGTTCCGGGATGTGCTTGCGAAATTGAGTGCACTTGAAGAACAGCTTGCACAGAAGCAGCGTGCCGCTTTAGAACTCGGCTTGGCTGCAGACGAGCCGGAAAAAGTTTATGCACAACTGGAAGAGGAGCGGCTTGCGCTTGACCATGAAGTCAAAGGGCTGCTTCTCGACAAGAAAGAGCTTCGTGCGCTGAAAGAGCGCTTCATGGTGCAGTCTGCTAAAGCGGAGCGGCTGGAAACCGAAAAAACTGCTTTGGCGGAAGCGACGCAAAAGAAATCTGCTGCTTTTGCAACTGCGAAAGCGGTGTTCGAACAACGGCTTCTTTCGATTCCGGAAGGGGTCCGAACGGTCACTCTGCTGGATGAAAAGATTCGGAAGACCCGCAGCGTAAAAGAAGCGCTAGAGGCGCGCTGGCTAAAAGCGCAGCAGGACCTGCAAGCGGCGAAAGAAGAGGCGGCAGCCGCAGTGGTCGCTGTCAAACACACCAGGGAAGCGGCGGCAGAAATCGGTGCTAAAAAAGAAGCGGCCTGGGAGCAGTTCCAGGAAGCGCTGCGAAAATCCGCCTTCGAATCGGAAGCGGCTTATCAGCTGGCGAAAATGGCAGAGCCGAAGCGGCGCGATTTGCAAGAAACGATTGCCGCATTCAGGCAGACGCTTCATACGGTGAATGAACAGGTGAAGGAATTGCGCCATGAACTGTCAGGGCGCATAAAGTCGGATCTTAGCCTGTTGGAGCTTGAAATGGGCGAGCTGAAGGCGGAATACGAAGGGGCGTTTGCTGCATGGAATCAGTCCAAGGATTTCAAAGCGGCAGCCGCTGCACTGACAGCTAAAATCATCCAAGCTTCGGATAAAATGGCGCAGGCCGAACAGGAATTGAACCGCATTGCCGATCTTCATGACATGATCCGCGGGCATAATGGCCTGAAAGTATCCTTTGAACGCTATTTGCAGATTGAATACCTGGAACAGATCATCCAATCGGCAAATGAACGACTGAAGAACTTGTCGAATGGCCAGTTCTACTTGATGCGCAGCGACAGGCAGGAAGCGCGCGGCAAACAAAGCGGCCTCGGCCTTGATGTTTACGATGCCTACACCGGCCAGACGCGGGATGTCAAAACCTTGTCGGGCGGAGAGAAGTTCAATGCTTCGCTTTGCCTGGCGCTCGGCATGGCGGACGTCATCCAAAGTTTCCAAGGGAATGTCGCCATCGATACAATGTTCATCGATGAAGGATTCGGTTCGCTCGACGAAGAGTCGTTGAACAAATCGATCGATACGCTGGTTGATCTCCAAAAATCGGGCCGCATGATCGGCGTCATTTCGCATGTCCAGGAATTAAAAGCCGCAATCCCGGCAATCCTGGAAGTGAAAAAATCGAAAGAGGGCTTCAGCCAGACCAAGTTCCTCATCAAATAACAGGACGCCGGAATGGTGTCCATCCGCCTCTCTATTGTTTAAACCAGTGCCTAAACGTGAATGGTACAGGTAATGGGACTTCTGGAAAGAAGATGCGGATGGATATCATT
This sequence comes from Planococcus chinensis, assembly GCF_042681545.1. Classification (NCBI taxonomy): domain Bacteria; kingdom Bacillati; phylum Bacillota; class Bacilli; order Caryophanales; family Caryophanaceae; genus Planococcus; species Planococcus chinensis. The sequence goes on from NZ_JBHUFW010000012.1 coordinate 213,196, forward strand.
CTTTATTTAGTATTTTTTGCTGCGCTCGTTTGGGCGAAAATCCAGTTAGACACAAAGCGAAGGGGGGGACATTATGAAGAACTTCAGTTTTAAAACGCGATTGATTTATTTTGGAGGCATTGCACTAGTCAGTCTGGCTTTTTTCGCGCTCCAATTATACAGTGTCCAAACAACGGAAGCGGGAACCGGATCAATGGTGCTGCTCATCCTGTGGGGATTGCTCGCAGCGTTCGGCATCGGGGGATTGGTTTACACTGTGGCTAAAAGAGACCGTCATCCAAAGTGACAGTCTCTTTTATTTGGCGGAAAAGTAGGAATAGAATGGCTACTGGCGAATCGTGGGAAATCTTGAAAAGCTGTGGTAAAGTTTAAAGATATTCATAAATCAGGAGTGTTGAACCCATGACAAAGAAATTAGATCCGCAAGAAGTGATTGGCCTTGTTGGCCAAGGCGCCGACATTATTGTGCCGATTGCCAACGGCGAACCGGTCCGGCTGCTCGATATTTTGGAGGAACATGCAGAAGGGCTGCAGGGCGTGAAAATCCATCAGATGCTCGCTTTGCGGAGCCGCCGGTATATCCAGGGCGAATTCGAAAACCTTAAGCACGTTTCCTATTTCCTGAGCGGCGCCACGCGGAAGGTCTACCAGGATGCAAAAATGGAGCTTGTACCGAACAATTTCCATGAAATTCCGCGTATGCTCCAGAAAGTGACGAAGATGTCGATGATCATGACGGTCGCGTCGCCAATGGACGAGCACGGATATTTCACATTCGGCACCCAGGCAGATTATATTTCGGAATTTGTCGGCAAAGTGCCGTTCATCCTGGAAGTCAACAAACATATGCCGAGAACATACGGCCGCAACCAGATCCATATCAGCCAGATCGCCGGTTTTGTCGAGCACCATGAGCCGCTGACAGAAGAGAAGACCGCAGCTGTCGGGGACAAGGACCTGCTTATCGCAGCATCGATCATTGAAGATATCCAGGACGGCGATACGCTGCAGATCGGCATCGGCTCAGTGCCGAATGCCGTCATCAGCATGCTGAAGGATCACCGGCATTTGGGGATCCATACGGAAATGCTCCCGGATGGCATCGTCGACCTGGTGAGGTCCGGAGCGGTCGACGGCACCCGGAAATTCACGAATGCCGGTAAGATCATCGGTACGTTCGCGTTCGGTTCGCAGAAGCTATACGACTTTATCGACAACAATCCGGTAGTGGAGTTCCAGCCGGTGAGCATCGTCAATGACCCGCGCGAAATCGCCAAAGAGAAGAACATCGTCTCCATCAATGCAACGACGGAAGTGGATCTGTTCGGACAATGTGCTTCCGAAACGGTCGGTGGCAAGTACTATTCTTCAAGCGGCGGACAGATCGATTTTGCCCGCGGCGTACGTTTTGCCGAAAATGGCAAAGGCTATATCTGCATGGCCTCGACTGCCAAAAACGATACCATTTCCCGCATCAAGCTCCAGCTTACACCAGGATCTGTCGTTACGACCGGCAAGAACGATGTCGATAATATCGTGACTGAACACGGCATCGCCCGGCTGCACGGCGTGTCGATTTCGGAACGCGCCAAACGCCTGATCAGCGTCGCGCATCCGAACTTCCGGGATGAATTGCTGTTTGACGCAAAAAAACAAGGCATCATCATTTAATAGAATCCAAAGCCCGCGTTCTGTTTATGCAGAAGCGGGCTTTAATCTTTACTTATTCAGCATCTCTTTATATACTTACCTAAGTAAATAAATGGAGAGAAGAGATATTCTATGCAGAAAATGCTATTTCATGAAGTTCATCAGAAATCGCGGCTGTCGGTGAAAGAAGTCAACGACGCCTTGAAAGAGTTCGGTTTATACAGTTCGCAATGGTCGATTCTTTTTTGCCTAAAGCAGTTCGGGCCCATGACCCAGAAAGGAATTTGGCAATACTTGAATGTCGAAGCGCCGACCGTGGCCCGGACCGTCCAGCGCCTGGAGGAAACCGGCTGGGTGATGCGAAAAGAAGGGGAGGACAAACGGGAACGGATTGTCCACCTATCGGAGCGGGCTGAGGGAAAGGTGAAAGAGATTGAACGGCGTATCGTTGGAGTGGAAGAAAAGCTCCTCACTTCGTTGTCTGAAGCCGAACAGCGCCAGTTGATGGAACTGCTGCAGAAAATCGGCAGCTCGTCAGAAAGAGAGGCAGACCATGAGTGAAAAGCGGCCAATCTGGACGAAAAACTTCATTAACCTGTCCATCAGCACATTCTTTATCTTTGCGGTGTTTTACGCATTGCTGACCTTTATCCCGATTTACGTCATGTCAAATCTGGGCGGAAGTGCTGCCCAAGCCGGCTTGGCGGTATCCGTGTTCCTAGTGTCGGCCATCATTGTCCGGTTTATCGCCGGCATGATTCTGGAAAAGTACGGCAAGCGCCGAGTATTGATCATCAGTGTGCTGATGTTCGCCATCAGCACCATTCTTTACGTGTTCATCAATGATTTCACGCCGCTGCTCTTGCTGCGCTTTTTCCACGGCATCTGGTTCAGTCTGGTGACGACTGTGGCCGGAGCGATTGCAGCAGACATCATCCCGCCGGAACGCAGGGGGGAAGGGCTGGGGTATTACGGCATTGCGATGAACTTGGCCGTCGTAGCGGGTCCGTTCATCGTCTTGTCGCTGCAGCCTATATTGGCGTCCCAGGTCATTTTCATGGTGCTGGGCGTCATTATGGCGATTGGCTTTTTATGTGCGTTCTTGGTGGAAATAGAGAAAGATGGCCGGGTGCGTCCGAGGGGGACGCGGAAACTTGCGATGGATGACTTTTTGGAAAAGAAATCATTGCCGATTGCAACGGTCGGTTTCTTGATTTCTTTTGCCTATGCCAGCATCATTGCGTTCATCTCCGTTTATGCAGAATCGCTCGGCCTTATTCAGACCGCGAGCTTCTTCTTTGTGGTCTATGCCATAGCGATGCTGCTCGTGCGGCCGATTACCGGTCGTATTTTTGATGCACATGGACCGAATGTGGTCGTTATTCCTTCCTGCATCGTGTTTGCCGTCGGGCTTTTTTCGCTGGCTTATACTGATTCTGCGTGGATGCTGCTGCTTTCAGGTGCCCTTGTCGGCCTCGGCTACGGCACGCTTCTTCCGAGTTTCCAGACACTGGCCATCGAAGCCGCTGATAAGCACCGGAGCGGCTACGCAACCGGTACATTTTTCGCGCTCTACGATTCGGGCATTGCTGTAGGTTCGGTATCACTCGGTCTCATTGCCGGGCTGTTCGGCTACTCGAACTTGTATCTTATATTGGGCATCTTTGTGCTGCTGATCATCTTTTACTATCGCTGGGTCATCAAAGGCCATAAGGCGGCTTAATCTGAAACACAAAAAAACTGGCGGAGAAAAGCAAAGCTTTCTCCGCCAGTTTTTCATTTATGGAATCGTTACCGCACTTTCAACGAAACTTCACCAAGTCCTTCATAACTAGCCGTGTACAGCCCTTTTTCCAATCGCTGGGGCAAAGTAAATGTACCGGAGGAGATGTACATGCCTTTTTTCAGCGAGCCCCCATGTCCGGCCAGCTCTTCTGCAAGCCATTTCACTGCATTGGCCGGATGGTCCAGTACAGTGCTTGAAGAGCCTGTGGCCAGTTCTTTCCCATTCAACGCCAATGTGCCCTGGATCTCTTGCAGGTCCCCGAAAGTGAGCCCGTCTTTTGGCGTGCCCGCAATGATTTTTCCGGCGACGGCGCTATCCGCGATCACTTGGCCGAGTGTGATTTTCGGAAACCAGTCTTCAAAGCGGGAATCCGGTACTTCGATGCCCGGCGCTACAAGCGATTTCTGCAGAATGGCATGGACATCGTCCTCAACCGAAAGATCTTCTTTCAGGATGAAAATCAATTCGATTTCAAGCAGCGGAGAAATCAGTGATTCCAATTCAATTACGCCCTCTGACAGGGAAGAACTGGTCAATGCCCCGTACAAAGGGGTTTCCGATTGGAAAAGGTCACGCGTCTCCGGGCTGGTCAAGCTGATTTTATAGCCTTTCACTTCTTCGGCAGAACCGGATGTTTTCTTCGACGTGACTTCGTGCTGGATGCGGTAAGCCGTACTTTTTTCCAGGTCCGCGGGAATGGCATCTTTGCCGATCGGTTCATTCTGCAAATACGCATTGAATAATTTTTCGGCCAGCCGGCTGTCTTCTTTGGTCAATTCCATTTCATCACTTCTCCTTAGAAAATGTTTGGACAATCATAACATGAAAGCCGCCCTCTGAAAAAGGGACCTCGCATCAGCTGCAGGCCGGTTATTAAGGGGGGATGCAAAAAACGCCATCCAAAAAAAGTCCTGCATCTCCTTCTTAGGGAAGTGCCGGACTTTTCATCAGATGACGTAAAAATAAACCGACAGGAAGTGGCAAAAGCTCCCCGCCAAAATAAACAAGTGGAAAATTTCATGAAAGCCCAAATGGGTATTGGCGAATAGTTTCGGCTTTAATGCATAAATCAGGCCGCCGATCGTATACAGGATGCCCCCTAAAACGAGGAGCAGGAGGCCTTGGAATGCCAGGCTGTCTGACAGAGGAACGATAGCGAAGACGATGATCCAGCCCATAGCAATGTAAAGGATGGTCGACAGCCAGCGCGGCGAATGAAACCAGATCATTTTAAAGAAGATGCCGCTCAGCCCGATGGCCGCCACCAGGAAGAAAAGCAGATTTCCGAGCCAGCCTTCGAGCACGATCAGGCAAAACGGCGCATACGAACCGGCAATCAGTGCATAGATCATGGAATGGTCAAGTTTCCTAAAAAAAGCGATGGTTCTTGGGTGGGCATTGATTGCATGGTATATGGCGGACGCGGCATACAGGCCGATCAAGCTTATGCCGAAAATGACGACGGACGCCAAATGGAGAGGCGGCGCTTGGTGATAGGATGCCTTGATCACCATGGCGAGCAAAGCAATAAATGAAAGGACGGCGCCGATTAAGTGTGAAAGTGAATTGAACGGTTCGCGTATATACTTTGTCATGATATGTACTCCTTGTTTTACGTAGTTTTAATAACTACATAAAATGATACTACTGTTGTTAAATGAAATCAAGTTTGGCGTAAAAGAGATAATAGAGTAGAATAAGGCTATCAAATAACCTGATGTAGGTGAGTGGAATGATGGATACCAAACAATTGATGGACAGCCTGGCGCTTGGCACCCAAGTCCGGCTTGAGGATATTCCAAAAATCGATTTGTACATCGATCAGGTCATCCAGCTGTTTGAAGAAGCATTTGAAGAAACGAAGCGCAATGAGGACGAAAAAATCCTGACAAAAACCATGGTCAATAATTATGCAAAAGGGAAATTGTTTTATCCGGTGCAAAACAAGAAATACACGCGCAACCATATCATGCTGATCAGTTTGATTTATCAGATGAAGAGCGGATTGTCGATCAATGATGTGAAAAAGGTGCTTGAGGGCCTCAATGAAAAAGCGGCGGAGCGGGATTGGAGCCTCGAGGGGTTCTATGAAAGCTTTCTGGAAGTCCAGCGCGGCAATGTGGAAATTTTCGCAGACGGCATCCAACGCCAGGCAATGAGTGCTGCGCAAGAAGTCAGCGGAATGGAAAATGCGGAGGAACTGGAGCAGATCTTATTGATTGCGTCCTTGATCCATACCAGCAATTTATTCAGAAGAGCCGCTGAGAAGATGGTGGATGAGCTGAATTCGCGGAGGGAAAGCCAATGACGAAAGTATTGATCGATGCAGACGGTTGCCCGGTGGTCGATTTGACAATTGCTGCAGCCAAGCGCTTCGGCCTGCCGGTTCTGCTGATTTGCGACACTTCGCACATCATGCAGCGTGAAGGTGCGGAAACCATCACCGTGTCCAAAGGGGCGGATGCGGTCGACTTTGTGCTCGTCAACCGGGTCGACAAAGGCGATATCGTGGTGACGCAGGACTACGGCCTTGCTGCGATGGTACTTGCAAAGCGCGGCGTCCCGATTGACCAGAACGGCCGCATCTATACGGAAGAAAACATCGAAGGGCTTCTTCACGGCCGCCATGTTGCGAAGAAAATCCGCCAGAGCGGTGGGCGCATGAAAGGGCCGAAAAAGCGCCGGCCTGAACACAACGAAGCTTTCGAAGAAGCGCTGGTCAAACTGCTTAAGGAAACTGCCCAATAAAATAAAAAGAGGGAGCCGGAAGGTAGTGACCCCTTAAAGTTAGAGTTTCAGTTATGCAGCTAATTGGCTGGCATGAATTCGGTAGTTTACCGGGCTCATGCCGGCCAATTTTTGTTTAATGCGTTCGTGATTGTAATAGTGGACGTAGCGTTCAATGTTCAGCTTCAATTCTTCATACGGGACCAGGGCTTCTCCGAAATACATCTCCTGTTTAAGCAAGCCAAAGAAATTCTCCATGGCTGCATTGTCAGCACATGTCGCCTTTCGGGACATGCTTTGGAAAATCCCGTTCCGCTTTAACGTTCTTACCCACAACCGGTGCTGGTAATGCCAGCCTTG
>NZ_JBHUFW010000013.1:0-7717 GCF_042681545.1 Planococcus chinensis
GTAACTTAACTGCACATAAGTTACATTCGTTTCCGCTGAAATAGTACCCTTTATTTGTTCCAGATTCTGGCCCATAAACCTCGAGTGTCTTTTTTGGGTGTGGCCGTTTCTGGTTCGCTTTCTGGCTGCTGTGAGGACGATTCTGGTGAATCAAGCTCTGGTTCTTCGAATGTTGGTGCAGATAGTTGCTTCTGATTCTCTTCTATTCGATCCAGTTTATGCTTCATTTCTTCCAAGACTTCTACAAACAAGGAGTCACGTTTTCGCATCTCTTCTTTCAAACTTCGGTTCTCTTCTTCAAGGTTTTCCAATTTCTTCAAGATAACGGCTGTCGCGACGTCGTCATGACGCCGCGACGGTGTGCTTGTGACGCCGTTTTCTGGCGTTATGGTAGATGCACCTTTTAAACCTTCAGCAGCTTCTCTGACAGCATTCTCGAACGTTATGTCACCGCTTTTCGTGACCGTCATAGAGTCCCGTAACGCCGCGACCTCTGTGACGGTGTAGATTCGGCTGTTACTTTTGTTTCTTTTAAAGAGAATTCCTTCTGTTTCAAAGCGAAGGCTGTATTTTCTCAACGTTGAAGGAGAAATGTTCAATTGCTTACAAACCTCGCTGGGCGTCATCATCAATTGCTCGCCACCTCTTTTTGTTTCATGTTATAAGAGTTCAATCACACTTGCACCTTCTTTTTTAGTAAAGGATTCACAAAGAAGAACAGATGCTAAAATAAATTAAACGAGAGAAGCTTAGCCCTTATCGATTTAGAAAAGGAGGATAACAAATGGAGATAGCTGTTTTCGATGATACAAACGCGAGAAAAAGGCGCGTATCCGCTGAGGATGATTTTGAACTGCAAATTTGGAGTTCTGCGGCGTTGATAAGTCATTTTCTAGATATCAAAGGAAAAAAAGATGACATTAAACATATCAATCTTTTTTGTAGGAAAGACGCTGAGGAGTTCAATCTAAATGATCCTGTAATTGATGGATTTTGGGATATTGTCGTTCCATACGATCCGAATATCCTGTTGAGAATTAAAGATCGTAAAGAAAAAGTATTCGAGGTAGAATCGTTTTTTAGAAAAGTCCTGTTCAAAATTTGGGAATACAAAGCATGGGATTCAACGGAAGTTGAACTGGCTCTACAGCGTGCTAAAAAAGTGAACTTTACCTATGCCTTTCTGTTAAAAGGGACACCCAAAAAAGCACCTGATAAAAAACATACCGCAACAGTAAATTGCATAGTGGATTTTATGTCCTTCCGTCTAACGTGTTCCATATACGACCGATTCAGGGTCCTTGTACGAGAAGAAGTGATGGTGGAAGAATTGCCAAGTCCCTTCATCTTTGGCAGGTTTGTTGGGAATCCTGTTTGGGAATCCAATGAAGTATTTTCGGTTCTGCCAAAGTTGGGTGGAAGGCCGATCGGCAAGGTTCAAGTTGCTGAAAATCTTAACCAGATGGATGATAAGACGGAGGGTTAGCAGAACGAGGCTGCTGTTAACTAGTTCGTTTTAAGCTATCGTTAAATCAAAAGTATTTTTAATAGACGAATTTAAGAGATAGTCAGTTTACATATCACAGGTTATCAGAAGTAATTAAACAGAAAGAAGATGCTAGTAACTCAGCATCTTCTTTCTGTTTTTCCAGGAGACTTCCTATAATTCGGGATATGTAAACCTAAGTTTCATCAAGGTATATTCAAAAATACTCCCCTGGCACATCTTCTGTTGTAAATTTCAGAGTCAGAGAAGTCTTGCTAAATCTCTCCTACCATTCCCGCCATTCTTCAGTAATGTCTTCCTCCGTCTCCAGACCGGCTTGCTGCGCTTCTTCCATGATAAAATCATAGAGTTCCTCCCGCTCTAAAGTCTCAATGAAAAAGTCATATTTTTCATTCAACGCATTTAAACGGAGGACCGTTTTCTTCACTTTTTTAATAATTTCCTTTTCGGATGGATTGTTTAGATTGGAAAGTACAACCCTATAGTCTTGGAGCACGGTTTCGGTTGCCAATATATTTTCTTCGGTAAACTGGTCATCTCCGTCGTCCATCCTTATTCTCCACTCTTGAGTAGGCAACGACTGCTCTACCTGATTAGCATTTTGGAGAACCGGTTCAGTGTCTTCCGGTAGAAATCTTTCTTTAAAAGTGGGACGGTCATTGAGCCGTGCCCCCTCTATCAGCCGGTGCGAATAATGTTTTTTATTCGTGAAATAAACGTGTTCCAGTTCGATACAAGGGGAGACATCTCCATCCTCGACAGTGGAGTCCCAAAACCTCATGCTGCTCAAATGAGGAAGATGCTTAATGAATCGTATGGAAGGTATCGTTCCACAGTTATTTAAAGCTAAATGAACGATCGACTGGACTTTTCCGATTGGCGAAAAGTCTTCTATCTTTTTCGCAGCTTCGATTTCGAGTGAAATTAAATTTTTCGATAGATGCTGGATCGCTTCGATGTCAGTCAAGGCTCTCATTCTGAACAATCCTAAGCTACTCAATTTCTTCAATCCTTGAATCCCCTCTAAGGAAGTGATATTAGAGCTGATGAGCTCGAGATCTTCAAGAGCTTTCATATTTGAGAGTTCTTTTAAGTTTTTTCCTTTTGGCTTATAACCCCAAATCTGTATTTTCTTCAAGTTAATTAAGTTGCCGATTTCTGCTGCCTTAGGCGGTAGTGTGCCGTAAATCCCTTCCAAAGTGAGTAATTGGCTGAAGTCGATTGTCAAGGAAGGAACTGCATCGTCGATAGACAAACTTTTAAGCGCCTTCAAGTGATAGAGTCCGCTCAAATTCTTCACATTCGGTCCTTGTAGTGACAAAGATTCAATACTTGGGCATTCACTCAAGAAATCGATTTGTGATTCTTCGTAGTAATAGGTAATCTGTAAACTTTTAATCTGGTTTGTTTGGATGTATTGGATAGATTCTTGTACATTATTTTTACCAATTAACACGGTAATGCCATCCTCATCATTTCTTATACGAAGTTTACTTTTTTCCATAGGTCCTCCTTCGTTATCTTTTATCTCTTATCATTAGAACCAAAATGCTTACGTTAAATATACTTAGAACTAAATATAATAGATAGCTAATTTTGGAAATCAAACCGTTCGTAAAAGTACACGTTTTCGAACACCTCAAAAGTAATCGAAAAGCAGAAAAAGAACGTTCGCAAATGTGTTCATACACTTTGTGAACGTTCTTCTGTTTTAGGCTAATTTTACGAACGAATTATTGCTATTTTTCATTTTTATCTATGTATTTTTTACATCCGAAGGCGACAAGTGAATCCCTTTCACCACCCCGAATTTGGGGTGGTGTATAACTGGGCACTCTGGATGGAATTTTTGCTGCTGTCGATCGGCTCGGAAATCCTATTCTTTTTTCTAGAAATGTCTGGTCCAGTTCAAAAACGAAATTCAAAACAACTAAATTCAATGCGAGTGCCCATTTATACGCAGTGATTTTTTTCAAAATAACGGCACCGTTTCGGGTTTCCTGCAGGGGCTCAAATCAAACCGAAAATTTCATGGACCAAGCAAAAAGTAGAGAAAGAGCATAAGGAAAACGTGCTTGCAATTTCATTGCCAGCCCTGGCAGAGCCAGGGGTTTCGTTGCTTGCACGAAAAATCCGTTTTGGCACAGTTTTGTGACAGTCTTTTTGGTTCGCTGTCACAAGCTTGTGACAATAAAAAAAGACCGTTTTGATGAAACACTCGGTTGTTTTTTCTAGAAATGATAGTGAATTTAAATGTCTTTTCAAACTTAAAATGACTTCAAGAAAAAAGTAGACCAGGTAAAATCGATGCGAGAAAAGCTGGTACAAAACTGTACCAAAAGCTAAAAAGAGCTGGCACAAACTTGTGTCAGCTCGAAAAAAAAGTGGCACAAAAGTGTGCCAAAACCGAAAATTGGTGTACCCACACAAACACTAGGCTCTGCCTAGTCCCACATTAAAAATGGGGGCACGTTTCCCTTATGCTCTTTCTCTGTTTTTTGATTGATCTTGTGAAAATTTTTGATTTGATTTGCTTACAATGTTTTTCGTTCTTCGACTTCTCTTTTTCCAAAACTTAAATGCGTTCATGAAAAAAAGGCAGCGAGTGCCCATCTATACACCCTAAAAAATTAGGCGTATCACGGGCAGCTTCCAGCTGTAAATAATGCTGCGCATTGGACGCGTCGCGATTTCCTAAAACGATTAAAAGGGGCGAAAGAATCCGAAAGCAAAAAGCGAGAGTGCCCAGTTATACACCACCCCAAAATCGGGGTGGTTCCTGTAAGAAATTTGTCGCCTTCGGATATAAAAAAGTAGGGGCAAAAATAAAGTTAACGGATCGGAAGACCAACAAAAAAGCCTGATCTGATTTCTCCAACGAGAGGAAATCGGATTGGGCTTTTGGCTTTTCTGTTTAAGAAGTTGAGGCATCTTTCTTTGTACGTTTCTTTTTTTCGGCCAGCTTTTTCAGCAGCAGCTCTTTTTCTTTGTCGAGTTCCGGATTTGCTTCCGCCGGCTCGATTGGTTCCTCTTTGGAGGTGAACCAGTCCGGAAGTTTTTCTTCCCGCCCAGTCGCACGTTCTTTCATCGGCTGCAAATCAGCAAACGTAATTCGTCCGCCAGCTTCGTGGATCTTCCAGGCGGAAGTGATTTTGGATTTGATAAACCCAAGAGGATTTTTGACCGTCTTTTCCTCGTTGACGTAATGAATCAGCCATTCCAATTCCTGTTCGACATTATCTTCCCAGATAAGTGAAGCTCCTTGATGCAGCTGTGCAAAGAACGCTGTATCGAATTGATAACCATCGGTCTGTTCATTTAATCGAGTTCGTGTTTGATCAATTTTAGAAGGTTTTTTAACTTTCTCCTGTTTCTTTTCGTCTTTCGGTAATTGAATTTCCTTTTCTGGAGTATGTCGAATAGTGAACTCAATTTTCTCTATGCTTCGCCCTTTTTTTATTTCTTTAAAATCTATAGTAAGGTCTGTTTTTTTATTTAATTCTATAATTGATGGCTGCAAAACTCGAGATTTAAAATGGCCATATTGCTTGTAAGTATTAGTCTCTATTCCAATTTTCTCTTTCAAATCTTGAACAGGATATTCCCAACGACCAAGGTGCTGCCATTTTTTCATTAATTCATATAATCGAATAGAATAACCACTTTTTAACGATAAAATGTTACTTAATTTATAAGATGTAAATGCTGTTTTTAATTGTAATAAGTAAGGCTTAAGATCTGGTGCAAAACGTAGCTTAATCGTTCCAGAGCCATCCACATATTCAGCTCTAGACACCCAGTGGGTCATTACCCATCCATCATTTTTAGATGGTATTTCCACTACTTTAGACATCAAATCTTCTACCACTTTCTTTAGTTGCGTGTAATGTTCTCGTCCTTCTAATCCAAGCATTTCATGAAATTCTCGAACGGAAATAACGTAATCTTTAAAGTCTTCATCAGTTGGTTCAATCATACTAACCATAGTTAAAATAATTTTTTGTTCTCTAGTGCTTAGAGGTTTTTTTTGGCGAGCTTCAATCAATTGATTTCCCTGTGTAACTAAATAATTTGAATCCATTCATTCCACTCCTCGCATTTAAATATCACAAGTTTTAATTATGCGATATTTGTTGCTTTAATAATAACCTCTAAAACTTGTAAAAACAACTGGTAACACATAATTATGTTTTGTGATACTTCGAATCAAAAGTGTGATGTTTTGAATCAAAAGTGTGATGTTTGAGGAATCAAAAGTGTGATACTTCGAATCAAAAGTGTGATACTTCGAATCAAAAGTGTGATGTTTAAGTTGATTAAAGTCAGTTATACCAAGGTCTCAGACCCTCTCTAAAACAAGTAAAACAAAGTAATTAAACAAGTAATATAAAACACCAACAACACGCGCGCGAGAAAAAAATGGTGGTGGTGAAAAAAGTGGGACCGAAACTGTTACCTTTTCAAATTCAATTGCCAAATTCAAAGATCAAACGAAAAAACAGAGTCTCTTCTCTGTCTTCATTAAACATAGCTATTTAAACGCTCAGAAACCTCTTTAAAACGATTTTTAGAAAAAAGACGAACTTAGGGAGATGAAATTCCTAGAAACGCTCAGAGACACCTTAAAAGCCGTTTTTTGACAAATAAAAACTCCCGCATAAAAATGCTGGGAGTTTTACAGACGAAACGCTTTTAAATTGCTCTCAATCTGCTCATCGGTGATGCCGATGTAGCGCAGGGTAATCTGCGGATGAGTGTGGTTGAGGATGTTCTGCAGCTCGGCAATATCTTTGAATTGCTTGTAATGCCAGTAGCCGAATGTCTTGCGCAGCGTGTGCGTGCCGATGCCGGATGGCATATCGGCCATCTGGGCCGCCTTGTTGAGCTGCCGGTACGCCTGGACCCTTGTAATTGGGTTGTGCCCCTTCCGGCTCGGAAATAGCCATTCTGAGCCGGTTAACGTGCCGATATAGGCGTTCAGCTCGTCGTAGATGTTGCCGAGGTGGATCGTCCGGCGTTTTCCGGTCTTTCCTTCGCGTAGGGACACGACGTGCTTGCCCTGGATCTCACTCACTTTAATCTTTAACAGGTCCCCGACGCGCAGCCCCAAATTGATGCCGATAAGAAACAGGATGTAGTCCCGTTCCCCGCACCATTTCTTCAAACTCCATTTCATGTCCTCGATCCGGTCCAGCGATCGGATCGGCTGCACGTCTTTGATTTCGCTTTGTTTGTTCATCTACATCCCTCTTTCAAGATTCGTTCCTGTATTTCTGAAGGGCTAGTTGGCGTCATTTCCTGGAGCGCGTTGCAACAGGTGTCTCTCTCCTGCCGGATCTTCGACAATCACAAATTCTGTTTCGTTTTTCACCGAGAAGATAACGGTTCCTTTTTCAAAAAAATTGGACTGATTATTGCTTGGAAGTACATCAGGGGCAACTTCTTCTGTCACTTTTCCAATCACTTTGCCTGCTTGATAATCCGCAAGCTGTGCTTCGGTCCCGTTGTATTCAGTCCCATTTACCACCAGTATCATGGCATAACTTCCAGAAGAGGTTTCTTGGCTGCAAGAACCTAAAAGCAAACTAAGTAAGAGAGTGAGATAGATTTTTTTCATTGGTGGAGCCCTCCAATCATTTTCAGGGAAATCCATATGTAGCGAACTACTCAAGGTGATTTAGAGAAAAGAAAAAGAGCGCCGCCAAGGAAGTACGAGCCCAATAGAATCAACGATCTGAATGTATCTTTTTTTCGCGTAATGTCAGTTTCTTCGTTTTTTTCTAGAAAGTCAATAGAATCAAGGATGTGAATGTAACTTAATTTAGAATAAGTTACATTCAGATTTTGCAAAAAACATCTTTATTTAAGATGCTCAGAATGTAAGGAATTTTGATATAAGGTGGAATGTTTTTTGAAAATAATCCAACTGAAAAGCGATAGTGAAAAGAATAGAACAGCTATTAAAACATTACTTACTAGACCTTCGGCTTCATTGTTATATACATCGTGAATTAAACGTACGAGAGAGACCATTAGAAAAAATGTATATAAAATGGGGACATAAATCTTCGGTTTCACTGGATCTGCTGTTTGCTTTTTTTGAAACATAATGAACTCCTTTAATTCAGAAAACTAATTGAAATGCCAATTAGTTTTAGATTGATAAGTATGCGAAAGTGAATGTAACATAATTACCATTAAGTTACATTC
>NZ_JBHUFW010000014.1:0-62799 GCF_042681545.1 Planococcus chinensis
GAACACGGAAGTTAAGCTCTTTTGCGCCGATGGTAGTTGGGGGTTTCCCCCTGTGAGAGTAGGACGCCGCTGGGCACATCGAAGGCCGTTACCTGAAAAGGTAGCGGCTTTTTTGTGCTTAATCATAAAAGTGGAATATTGAGGGCATTAACCTCCTCAGAACGAAAGTTGCATTTATTGGCGAATGGCTGCCATGGGTTAAAGAAACCGTATGGCTGATGGACTGAATGTAAGATTATTTTATCGGTGTAAATAGTTTTTCAGTGGAATACGGCAAGCATTCCTCATTGCAAAAAAAGCCTGTACCATAAGGCCTTAATGCTAAGCGGCAACGGTCTTCTCCTTGCATTCGCCTCTAAATTCAACTAGTATGAAATTTGAAACTTAACAGGCAAGAAAGGGTGCAAAAATTGGATATTAATCCGTGGTTGATGGTTTTAATTATTTTTACGATCAATATCGTCTATGTATCATTCCTTACTATCCGGATGATCATGACGTTGAAAGGCTACCGCTATATGGCTGCAATCATCAGCATGATAGAAACGGTTATTTATATAGTAGGTTTGGGTCTAGTATTAGACAACTTGGATCAGATTCAGAACCTGATCGCCTACGCTATTGGTTTTGGTTCAGGCGTCATTGTGGGATCTAAAATTGAAGAGAAAATGGCTTTGGGCTATATCACGGTAAACGTCATCACCAGTGACGAAGACCCGACGCTTCCTAAAAAACTGCGGGAAAAAGGGTATGGCGTTACCGATTGGATTGCCAATGGGATGGAAGGCGGACGGCAGTCAATGCAAATCCTGACGCCGCGCAAAATGGAACTTCAATTATATACCACGATAAAAGAGCTAGACCCGAAGGCATTTATCATCGCTTATGAACCGAAAACGATCCATGGCGGTTTCTGGGTGAAACAAGTCAGGAAAGGAAAATTGTTTAAATGAGCAAGAATACGGTCTGGTTTGAAGTTGGAGAAAATGAAACGATTAAAGAATGCCTGGACCGGATGAAGGCCGCGGGATATGCTGCTGTTGGCCGGAGGGAAGAACCGCTCTTTGAAGAAGTAAATGGCGAACCGGTACCAGTTAGGCAAATCGTGAAGTTTAAAGGAAGCAAATTAGAAAATTAAATCCATATACTTGAAAAAGGCGAACGATTACAGATGATGTCTTTTTATCGTTCGACTTTATCGTTGACTCGTCTCTCATATCTTGTTATGATTACTGAGGATACCCCATATATGCAGAAGGATTGGCTTCTGCGTTTCTACCAGGACACCGGAATGTCTGGACTATGCGGGAAAGCAACTTATGGAGACTTGGCGAAGGATGTGCTTCTATGCCATCATTTTTAAATTCGTTCAAACAAACAAGCCCTTAAGTAAACTGCTTTTCACGTTATGTGAGCAGTTTATTTGAGGGCTTTTATTCGTTCAAAGGAGAGATTGGTATAATGGATCCGCGAATCGGCGTAATAATGGGAAGTTCAAGCGATTGGGAAACGATGAAACACACATGTGATGTGCTTGATGAACTCAGCATTGCATATGAGAAAAAAGTTATTTCTGCTCACCGGACACCGGACTTGATGTTCAGTTATGCGGCGGAAGCCCGGGAGCGCGGATTGCACGTCATTATCGCAGGTGCGGGCGGAGCAGCCCACTTGCCGGGGATGGTTGCCGCTAAAACAACCTTGCCGGTTATCGGCGTACCAGTTCAATCAAAAGCGTTGAACGGGCTGGACTCGCTTTTGTCGATCGTTCAAATGCCAGGAGGCGTCCCGGTTGCGACGGTAGCGATCGGAAAAGCCGGAGCCGTGAATGCCGGTTTGCTCGCTGCCCAGATTCTTGGGACCGTGGATGCGGATGCAGCAGATGCTCTTGAAGAAAGAAGAAGACGGACACAGGATGAAGTATTGAAAAGCACAGGTGATTTGATATGACAAAGACTATTTTGCCAGGCCAGACAATCGGCATCATCGGCGGCGGACAGTTAGGCCGGATGATGGCGTTGGCAGCGAAAGAAGCAGGATTCAAAATTGCGGTACTGGACCCCGGCATGGATTCGCCGACCGGGCAAGTGGCCGACATCGAGATAATCGCGCCTTATGATGATGCGCAGGCACTGGAAGAACTGGCGGAAGCCAGCGACGTCATCACGTATGAATTTGAAAATATTGACGCTGCCGGGCTTGAGAAACTGATGGAACATGCTTATGTACCACAAGGCGCAGAGTTGATCCGTATTACGCAAAACCGGATTTTTGAAAAGCAGGCGATAGCGGATGCGGGTGTTCCGATTGCCGATTATATTGCAGCAGAAACGTTTGAAGAATTGAAGGAAAAAAGCAGCCAGCTGGCATATCCTTTTGTTGTGAAAACAGCAAAAGGCGGATATGACGGGAAAGGGCAGCAGTTGGTTTCGAAAGAAACAGAGCTGGCCATGGCCGAACCGCTTTTTAAAAATGGCGCTTGTGTAGCGGAAGCATTCATTGAGTTCGACAAGGAAATATCCGTAATCATCCAGCGCAATGTGCACGGCGAAGCGGCGATTCTGCCGATCGGGGAGAATATCCACAAGGATCACATTCTCCATGAAACAATCGTGCCGGCACGTGTAGCGGAATCTACGATTGGATTGGCCAAAGCAGCAGCAGGAAAGATCGCAGACCGTCTGGAGATGGTCGGAACATTGGCAGTCGAAATGTTCGTGTTGAAAGATGGCGGGATCCTGGTGAATGAACTGGCCCCACGCCCTCATAATTCCGGGCATTATTCAATAGAAGGAACCAATATCTCGCAATTCCATCAGCACATTCGGGCTATTTGCGGCTGGCCGCTTAGAAAGCCAAAGCTGTGGGCGGATACGGTGATGGTCAATGTACTGGGCGAGCATGTCGCGCCGCTGGCATCCAAGATTTCCCGCTATCCCGACTGGTCGATTCATTTATATGGAAAAGATGAAGCAAAGCATAAACGCAAAATGGGGCATGTCACCATTTTGACGGATGATATCGAGAAAACATTGAACGAAATAGACGAATCCGGCATTTGGCCGGAATAATTGGAGGAACTGGATTATGATCGCACGTTATACACGACCTGAAATGGGTGCAATTTGGACAGAAGAAAACCGCTACAACGCTTGGCTGGAAGTTGAAATTTTGGCATGTGAAGCTTGGGCGGAAATCGGCGATATCCCGAAAGAAGATGTCGCAAAGATCCGGCAAAACGCCTCGTTTTCAGTAGATCGGATTTTAGAGATTGAAGAAGAGACCCGCCATGATGTGGTCGCTTTTACCCGGGCGGTATCTGAGACGCTCGGCGAAGAACGCAAATGGGTGCATTACGGGCTGACTTCAACGGATGTCGTGGATACGGCGCTTTCATACTTGATCAAGCAAGCGAACGAAATTATCCGAAAAGATTTGAACAACTTTATCGAAATTCTGGCGAACAAAGCCAAAGAACATAAAATGACGGTCATGATGGGCCGTACGCACGGCGTCCATGCAGAACCGACCACATTCGGCCTGAAATTGGCGCTGTGGCACGAAGAAATGAAGCGTAACTTGGAACGGTTTGAAGCGGCTGCTAAGTCGATCGAGACCGGCAAAATGTCCGGAGCTGTCGGCACGTACGCCAACATCGATCCATTTGTTGAAGAGTACGTCTGCAAACAGCTGGGACTTGCCGCTTCACCGATTTCGACCCAAACGTTGCAGCGTGACCGCCATGCACAGTACATGAGCACGCTGGCACTCATCGCGACATCCATCGAGAAATTCGCGACAGAAATCCGCGGCCTGCAAAAATCGGAGACGCGCGAAGTGGAAGAGTTTTTCGCCAAAGGCCAAAAAGGTTCATCGGCAATGCCGCATAAACGCAATCCGATCGGTTCGGAGAACATGACCGGCCTTGCCCGCCTGATTCGCGGCTATATGGTCACTTCTTACGAAAACGTCTCGCTTTGGCACGAACGCGATATTTCGCATTCATCAGCAGAACGCGTCATCTTGCCGGATGCGACGATTGCCTTGAACTATATGCTGAACCGCTTCTCGAATATCGTGAAGAACTTGACGGTGTTCCCGGAAAACATGAAGCGCAATATGGACTCAACGCTCGGCTTGATTTATTCGCAGCGTGTATTGCTTGCCTTGATCGACAAAGGGATGGCGCGCGAAGCGGCGTATGACACGGTCCAGCCTTGTGCGATGGAAGCGTGGGAGAACCAGACGCATTTCCGCAAAATTGTGGAAGCGAACGATACGATCACTTCCCAATTGACCAAAGAAGAACTGGATGATTGCTTCGACTATAACCATCATTTGCAGCAAGTGGACATGATTTTCAACCGACTTGGATTAAACTAAACGGGGGCTTTGAACATGGAAAAAGGTCAGCTATTGTACGAAGGCAAAGCAAAACGCTTGTATGCAACAGACGAACAAGGCATTTTATGGGTGGAATACAAAGACTCAGCGACAGCTTTCAACGGCGAAAAGAAAGCGGACATTGCCGGAAAAGGCACGCTGAACAATAAAATCACATCATTGCTCTTTGAAAAATTGAAGGAAGCGGGAATCGAGTCCCATTTCGTCAAACAATTGTCTGACCAGGAACAGCTTGTCCGTGAAGTGTCGATCATCCCGATTGAAGTGGTGGTACGCAACATCGTGGCAGGCAGCATGGCAAAGCGCCTAGGAATAGAAGAAGGCACGCAGCTCGAACGGCCGGTTGTGGAATTCTATTATAAAGACGACGTACTGGGCGATCCGATCATTACGGAAGACCACATCCAATTGCTAGGCCTTGCGGCACCGCAAGAAGTGCAGGAGCTGCGCGAGAAGGCCTTGAAAGTGAACGAAGTGCTGATCGGCTTCTTTAAGGAAGTGGGCGTCGATTTGGTCGACTTCAAGATCGAGTTCGGCCGCGATAAGGACGGCAGCATTCTGCTGGCTGATGAAATTTCGCCAGACACGTGCCGGCTTTGGGATTCGGAAACGAAACAGAAACTCGATAAAGATGTATTTCGCCGGGACCTCGGCAATTTAACCGATGCGTACGGACTCATTTTAGCTAAATTAGGAGGACAACATTCATGAAAAAAGTAAAAATCTACGTTACCTTGCGTGAAAGTGTATTGGATCCACAGGGCTCAGCAGTGATGGGGTCTCTCCATAAAATGGGCTACAGCCAAGTTGAAGATGTACGCATCGGGAAGTACTTGGAATTGATGATTGCGGACGAGGAAAAGAATGTGGATGCACTGGTCAATGAAATGTGCCGTAGGTTATTGACGAACACGGTGATCGAGGATTACCGTTTCGAAATCGAGGAGGCTGTCTCACAATGAAATTCGCAGTAATCGTATTCCCTGGCTCTAATTGCGACTTGGACATGTACCACGCCATCAAAGATGAACTCGGCGAAGAAGTGGACTATGTTTGGCATGATTCAACTGATTTGAGCAAGTACGACGGCATTTTGGTGCCGGGCGGGTTTTCTTACGGCGACTACTTGCGCTGCGGCGCAATCGCCCAGACTTCTGCCATTATGGCGGAAGTGAAAAAAGCGGCAGAAGCCGGCAAACCGGTTCTGGGCGTCTGCAACGGCTTTCAGATCCTGACCGAAGCGGGCCTTCTGCCAGGTGTTCTCCTGCGCAACAAGAACCTGAAATTCATGTGCCACACGGTCGGCTTGAAAGTCGAGAACGCTGACACGATCTTCACGAACCAGTACACTGCAGGCCAGAAAATCCGGATCCCGATCGCCCACGGCGAAGGGAATTATTACTGTGACGATGAGACATATGAAAAAATGAAAGCAAACAACCAGATCGTCTTCACTTATGAAGGCGACTTTAACGGCAGCCGCAACAATATTGCGGGCATCATCAATGAACGCGGCAATGTGCTTGGCATGATGCCGCATCCGGAGCGTGCGGTTTCCGATCTGATCGGCGGCAGCGACGGCTTGTTGTTATTTAAATCAATCGTTAAACAGTGGAGGGAATCACATGTCACTCATGCTTGAGCCAAATATCGAACAGATCAAAGACCAGAAAATCTACCGCCAAATGGGCTTGTCCGACGCAGAATTTGAAATGGTGGAAAACATCTTGGGCAGAACACCGAATTACACGGAAACGGGTTTGTTTTCGGTAATGTGGTCTGAGCATTGTTCATATAAAAACTCAAAACCGGTGCTGGCAAAATTCCCGACCAAAGCTCCGCGTGTGCTGCAAGGGCCAGGCGAAGGCGCCGGAATCGTCGATATCGGCGATGGCCAGGCGGTCGTTTTCAAAATGGAATCGCATAACCATCCATCCGCCATCGAGCCATACCAAGGCGCAGCCACAGGCGTCGGCGGCATCATCCGCGACGTGTTCTCAATGGGGGCGCGCCCGATTGCGATGCTGAATTCACTCCGCTTTGGCGAATTGCAGACCCCCCGCGTCAAATATCTTTTTGAGGAAGTAGTAGCCGGGATTGCGGGCTACGGCAATTGCATCGGCATTCCGACAGTGGGCGGCGAAGTGCAATTCGACGCTTGCTACGATGGCAACCCATTGGTCAACGCTATGTGCGTCGGCCTGATCGACCACAAAGACATTCAAAAAGGCGTCGCTTCCGGCGTCGGCAACCCGGTCATGTACGTCGGCGCCAAAACCGGCCGCGACGGCATCCACGGCGCGACATTCGCTTCCGAGGAATTGACGGATGCATCAGAAGAAAAACGCCCGGCTGTCCAAGTTGGGGATCCGTTCATGGAAAAGCTCTTGCTGGAAGCTTGCCTGGAACTGGTCAAATCCGATGCGCTGGTCGGGATCCAGGACATGGGGGCGGCTGGCCTTACATCATCGTCAGCGGAAATGGCTTCAAAAGCCGGTTCCGGCATCGAGATGGATTTGGATCACGTTCCGCAGCGTGAGCGCGATATGACAGCGTATGAAATGATGCTATCGGAATCACAGGAACGCATGCTGATCGTCGTGAAAAAAGGCCGCGAACCGGAAATTGTCGAGCTGTTCGAAAAGTACGGCTTGGATGCCGTAACGGTCGGAACGGTAACAGATGATTCGACACTGCGTTTATTGCATAAAGGCGAAGTCGTGGCAGAAGTGCCTGTCGATGCGCTTGCAGAAGACGCGCCGGTCTACCATAAACCGTGGAGCGTGCCTGCTTATTTCACGGAATACCAGCAGCTCGAAAACGTGGAGCCGAAAGTCACCGATTACAATGAAACCTTATTGAATTTATTGCAGCAGCCGACGATCGCTTCAAAAGAATGGGTCTACGATCAATACGACCACCAAGTGCGCACGAGCACTGTGGTGAGCCCGGGATCGGACGCGGCGGTCATCCGCGTGCGCGGCACGAACAAAGGCCTCGCGATGACAACGGACTGCAACTCACGCTATATCTACCTGGACCCGGAAACCGGCGGTAAGATTGCGGTTGCGGAAGCGGCACGCAATGTTGTCGTATCCGGTGCGAAACCATTGGCGATTACAGATTGCCTGAACTTCGGGAATCCGGAAAAGCCGGAAATCTTCTGGCAGCTGGAAAAAGCGGCGGACGGCATGTCTGAAGCCTGCACGATTCTTGATGCGCCGGTAATCGGCGGAAACGTCTCTTTGTACAATGAAACAAACGGCACAGCGGTTTATCCGACGCCGACAATCGGGTTGGTCGGACTCGTGGAAGACCTCTCTCATGTTACAACGCAGGACGCGAAAAAAGCGGGCGATCTGGTTTACATGATCGGCGAAAGCTTCACGGAATTCGGCGGCAGTGAATTGCAGAAAATGGTCGAAGGGCGCATCTTCGGCAAAGCACCGAGCATCGATTTGGACGTGGAAGCGAAGCGCCAAGCGCAGATCCTTTCAGCAATCCAGCAGGGCCTAGTGGCTTCGGCACATGATGTAGCCGAAGGCGGCGTAGCTGTAGCGCTCGCCGAGAAAGCATTCGGCAAAGGGCTTGGGCTTGACGTCACTCTTTCCGGTTCTGCAACGACAGCTTTATTCAGCGAATCACAATCCCGTTTCATCCTTACCGTTTCTCCTGGCAATGAGCAAGCGTTTGAAGCAATTGTCACGGACGCCAAGAAAATCGGAACGGTCACTGAAGGCAACCAATTGGTGATCAAAGGCGAAGACGGTACGGCATGGATCAACGGTTCAGTCGATACGCTTCGCGCAGCCTGGAAAGGAGCAATCCCATGCTTGCTGAAATCAGAAGCTTAAATGAAGAATGCGGCATTTTCGGAATTTGGGGAAATGCGAATGCGACCCAGCTGACCTATTACGGACTGCATGCATTGCAGCACCGCGGACAGGAAGGCGCCGGAATTGTTTCGACAGACGGCAATAACCTGTTTCCCTTGAAAGGGGAAGGCATGGTCAGCGAAGTGTTTACACCTGAAAAACTCGGAAAAATCGCAGGCCAGGCAGCCATCGGCCATGTCCGCTATGCGACGGCGGGCGGCAGTGGCATCGAAAACGTCCAGCCGCTGCTCTTCAACTCGACAACCGGCAGCCTGGCGATTTCGCATAACGGCAACCTGGTCAACGCAAACCATTTGAAGAGCCACTTGGAACGCCAAGGGAGCATTTTTCAGACAACGTCCGACACGGAAGTGCTGGCGCATCTGATCAAAAGAAGCGGCTATGAATCGTTTCAAGAAAAAGCGAAAAATGCTTTGTCGCTCTTGAAAGGTGCATTCGCCTTTTTGATCCTGTCAGAAGAAGCGATGTATGTCGCGCTCGACCCGAACGGCCTTCGTCCGCTTTCTCTTGGGAAGCTCGGCGATGCGTGGGTGGTAGCGTCTGAAACATGTGCATTCGATATTGTCGGAGCGGAGTTTGTCCGTTCTGTCGAGCCGGGTGAGTTTTTGATCATCAACGATGACGGCATGCGTGTGGAACGTTTTGCTTATCCGGATGAACGCGCAATCTGTACGATGGAATATGTTTATTTTTCCCGCCCGGATTCGGACATTGACGGAATCAATGTCCACGCTGCCCGCAAACGCCTCGGCAAGCAGTTGGCGAAAGAGATCCAAATCGATGCCGACGTGGTCACCGGAGTGCCGGACTCGAGCATTTCTGCGGCGATCGGCTATTCGGAAGCAAGCGGCATTCCCTACGAACTCGGCTTGATCAAGAACCGCTACGTCGGACGTACGTTCATCCAGCCTTCGCAGGATCTGCGCGAACAAGGCGTCAAGATGAAATTGTCGCCGGTCCGCCAAGTCGTGGAAGGAAAACGCGTCATCATGGTCGATGACTCGATTGTGCGCGGTACCACTTCGCGCCGGATTGTGAATTTATTGAAAGAGGCAGGAGCGACGGAAGTGCACGTTGTCATCTCTTCGCCGCCGATCAAGAACCCGTGTTTTTACGGCATCGACATCTCGACGTCCGGTGAATTGATCGCTGCGAACAATACAGTTGATGAAATGCGTGAAATCATCGGCGCGGATTCGCTGACATTCTTGTCGGTGGAAGGCATGGTCCAAAATATCGGACGCACAGATCCGGGTTCGAAATGCGGGCATTGCCTAGGATGTTTCACAGGCGAATATCCGACCAACATTTATCCGGATACGGTATTGCCGCACGAAAAAGAAAAAGTGAAATAAGGGGGAACCGGTGTGTCAAAAGCATATGAAAAAGCAGGCGTCAATATCGAAGCGGGCTATGAAGCGGTCAACCGCATGAAATCGCATGTCGAGCGCACAGCGCGAAAAGGCATGATGGGTGCGTTCGGCGGCTTCGGCGGCATGTTCGATTTATCGGCGCTGAATTTGAAGGAACCGGTCCTTGTTTCCGGAACAGATGGCGTAGGAACGAAATTGAAACTGGCATTCATGGCCGACAAGCATGATACGATCGGCATCGACGCTGTGGCCATGTGCGTCAATGACATTGTCGCCCAAGGCGCAGAACCATTGTTTTTCCTGGATTATATTGCAGTAGGCAAGGCAGTTCCTGAGAAAATCGAACAGATCGTCAAAGGCGTCGCTGATGGCTGTGTCCAGTCCGGTGCAGCATTGATCGGCGGGGAAACAGCAGAAATGCCGGGACTGTATGAAGCGGATGAGTATGACATTGCCGGTTTTGCAGTAGGCGCTGCGGAAAAGTCGGCCATCGTTACAGGCGAAAAGATCCGGCAGGGCGACGTGTTGATCGGCCTGGCATCAAGCGGCATCCATTCGAACGGCTATTCGCTGGTCCGCCACATCATGTTTGAAGAACACCATTACCAGCTTGAAGGGATTGTCGAAGGCTTTGAAGACCTTGGGCCGATCGGCAATGAGCTGTTAAACCCGACCAAAATCTATGCGAAAACCGTCGCTTCGATTCTGGCTGCCAGCAGCGTCAACGGCATGGCCCATGTGACCGGCGGCGGATTTATCGAGAACTTGCCGCGCATGATGCCGGAAGGGCTGGGCGCTGAAATCGAGCTCGGCACATGGCCGGTGCTCCGCATCTTCGAATTGCTTCAGGAAAAAGGGAAGCTTTCACACCGTGACTTGTATTCGGTCTTTAACATGGGCATCGGCTTCGTGCTGGCGGTTTCGCCGGAACGGGCAGAAGAAGTGCTCCAGGCAGCGGAAGCGAGCGGAGACCGGGCATACCGGATTGGCACCGTTTCCGGAAAAGCAGGCGTCCAATTCGTCGGTGAACAGGACGGGACTCTTGATGGCCAATAAACCTAAAATTGCCGTTTTCGCTTCTGGAAACGGCTCTAATTTTCAAGCGATAGCAGATGCAGCGCAGATCGGTGCGCTGAATGCGGAAGTGGTGCTGGCCGTCTCGGACCGCCCGCAGGCATATGTTGTGGAGCGGGCAAAGGAAATGGGCGTCGAGACGCTGGTGTTCACCGCTTCACAATACGGCTCGAAAGCGATGTATGAAGAAATGCTCAAAGGCAAACTGCTGGGACTTGGCGTGGAGTGGATCGTACTTGCAGGTTATATGCGCCTGATCGGCCCTGTGCTCCTTTCGGCATTCGAGAACCGCATCGTCAATATCCACCCGTCAGCCCTGCCGGATTTTCCCGGCAAGGATGCAATCGGCCAGACCTTGTCTGCCGGTGCGGAAACGGCGGGAGTGACGGTGCATTTCGTGGATGCCGGAATGGACACCGGGAAAATCATTGCCCAGGAATGTTTTCCGGTAAACGGACGCAGCAGAGATGAAGTAGAAGCGGAAATCCATGCGATCGAGCACCGGCTTTACCCTGCAACTTTACAGCAATTATTCAGCCGGTGAATTCACCGGCTCTATTTTTAGGAGGACATACTTTGAAAAAGAGAGCATTATTGAGCGTATCAGACAAATCCGGCATATTGGAGTTTGCCCAGGAACTTGAGAAAATGGGTTATGAAATCTTATCGACTGGCGGCACGAAGCGTTTCTTGGAAGAGAATGGCGTGGGCATCACGGCTGTTGATGAAGTGACCGGATTTCCCGAAATTCTTGAAGGCCGTGTAAAGACGCTTCACCCGCTGATCCACGGCGGACTGCTCGGCAAACCTGACGATGAGGAGCATCAGCGACAGATGGCCGAAAACGGCATTTCGCCAATTGACATTGTCTGTGTCAACCTCTATCCATTCCGCGAAACAATCTCCAAACCGGACGTATCGGTCGAAGACGCCATCGAGAACATCGATATCGGCGGCCCGACGATGCTGCGGTCTGCTGCAAAAAACCATGCCTATGTAACGGTCATCGTGGATGCATCAGATTACGCAATCGTCATCGAGGAACTCCGCAGCAGCAGCGAAACCACTGCAGAAACCCGCCGCCGGCTAGCGGCTAAAGTGTTCCGCCATACTGCAGCCTATGATTCCTATATCTCTAATTACTTGACGGAATTGACAGGCGAAGATTTCCCGGAAGCGCTGACGCTTACATATGAATTGGCGCAGCCGCTCCGCTACGGGGAAAATCCGCACCAGAAAGCGGCATTTTACCGCAGCGCACTCGGTTCCGATTTCTCGACTGCGAATGCTGCCCAATTGCACGGCAAAGAACTGTCTTATAACAATATCCAGGACGCCAACGCAGCCTTGCAGATCATCAAAGAGTTCTCGATGCCTGCAGCTGTTGCTGTGAAGCACATGAATCCATGCGGTGTCGGGACTGGCCAAGGGATTGCAGAAGCTTTTGCAAAAGCTTATGAAGCGGATTCCACATCGATTTTCGGCGGCATCGTAGCGCTGAACCGTGAAGTGGATGCCGAAACAGCCCAGCAGTTGAGCACGATTTTCCTTGAAATCATTATCGCGCCTTCTTATTCACCGGAGGCATTGGAGCTGTTGACCCAGAAGAAGAACATCCGCTTGCTGACGATACCGTTCGAACGGGTCCGCCAGGACAAATGGAACACGGTCACCGTAGAAGGCGGTCTGCTGCTTCAGGAACCGGATGCCTTCGGCTATAAGGATGCCGACATCCAGGTCGCGACAAAGCGCCAGCCGACAGAAGCGGAGCTCGAAGCGCTGAAGCTTGGGTGGAGCGTTGTCAAACATGTGAAATCGAATGCCATTGTCGTCTGCGATTCCAATATGACGCTGGGCGTCGGAGCGGGGCAAATGAACCGCGTCGGAGCCGCGAAAATCGCATTGGAACAGGCAGGAGAGCGTGCAGAAGGCGCAGTGATGGCTTCAGATGCATTTTTCCCGATGTCCGATACCGTCGAGGCTGCAGCATGTGCAGGCATCAAAGCGATCATTCAGCCTGGCGGTTCGAAAAAGGACCAGGACTCGATCGACAAAGCGGATGAATACGGCATCGCCATGGTGTTTACCGGCGTCCGCCATTTCAAACATTAAACAAGGGGGCACACCATGAAGGTCTTAGTGATCGGAAAGGGCGGGCGGGAACATGCCATCGCCCGCCAATTTTCAAAATCCGCTTCTGTGTCGAAAGTATACGCAGCACCGGGCAATGATGGAATGGCAGAAGATGCTGAACTCGTAGGAATTGATGAACTGGATTTTAACGCATTGAGTGATTTTGCCGTGCAAAACGGCATTGATTTTACCTTTGTGGGGCCTGAACAGCCGCTGGCTGCGGGGATCACTGATTTTTTTGAAGAACGGGGCCTGCGGATCTTCGGGCCTTCGCAAGCAGCAGCCCAAATTGAAGGCAGCAAGGCGTTCGCCAAAGAATTGATGAAGAAATACGGCATCCCGACCGCAGCTTATGAAACCTTCACGGAAGCTGCACCGGCTGTGGAATTCATCCGGAGCCACGGTGCGCCGATTGTCATCAAAGCAGATGGCTTGGCAGCCGGCAAAGGCGTCGTAGTTGCAGGCAGCGAAGAAGAAGCGATTGCGGCCGTGAACGATATGCTCGAAGGGCAGAAGTTCGGCGAATCGGGTTCACGCGTCGTCATTGAAGAATTTCTTGACGGGGAAGAGTTCTCGTTCATGTCGTTTGTCAAAGGGGGGCGCATCTATCCGATGCCGATCTCCCAGGATCATAAACGGGCATATGACGGGGACCGTGGCCCGAATACCGGCGGCATGGGCGCTTATTCACCGGTGCCGCAAATTTCGGAAGAGGTTGTTGACGAAACGTATTCCCGGATCGTCAAGCCCGCGGTCGATGCGATGCAGGCAGAGGGCACGCCGTTTGATGGCATCCTTTATGCCGGGATCATCCTGACGGCACAGGGGCCGAAAGTGATCGAGTTCAATGCCCGTTTCGGCGATCCCGAAACGCAAGTGGTCCTGCCGCGGATGGAATCGGATTTTGGAAGGTTCATGGATGCGCTGCTAGGTGGAGAAGAATTCGACTTGAAATGGAACCCTGCTGCAGTGCTGGGTGTCGTAGTTGCGGCAGAAGGCTATCCGGAAAGCGTCCGAAAAGGCGCGCTGCTTCCGGACACCGGGCGGCTTGAAGGCGTGCAGGTGACGCATGCAGGCACCAAAAAAGGCCCTTCAGGCTTTGAAGCCAACGGAGGCCGGGTGATTTTCGCTTCGGCAAGCGCCAGTACATTGGCAGAAGCGCAGGCTGCAGTGTACCGGGAACTCGGGAAGCTCCAATGGGACGGTTTCTTCTACCGGTCCGACATCGGCTGGCGTGCAATGAAAAACTGAATATGTTATACTATTAAATGACACAAATTCGTTAAGGAAATGTGTCATTTTTTATTTGATATGCCGCCCTTGGCTTATCAAATCCAAGTTGAGGATTTTCAACAGCCCACTTTTACCTCTAATTACACTTCAGAACAAAACGGCAGCAACCGACTCCATCAACAAAATCAGCAGGGCATCACAACTCGAAAGGAGCACAAACTATGAATTGGTATGAAAAATTGAATCAGTATTTCCCAGTAGAAGAAATGAAATCAAAAGAGCATATGGACACATTGCTGAAAGAAAAAGGAAGCGTCTACTTTAAAGATGAGGGGCCATACCACGTCTTGATGTACGCGGAATTTCCAAGCTTCACATTTGTCGACTATCTTTTCGTTTCAAAAGAATCGCGCGGCATGGGGCTTGGCAAAAAAGCGCTCCAATTCCTGAAAGACAAGAACAAGCCGATCATCCTCGAAGTCGAGCCGGTCGACTATGAAGACACGGACTCCGAAAAGCGCCTGCGTTTCTATGCGCGCGAAGGATTCGAGCATGCGTCTTCCATCGGCTATTGCCGCCGTTCGCTTGCAACAGGCGAGGAGAATTCCATGGAAATCCTTTACTGGGCTCCGAACAATGAATCAGAAGAAGAGATCTTTGAATCGATGAAAAAGATGTATGGCGAGATCCACACATACAAAGACGAGCATTTCTACGGCGAGTCGTACGATCCGGTTTCTCAAGTGCTGACTTTTGAAGAAGAAAGCAAAAAAGATGTTTTAGGGCCGTTCAACAACCCCGTATCGAAATAATGGAAATCCACGCTGCGTGCGTGGATTTTTTGTGTCCCTTTAGAATCAGAATCTTCTAATATCATGGCATCTTCTCTGTATTTCTATGCATTGTTATGCTACGATATTATGTATGGAAATAGAAGAGAGAAGGTGCCGGCTATGGTGAATCCATTATGGAGAAACAAGGAAATACGGGAACAATTAAAAATTATTACTAAAGAGGCCTCGCCGGATCTTGTATTGATAAATGCTACATACTTGCATGGCATTTTCAAAAAATGGGTGACGGGCAATATCTGGATCGACGGGGACCGGATCGTCTACGCGGGGCAGGAAATGCCGAACATCGGGCCAAATACGGAAGTGGCGGACATGGAAGGCAAGTGGTTGGTGCCGGGCTATATCGAACCGCACGTCCACCCGTTTCAGCTGTACAATCCGCAGACGTTTGCCGATTATGCAGCACAAGGCGGAACGACAACCTTCCTTTCGGACAATTTAAACTTGTTTTTATCTTTGGAAAACGAGAAAGCGTTTTCATTATTAGACCAACTGGCGGAGCTGCCGTTCAGTTTCTACTGGTGGACACGGTTTGATTCGCAGACGGAGCTTTTGAATGAAGACAGCTTGTTCACCTCCAAAGCGGTCGGGGAATGGCTCGACCGCCCCGACGTCCTTTTGGGCGGCGAACTGACGGGCTGGCCGAAGTTGATGGCCGGCGATGACCAGATGCTCTACTGGATCCAGAAGGCGAAAATGGGGCTGAAGAAAATCGAGGGCCATTTTCCAGGCGCTTCTGAAAAGACCTTGGCGAAAATGCGGCTGCTCGGTGCAGATGGCGACCATGAAGCCATGACTGCCGATGAAGTGGAGATGCGCTTGTTCCATGGCTATGGCGTCACTTTGCGCCATTCATCGATCCGTCCGGATCTGCCGCATCTCCTGAAGGACATCGTTGCGCGCGACTTGAACGTCTTCGATAAGTTGATGATGACGACTGACGGGTCGACGCCCGCGTTCCATCTGGACGGCGTGATGGACTTGTGCATCAAGATCGCTCTTGAAGCAGGCGTACCGCAGATCGATGCGTATATGATGGCTTCCTATAACGTGGCCCGCTATTATAATGTAACCAGTTTGCACGGCTTGATCGCGACTGGCCGCTATGCCAATATCAACATCCTGGAATCGCTCGACAATCCGGTTCCGTCCGGCGTCATTTCCAAAGGCGTCTGGCTGAAGAAAGACGGAAAAAAAGTGGTTGCTCTCCCTGAAATCGATTGGTCCGTATTGCCGGACCTCGAAATGGACTTTGATTTGTCGGAAGATGATTTCCAGTTCTCGATGCCATTCGGAATTGAGATGGTGAATGATGTCATCACCAAACCATATAAGGTCAGCGTGGATACGCACGAAGGGCACCTTTCCAAAAAACACGATGAAAGTTTTTTGATGCTTTTGGATAAACACGGGAAATGGCGCGTCAATACGCTGATCAAAGGATTCGCCTCAGGCGTCAGCGGATTTGCATCCTCCTATTCGAATACCGGTGACATCATCCTGATCGGCAAAGACCGGAACGATATGAAAGCGGCTTTCGAGGAGCTGAAGCGCATGAAGGGCGGCATCGTCCTTGTTGAAGACGGCGAAGCGGTCTGCACGTTGCCGCTGCCGATCGGCGGCTTCTTGAGCGACCAGCCGATGGAACGGTTGATCCCGCAGGAGCAGAAGCTGAAAGAAGCACTGAAAGAGCGCGGGTATAAGCACGGCGATGCAGTCTATACCTTGCTGTTTTTGCAGGCGACGCATCTTCCGTATGTACGGGTCACCCAAAAAGGAATCTACGATGTCATGAATAAAAAAATCCTCTTCCCGGCATTTATGAGGCAATAGCGATGAAACGCTGGCTCCTTGTCCTGCTTGCTGCAACCCTGCTTGGCGGAATCGTTCTATATTACATGAACAAAGGAAATGGCGATGAACCGGCTGATCGGCCTTCGGAAGAAACTCCGGAGCTAACCACTTCTCCTTATTCGGGAGAGGCGGGCGGACCGTTCGATAAGCGGGCGGTGATGGCGGTCGTCAACAACCATCCGGATGCCCGGCCGCAGACCGGTTTGGCCGAAGCGGATATGGTGTTCGAATTTATCGCCGAATACAACATCACGCGTTTTTTGGCGCTTTACCAAAGCGGATACCCGGAAGAAGTCGGCCCGATCCGGAGCGCCCGCGAGTATTTCGTGAAACTGGCCGCGGCGCATGATGCGTTTTTTGTCGCGCATGGCTACAGCCCGGAAGCATATCAGCTGCTCGAATCGGGTATAGTGGACCATGTGAACGGGATGGACCATGACGGCACGCTTTTCCAGCGGTCAAGCGACCGGGTGGCGCCGCATAATTCCTATATCACATTCGAAAACGTTCTGACAGCCATGGAAAACACGGGGGCATCCGCTGCATACAGCGGCACAAGCCCTTATGCCTTCTACGATTCCATTGAAAGTGCTAAACTGGTGGAACAGGCAACTTCTATAGAAGTGCAGTACGGAACGGATCCAGACTTCTTGAACACCTATTCCTACGATGCCGGGACCGGTCTTTACAGCCGTGCATCGGGCGGGGTCCGGACGGCTGAAAAGGACACGGGGGAAGCCGTAGAGCTGGCAAATATCCTG
Organism: Planococcus chinensis; assembly: GCF_042681545.1. Taxonomy (NCBI): domain Bacteria; kingdom Bacillati; phylum Bacillota; class Bacilli; order Caryophanales; family Caryophanaceae; genus Planococcus; species Planococcus chinensis. Next base: position 17,583 of record NZ_JBHUFW010000014.1, read on the forward strand.
GTGTTTGAAGCGGCTCACAAAACGATTGATGCCAAAGGGCGCCAAGCGATCGATATATCTAGCGGCGGAAAAGCACTGCTTTTCCAAGGCGGAGGGATCCAGGAAATAGCATGGAGTTCGAAAGATGGGATGCTTGTCCCGACAATTGACGGCGAATCCGTCCGTTTGGCTCCGGGGAAATCGTGGATCCATATTGTGCCGGTTGAACCCGGCATGGAGAGTTCGGTCCGCTATACCCCTTGATGGGTCCATAGACATGAAAGGACGGTTATGCCGTATGCAGGTAGATAAAATCCGAGGGCCGCAAACTGATCAATTGATCCAAGCGGTGTTGGCGCTGAAAGATGAAGAGGAAGCGTACCGCTTTTTCGATGATCTGTGCACCATCAGCGAAATCCAGTCGCTGTCGCAGCGCCTGGAAGTCGCGCGCATGCTGCGGATGAAAAAGACGTACGAAAAGATAAAGAATGAAACGGGAGCCAGCACAGCGACCATTTCCCGGGTGCGCCGCTGCCTGAACTACGGCAACGACGGCTATGATGAAATGCTCGCCAGGCTATATCCGGACGAAAAGCCGTTCCAGCTTCCTAAAGACTGACAGAGAACCGACTCTGTTCAGTCTTTTTTTGCTATAATGGAGCAATGAATACTGAAATAGAGTTAGGTGGATGATTGTGGACTTTCAGACATGGCGCCATGTATTTAAATTAGATCCGGCAAAGACGATTCCGGATGGACAGTTGGAACGAATTTGCGAATCTGGGACCGATGCCATCTTGATTGGCGGCAGCGATAATGTCACACTCGACAATGTCCTGGATTTAATGTCGCGCGTCCGGCGCTTTACGGTGCCGGTGGTGCTCGAAGTTTCGGCCATCGATTCCGTGACGCCGGGATTCGATTATTATTTCATCCCTACGGTGCTAAACAGCAGCGACCCGCGGTGGATAAAAGGCCTTCACCATGAGGCGATCCGGGAATACGGCGATCTCATGGATTGGGAGGAACTGGTTCCGGAAGGCTATTGCATCTTGAACCCTGCCTGCAAGGCGGCGGAATTGACGAAAGCAGATACAGCGTTATCGACAGAGGACGTTCTTGCGTATGCGAGGATGGCGGAGCATTTTTTCCGGCTGCCGATTTTTTATTTGGAATATAGCGGTACATACGGCGACCCGGCATTGGTCCGGGAGGTTAAAAACGTATTGAAGGAGACACGGCTGTTTTACGGGGGCGGTGTGGATTCGGCAGAAAAGGCGCAGGAAATGGCGCAGCTCGCTGATACGCTCGTTGTCGGAAACATCATTTATGAAGATTTGGAAGCGGCGCTTGCAACCGTTCAGGCGGTTGCGGAAACCGGGAAACAATCGTTATAATAAAAAGAACAGACGTTCGAGGTGGTGCACAATGGAAATGATATCAAACAGTTTACTCAACGGGATGAATCCCGAACAGGCGGAAGCCGTAAAAACGACAGAAGGCCCTTTGCTGATCATGGCAGGTGCGGGATCGGGCAAGACGCGGGTGCTGACGCATCGGATCGCTTATTTGGTGCTGGAAAAACAGGTGTATCCGTCGAACATTCTGGCGATCACGTTCACCAACAAAGCGGCGCGTGAAATGCGGAACCGGATTGACGGACTGCTCGGACACGGGACAGGGGAGCGCATGTGGGTTTCGACGTTCCACTCGATGTGCGTGCGGATCCTTCGCCGGGACATCGACCACATGGGCATGTCCAAGAACTTTTCGATCCTGGACACGACCGACCAGCTGACGGTCATCAAGAATGTCTTGAAGCAATTGAACCTGGATCCGAAAAAATACGAGCCGCGCACGATGCTGAATGCCATTTCGTCTTCGAAGAACGAATGCATCAGCGCGACGGAATTCGCAGCCAACATGAATCCGCATAATCCGTACGAAAAAACAGTGGCGGAAGTGTATGAAGCGTACGAAAAACGTTTGAAAAAGAACCAGTCTCTCGATTTTGATGATTTGATCATGACGACGCTCAACTTGTTCAACACGGTCCCGGAAGTGCTCGAGTTTTACCAGAATAAATTCCATTACATCCACGTGGATGAATACCAGGATACGAACAACGCCCAGTACCAATTAGTGCAGAAGCTGGCGAGCAAATTCAAGAATATCTGCGTGGTCGGCGACTCGGATCAGTCAATCTACCGCTGGCGCGGCGCGGATATCACAAACATCCTGTCGTTCGAGAAAGATTACCCGAACGCGAAAGTCATCATGCTTGAGCAGAACTACCGCTCGACGAAACGGATTCTTCAGGCGGCAAACGACGTGATCAAAAAGAACACGAGCCGCTACCCGAAGGAATTGCGCACGGACAACGCGGAAGGGCCGGCCATCACGCTGCATAAAGCGTTCGATGAACGCCAGGAAGCGCAATATGTGGTCCAGGAAATTCAGAAGCTCATGCAAGAAGACGGCTACAAGACATCGGATTTCGCCATTCTGTACCGAACTAATGCCCAGTCGCGAGTGCTCGAAGAAATGTTCGTGAAATCGAATATGTCTTATACAATCGTCGGCGGCACCAAGTTCTATGACCGCAAAGAGATCAAGGATCTGCTGGCTTATTTGCGTCTGATCGCCAATAACGATGACGACCTGTCGCTTGCGCGCATCATCAATGAACCGAAGCGAGGCATCGGCGCCACTTCGTTCGAGAAAATGGCGCGTTTTGCGATTGACCAGGACCGCACCATCATGGATGCCTTGCAGGAAGCCGATTTTATGGGCCTTACGCCAAAGACAGCACAGACAGCGCTCGAATTCCGGTCGATGATTGCCGGATTTACGCAAATGCAGGAATACCTGTCGGTGACGGAATTGGTGGAGGAAGTGCTGGACAAATCCGGCTACCGCCATATGCTGCAGATCGACAAGACGATCGAAGGCGAAAGCCGCCTGGAAAACTTGAACGAATTCCTGTCGGTTACCCAAGCGTTCGAAAAGCAGAGCGACGACAAATCGCTTGTGGCTTTTTTGACAGACCTTGCCTTGATTTCCGATATTGATTCGCTTGACGATGAAGAAGATGCTGACGGCCCGATCATCCTGATGACGATGCACGCCGCAAAGGGGTTGGAGTTCCCCGTCGTTTTCATCATCGGCCTGGAAGAAAACGTCTTCCCGCATTCGCGTTCGAACAACGACAACGACGAATTGGAAGAAGAGCGGCGACTGGCATATGTCGGCATCACGCGCGCTGAAAAGCGGCTGTATTTGACGCATGCCTCTTCGCGTACGCTGTTCGGCAAGAGCAATTACAATATGCCGTCGCGTTTTATCGCCGAAATCTCGGAGGATTTAATCCAACCGACATTCGCGAACCACCGCGCAGGAGCGGCGACGAGCTACCGGCAAGCGCCGAAGCGTCCGGCGGTGACGCGCCCTGCCTACGAAACATCCGGCGGCGACAAGCTGGGCTGGCGCCCGGGCGACCGCGCGAAACACAAAAAATGGGGGACCGGCACGGTCGTCAGCGTCAAAGGCGAAGGCGAACAGACGGAACTCGACATCGCATTCCCGAGCCCGGTCGGCATCAAGCGGCTGTTGGCGAAATTCGCACCGATCGAAAAAGAATAAGCAGGAGGACATCCAATGGACCGAATACAAGCAGAACAACGAGTGATTGAGTTGAATGAAACACTGAGGGCTTATGGCCACGCATATTATGTGCTGGACAAGCCGGAAGTTCCCGATGCGGTATATGACCAATTGCTGAACGAATTGATCGAACTTGAAAACTTGTATCCCGACTTGATCTTTCCGGATTCTCCTACCCAGCGCGTCGGAGGTACGCCGATTTCGAATTTTGAAAAGGTGACCCATTCAAGCCCGATGCTCAGCTTATCGAACGTGTTCAATGAAGAAGATATCCGCGAGTTCGACAAGCGCGTCCGGAACGGGGCAGGCGACAACATCGAGTATGTCTGCGAGCTGAAAATCGACGGCCTTGCCGTTGCACTCCATTATGAAAACGGCCGCTTTGTCCAAGGGGCGACGCGCGGCGACGGCCGTGTAGGGGAAGACATCACCGTCAATCTCCGGACCGTGCGGACGATCCCGTTGAAGCTGAAGGAACCGGTCGCGATTGAAGTGCGGGGCGAAGTGTTCATGCCGAAGAAATCGTTCCATGATCTGAATGCGGAACGCGGCGAACGCGGCGAGGAATTGTTCGCCAATCCGCGGAACGCGGCAGCCGGCTCCCTTCGCCAGCTCGACCCGAAGATCGCTGCGAGCCGCAACTTGGATGTGTTTATTTACGGCATCGGCAGCGAAGGGGAATCCTACGGTTTGAGCGAACACGAGGAATCGTTGAAGTTCGTTGAAAAGATCGGCTTTAAAACCAATAATGAGCGCCGCGTCTGCAAAAGCGTCGAGGAAGTGCTGGCGTTCATTGCCCACTGGCAAGAGCAGCGCTCGGAACTGCCGTATGAAATCGATGGCATCGTCATCAAAGTGAACCGTTATCTGCATCAACAGGATCTTGGTTTTACGGCGAAGAGCCCGAAATGGGCGACCGCTTATAAATTCCCTGCTGAGGAAGTGTTGACGACTGTGCGGGATATCGAGCTCAGCGTCGGACGGACAGGTGTTGTGACGCCTACCGCAATACTCGACCCGGTCTCTGTCGCAGGAACGACTGTCCAGCGGGCATCTTTGCATAACGAAGACCTGATCAAAGAAAAGGATATCCGCATCGGCGATAAAGTCATTATCCGCAAAGCGGGCGATATCATTCCTGAAGTGGTGGCGGCATTGGCTGACCAGCGCACCGGAAGCGAGGAGCCTTTCGAGATGCCGACGCAATGCCCGGCATGCGACAGCGAACTCGTGCGCATTGAAGGTGAAGTGGCGTTGCGCTGCGTCAATCCGCAATGTCCGGCGCAGATTACGGAAGGCCTGATCCATTTCGTTTCGCGCAATGCAATGAACATTGAAGGGCTGGGCGAAAAGGTCATCGAGCAATTGTACCGGGAAGGGCTGATTGCCGACATTGCCGATCTTTACAGACTGACGAAAGAGCAATTGATGGGCTTGGAGCGGATGGGTGAAAAATCAGCTTCCAACCTCATTGCGGCAATTGATGCATCCCGCAGCAATTCCATGGAGCGGCTCCTGTTCGGCTTGGGCATCCGCCACGTCGGCGAACGCGGAGCCCGTATTCTGTCCGAGCATTTCGGTTCAATGGAGAAGCTAATGGCGGCAAGCAAGGAAGAGCTGGTCGAGATCCATGAAATCGGCGAAAAAATGGCCGATTCGATCGTAGCGTATTTTGATACGGAAGAAGTGCGGCAATTGATGGAACGTTTAGCGGAAGCAAACGTCAATTTAACTTATACGGGAACGCGCGTATTCGTAGAAGCCGGCGCCAATGCGTTTGCCGGCAAGAAGATTGTCCTCACCGGAAAACTGTCCCAGCTGACGCGCGGAGAAGCGCAGGAGCGCATCGAGTCGCTGGGGGGCAAAGTGTCCGGAAGCGTCAGCAAGAAGACCGATTTGGTCATCGCCGGCGAAGAGGCAGGCTCGAAGCTCGATAAAGCATTAGAGCTGAAAGTGGATGTATGGGACGAAGAGCGCCTCATCGAAGAATTGAGCAAATAAGGAGATTTAAAATGAAACGCATATGGTGGATCCCGCTCAGCGTCTTGCTGCTCTCGGGATGTGTGCCTTCCGTGTCGGACGAAGCGGAAGTGCTGAATACAGAAGAACAAGCAGCGGAAACGGCAATCATACCGAGCATGCAATTGGATGACCGGTACTATCGTACTCTGCTGCCTTATAAACAAAGCGCGACGCGCGGCGCAATCGTCAACCGGCTAAACTCGCGGTATGATATCCAGGAGGCGGAAAGCGGGCTCCTGCGTTTGTCTCAGCGGCAGTTTTCTCCTGACGATTATTATTTCCAGGAAGGCCAGAAAATCACCAGTGAAGATGCGAGTGCCTGGCTCAGCCGCAACAGCAAGGAAAACCCGCTCGGCCTGAATCCGGCAGATCCGCGCAACGACAAGCAGAAAGCGGACGGCGACCGTCCTCCTGCTGAGATTCTTGCGCATATCGTCGAACAGAACTACTTGGTGAAGACCGACAAGGAAACAATCCGCCTAGGCGGCGTATCCATCGGCCTGGCATTGAATTCGATTTATTACAACTCGATCGACGAAGTTTCCTATGAAGAGACGATTCCGCATGCACAGGTGGAAAAGGAAGGCAAACGGTTGGCAGGTGAAATCATCAAGCGCCTCCGTGAAAAAGAGGGCATGAAAGATGTTCCGATTGCCGTCGGCCTGTTCAAGCAGAACAGCCGCGGCGCAATTGCGCCAGGCACGTATTTCGCATACGGCGTAGCGCCGGGCGGCGAAGCGGCTGTTGCGAACTGGACGCCGGTGAAAGAGGAGTACATCATCTTCCCGACATCCGGCACGGGAGATAAATACCGCGATGTCGATACATCTTTCCGCAACTTCAAAATGGATGTGGAAGAGTACTTTTCAAATTTCACCAGTGTTATCGGCACAGGCTTTTACCAGGATGACCAATTGCGCAAATTGGAAATCGATATCCCGATCCAGTTTTATGGCTCCGCTGAACTGATCGGCTTCACCCAATACTTGACGGGATTAGTGCTGGAGCACTTCCCGGAAAATATTGAAGTGGAAGTGAGCGTGACCTCAACGAACGGTCCGGAAGCACTCGTGCTCCGAAAAGTGGGCCAGACCGAACCGATTGTTCACATTTATGATTAATTTGCACAGGAACAGAGACAGCCATGCGGCTGTCTCTATTCATTTTCTTATAAAAATGATATGATATAGCGTATGTTTACTGAATCCGGAGGTGTAGAAAAATGGCGAAAATGACAAAAGAAGAAGTAATCGAAGTAGCGCACTTGGCGCGATTGGCCATTACTGATGAAGAAGCGGAACATTTTGCAGAGCAATTGGAAGCGATCACGAATGCAATGGAGCTGCTGAATGAATTGGATACAGAAAATGTCGAACCGATGACCCACGTACTTCCAATGGTCAATGTGCTGCGTGAAGATAAATCAATTCCGGGGCTGGACCGGGAATTGGTGCTGAAAAACGTAAAAGAACATGAAGCGGGACAAATTAAAGTTCCAACCATTCTGGACTGATAAGGAGGAGAGCAAAAAATGGGATTAGCGGATAAAACTGCAGCAGAACTGCAGGAATTGATACATACAAAGGAAATGACCATTTCTGAAATGGCTGAGCAGGCGTTCAGCCGCATCGAAGCGCTTGATTCGAAAGTTGATGCCTTTCTGGCACTTGATAAAGAAGGGGCTTTAAAGCAGGCTGCCCAATTGGAAGAAACACCTCTTGAGGAGCGCGGTCCGTTGTTCGGGCTGCCGATCGGCGTAAAGGATAACATCGTTACGGAAGGCATTGAAACCACTGCTTCAAGCCGGATCCTCGAAGGGTTCAACCCGATCTACAATGCAACCGTTGTGGAAAAAATCAAAGCTGCAGGCATGGTCATTGTCGGCAAATTGAACATGGATGAATTTGCGATGGGGTCTTCCAATGAGAACTCATACTACAAAAACACGAAAAACCCATGGAACCTTGAAACCGTGCCAGGCGGATCTTCAGGCGGATCAGCCGCAGCAGTAGCTGCAGGCGAAGTGCCGTTTACGCTTGGATCAGATACCGGCGGCTCGATCCGCCAGCCAGCTGCATTTTGCGGCGTGGTGGGCATGAAGCCGACATACGGACGTGTTTCCCGCTTTGGTTTGATTGCGTATGCGTCATCTTTGGACCAGATCGGACCGATTACGCGGACAGTTAAAGACAATGCGCTGCTGCTGAACGCGATTGCAGGCCATGACGACAAGGATTCAACTTCAGCAAACGTCGAAGTGCCGGATTTCGCTGCTGCACTGACTGGCGACATCAAAGGTCTTCGCATCGGCGTTCCGAAGGAATACTTCGCAGAAGGCGTCGGCGAAGCTGCCAAACAGGCAGTCCGCGACGCATTGAAAGTGCTTGAAGAAAAGGGCGCGACATGGGAAGAGATTTCCCTGCCGCATTCGAAATATGCACTATCGACGTATTACTTGATCGCGTCTTCTGAAGCTTCATCAAACTTGTCGCGTTTTGATGGCATCCGCTACGGATACCGCACACAAAAAGCGGGCAATTTGCTTGAGTTCTATATGAATACACGTTCTGAAGGGTTCGGCGATGAAGTAAAACGCCGCATTATGCTTGGAACGTATGCACTAAGCTCAGGCTACTACGATGCCTACTACAAAAAAGCACAAAAAGTGCGCACATTGATCAAACAGGATTTCGATAAAGCGTTTGAACAATACGATGTCATCATCGGGCCAACAACGCCGACGCCAGCATTTAAAATCGGCGAAAAAATCGACGATCCACTGACGATGTATGCAAACGATATTTTGACGATTCCTGTCAACTTGGCAGGGGTTCCGGCGATATCAGTTCCTTGCGGTTTTGACAATGGCTTGCCGCTTGGCTTGCAAATCATCGGGAAATATTTTGATGAAGAAACGGTTTACCGCGTTGCTGACGTTTTCGAGCAGGCAACCGATTTCCATAAAAAAACTCCTCAAGTTTGGGAGGGAGCTGCACAATGAATTTTGAAACAATCATCGGCCTCGAAGTACACGTCGAGCTAAAAACAGAATCGAAAATGTTCTCTCCAGCACCGGCTCATTTCGGCGCAGAACCGAACACCAATACAAACGTGATCGATCTTGGCTACCCAGGCGTTTTGCCGGTCGTCAACAAAACTGCCGTGGACTGGGCGATGAAAGCAGCATTAGCGTTAAACTGCCAAATCAACCGCCACACGAAATTCGACCGCAAAAACTATTTCTATCCGGACAACCCGAAAGCTTATCAGATTTCCCAGTTTGATGAGCCGATCGGCGAACACGGCTGGATCGAAATCGAAGTAAAAGGCGAGAAAAAACGCATCGGCATTACGCGCCTCCACATGGAAGAAGATGCCGGCAAACTGACGCATACGGGCAATGGCCATTCATTGGTCGACCTTAACCGCCAAGGCACACCGCTGATTGAAATCGTGTCAGAACCGGATATCCGCACACCGGAAGAAGCTTATGCCTACTTGGAAAAAATCAAAGCGATCATCCAGTACACAGGCGTTTCTGATGTGCGCATGGAAGAAGGCTCGCTCCGCTGCGACGCCAACATTTCATTGCGTCCGTATGGCCAGGAACAATTCGGCACAAAAACCGAATTGAAAAACTTGAACTCGTTCAACTTTGTGCGCAAAGGCATCGAGCACGAGCAAGTCCGCCAGGAGCAAGTATTGCTTTCAGGCGGCATCATCGAACAGGAAACCCGCCGCTACGATGAATCGACAGGAAAAACCCTTTTGATGCGCGTGAAAGAAGGATCGGACGATTACCGTTACTTCCCGGAACCGGATCTTGTCGATATCGTCATCGACGACGCTTGGCTGGAACGCGTACGTGCAGAAATCCCGGAACTTCCGGATGCCCGCAAAGCGCGCTATGTTTCTGAACTGGGCTTGTCATCCTATGATGCGATGGTCTTGACTCTGGCAAAACCGATTTCGGATTTCTTTGAAGCGACAGTTGCGGCCGGCGCGGATGCAAAACTTGCATCCAACTGGCTGATGGGCGAAGTTTCCGCTTACTTGAACGCCGAACAAAAAGAATTGAGCGAGACCCAATTGACTCCTGAAGGCTTGGCCGGCATGATCAAGCTGATTTCGGACGGCACGATTTCTTCGAAAATCGCCAAGAAAGTCTTCAAGGAATTGATTGAAAAAGGCGGAGACGCGAACGATATCGTCAAAGCAAAAGGCCTTGTCCAAATTTCGGACGAAGGCACATTGCGTGAATTTGTTACGGCTTCTTTGGATAACAATCCGCAATCGATCGAAGACTTCAAAAACGGCAAAGACCGTGCAATCGGCTTCCTGGTAGGCCAAATCATGAAGCAGACAAAAGGGCAGGCGAACCCGCCATTGCTCAACAAAATCCTGCTTGAAGAAATCGCAAAAAGATAAAGGAACGGCTCGCTTTGCGGGCCGTTTTTCTCTGCCTGCAGTGTATGGGTTGAAGCTTCCCAGCCGGACAAGTAAACTAAGATAAAGGAGAAGTGATTGATAATGACGACTGAACAGCAGTATTTTGAAGATGCAATAACATTGGAAAGCTATATGGCTCAGATGGAGTCGAATCAAGACAAGTCCTATTCGGTTTATGAGAAATTCGAACTGCCGGAAGATCCGGAATTCATTTCCCTGTTGAAAGAGAAGCAGCCGCATGTGCTGGTAATTACGGAAGACTGGTGCGGAGACGCGATGATGAACAATTCCATTCTCCGCAAGCTGGCTGAAGCAGCCGGGCTGAAGGTCCGCTGTGTCTACCGCGACCAGAATCTTGAATTGATGGAGCGCTACTTGACCAACGGCGGCCGTTCCATTCCCAAATACATCATTCTTTCCCAGGACGGGGAAGTGCTCGGGGACTGGGGTCCGCGTGCACCCAAAGTGCAGGAGTTTGTCGACGAGAAAAAATCCGTGCTGCCTGAAAAGAACGATCCGCAATATGACCTTCATATGAAGACGGTCATCGGCGAAATCTCGGACGGTTTCACTTGGAACCAGGATTTCTGGCAGGCTGTATATGAGGATCTTCGCAAGACATTCAAGGAAAGCTTGAAATAAGGAAAGCCGGCAATATGTCGGTTTTTTTCCTGCAAGGAACTTTTCCGCCAGCAAGAGGTCCTATTTTTGTATAAAGAACGTGGAGAAAGGCTGAGTCTCGTATGAAACGTGCACGAATCATTTATAACCCGACTTCCGGCCGGGAATTGTTCCGCAAACATCTGCCGGAAGTGCTTGAGAAGATGGAACAGGCGGGATATGAAACATCTTGCCACGCAACAACTGGTGAAGGCGATGCGACCGTCGCAGCGGCGGCTGCCGTAGAAAGGAAATTCGACTTGATTGTTGCGGTGGGCGGCGATGGCACATTGAACGAAGTGGTTTCGGGGGTTTCCGGTTTTCCGGAGCGCCCCAAAATCGGTCTGATTCCGATGGGGACGACAAATGATTTTGCCCGGGCTGTTCATATTCCGCGCGATATCAATAAAGCTGTCGACATCATCATCCAGGGCGAATCGATTCCGGTCGACGTCGGTTTGATGAACGACCGCCATTTCATCAATATTGCCGGGGGCGGCAGGCTTACCGAGCTGACGTATGAAGTGCCCAGCAAGTTGAAAACGATGCTGGGGCAGATGGCGTATTATTTAAAGGGCATCGAAATGCTGCCATCGATCCGTTCCTCGAAAGTCCGCATCGAATATGATGGGGAAGTTTTCGATGACCATGCCATGATGTTCTTGATCGGCCTGACGAACTCGGTTGGCGGCTTCGAGAAATTGGCGCCGGATGCCAGCATCAACGACGGCAAGTTCACCTTGCTCATTCTGAAGGAATTGAACATGGCGGAATTTATTCGTGTGGCATCGTTGGCTCTCCGCGGCGAACACTTATCCGATCCGCATGTCATTTATGCGAAAGCCAGCAAGATTTCAGTCACTTCCGATGAGCGCGTGCTTTTGAATTTGGACGGCGAATACGGCGGCTTGCTGCCGGCGACGTTTGAAAACCTGGGCCGCCATATTGAAGTACTGGTCCCGCTTTCATCCATCCAGGACAAAGATCGGAAATAAGAAAAGATTTGATTGAAACAGAAAAGCCGGATCGGTATGCGATTCGGCTTTTTTGCACCTTGATTTTATGGGAAGGGGATGCCGTACATGCAGTTTTTGATAATCGGGGACGTCCATGGCTGCTTTCATACGTTTCGGACGATGGCAGAGAAAAACTGGGACAAGGAAACTGAAACGCTGATCCAGCTGGGCGACTTGATTGACCGCGGAAAAAATTCGCCGCAAATGGTTTCGTGGGCCAGGAAGCTGAGCGCGGATTATCCAAACCGGGTGCACTTCTTGAAAGGGAACCATGAACATGAAATGCAGCAGCACTTCTTTCATGAACCGAATCCCAATTGGCTTCGGCAAGGAGGGGCAGAAACCATCCGTCAGTATGAAAATGAAAAACGAGATTGCCGGGACGATGCCGCCTGGCTCAGCCGGCTGCCATTGTTCTTTGAAAGCAGCCATTTGTATGTGAGCCATGCAGGGATATCAGAAGTGGCACAGGATCCAATGGCAGAAGGCAGCGAATTCGGCATCCTTTGGAACCGCAGCCGCTTGAAAAATATTGGGAAACTGCAGGTCATCGGCCATACTCCCCGGGAGCGGCCGATCTACGATGCAACGGCAGATGCCTGGAATATTGACACTGGAGCTGCCTATGGCAGGTATTTGACGGGCGTGAGAATCAGCGGCAGCGGGGAAGTGCTGGAGTTTTTAAAAGTGGAGACGGATGAGCGGGACCTCTAGAGGGCTTTCCACATAAAAAAGGGGCTGTCCAGAAAGGGTTGCTGTCCATTGCGGCGGACGCTATACCGTTGGAATCGCCGCCTCCATTCCCAGCAGCCATTTATAGCAAATTGAAAAGACCGAAGGAGAAAAAGCAATGCTTTTTCTCCTTCGGTCTTTAGTTTGGAGCTTTTAGAAAGCTCCTTTTTGAATTGGTAAGAGTGCAATTTTTTACTCCATCAGCTCAAGGGCTGCGTCTTGTCCGGCAGCGAGTTTCGGGCAGTTCTCGACCGGCTCCCAATGGAACTGGAACGTCCGGCCGTTGTCCCGGCCATCGCTGACAATTTTGTGCTCCCAATAATCCACCTTTTCTCCGGTGTACTCAAAATGGAAGATGTTGCGTTCGTATACTTTATCCTGGTGTTCGGGATAATAATTGTACTTGTGGATCTTGCCGACGAATTCCAGGACGGCGCGCGGCAATCCGGTTTCTTCCTGCACTTCGCGGTACAGCGCATCGATCAGCATTTCTCCATCTTCAATCGTCCCCCCGGGAACCTGCAATCCGGCTTCCGGCTCTCCCTGGTGCTCGAAAACAAGCAGTTCTTTCTGCTCTTCGGGCCCTCTCGTAATATAAGCGAATACTTTTCGTCTTGTCCTCATGATGCATCATCCTTTTTTATTGTTCTAATCAGAATACTAAATATTTAGAAATATTTCAATAGATTTGTTTATAGGGATGTCACAAGTTATTCAAAGGTGCCCGGAAAAATGGCAATCGGCAAGGTTTAGAAAGAGAGCGGGAAGGAGAGATAATGTACAATGGGAATGTAAGCAACAGAACGGAAATTTTTTGGGTTTGAAAGGAGAAATACTGAAATGGGATTTGAAGATACAGCTTTATTGAGCCGTATTCTGACTCTAATGACGCTTTCATTCCATATTTTATATGCGACGATCGGCGTCGGCGTTCCGCTCATGATCATGATTGCGCAATGGGTGGGCATCAAGAAGAATGATGAGCATTACATCCTGCTCGCTCGGCGTTGGGCACGCGGCTTCGTCATCACTGTGGCGGTCGGCGTAGTAACAGGTACCGCCATCGGGCTTCAGCTATCGCTGCTATGGCCGAATTTCATGCAGCTTGCCGGCAACGTCATCGCATTGCCGCTGTTCATGGAAGTATTCGCCTTTTTCTTTGAAGCGATTTTCCTCGGCATCTATCTGTATACGTGGGACCGCTTCGAGGACCAGCGCAAGCATTTATTATTGCTGATTCCTGTAGCGCTTGGCGCTGCCGCTTCATCTGTATTCATCACCATCGTCAATGCGTTCATGAACTCGCCGCAAGGCTTTGAAATCCTGAACGGCGAATTGGTGAACGTATCGCCGCTGCTCGCTATCTTCAATCCGGCGGTGCCGACCAAAGTGGCGCACGTTGTCGCAACAGCTTTCATGACATCCGCTTTTGTGCTGGCTTCCATTGCAGCGCTGCGGCTGATTCGCGGTTCGGACCACGTCTACCATAAAAAAGCGCTGTTCTTGACGATGAAACTCGGGTTGGTCTTTTCAATTGCGACAGCCATCATCGGCGACTTTTCAGGGAAGTACCTGGCAGAATACCAGCCGGAAAAATTGGCTGCAGCTGAATGGCATTTCGAAACGGAAGGCAATGCGGATTTGGTGCTATTCGGGGTATTGGACGGCGAGGAACCGAAATACGCAATCCGGATTCCATATGCATTAAGCATTCTTGCACACGGTATGCCGGGAGCTGAAGTGACCGGGCTGAATGAATTCCCGGAAGATGAACGGCCGCCGCTGTGGATCCATTACTTGTTCGACTTGATGGTCAGCATTGGCATGTGGCTTGCGTTCTTCTCCTTCGTCTACGTGGTCGGCGCTTGGCGCGGCTGGGCGATTGTCCGCGCGAAATGGTTCCGCTGGCTGACGCTCTTGACCGGTCCGCTGGCGCTCATCGCAATTGAAGCCGGCTGGTGGTTCACGGAAGTCGGACGCCAACCGTGGATTCTCCGCGGCTACATGAGAACAAGCGAAGCCGCAACTACGAGCGGACAAGTCGATTTGATGATCATCTTGTTCGCGGGACTGTACTTCATACTTGGCATCGGGACGATTGTCGTTTTGTCTCGCATGTACAAACGGAATCCGGTGGAAAAAGAATTGGCTGACCGGGAAGCGCAAAAAGGCGGTGGGCGAGGATGACACTTGAAATAATCGGAATATCGGTGCTTTGGCTGTTTCTATTCCTTTACGTCATCGTCGCTTCGATCGACTTCGGGGCCGGATTCTTTAATGCCTACAGCGCCTTCACCAACAAACAGCATATTTTGACAGGGATCATCCAGCGCTATCTGTCACCGGTGTGGGAAGTGACAAACGTCTTTTTCGTCTTCTTCTTCGTCGGCATCATCGGGTTTTTCCCGCAGACGGCCTTCTATTACGGAACGACATTGCTCATTCCGGCAAGCATCGCATTGGTGCTCTTGTCGATCCGCGGGTCGTATTACGCTTTCGCGACATACGGGGCGAAAATTAACCACCGCGGCTATATCTATATGTACGGCCTTTCCGGCTTGCTGCTGCCGGCATCTTTATCGCCGGTGCTGGCTATGTCTGAAGGCGGGTTCATCAAGCTGGACGGCGCTAAGCCGTATCTGGATTATTGGGCGCTGTTCACAAGCCCGCTGATGTGGAGCATCGTCGTCCTCAGTTTGGCGGCAGTCCTTTATATCTCCGCTGTATTCCTGACATGGTATGCGAATAAAGCCGGAGATGCGAAGGCGACAGACCTGATGCGCAAATATGCGCTTGTCTGGGCCGGGCCCGCCATCATCACGGCAACCGGCATCATCTTCGAATTGCGTGGCCACAATTTCATGCATTATGAACGCTTGCTTGATTTGTGGTGGGTTTTCGGAATTTCGTTCCTTCTCTTCCTGGGAACGGTCTACCTGATCTGGAAACGCCGCAGCTACGGACTTGCCTTCATCTTGCTTGTGGGGCAATTCTTCACTGCATTCTTTGCATACGGCGTATCGCATTTCCCGTATTTGCTGTATCCGTACCTGACCATCTATGACAGCTTCACGAATGATACGATGGCGATCGCGTTGATCATTGCGTTTATCGCAGGGCTCGGTTTGCTGCTGCCGTCGCTGTATCTTTTATTCCGCCTGTTCTTGTTCGACAAGGATTATGTCAAAGGCAAATCGGATTACCACGCTTAAAGGAGGCATTTTAGATGCAGGACTTTCTCATATTTTATGCACCGTTTCTCGTCTTGTTCGCTGCCATTGGCTTCGGGTTCTGGATATCCTTGAAGGATGGAATCGTATCAAAAGAAAAGAAATAAGGGACGCGCGCAGGCCTTTTGCCTGCCGCGTTTTTTTGTTGTATGATAGAGCAATGCGAAACGGAGTGAACGAATTGAAACCAGTACAAAAAAATGACCGTTTGTCCGTCTATGTGGAAGATTTGACGCATGACGGAGCAGGCGTTGCGAAAGTCGACGGCTATCCGCTTTTCATCCAAGGCGCTTTGCCGGGTGAAGATGTGAAGGTCCATGTCCTAAAAACCTTGAAATCCTATGGCTTTGCCAAATTGATCGAAATCGAAAAAGAATCGCCGTTCCGGGTGAAAGCGCCGTGTCCGGTATTTGATACGTGCGGGGGCTGCCAGATTCAGCATTTGTCCTACGAAGGGCAGCTGGCCTTTAAAGGGAACATGGTCCGTAATGCGATTACCCGCATCGGAAAATTGCCGGATGTTCCGGTGCATCCTGTAAAAGGCATGGACAATCCATGGCGCTACCGCAATAAATCACAGATACCGTTCGGCACCGATAACGGCCGCGTAGTGGCAGGCTTCTATGAAAGCCGCTCCCACAATATTGCCGATACGGACATCTGCCTGATCCAGACGATGGAAGCCGATGCCATCATGTCCGGCTTGAAGCAGAGCCTGCATGAAATGGGCATCGAACCTTACGAAGAAGAAACGCATCGCGGCCAGCTGCGCCACGTCGTGGTACGGAAAGGCCGGGCAACCGGCGAAATCATGGTGACGTTGGTCACGAAAAAGAAGAAATTCCCGCAAAGCGAACGCGCAGTTGAATTGATCCGCTCGTTTGTACCGGAAGTTACGTCAATCATTCAGAACGTCAACCCGGAAAAGACCAATGTCATTTTCGGCGATGAGACGCTGACGCTTTGGGGCAAAGATGTGATCGAAGACCGGATCGGCGATGTGCGTTTCGAGATATCGGCACGGTCGTTCTACCAGATCAACCCGGAACAGACCGAAGTGCTTTACGGACAAGCGTTGGAATATGCCCAATTGACAGGCGACGAAACGGTGATTGACGCTTATTGCGGCATCGGGACCATTTCGTTGTTCCTGGCACAAAAAGCGAAATTCGTCATGGGTGTGGAAATCGTGCCGCAGGCGATCGAAGACGCCAAGCGAAACGCGGAGCTGAACGGCTTCTCGAATACGCTTTTTGAAGCAGGCCCGGCGGAACAGGTGATTCCGCGCTGGTATAAAGAAGGCAAGACAGCAGACGTCCTCGTTGTCGACCCGCCGCGCAAAGGCTGCGACGAGCAATTATTGCAGACGATCCTGAAGCAGCGTCCGGGGCGCGTCGTCTACGTTTCCTGCAACCCGGCGACACTTGCACGCGATCTGCGGATCCTCGAAGACGGCGGCTACCGGACAAAAGAAGTCCAGCCGGTCGACATGTTCCCGCAGACCACGCATTGTGAAGCGGTCGCTTGGTTGGAACTGGCTGACTAATTAGAAATTAAAATAGTTATTATTGTTTTTTTATTTCTTTATCATTAGATTTATCATTATTGGATAAAAAATAGCCGTATTAAAAGTGTCATTATACAAAAAAATAACGATTAGTTAATTCTATTTGGTAAATAAATGGGCAAAACTGATATAATAATTTTAGTTTTTAATTTATAAATTTTCCTTTTTAGACGTCAAAATAAGATAGAAGTGTTGAGAGTCATACTTTAAGTTTCCCCAAACTCATTTAGATTATTACGTTAAATTAAATACAAATGAAAATATAAATATCTTTATTAGTTGAATTAAATATATAGTATTGTTGAATATTTATAATTAACATAGTAGTTGAAAGATTAATTTGAGCGAAAGAGCGTGATAGTATGACTGAATTACAAGCACCCCGTGATAATTCCTTAATAGTTAGAGAAAACATCGCATCTTATGAAACTTCTTTGAAGAGTTTTTTAGAATTCAATGGTTTACCGACAGAAAATGTGTTAACGGTAGTACAGCAAAGAATCGTGGTATTTTCCAATGTGGATAATGCGCTAATGAATTTACCACCCGATCTTAAAAGTACATCAAATTACATTTCAAAGTTTATCGCTGCTTCAAGTGCAGGTTTATTCGATGCAGCTTTAAATTATTTATGGAATGAAACGATTCAAGAGTTACGACGTAGAGTAGCGCACTATGATTTAGGTTATTTTTACGATACAGCTGTTGCGAGTCCAGAAAAGCGTAAAAGTTTAGTTGACGAAGAGGATTTAGAAAAGTTAAGTGATGCGGAATTAATTTATGGAGCAAAAGAAATAGGATTAATTTCAGATGTAGGGTTTCAGCATCTAGATTATATAAAATATATGCGAAATTGGGCCAGTGCAGCCCATCCTAACCAAGTAGAAATAACAGGCTTACAATTAATTTCATGGTTAGAAACATGTATTAACGAAGTTATATCTTTACCGCTTTCAAGTGTAACTTTAGAAATACGAAAATTATTGGCCAATGTAAAAACAAATACATTAACTCCAGAAATCGCAAAGGTTATAGGGAATTTTTTTGATACATTAACTAATGATCAAATTAATAATCTTTTATCAGGTTTCTTTGGAATATATACAAGAAAAACCACTACCGAACAAGTGAAAGATAATATTAAGTTGATAATCCCATATTTGTGGGGATTTACAAATGAGGAACAGCGTCATAACATTGGCTTGAAATACGGGAAGTACTCTGTAAATAATTTTGTCGAAGAAGAAAAACTTGCTCGCGAGTTTTTAGAAATTGTTGAAGGACAATCTTATATACCTGAAAAAATTAGAGCAACAGAAATTGATACTGCTTTAGATGAATTATTAATTGCGCACAGAGGAACAAATAACTTTTATTCCGAGCCAGCATTTGCAAGAGAAGTGAAAAGGTTAATTGGCGAAGGAGAAATACCTGACACTATTAAAAATAAATATATAGAATCTATAGTAGAAGTTTTTTTAAGTAATGGTAGTGGTATTGCTTGGAATGCAGAACCAGTCTATCAAGAATTGTTTGTAAAGTTTAATAGTGATATGGCTTTAAAAGCTATTTTAACGATATTTGATAAGCGTATTAAAGGACTACTAAGCAATAGCAAATTAAGAAGGGATCAATATTTAAAAATGGTTCATTTACTTAAGCCAAAAGTTACTTCTAGGTCAGCTCAAGAACTTATTGATTTGATTCTAGAATTTCCAGGTCCTATTGATAAAATTGAAATGGATGCAAAATTCACTAAGTTATCTGAGCCATTATTGAAGCTTTTATAGTTTCGAAATATAACTAGGATCTAATTGTTTGAGATTTTTAAAAATTAATATTTACTAAATAAGGATTTGGATGGAATTAGTAGGCTGATTGTATACTAAGTTTGTTTTCTCTTATTTTATTAAGTTGTGTTGTTAGAATAACGAATATAATAATTGCTGAAGTTACAAAGCAGACAATTTAGAAGTATGGAAAGTACTTTTGAATAATCTGCTTTTTCTATGAAATGAGAGGTTTGATAATATGAAAGAAAATTTTTGGCAGGAGCTGCCGAAACCGTTTTTTGTCCTCGCGCCAATGGAAGATGTGACGGATGTCGTATTTCGCCATGTCATCAGCCAAGCCGGCCGGCCGGACGTATTTTTCACGGAATTCACGAACACGGAAAGCTATTGCCATCCGGAAGGGATCAAAAGTGTGCGCGGGCGTTTGTTGTTTACGGAAGACGAACAGCCGATGGTGGCGCACATCTGGGGGGACAAGCCTGAGTATTTCCGCCAGATGAGCATCGGCATGGCTGAGATGGGATTCAAGGGCATCGACATCAACATGGGATGCCCTGTCCCGAATGTTGCAACTAGAGGGAAAGGAAGCGGCCTGATCCTGCGCCCGGATGCTGCTGCAGAAATAATTGAAGCAGCAAAAGCCGGCGGACTTCCCGTCAGCGTGAAGACCCGGCTGGGTTATTCGGAAATTGATGAATGGAAGGAATGGCTGGCACACATCCTCCGCCAGGACATCGCCAATCTATCGATCCATTTGCGGACCCGGAAAGAAATGAGCCAAGGAGAGGCGCACTGGGAGCTGATTCCGGAAATCAAGGAATTGCGCGACCGCATCGCCCCCGAAACGCTATTGACCATCAACGGGGATATCCTTGACCGCCAAATGGGGCTGGAACTTGTGGAAAAGTACGGAGTTGATGGCGTGATGATCGGCCGGGGCGTTTTCAAAAATCCGTTCGCTTTTGAAAAAGAGCCGAGAGAGCATAGCAGCAAGGAATACTTGGATCTTTTAAGGCTGCAGCTTGATCTCCACGATCAATACATGGAAGAATTGCCGCGCCCGGTCACCGGGCTCCACCGCTTTTTCAAAATATACGTCAAAGGCTTCCGGGGTGCGGGTGAATTGAGGAATCAATTGATGAACACAAAAACGACCGAGGAAGTAAGAACTTTGCTGGAAAGTTTTGAAATGGAACTTGTGGAGTGAGTTGGCCACTTGACGTGCAGAGCAGCGGTTTGCTGACCATAAGTTGAAAAGGATAAACCAAAATGGAAAGCCTGGAAGTCGGCATCGACTCCCGGGCTTTTCTCATTTATGATGAAGTTACACCAAAACAAGATTGATGCAAAAAAGGGAGGATTCGCTTTGATCATCCGGAGAGTGTTCTATAAATTGACCAGTCTGTCGTGGCTAATCCTGACATGGTCCACGATCCTGCTTATCGTATTTACCACAATCCTATTGCCGGTCATTGAGCCTGAGACATTCACGAATTACCTCGATTCGTTCTGGTTCACCATGACGACGATCCTGACTGTCGGCTATGGGGATATATCGCCTGCCACCAGTGCGGGCAAAATCTACACCATCCTCTTTTTATATGTACTTGGCATCGGGCTGTTTGCAACATTTATCGGAAAAGCGTTCGATAGTTTTGGATTGCTGAGAAAACGCAGGGAAGGCGGGGATTTGATGTTTGAAGAGAAAAACCATATCGTCATCATTGATTGGTCGCATAAAGCGGAAATTGCGATAAAGGAAATACTGGCACGCGATCCGAAAAGGATGATCGTCGTCATCGATAAATTGGAGAAGGCAAAAGAGCTGCACGACCGCATCCATTATGTGCGGGGGAATGCGACCGAATCAGAGACGCTGAACAAAGCGAATATCCGCCACGCAAAAGCAGTGTTGATTTTTGCGGATGACAACATCGGCGATCAGATGCTGACGGACGGCAAGTCACTGATGATCGCTTGTGCAGTCGAAAGAATCGCTCCGGGGGTACATACGACCGTTGAAGTGGAAAGGGAAGAGCATGTCGAGAATTTTTCGCATGTGAAAATCGACAAGTTTATCCTGGCGAATGGAACGATTGCAAAAGCGGCTGTCGATTCGATTTTCTAGGCAGCATAAAATTGTCCGGTAAAAAATGATGATGCTTTTTTCCAAAAGAGGTTTTATCCATTCCTGCAGCAGGGTAAAGAGAATGGAAGACTTCTACAAGGAGAGAAAGAGCAAAATGGAACAAATACCAGAATCGAAATTCGAAGATAAACGATCCATCATCATTGACCAATTGGTAGAGCAGAACGTCTTTAAGATCGACGGCAGGCAGCTGTATGAATTGTCACTATATGAATTGATGAAAACTTATACAGAAGATCTATAAGCCGGCCCCCCTCCGGCTTTTTTTAATGGGCAGAATGCGGAAGAATCATGGAAATGGAGGAAGCGCGATGCATCATAAAAAATTGGAAGACTACCGGCGGGAACGGCTGGATGAAATGTCTATCAAAGAACTCCAACAGGAAATGGTGGAAGGGAAGCTGACAGCGGAGGAGCTTGTACTGATGTATAAAGAAAATATTTCCTTGCGCGACCAGAATACCAATGCGGTCCTTGAAATCAATCCGGACGCCCTGCAGATAGCCCAGGCGCGTGATTTCGAACGGAGCCAAGGGCGTGTGCGTTCGCCGCTCCACGGGATTCCGATCCTCGTGAAAGATAATATGGATACGAACGACAAGATGCACACCAGTGCCGGGTCGCTTGCTTTGAAAGACCATTATGCACTGCAGGATGCGCATGTTGTGAAAAAGCTGCGCGAAGCGGGGGCAGTCATACTCGGCAAAACGAATATCACGGAATGGGCAAATTTCATGTCGGACAAAATGACCAACGGCTACAGCTCAAGGGGCGGGCAAGTGAAAAACCCCTACGGTGCATTCGATGTCGGCGGATCCAGTTCCGGGTCCGCTGCAGCGGTAGCTTCCAATCTGGCGGTTGCCGCGCTCGGCACAGAAACCTCCGGATCCATCATCAATCCGGCTTCACAGAACAGCTTGGTGGGCATCAAGCCGACCATGGGGCTCGCCAGCCGGAGCGGAATCATTCCGCTGTCGCACACCCAGGACATTCCAGGGCCGTTAGCCCGGACTGTCGAAGATGCCGTGGCGGTTTTTGCGGCCATTATCGGCCATGACCCGGAGGATGAAATCACAGTTTATGCAGAGCCGTTTGAAGATTATGCTTGGGAACAGCATTTCAACAAAGACGGCCTGAATGGCATCCGGTTCGGAGTGCCGCGGAATTTATTCGACGAAAAGATTTCGGCGGAAGAACGGGAAGCGTTTGAAGGGGCACTGGAAAAGCTACGGGAATGCGGAGCAGAAATCGTCGACAATATCGATCTTGGCGCTAGTCAGGAAGACCTCGGATTCGCCGTGCTGCTGCATGAGTTCAAAGCGGACTTGAATGATTATTTGGCGCGTTCGAACCCGGAAAATCCGATCCGTTCACTGGATGACGTCATTGCATTCAACAACGAACATTCCGATCGGATGCTGAAGTTCGGCCAGAACCTGCTCGAACAAACAAACAGCATGACCGGGAAGTTGACCGAGCGGGAATACGTCGAAGCACTCGAACGCAACCGGTTCCTCGCTGCAGAACAGGGAATCCGGGCAACACTGAAAGAAGCCGGTGCGGATGCCCTGCTTTTGCCGAAGGACTATGGCTGCAATATAGCTGCTGCCGCAGGCTTCCCGTCAGTCACCGTGCCGTTCGGCCTGACGGAAACACAGGAACCATTCAGCATCACGTTCACCGGCAAGGCGTTCAGCGAACCCGTCTTAATCGAATACGCCTACGCGTTCGAGCAGGCGGTGCAAGGGCGCAGAAAACCATAATGGCATAAAGCTGGAAAAAGGCAGAGCCCAAATCAAGCTCTGCCTCAGATTGTAGACAAAGTCTAATTCGAATGAATAGAGATGGATAAGCCCGACCGGGCTGGCCACTTCGCTTTCCGTGGGCTCGGCTTCAGTCTCCTCGTCACTGCGTTCCTGCGGGGCCTTCAGCTCGAGCTGGTCCCACAGGAGTCTCCGTAGCCAGCCCGGTCGGGAGCATCATCTGTCTCTGATAGAGGAGATAAGAATACTAATCCTGCTTTGGCCTGCTGGGAACAAGCCGCTGGCTTCAGGATCCGCAACGTAAGGCGGCGACTCCTGCGGGATAGCGAAGTGCCGAAATCCACTCGGACGCTAGTCCGAGTTAGTTCGGCGCGAGCCCGCGGAAAGCGTCCGCCTGAAGTGGAGGATCCAATACAGCTTCCATTAGTTTTATTCATCTAATTGAACAATTACTCTTTTGTCTACAAGCTCAGGCAGAGCCCAAATCGGGCTCTGCCTTTTTCTATTCAAGCTTCGCTACTTTTTTCCAGACTTGCTCAAGCAAAATCAGGATTTCCGCTTCATGCGGCACATTGTTCGCGAGTGTTCCCAGGACGCTTTGGACCACCGCTTTCCGCGGCTTTTCCAAATGCAGTTCTTCAGCAAGGAACGAGATAAGCTGCCGGGTTTCTTCATCTTCCTCAAGCAACCGGCTGTATGTGTCCAATTGGGTCCCCAATTCTTCGAGCGTCAAGTTCTCGCCCATCTTTTCAGGGGATAGTTCCATTGCTTGGATAAAGCGCTCGCCTGATGCGATTTGGGACGCGATAGAAACTTCCAGCCGCCGTACGACGAATGCCGCCAATCTGTCCGTCGGCAAGTCTTCGTTCGAGGTCAGCTTCCAGATATGGACCAGCTGCTGGATGGATCCGTGGAGGATAGCGGCATTGTCGAGGGCGTAAGGTTCCGCTTCTTTCCCGAAGATGTCGATGATCCGGGACGTGAGCCAATCAAGCTCTTTCAGGTAAGTTCCTTTGGAAAACTCCTTCAGTTCCTTGTCCTGGGAGTAAAAAATGCTTTCGTACAAGGAAAACAAATTCTTTTCCTGGTTCAGCTGGATGCGGATGCTCAGCTGGTCGGCGAGCACTTGAGGATCATTTATCGGTTTATCAGCCGCGGCTGCCATGCGCTTCTGACGGATTTCGCTGCCAATGGAGTCCATGATGGCCATCAGGCATTCGGTCTTGGACGTGAAGTAATTGTAGAACGTCCCTTTGGAAACGCCGGCTTCATCAAGGATGTCCTGAATCGAGGAAGCGTTATAACCTTTATTGATGAAAAGGGCATAGGCGGCATTGATGATGTTCTGTTTTTTTGAGTTCATTTGCTCCACCTTTATACTCATAGTCTAGTGTCATCATACCGCGAAAACCCTTTCATATCAATTCTTTTATACTGTCGGTATATTTTTCTTGATTAAAATAGACTGACGGTATAGAATGATGCAATGGAGTTAGAGCATTATGAAAAACACAAGGATAGATGGAGGAAAAAATAGAATGAAAGAACAGAAAAAACCGCCTTACGGCATTATCGCCATACTTTTTACCGGAGCTTTTGTGGCCATCTTCAACCAGACCCTGCTGAATATCGCGCTGCCGTCAATTATGCTGGACTTCGGCATTGAACCCTCTACAGCCCAATGGCTGGTGACCGCCTATATGCTCGTCAACGGAATCCTGATTCCTGCGAGCGCTTACCTGATCCAACGCTATTCAAACCGGTCGATTTTCATTGCGGCCATGTCGCTTTTCGCTTTAGGGACGCTGTTGGCTGCTGTAGCGCCAGCCTTCAGCATTCTGCTTGCCGGCCGCATGGTCCAGGCAGCGGGTGCCGCTTTGATGATGCCGCTATTGATGAATGTCATGCTAGCCGCTTTTCCGATTGAAAAACGTGGTTCTGCTATGGGCATCTTCGGTTTGGTCATGGTCGTTGCGCCTGCGATCGGCCCGACATTATCAGGATTCATCATTGAACATTATTCGTGGCGCGTCCTGTTCTGGATGGTGCTGCCGATTGCGCTGGTGCCGCTGGCGCTCGGCATCTTCAAATTGAAGAACCTGACGTTCCAGAACCGGGAGCTGTCGCTGGACCAAGCTTCCTTGGTTCTTTCGAGCTTGGGCTTCGGCGGCATCCTGTATGGATTCAGTTCTGCCGGTACATCTGGCTGGACCGATCCGGTGGTCATGGGGACCATCGGCATCGGGATCGTCTCGCTGATCCTATTCATCTTCCGGCAGTTAAAGCTGGATGAACCGCTGTTGCAAATCCGAATCTACAAATATCCGATGTTCGCCTTGTCGTCCGCCATCTCGGTCGTGGTCTCAATGTCCATGTTCTCGGCTATGATCCTGATGCCGATCTACATCCAGACCATCAAAGGCATTTCGCCGATCGACTCAGGCCTGCTGATGCTGCCAGGTGCACTTGTCATGGGAGCGATGTCGCCGATCAATGGACGGCTATTCGATAAGTACGGCGCTAAAGTCCTCGCCATCCCGGGTCTGGCCATTGTTGTGGCAACGACTTATATGTTCAGCCAATTGAGCCTGGATTCCAGTTTCATCAGCATCATGCTGATCTATACGCTCCGCATGTTCGGCATTTCACTGGTCATGATGCCGGTCATGACAAATGGCTTGAATACACTGCCGGTGAAATCCTATCCGCATGGAACGGCCATCAACAACACGCTCCAGCAAGTGGCGGGGGCAGTCGGTTCGGCGTTCCTGATTTCGATCATGAATGCCCGTACCGAATCTGCCGCGAAAGACTTGGCGGCGAGCGGCACAAACCCTGCAGACATTGTCAATTTGGCGATGCTTGAAGGCATCAACTTTTCGTTCTTCGTCTCGACATTCATCGCGCTTGTGGCATTTGGCCTCGCTTTATTCATCAAAAAGCCCGCCAGACCCGATTCGGAAATGGAGAAGGAAAAGGAAATCGTCTATGCACGGAAAGAAGTCACTGAATGAAAGAGAAAAAGCTGATCCGGAAACGGGTCAGCTTTTTCTGTCGGAAAATCGGGCTTCGGCGCGCCTTGAACAGGAGGCAAGCGCTGGCTGCAGAAGGTCGGCTCATGCAAACATTGTTCTGGCTTATCCGGATAAAACGGGATCCCGGAGCCCGTACAGAAGTGCGTGGCCATTTTTGTTAAAAAAAGCGGCGAAACGCCAAATATGGTACACTATTAGCATCGAAAAGAAGGTGGAATTAGACATGAATTTTATTAAAGAATTAAATCCGATTTGGCAGGAAAAATGGGAAAAGGCCGGTTTTGAACATGCAATGCCGATCCAGGAGCAGATGATTCCGGAAATGCTTGCAGGGAACGATATCGTGGCGGAATCCCCGACCGGTTCCGGCAAGACGCTTGCCTATTTATTGCCGATCCTGCAGCGCGTGAACCCGGCCAAACCAGCAATCCAGGCGATGATCATCGCACCGTCCCAGGAATTGTCGATGCAGATCGTCAATGTTGTAAGAGAGTGGACTGAAGGCACTGACGTAACCGTCGCCCAATTGATCGGCGGCGCCAATGTGCAGCGCCAATTGGAAAAGCTGAAGAAAAAACCGACGATCGTCGTCGGGACTCCCGGGCGTCTGAACGAGCTCGTGAAAAGCAAAAAGCTGAAAATGCATGAAATCCGGATTTTGGTCCTCGATGAAGGCGACCAGTTGATGGCGCGCGAACACCGCAATGTCATGAAGGATCTGATCGAGAAAACCCAGCACGAGCGCCAGCTTGTCCTGGTATCCGCGACAATCACTGATGAAGTGGAATTGGTGGCTGACCGCTTGATGAAGCATCCGACGAGGCTCCAAGTGGCGGCGTCCGATTTGCCGATGCAGGGCAAAGTTGTCCATTCATTCATCAAAGTGGATGAGCGGGACAAAACCGAAGCCCTTCGGAAAATCTCGAACATCGAGGGCGTAAAAGCACTGGCGTTTGTCAATAATCTGGATCAGCTGCTGATGAAAGAAAACAAATTGAAATTCCGTGATGCAAAAATCGTCGCCCTCCATTCCGAGATGAAAAAAGAGGAGCGCAAAAAAGCGCTCGAAGGGTTCCGTAAAGGCGAAGTGGCAATGCTGATTGCGACAGAAGTGGCAGCCCGCGGATTGGACATCGATGCCGTGACTCACGTCATCCACGTCGATGTCCCGCAGACCATCGAGCAATACCAGCACCGCTCCGGCCGTACAGGCAGAGCAGGGGCTGATGGCGAAGTTTTGACGCTCTTGGCTTATGTCGATGAACGCCATTACAAGAAATTCACCAAGGAGCTTCCGTCAAAACCGGTCCAGAAAATCCTCCATGGCGGCCAGCTAGTGGAAGGCAATAGCAAAACCATTTCCGAAAAGGGGAATAAAAGATGAGTTTCCAGGAAAAATTGGAGCAGTACGCGGAGCTGGCTGTGCAGGTCGGATTGAATGTCCAAAAAGGCCAGATCATCATGATCAATACAACGGTCGATACGCTTGAGTTTACGCGCCTTGTCGTGAAGAAGGCCTACGAAGCAGGGGCCAAGCGCGTCCATGTCAATTACACGGATCCGGTACAGACCCGGATGCATTTTGAGATGGCGCCGGATGAAGCATTCCATGAATACCCGGCATGGTCGGTCGCCCAGCGCGATGAAATCATCGATACTGGGGGATCATTTTTGTGGATCGATGCAGAAGATCCGGATCTTTTGACCGGCATCCCGGCCAAGCGCCTCTCGGATTCGCAGAAGTCTGCCGGCCGCGCGTTGGAGCGTTACCGGCAAGCCGTCGGCACCGACAAGATTGCCTGGTCGATCATTGCGATCCCGTCCAAGGAATGGGCGGGAAAAGTGTTCCCGGATCTAGAAGCCGCTGAGGGGATCGATGCCCTATGGAACGCCATCTTCAAAACTGTCCGCATCGGCGAAGGCGATGCCATCGCGCAGTGGAAGCAGCATATCGATTTGCTGGAAGCACGCGCAGGACAGCTCAACAGCAAAAGATTCAGCAAGCTGCACTATACGGCACCCGACACTGATTTGACGATCGAACTTCCGGACAAGCATATCTGGATGAGCGGCGCTTCCAAAACACCGCAGAACAATGCGTTCATTGCCAATATGCCGACTGAGGAAGTTTACACTGTCCCATTGAAATACGGCGTCAACGGAACTGTCCGCAATACGAAACCGCTCGTCTACCAAGGGAACATCATCGACGGGTTTACCCTGGAATTTGAAGAGGGGAAAATCGTCAATGCGAAGGCTGAAACGGGCCAGGAATTGCTTGATGAAATGCTCCAGGCGGATAAAGGCTCCGCGTATTTGGGCGAAGTAGCATTGGTGCCGCACCATTCGCCAATCTCGGATTCCAATATCCTGTTTTTCAACACGCTGTTCGATGAAAATGCATCGAATCATTTAGCAATTGGCGATTCCTACCCGACCTGCTATGAAGGCGGCCGGGATCTGGAGCGGAAGCAGCTCGAATCAATCGGATTGAATACATCGATTGTCCATGAAGACTTTATGATCGGCAGCGCCGAAATGAATATTGACGGCATCCACAAGGACGGCACACGAGAACCGGTTTTCCGGAACGGGAACTGGGCATTTTAAGAGGTGAGCAGGTTGAAAAAATACACGATAGCGTGTTTGACGGCAGTGCTGCTGGCTTTCAGCGCTTTGCCTGCAGCGGCAGAAATCCAATTGCCGGCCGCTTATGTAGCGCTGGGTGATTCGCTCGCAGCAGGCCAGACGCCGAATTCAGAGATTGATGCAGGCTATGCCGATCTGATTGCGCAGGAATTGGCACGCCAGCAACCGGTCGCATTCTTTTCCAAAGATTTGGCGTTTCCGGGATTCACAACGGAAGATGTACTAGAGCGGGTCAAATCGGAAGAAGCGAAAGACCTGTTGGCTTCTGCCAACATCATTACGCTTTCAGCCGGCGCAAATGATCTGCTGCGGCTTGTGCAGGCCGATTCTGAACAAGGGTCTTTGGCTTTTCCGCAAATCCAGGCCGACTTTGCATTGAATAATGCGCGGGAGAACCTGGATGAGATTTTAGCGGAATTGAAAAAGCGGGCACCGGATGCGGATGTTTATGTCATGGGCTATTATTTTGCATATCCCCATGCCCGTGAAAGCCAAAAAGCGGGAACTGCAAAACAGCTTGATCTGCTGAATGTCATTTTAAAGCAAAGCGCTGAAAAAGCAGGGGCCGTTTTTGTGCCGGTCCAAGGCGCATTCGGCAACGACTCGGTGGATAAAGTGCCGAATGCGGCGGATGTCCATCCGAATTTCAAAGGCTATCAGGCGATGGCCAATGCTTTTTTGGATAGCTACCAAAAGGGCTGGAAAGTGGAAAACGGGGAATTGCCGAAGGCCGCACCTTTATCTTTTGAGGAAATCACGGCCCAGCAGGAATCGGACCGTGAAAGTGCCATATCCGGCAACCCGGCTGCAAGCCGGCCTTCTGAAGGGCTCGAAGAGGAATATTATGCTTTGCGTGAGGCATTGCCGTATGTATAGTTGAAAACATGCAAAACCCCGCTCCGGAAAATCCGGAGCGGGGTTTTGTGTTTTATATCAACGCTTTGGCTTAGGCGT
The DNA here is from genome assembly GCF_042681545.1 of Planococcus chinensis. NCBI lineage: Bacteria > Bacillati > Bacillota > Bacilli > Caryophanales > Caryophanaceae > Planococcus > Planococcus chinensis. Next base: position 47,244 of record NZ_JBHUFW010000014.1, read on the forward strand.
TCTGCGCGTAGAAGTAGTCCCTGCTTTTTGTTTGTTCATTACTTTTTTGATGATTGGATACGCGATTGGCGCAAACTTGATGGCTGTTTTTACAATTCTTCCGATTCCCATGTTTATCACTCCTGACGTGGATAGAGTATGTTTTATTGTTCCCGGTTTTTCTGCTTGTTAAACCTTAAAGCGGGGCAGCGGCAAGCTGCTTTAGGATGTCTTTGTATTGATGGATGCTGGAGATGTCCGCGTATTCGGCGTTTCCATGCCAGTCATCGCCTGAAGGGCCGAATTCGATCGCGCCTTCGCCGCCGTTGACGGCTGCGTAATAGCGGGTATCGGCAGCACCATGCTGACCGAACAGGACAGGTTCGGTTTCCACTGTTTCACGGATGGCATTTTGCAGCGATTGAATGTACGGATTTTCTTTGGTCGTCGTCAAAGCGGGTGTGGAGCCGCTCGCTTTGTATTCCATATCCAGCTTCAAGTTCTCGGCGAGTTCCGCCATCTGCCGAACAATTTCGTCTTTGTCCTGGCCCGGCATAAAGCGGATATCATAGGACATTTCGCAGATTTCGGGAACGACGTTATAGCGGTCTCCCGCTTTGATGATCGGCAAATTGACCGACGGCTGTTCGTAGTATTCGGTCGATTCCTTGCGGAAAGGCAGATCGGCCATTCCCATATGAAACTTCATCGCCGACTCGATGGCGTTGATGCCTTCCCATGGGCGGCTGCCGTGCGCAGGTTTGCCTTTGAAGGTCAAATCCATGCGAAGAATTCCTTTTGACTGCAAGCCGATTTTTAGGCCGGTCGGCTCGCCGCATATGACAAAATTGCCGGTGTAGCCTTGTTCGACCAGCCATTTTGAGGTGTTGCGGCCGCCGATTTCTTCATCGGTGACAATGTGCAGCTGGACGATGCGGTTGAGCGCGGATCCATCCAGTTCGACGAAAGCCTGCATCATGGCCGCCACCCCGGCTTTCATATCAGCGGAACCGCGGCCGTAAATGCGCCCCATTTCCTCCATCGGCACGAACTGGTCCGGATGGCCGGGAACGACATCGACATGCCCGTTCCACACGATGGTGTCCTGTCCTTGGCCTTTTGCGGCAGTCAGCATCATATATCCGTTGTTTTCATGGACCTTGACTTCCTGCCCTTTCTCCTTCAGCCATTCGGCACAAAAAAGAAGAGCATCGTTCGCTCCTTGTTTGGTGTCGCTTTGGATTTTAATTAACTCTTTCAATAACTCGATCATACTCAGCAGCGCATGTTTCCGCTGCCTTCACCACCTTTCGACTATTTGCTTCATACTTACCTGTTACCCTCTGGGGCCAGCTTGAAACTGCGTTGCTTAAAGTCGGGCATTTGTGTACAATAGGGGTGAAAGCAAAATATGTATGCACCACAAGGGGAGCTATATGCTGAGAGTGAACACATTGTTCTTACCCTTTGAACCTGTAAGTTAACACTTGCGCAGGGATGTGGATGGAAACCGGCCCTTATGCGGCGCCAAGCTCTGTCCTGGCGCCGCTTTTATATGGTTTTTTATTCGCGCGGCCCTTCTGGTGATGTGCACAACACATAAGGAGGAAGTTATGAGAAATAAACGGGTTATTTTAATGGTGGAGATTGCGATTTTTGGCGCCCTCGGGTTTATCCTCGATTTTGTGGCCTTCAAAATGCCGCAAGGGGGATCTGTCAGTCTGGTCATGATCCCGATTGTCCTGATGGCATTCAGAAGAGGCGTCGCTGCCGGTGTCTTGACCGGGCTGTTGGTAGGACTCCTGCAAATCGTCACAGGCACCATATCGGTGACGCCGCTGTCGTTCGGCTATGTCGTGCTGCAAGTCATTCTGGATTATTTGCTGGCTTACGGAGTCGTAGGCCTTGCGGGAATCATGCGGAGCCGGTATCTGCAGGCTGCTGAAGAAAGGCGCACAGGGAAGATGATCACAGCTATCGTACTGGGCGTTTTGATCGGTTCAGTTCTGCGGTACATCACCCACGTGATCACCGGCATTCTGTTCTTCGGAATGTTTGCAGAAGGGAATGTACTGATCTATTCCGCTGCCTACAACGCAACCTATATGATTCCGGTATTTCTCTTGGCGGCTTTCGTCTGCTCGGCACTCTTTGCCGCAGCCCCGAAACTCGTCGACGCAAAAGCATAAGTGGAAGGGGACTATCATTAGGATAGTCCTCTTTTTATATGGTATAATTTTTCTTAGACAATTTGAAAGAAGGGTATTTAATGATTGCGACGACTGAAAAAGATATAGAAATGCTAAAAAAAGCCGGACAGATGGTAGCGAAGATCCGTGAAGAAATGAAAGCGGCGACCAAGCCGGGTGTTACGACAAAGGAAATCGATGAATTGGGCGGCAAGCTGTTTGCAGAACTTGGCGGCGTATCCGGACCGAAATCGGAATATGATTTTCCGGGCTATACGTGCATCAGCGTAAACGAAGAGGTGGCGCATGGCATTCCCGGCAAACGCGTCATCGAAGAAGGCGACATGGTCAATATTGATGTATCGGGTTCTTATGAAGGCTATTTTGCGGACACAGGGATTTCCTTTGTGGTCGGCGAGGGCCATGCGGAAAAAGAGAAGCTTTGTGAAGTGGCAGCATCGGCTTTCGATTTCGCTATGACGAAAGTGAAAGCCGGCGCGAAGCTGAACCAGATCGGGAAAGCGGTGGAGCGCGAAGCGAAGCAGCAGGGCCTTTTTGTCATCAAGAACCTGACCGGGCACGGCATCGGGAAATCACTCCATGAAGCCCCTCAGCACATTTTGAATTATTACGATGCATGGGAGAAGACCATCCTGAAAGAAGGCATGGTGCTGGCCGTGGAGCCGTTTATCTCACAGAAAGCAGAGCACATCATCGAATCAGGTGACGGCTGGACATTTATCACGCCGGATCAGTCGCTGGTGGCGCAGATTGAACATACAGTCATAGTTACAAAAGGCGAACCGGTCCTATTGACGAAACTGGATAATTAGAAAGCTTCTCAGGCTGCAGACTCCCTCATAACGAGGCCGTCTGCAGCCTGTTCTTTTGGATGAAAGGTTGCCGCAAACAAAAAAAGACCTTTTAAGGTCTTTTAATTTGTAGACAGAAGAAAATTTATTCCTCTTAAACAATGAATATTCATATGAGCGGAGCTATCTCGAATCCTCCACTTCAGGCGGACGCTTTCCGCGGGCTCGAGCCGAACTAACTAAGAACCTGTGCTCCTGCGCAAGCTCGTCGCAAATACTTGCCCTCGCAAGCTTCGGTCAAGCATTGACTGGCGTCCGAGTGGATTTCCGCACTTCGCTATCCCGCAGGAGACGACGCCTTCCGTTCCGGATCATAAAGCAAGCGGCTTGTAATTAGTTACACAAAGCAGAATAAGCGTCCTACTCCTTTTTTTGAATACAGGTGGTGCTCCCGATAGGGTGGGCCACGAGACTCCTGTGGGACCAGCTCGAGCTGAAGGCCCCGCAGGAAAGACTTGGCCTGCCAAGTCTTTGCGACGAAGCTAGCGCAGCGATACAGGAGCATGGTTTTTCAGTGAAGAGGAGACTGAAGCCGAGCCCACGGAAAGCGAAGTGGCCCACCCTGTCGGGCTTATACATCTTTATTCATCACAATTGAACTTTATCTACAGTTTAAAAGACCCTTCAAGGTCTTTTTTTGATAAGCAGAACACCGGTCACAATAACGCCGCTTAAAAACAGGGAAGCGGTTGTGACGAGCAATTCGCTTGTGCCGTGTTTAACGGCGATGCCGATGAATGCCCAGACGAAGACTAAGGCAAATGGAATGTCGGAATGGTGGAATCGGACATGGAGTGCGAGCGCGGTTCCGAAAGTCAGCATGATAACCGTCCAAAGCTGGTCGCTCAAGCCCCAGCCGCCCCAATTGAAATAAGTCAGTATGTAAGCAACATTTGTGATGGTCGCCACACTGATCCAGCCCATATTGACTGAAACCGGCAGCCGCTCGGTCACTTTCTGATCGCTATTATTGTACTGCAGATATAGGGCAATCAAGGAAAGCAGATAGCCGACCATGGCGACGAGCGTCCAGAGGAAGAATTCATAATGCCACAATAAAATCCAAGCGATGTTGAATCCGGCACTTAATAAGAAATATAATGCAATTTCAGATGAGGGAGTTTCTCCTTTTTTCAAACGAATCCAGAAGCCGGCGATCCAAAGGGCCAACAGGATATATATGAGAGACCAGATCGAAAACACATAGCCGGCCGGTGTGATCATCACGGGCAACCGGTTTGAAATTTCCCCAGTCGTTTGGCCATTCAGCGGCAGGATAGTGGCCAACGCATTTATAGCGACAACGGCTCCGAAAGCGAGCGTCATCAACAATACCCGAATCATAGCAGATCCCTCCTTTCAATTTAGTATACCTGTCATCGATTGGTTCAACAAATAGCTTCTTCCAAAAAAAGCAATAAAGGCGCGAGTTTGTGAAAGTTTCGTCACTTTTTCCAGTTCAAACAAGAGGAAGGCGGCGCGGCCCATTATTCCTCCCGTTCAATAAAAATGGTATACTTATAAGTGTTTTTAGAAAATTTCGTTTACCACAGGAGGAAACAGAATGACAGTTAAATTTCCGGAAGTCTGGGACTTGGATAGCCTTTTCCCAGGCGGAAGCGATTCGGCGGAATTGCGCGTACATATGGACCAGGCAGCGCCGCGCTTGGAAGAATTCGAAAAAGCGGCCCAAAGTTTCCAGGTGCCGGCATCAGCTGAAGACGCGCCGCGCATTGCCGGCCTTTTGGAGGAAATCAAAGGGCTGATGCAGCATCTAAGCCAGTCTGGTGCTTTTATCGGCTGTTTGATGGCGCAAAATACAGAAGACAAAAAAGCAGGGATTCTGCAAAGTGAATCGGCGGCTCTGTCATCCCGTTTCCAGTCTGCGCTGCAGAAAATCCAAAAAGATCTGACAGGAACTGAGGATGCTGTATGGAAGAGCCTGCTCGAAACCGATGAACTCAAGGAGTTTGGTTTTGTATTGAATGAATGGCGCGAAGAAGCGGAAATGCTGCTTTCTGAAAAAGAGGAAAACCTGATCAACGCACTGAGCATGGATGGCTATCATGGCTGGAGCCAACTTTACGATATGCTGGTGGGGGATATCAAAATCACCATGACAGTCGACGGCGAAGAGAAAGTGCTATCCGTCGGGCAGGCGAACAACCTGAGTGCCCACTCCGATCCGGCCGTACGCGAGGAATCCTATACGAAACTCGAAGAGGCATGGACAGGGAAAGAAGAATTCTTTGCCAAAACCTTGAACTCGATAGCAGGCTTCCGCCTGGAAATCTATAAAAAGCGCGGCTGGGACAATGTCCTGCAGGAGCCGCTCCATATGAACCGCATGAAGCAGGAAACCTTGGATGCGATGTGGGGGGCAATCAGCAACAACAAAGGGCCGTTCGTCGACTATTTGAACCGCAAAGCGGAAATCTTGGGAAAAAACGGCCTGGATTGGTTTGATGTGGATGCCCCTGTGACAGCCAGCACTCAAAAATTCTCATACCAGGAAGGCGCTGACTTTATCCTTGAACATTTCGGGAAGTTCGGGCCAGAACTCCGGAAGTTTGCGCAGGACGCTTTCGAAAAAGGCTGGATCGAAGCCGAAGACCGTCCGAACAAGCGCCCCGGCGGATTCTGCACGAGCTTGCCGATGTCGGAGGAATCCCGCATTTTCATGACCTACAGCGGATCGATGTCGAACGTTGCGACGCTTGCGCATGAACTCGGCCATGCATTCCATTCTTACGCGCTGCGGCCGGTACACCCGTTGAACCGTTCGTATGCGATGAATGTAGCGGAGACCGCTTCGACTTTTGCTGAAATGATTGTAGCCGATGCGGCAGTTAAAAATGCCCAAAGCAATGATGAGAAGATCGCGCTTCTTGAAGACAAGGTCCAGCGGAGTGTAGCATTCTTCATGAACATCCATTCCCGCTTCCTGTTTGAAACACGTTTCTATGAAGAGCGCAAAAAGGGCGTCGTCTCAGCCGGCCGGTTGAACGAATTGATGTCACAGGCGCAGGAAGAAGGGTTTGCCGGCGGATTGAAGTCGCTGCACCCGCATTTCTGGGCTTCGAAGCTGCATTTTTATATCACGTACGTGCCATTCTACAATTTCCCTTACACATTCGGCTATTTGTTCTCCTTGAGCGTATACGCAAAAGCGCTCGAAGAAGGCGCCGGTTTTGAAGAGAAATACATGGCACTCCTCCGCGACACAGCGATTATGACGGCAGAAGACCTGGCACTTAAGCATCTCGGGGAAGACATCACCCAGCCTGCTTTCTGGGAAAAAGGGATTGCACTTTGCGTGAAGGATGCCGAAGAATTCAATGCGCTGACTGCTGCCGGTAACTGATATGAATCTACGATTCGAGGGGCGCGCCTGTTATATTCGGAATCTGACAGTGGATGATGCAGAAGAAATGGTGCATTTGCTGCTTCGCAACCGGGAATACTGGTCGATTTATGAACCCCGCCACCCGGACAGTTATTTTACGCCGATGGTGCAGCGGGAAAAAATCCGGGAATCGGTCTATCAGGCACGCGAAAACCGCGAATACAGCTTCGGGGTTTTCGAGCCTGGCACTGACCGGATGATTGGCCATATTTCCTTGTACAGCATCAAGCGGCTTCCGTTCCTCAGTGCGCTTGTTGGTTATTCGATCGACAAAGCATCGACAGGCAAGGGCATCGCGACGGAAGCAGTGAAACTCGTGCTCACATTCGGATTCGAGCAGCTCCGGCTGCATAGGATCGAGGCTTATGTATCGCCCCGGAACGCCGGATCGATCCGGGTGCTTGAGAAGTCGGGCATGCAGCAGGAAGGGCTGCTGCGTGAATTTTTGTACATCAACGGCGAGTGGGAAGACCATTACCAATACGCGCTACTTGAGCGCGAATTTTGAAAGGGCAAGGCCGCTTATAGGAAATGGCGGACCGCAATTGTCCGGTGGTTTTCAGAATAGAAGCCGAAAAAAGGAGGATGCTCCATGGATCGAAATAAGATGTTTGCTTACCATCAATGGGCGGCAGTGGAAATTCTGAAGCATATCCAGTCGTACGGGGAAGAGATCTATACACGGGAAGGTGCGAATTCGTTCCCTTCCATTGAAAAAATGACGGCACATGTCATCGGCGTCGAAAAATTATGGCTTGAGCGGATGATGGGAAATAAAAGCCCGGTTTTTCAGCAATATGACGTATCGACGACAGAAAAGGCGATTCAGGCATTTATGCTACTGCACGCAGAGATGGAATTGTATTTTGCATCGCTCACTGAGGAACAATGGCAGGCGGAATTGGAATTCACCAATTTAAAAGGGGACCATTTCCGGAGTACGAGAGAAGAGATGCATTTTACATTCATCAACCATGCATCCTACCATAGAGGCCAAGCAACTTCTTTTCTGCGGCAATTCGGCAAAGAAGGCATCCCGCTGGATTATCTCTATTTCCAAAAACAAAACCGCTGAGAATTTTCTCAGCGGTTTTCGTTTCCATTGACGATCAAATCAAGTTTTCCGGTTGTGGGGTCGATGACAAGGCCATGGACCGGAACTGTATTGTCCATTAGCGGATGGTTTCTGACCATATTGACGCTGTGGCGTACACTTTCTGTCACATCGTCAAACCCTCGGAACCATTCTTCGAGGTCAACACCCGAATAACGCATCATTTCGATGGTCTTTTCATCGATACCGCGCGCCTTCATCTTGCTCAGGATCGACTGGGGATCGATGGCAGACATGCCGCAATCGTAATGGCCGATTATGTATACTTCATCTGCATTCAATTCATAAACAGCTACAAACAAGCTGCGCATGATGCCGCCGAATGGGTGGTTGATGACCGCACCGGCACTTTTGACGATTTTCACGTCGCCGTTCTTTAAATTCATCGCTTTCGGCAGCATTTCGAATAGGCGGGTGTCCATGCACGTAAGGATGACGATTTTTTTGTCAGGGAATTTTGTGGTGATAAACTGTTCATACTCTTTGTTTTCAACAAATTCCGTATTGTATTCCAAGATCTGGTTCAACATTGACATCATTATTTCCTCCTTGAAAGCCTTTTCTATTAGTGTAATCCATTTCGGGAAAAAATTCGACTTGCAGCTGAAGCCAAAAAAAAAAACAGCCCGACTGGTTTGCCGGGCTGAATGGGTTAACGAGGGATTTTTTCTAATTTGCTGAGCATCACCAGTGAACGGCCAGTGCCGATTGCGACAGATTCTAAAGGATTCGGTGCAATATGTACAGGCACGGAAATCTCTTTTGACAGCCATTCTTGCATGCCTTTCAGCAATGCGCCGCCGCCTGTGATCACAACGCCTTGGTCGACGATGTCGCCGGACAATTCAGCCGGGCAGTTTTCTAGCGTTGCGCGGATGCATTCCAGAATCGCAAGCAATGACTCTTTCAGTGTTTCCTGGATTTCCGTAGATGTCAATGTCACGATTTTCGGAAGGCCGGTCATGATATCGCGTCCGCGGATTTCCATTGTTTCGGATTTGTGCGGAACCAGGGCATAGCCGATTTCTTTCTTGATGTTTTCGGCAGTACGTTCACCGATCAATACGTTGTAATGCTTGCGGACATACTGGATGATGTCTTCGTCCATCCGGTCGCCGGCAACTTTCACCGTATTGGCTGAAACGACGCCTCCGAAAGAAATGATTCCGACTTCAGTTGTACCGCCGCCGATATCAACGATGACGCTGGCAATCGGTTCGCTCACCGGAAGGTCAGCGCCGATTGCTGCTGCGACAGGCTCTTCAATCAGATGGACGGACTTTGCACCGCTTTGTTTCACGGCGTCATGGATAGCGCGGCGTTCTACAGAAGTTGCGCCCGAAGGTGTGCAGATCATCACATTCGGCTTGCGGAACGAAGTGCCCATTTGTTTTGCTGCTTTTTGCATGACAATCTTCAATAATTCAGTCGTGACGTCGAAGTCTGCGATGACGCCGTCTTTTAACGGGCGCACAACGCGGATCGAACCGGGAGTTTTCCCAATCATCGCTTTGGCGTCTTCGCCGATGGCAATGACCCGTCCTGATTTTGTATCAAGTGCTACCACTGAAGGTTCATTTAAAATAATGCCTTTTGATTTTGTGTATACTAAAATATTTGCTGTTCCTAAGTCAATCCCGATGTCTGTTGAAGAAAACATGCCTAAACTCCTCCTAATAATAAACAAGTACCATTTTGCATTTTACCATGTAAAAAATGATGTAAAAAGAACGAAACAACAAAATGATACATTAGAAAGGTCTTATGTTGGAAATGCAGGGATAATTACATACCAAAAGACCCGGAATGTTATTGTTATGTAAAATAAATGATTTGAAAATGTAATAAAAAAGTCGTACAACAAAAGAAAAAAAGCCCGTTCCCTGAGCGGAAAACGGACTCTTTCTCAATATCTCTTTTTCGGTAGCGGATCTACATGCTCTGCATCATGTGAATGAAGCTCTCTGCCAAGGAAATGCAGAAGCGTAAAGAAGAACAAGAAGATAACAACCATAAAACCAAGAACTACCACGACGCCTTCTAACATAGGAATAACTCCTCCTTCATCTGCCGTTATCATTCTTTAGTATACATGATAACCGGCAAAAAATTAAGTGTCGAATTCGTGAGGCTTAGAACGCCCAGTTTCCATTGCGGAACAGCGGCTCGCGCGTGCCGTCTTCAAGCACGCCGTCAATGTCCATTTTCTCTGAGCCGACCATGAAGTCGACATGGGTGATGCTTTGGTTCAAGCCGTGCGCAAGCAAATCATCCGAACTCATCGTTTTTCCGCCTTCAAGGCAAAAGGCGTAAGCGCTGCCGATGGCAAAATGGTTCGACGCGTTTTCATCGAACAAAGTATTGTAGAACAGGATGTTCGAATTGGAAATCGGCGAGTGATGCGGCACCAAAGCCACTTCACCCAAGTAATGCGACCCTTCATCAGTAGCCACCAATTCTTTCAAGACTTCTTCGCCTTGTGCTGCTGTGACCTCGACGATGCGGCCGTTTTCGAATGTCACTTTGAAATCGTCGATGATGTTGCCGCCGTAGCTCAACGGTTTTGTGCTGGACACATAGCCATTGACGCCTTCCTTATCAGGTACAGTGAACACTTCTTCCGTCGGCATGTTCGCCATGAATGCATCGCCTTTTTCATTGATAGAACCTGCGCCGCACCAGAGATGGCCTTTTGGCAATGCAACTTCCAGGTCCGTATTCGGCGAAGTGTAATGCAGTTTCGCGTATTTTTTGCTGTTTAAATAATCCACTTTTGTATGCAGCAATTGATCGTGTTTTTTCCATTCTTCCACCGGGTCGGCCAAGTCTGCACGCACGGCTTTGAAAATAGCTTCCCACAAGGCATCCATCTGCTGTTCTGCCGGCAGTTCTGCAAACACTTTGGCTGCCCAGTCGGGTGAAGCCGCTGCCAAGACGGTCCAACTGATTTTGTCGGACTGTACATATTGGCGATATTTATTTAGCGCCGTTCCAGCTGCTTTCTGGAAAGCGGCGATGCGTTTCGATTCAATTCCTTTCAACAGATCCGGGCTTTGGGAAACGATGCTGATAAAAGCAGCTCCGCCTTCAGCCAATTGCTCCCGCTCCTGCACTTTCCATGCAGGATACTCGCTGAACGAATCTTCCGGCGCAAGTTCAAAGCGCAGGCGCGTCACTTCATCGTCCTGCCAGTCGACATGGACCTGCTTTGCGCCGGCTTCATATGCTTTTTTAGTGACCAAGCGGACAAACGGAGCAGCCTCCAATGAAGCCACGATATAAATCTGCTGACCCGGCTGCACGTTGACGCCGACGTTCACCGCAAGTTCTGCATAGCGCGCCAATTTCTCGTTAAATGATGTCAATTAAATCTCCCCTTTCATCTTTTCTATTTTAGCAATGTTCAGAATGACCTGGCAACGTTTTAAAAAAGAAAGAAGGATACTGCTTGCAAATTTAATTATAATTGTTTATGATATAAACAAATGTTTGTAAAGGGGCGGTGGAAATGCTTAAAAAAGAGTTGGAAGTGCTGGCGCTTCTTCGCAGGAATCCCTACCTTTCGCAGCAGGAAATGGCCGAACAATTGAACCTTTCAAGGCCGTCAGTAGCCAATCTGATTTCCGGATTGATCCGGAAAGGGAAAATTGCAGGGCGTGCATATGTGCTCCCAGAAGAAGGGGTGGTAGTTTCGATCGGCGGCGCCAACGTCGATCGCAAGTTCCGCCTCAGCCAACCGGTCCAGATGGCAACATCGAATCCTGCTTCTGCTAGCGGAAGCGTCGGCGGAGTAGCCCGCAACGTGGCGGAGAATCTCGGCAGGCTTGGCCATCCGGTCAAATTGCTGTCCATTGCAGGAAACGATCCGGAATGGCGATTGATCGAAGAGCAGTCAGCGCCTTTTATGAGCCTTGAATTGACGAAGGCGCTGGAAGGGCTGGCGACAGGCACATATACTGCTGTTCTTCAACCGGACGGCGAATTGGTCTTGGCGCTGGCGGATATGGCCATCTACGACTCCATGACGCCAGAGTACATCAAGCGCAGCGAGGCCGTGCTTATGGGAGCAAGTTTCCTCGTTGCCGATTTGAACTGCCCGAAAGAGACCATCGGCTATATTCAGAGGCTGGCAAAGGCAAGGGATATTCCTCTTGCAGTCATCCCGGTCTCAGAACCGAAAATGGACAGGCTTGGACCGGATCTTTCCGGCATTTCGTGGCTGATCCTCAATCGCGGCGAGGCAGCCCGCTATCTGGGAACTCCTGTCGAGACGCCGGATGAATGGCGCGCAGCCTGTGAAAAACTGATGGAGCACGGTGTACAGAATATCGTGATTACCGGCGGCGGCGACGGTGTCGTTGCCGGCAACATCGAAGGGATCCGCCATTTTGCTGCGCACACGGTGCCAGCGGTAGTGGATGTAACAGGAGCAGGCGACGCATTTTCGGGCGGCTTGATCCATGCTGTGATGGAAAAATTGCCATTGAAGGAAATAATAAATGCAGGGCTGGTCAATGCGGCCAAGACGCTTCAAAGCGAATTGACCGTCCGCAGCACCTTATCCGCAGAGAACCTACAAAAAGAACTGGAGGAGATTTTATGAAAACAATGATTTCATATTCAACAGAAGTACAGGAAGCAATGGACAATAACCGCCCGGTGGTGGCTCTGGAATCGACAATCATTTCACACGGCATGCCGTATCCGCAAAACGTGGAGACAGCCCGCATTGTTGAAGACATCATCCGTGAAAACGGAGCGGTACCGGCTACAATCGCCATCATGGACGGCAAGATTAAAATCGGTTTGTCAGCAGATGAACTCGAGTTGCTGGGCAACAGCCCGGATGTAGCGAAAGTTTCACGCCGCGACATCGGCCAATTGATTGCCACAAAGAAAATCGGAGCGACTACAGTGGCTGCAACCATGATCTGTGCGGAACTTGCCGGCATCCGAGTATTTGCGACTGGCGGCATCGGCGGTGTCCACCGCGGCGCTGAAACGACGATGGATATTTCTGCAGACTTGGAAGAGCTGGCAAACACGGGTGTCGCCGTTGTCTGCGCAGGCGCGAAATCGATTTTGGATATCGGCCTGACACTTGAATACCTGGAAACGAAAGGCGTGCCGGTCATCGGCTACCAGACAGACAAGATGCCTGCTTTCTATACACGCGAAAGCGAATTCGATCTGTCGTTCCGCGCGGAGGACGTTGCGACGATGGCAGCAGTCTTGAAAGCACAATGGGATCTGGGCCTTGACGGAGGTGCAGTAATTGCCAACCCGATTCCTGCCGAACATGCGCTGGAAGCTTCATTCATCAACGGCATCATTGACCAAGCGATGAAAGAAGCGGTTGAAGGCGGCATCTCCGGCAAACAAGTCACTCCGTTCCTTCTTGGAAAAGTGAAAGAACTGACAGGCGGCTCAAGCCTTGTAGCGAATATTGAACTGGTGAAATACAATGCGAAAGTCGGCGCCCAATTGGCTGTAGAACTTAATGGGCTATAAGAAGGAATTTACAAGAAGTCCCTCCAAATGGGGCTTCTTTTTTATTGTCCTGTTTTCAGCGGCGCTCTAATCGGGTAGATAAAAGCAAGGAGCTGAAATGCATGAAAACAGATGTATTCATCAGTGGTGGAGGGGTAGGCGGTTTGGCGCTGGCCCTGAAATTGGCCAACCGTGGAGTCGATGTGGTCGTCGCAGAGCGGCTTTCAAACAAGGCTCCTGTCTATAAAGGCGAATTGCTGCAGCCAAAAAGCATGCAGATTTTCGATGGGCTTGGCCTTTTCGACGAAATATGCAGCCGGTCCAATGAAATCAAGGTGCTGGATATGCTTGAACTGTCGAGTTCTTTAAAAGTACGCGATCAGTCATTCATGGATTATAGTGTATTGCCCGGAAAGTATGATGCTGCTTACATGGTGCATCATGAGGAATTGAAATCGATCATGTTGAAAGCGGCATCGAGTTTTCCGAACTTCCACTATTTCAGCGGGACGGCCTGCAAAGGCTACACGGACACCGCTGCCCAGCTCCAGCGAGGGAAAGAGACGTTTGATGTGGAAGCGGATTTTTTCATCGGAGCGGAAGGGCGGACGTCCGTCACCCGGAAAGCGATGGATATCCAGATCAAACAGACCATGTACAACCACCATTTTCTGACCGTCACATTTCCCCGGGCTGAGAACTTCAAGGACGGGAAAATCATTTCGACATACAACCGCTTCCTGGGGTTGTTTCCTTTGCCCGACCAGCAAGTCAGAAGCGTCTATTTAATTCCGGAGGGCGATTATCAAGAATTAAAGAAAAAGCCGATCAGCCATTTCCATAAACTGTATACGGATCTGGCGCCAGTAGTCGACGGCTATGTACAGCAGCTGCAGGATTGGAAGAAGATCCAATTAATGATTCCGGTCATGTACCATGCCCCTGCTTATGTAAAAAACAATAAAGCGATCATTGGAGACGCCGCCCATGCCGTCCATCCGATGGCTGGAGAAGGGATGAACATGGCGATCCAAGATGCAGATATCTTAGGGGAATTGTTGGCGGATATGAAAGCAAACGGAAAACTGGCAGCAGAAAACCTGTCTTGGTATGAGCAGGTGCGCTACCGCCGTGCAGAGCATGTTTTGCAGCTTAGCCATCTGGCGGCGCTGGCTTATTCATTCCCTTTCCGAACAGTCAGCTATCTGCGCCAAAAAACGTTTGAACGGATGGAAGAAGATCCTGTCCTCCACTTTAAGCAGATGCTGAATGTATCGGGGCTTGGCATGTGGAAAGAAAATGTCCGGGACCGGTTCATCCAGGGCGGCCTCATCCCGAAGCGTGTGAAGGACCTGGACCCCGACCGGAAAGAACTGAAATATTTTACTGAAAATGATGATTACCCGTGGAAAGTGGAGGGACTCCAATGATAGATGTTATGAAGATGTTCAAAGCAAGGATGTACATGAAACGGAACGAACCGTTCCTTTATAGCTGGCACGCCTATGTAGGATATGAACTTGATTTGTTCAGGGCATTCGATCGGCCAATGAGCAAATTCGATGTGGCTGATGCCCTCAGCCTGGATGATGACCTGCTGGAACAGTGGATCATGGTCGGCCTGTCGATCGGCCACTTGAAAGAAGCGGGGCGCGGCCGCTATAAAATAGCGAACGCCTGGAAACTGCCGAAGCCGAAAGGCGATAATTCTTCCGGCGTGCTGCTCAAGGAAATGATGGAATTGCACATTCCGACGCTTCTGCAATATCCCGAGATGATGCGCGAGAAGAAGCGCAGCCATTTCGACGAGGAGAAGCATGCGCCGACCGTAGCGGAAACCAGCCGGCTGCTCGAAGTTCTGGCGATGCCGAAAATGTCGAAAAAGATCCGGGAAAACCATTTTAAGACGGTCCTTGATATCGGCTGCGGGGAAGCGGGCTACATTAAGAAGCTGGCGGAACGGTTCCCCGATACACAGTTCAAAGGGATTGAAATCAGTCCGGCTGTAGCGGAAAAAGCGGAAGAAATGACCGCCTCTATAGAGAACGTAGAAATTGAAAATACAGACCTATGGCATTATCAGCCGGCACAGCCAGTCGACATGGTCATGCTCAATAACGTCATCCATTACATCGATTTGGAAGAACGCCAGGCGCTTTTCAGTGAACTCGCCAGCTGGCTCAATGACGGCGGCATTCTGTCGGTTGTGACGCCGATTGCCGGACGCGTCGACGACCCGCCTTTCGCTAATGTCTTCAACAGCTTTTTCTCCTCGTTCGATAACCTGTACCGTCTTCCGACGCGTGAAGAACTCGCGGAGTGGGGAGAGGAGGCCGGCCTCAAGATGCTCGGCATCCGTACTGTCATCAAAGAAGGCAGCTGGTATATTGTCCAATATGCAAAATAAAAAATCCCTCGCGGCATTGAACTGAGCCCCATTTTCTAGACAGTTTAATAAAAGCACCCTGCAGCTTACGCTGCGATCAGATGACTCCGGTATTGTGCC
>NZ_JBHUFW010000015.1:0-537 GCF_042681545.1 Planococcus chinensis
AAAAAAATGGAGCGGAAGACGGGGGTCGAACCCGCGACCTCCACCTTGGCAAGGTGGCGTTCTACCACTGAACTACTTCCGCAAAAAATGGTGCGGGTGAAGGGAGTCGAACCCCCACGCCCGAAGGCGCTAGATCCTAAGTCTAGTGCGTCTGCCAGTTCCGCCACACCCGCGTGGCAATGAAATTGTAAAATGGTGAGCCATGAAGGATTCGAACCTTCGACCCTCTGATTAAAAGTCAGATGCTCTACCAACTGAGCTAATGGCTCGTAAGAGAAGTGGTGCCGGAGAAAGGACTTGAACCCTCAACCTACTGATTACAAGTCAGTTGCTCTACCAGTTGAGCTACTCCGGCGAAAGAGAAAAAATGGTGGAGGATGACGGGATCGAACCGCCGACCCTCTGCTTGTAAGGCAGATGCTCTCCCAGCTGAGCTAATCCTCCGTTATGTATGCCCAGCGACGTCCTACTCTCACAGGGGGAAACCCCCAACTACCATCGGCGCAAAAGAGCTTAACTTCCGTGTTCGGGATGGGA
>NZ_JBHUFW010000016.1:0-567 GCF_042681545.1 Planococcus chinensis
TAATTACCATTAAGTTACATTCGCTTTCTAAAAAATCTCTTTGAAGAATTCTGGCGCCGACAAATTAGTTCTTAAATATCAAAATCGATACCCTTTGGGTAAAGTGCTACATATTCCTCGTTTTCATCCGAAAAAGCAATTTTAACATTGGCTAATAAGTTATGTTCAGTGAGTTCTTCAAGGATGGTCTTTAACGCTTTTTCTACGTCAATTACATAGTTAAACACGTTTGTAGTCCCACTTCCGATATCTCCACCATCACTTGAACCATTCCCCGTCCAACCTAAACATTCATTCATCAAGTCTTCAACTTGCTGTCTTTTTTCAAGCGCTTTTTCGATGTGTTGTTCTTCGTATGGATATTGGAGCACTACCTCAATTAACTCGTCTTCGTCTAGATAGTCATAGCCCTCTGCTAACTTTTCTTCTGCTAGTTTTTCCATAATCTTTTCTGATCTCTCAAACATCTTTAATTTCACTTCTTCTGTATCTCCAGTTTCACCTACAAAACCAGAATGGATAGTTAAAATTTTTCCGTCCTTCCATACTTCCCAATAAGCCATTTTG
>NZ_JBHUFW010000017.1:0-1145 GCF_042681545.1 Planococcus chinensis
TGGTCAACGAGTATTTGGCTGGCCCGTTGGGCTATTCCTTGTTAGCCCGGAAATACGGAATGTCCAGCTCCGGGCAGATTGAACGCTGGGTTCGGGCTTTCCGGGCATTTGGAAAAGAGGGCTTGCGGAGAAAACAGAAGAACCGGGTGTATTCTGTTCAATTCAAGCTGGATGTATTACACTTTATGAAACAAACAGGCGCTCCCTACCAGGACACAGCGATTGAATTCAAGATGCATGATCCAACGCTTATTGCAGATTGGAAACGCGCATTTTTGGCAAAAGGTGCAGGAGGCCTGCGAACGAAAGGAAGGCCCCCATGGCGAAAAAAACAAAAAAGAACCCGGCCACACCCAACGGGACGATGTCCCGTGAAGAACAACTGGAACGGGAAAACGAACTGCTTCGCTTAGAGGTGGCGTATTTAAAAAAGTTAAAAGCTTTCCAGGAGAACCCGAATGCCTACCTCGAAAAGCACAAGCAACGCTGGCATTCGAACTCCAAAAAGAAGGATTCCGAGTAACGGATGTGCTGGCGATCGTCGATCTTCCAGAAGCCACCTATCATTACCATCGGGGGCGGTTCGGTTTGGAAGACCCGGATCTGGAATGGAAAACTGTGATTCGGGCACTGTTTGAAAAACATGAAGGCCGTTACGGGTATCGCCGGATCCATCTGGAATTAAAGGCGCAAGGGTACATCATCAACCACAAGAAAGTCCAGCGCCTCCTGAGAGAATTGAAGTTGAAGTGTGTGAAGTTCATTCGGAAGTCGCGCTATCGCTCCTATAAGGGCAATGTGGGTACCGTCGCAAAAAACCGGTTGAACCGCCGGTTCCACACATCGCATGCCTTACAAAAACTCGTGACGGACGTCACTGAATTCAAATGTACGGGCGAGGAAAAGCTGTATTTGAGCCCCGTGATGGATCTCTACAACGGCGAAATCATTGGAATGGGCATGTCCAAACGCCCCACCCTTGAGTTCGTCCTGGACTCGCTGCATCAAGCGCTGCCGATTATCGGAAACCGGGCTCCGTATCGGACCACCATCCACTCTGACCAAGGCTGGCATTACCAGCACCGGTTGTGGGTAAGAACGTTAAAGCGGAACGGGATTTTCCAAAGCATGTCCCGAAAGGCGAC
>NZ_JBHUFW010000018.1:0-1448 GCF_042681545.1 Planococcus chinensis
CCCTGCAGCTTACGCTGCGATCAGATGACTCCGGTATTGTGCCGGGGTCATCTTTTTTAAATTCCATTGCTTGCGCGTGCCATTGTAATGCGCCATGTACTCATCCACCAACGCCTTTAATTCGGCTAGGCTGGTGGCGTGTTTGAAATCGACTTCATCCTTGAAGTGGCCAAAAAACGATTCCATGGGGGCGTTGTCGATGCAGTTGCCCCGTCGGGACATCGATTGGGTGAGTCCCAGTTCCTTCACGCGCTGTTGGTATTCCGGGTGGGTGTAGTGGAACCCTTGGTCGGAGTGGATCATCGCTTCCGGATGGATATTGCCATCCAGTGCTTCTTCCAGTTTCTTTAGCGTGCGGTAGACAATTTCCATACTCAGGCTGGTCGTGACTTCATAAGCGACCATTTCACGGCTGGCGACATCTTTCACGGCGGACAAATACGCCATCTGCCCTGACCGGTTCGGAAGATAGGTGATATCGGTGACGAAGACCTTGCCAGGTTCATCTTGATCGAATTCCCGGTTTAACAGATTCGGACAAACCGCGTGTTCCTGGGTGGCTTTGGCGATCTGCTTATAGGGATTCGCCCGCCGGACTTTGGCAAAGAGGTTGAATTTGTGCATGAGCCGCAGAATCTTCTTGTGGTTCATCGGCGTTTCCAAGAGTTCCGTTAGGATCATATAGAAGTGGCGATAGCCGATTTTCCCCCGATGCGCATCGTAGATGCTTTTGAGCAGAAGGTAATCCTCGTAGTCTTGTTCTTCGCGAATGGCGTGCTGTTCGGCCTTCTTCAGCCAGGCATAATAGCCGCTGCGGCTGACGCCTGCCGTGCCACAAAGCAGCTCCACCAAGTTTTTCAATTGAAATTTGCGGACAACGGCATTGATTGCGGCGTATTTTTCCGCCGGGGTCAGCTGCGTTTCTTCGCCTGCCTTTCGAGCGCCTCGAGCTTTTTTAAGAGTTCCATTTCCGCTTCCAGGTACTTGATGCGCGCTTCTGCTTTCTCCAGCTTTTTCTCAGCGGACAATTCTTTCGTGGAAGGGCGGCCCGTGCTGCCTTTTCCGCGGCGCTCTTCGAAGAAGCCCTGTTCGCCGTATAGGTGATAGGACTTCCGCCAGCGTTTCAGGGAACTTTTCGGTTTTTCTGCGCCAATGACCGTCAGGTCAAATCCGTGTTCTATAAAGATCTGGGCAGGCCCTTTCCCTTGCAGGTTTTCGTTGACCGCCTTCACCTTGAACTCCGGTGTATATTGAATGGCCCGCTCCGATACAGCCGCAACATTAGGATTCGCTTCCAACTGCCGACACTGATGTTCGTTAAAGATTCGTTTACTCATGCCAATCGCTCCCGTTCCAGTCATTAGTTTCAGTATACCGGGGTGTGAAAATAGAAAAAACCCCAAATGGGGTCACTTTTATAAAGTGTCTACCATTTGGGGTTCAGTTCA
>NZ_JBHUFW010000019.1:0-2095 GCF_042681545.1 Planococcus chinensis
TTATGGGCCAGAATCTGGAACAAATAAAGGGTACTATTTCAGCGGAAACGAATGTAACTTATGTGCAGTTAAGTTACATTCAATCAGTAATTACAAAAAAAGATTTTCTCTATAAATATTTAAGATTAGTCGAAGCAAAAGTCTTAAACAAATTACTCCATCACTTCAAAAGGAATAGCCATGCCACCATAGCGCGCTCGATATTTACCAGGCGTCAGTTCAGCATCCAGTTCGCTGACGGCGGTATACATTAATGCTGTTTCTCCAGGAGGAATACCAAGCGCATCAGTTGTAAACGAATCACTCTTAAAAGGAACTTTGTACCAGCTACCGGCAAAAAGTCTATCGATAGTGAATTTTCCGCCGCCGGCTCCCGTGTATTCTGTTTCGCTGTTATTGTGTATCACAATGCCTATCTTTTCAGCAGAAGTTATGTATACCTCCTTTTCCATTGTGAGCTCCATACCATCTAAGGTACGGGGAAGCTCCTGGTTAGGCGCTTGATTCATCACATGTAAAAACAAGACAAGTAAAAACAAGGCAACAACCATATAAAAAATTACTCTGATTCTTTTCATTCGAATCCTCCTAACTTAGAATATATGGCAATGTCTAATAGGGCTTACAAAGAAATTGATTTCGTTTTAAATTTGTTCTTAAACATAGCCTGCTTAAACTTTACTAAAATAGATGAACAGTCTTTTGTATTAGTACGTCAAGGCTATTTAAATGTTTCAAAATCAAGTAAGCAGTGCTATTCTTATCGGTTTCATGTTTTTTAGCTAAGCAAAAATCCAGGATTTGAATGTAACTTATTGTGAATTAAGTTACATTCAAATTTAGAAATTTTACGGCATTTTTGTCCTGAAGTTTAGGAGTGGAGGTTTATAAATAGTGAAACTAAGCGGTCAAGAAGTCGAAGAGAAATTAATGGCTACAGGTTACATTGATACAGAATTAAAAGATTTAACCTATGATCATGGCAAGCACTTAGTGACAATGAAATATATGGGCCTAAATGAAGGGGAAACACAAGAAAGTGAGTATACTATTTTGTTCAAGGATTGTTTTTCAGTGAATTTCAATACTTGGCTAGAAGGCATGGAAGGGGATGTCCCACAATCACCTTCCGACTTGGATTTCTGGTTTCATGACATATCCATCAGAGGAATTGAAATAAACGGTGTCCATCTTTATCAATGTAAAATGGTTATTCCCATGATGCATTGTCAACTTACTTGTAAATCGATAGCGATAACCAAAAGTTAAATTTGAATGTAACTTAATACTAATTAAGTTACATTCAGTTTATTGATTACAGAGGCTTTTATTCTTCTTTTTGTCTATCACTCTATTCACTTGCCGGCTCAATTACCTTTCCGTTTTCATCGTAAAGCGTAAAGGTAAGAAAAGTCTCTTTTAAATCTTCAGGGAGTTTTTTGTATACCAAAAACGTTGCATCTTCAGGAATAGGTGAAGTGAAACTGAAGTCCTCATCGGTAAATTCAGATTTCGCCGTAATGTGATCGATTTGTAAATCCGGGTTTTTTCCGGCCAGAATACCATACACGCCTTGATTCGTTTTAAGGTCACGGTATTTGACAATATTCGTTCCTGCACCTGATTCTACAATTTTGAATTGTCCATTCCACCCTTTAAGCAAATGTGCATACCCCACATATTTATCTGCTGTTTCAAAAAGCACAACGTACGATGTAGTATGGTTGATCTGTGTCATTTTCAGGATTTTAATTTCAATTTCCTCTTCGCTTCCTCTACTTTCCCATGTCGTCAAATCAGCAAGGATAGACGCTCGATTGTCTTTAACAGAATACTGATTAACATAAAATACTGTATAACCAACACCAATTACTAGAATACATAAAAGAGCAAACAACAACTTCTTCTTCATTTTTTACCTCCATCGGATTTTGTAGGATACCCGTCCATTCTTGCACTTTTTTCGTTTGTCCTGGTCATATTAGAAATCACCTTTGTCAGCACTCATTATACCAATCATTTCCAATGAAAAAGTTATTTTAAATTAGCTATTCATAATTTTTTCTTGATTTTGAATGTAACTTAATGGTAATTA
>NZ_JBHUFW010000020.1:0-17461 GCF_042681545.1 Planococcus chinensis
CCAGTGACGATGGCAAAGAGGCCACACCCGTTCCCATCCCGAACACGGAAGTTAAGCTCTTTTGCGCCGATGGTAGTTGGGGGGTTCCCCCTGTGAGAGTAGGACGCCGCTGGGCACATCGAAAGCCGTTACCTGAAAAGGTAGCGGCTTTTTTGTGTTTCAAAAATTCCTTCCTTTCTATGGCCTGCAGTCAAATTCCTTGTATATTAGACGGCTGCATTATAATGTTGAAGAAAAATGAAAGGATGAGTCCCCAATGGCTTCGATCTATGACTTTGAAGTAAAAAAAGCGAATGGCGAACAAGAAACGCTTGAAAAATATAAAGGGCGTCCATTGGTTATCGTCAATACAGCAAGCAAATGCGGGTTTACCCCTCAGTTTGAAGGATTGGAGAAACTCTATGAAAAGTATAAGGACCAGGGACTCGAGATTCTCGGCTTTCCTTGCGGCCAGTTTAATGACCAGGAATTCGACAGCCAGGAAGAAATCATGGAATTCTGCCAAGTGAACTACGGGGTGACCTTTCCGGTTTACGCAAAAGTGGACGTCAAGGGCGACCACGCCGATCCTTTATTCCGCTACCTGACTTCCCAGCAGAAGGGGATGTTGACGGAAGCAATCAAATGGAATTTCACGAAATTCCTGGTCGACCGGGATGGCAATGTCGTTAAACGCTTCGCTCCGCAGACTCCTCCAAGCAATATGGAAGAAGATGTGAAAAAGCTGCTGTAACGATTATTCGGAATAGTTTTTCTTCTTCCTGTTTTCTTGACACTGCATACCGCCGCTGATAACCTTACAATAATATTCAAAAGGAAGCAGGAGGAGCCTCTATTATGTGGGAATCGAAATTTGCAAAAGAAGGTTTGACGTTTGATGATGTGTTGCTTGTACCAGCTCAGTCTGAAGTGTTGCCAAAGGACGTAAGTTTGTCAGTCGAATTGACGCCAACGATTAAATTAAATATTCCTATCATTAGTGCGGGCATGGATACGGTGACAGAATCGAAAATGGCCATTGCGATGGCACGCCAAGGCGGCCTCGGAATCATCCATAAAAATATGAGCATTGAAGAGCAGGCGGAGCAAGTGACGACTGTTAAACGGTCTGAGAACGGCGTTATTACAGATCCGTTTTTCCTGACTCCTGAACATCAGGTATACGATGCAGAACATTTGATGGGCAAATACCGCATTTCCGGAGTGCCGATCGTCAACAATATGGAAGAGCAGAAACTTGTAGGGATTATTACAAACCGCGATTTGCGCTTTATCCAAGACTACTCATTGAAAATCGATGATGTCATGACGAAAGAGAAATTGGTGACGGCAGCCGTCGGAACCACTCTTGAAGAGGCAGAAAAGATTTTGCAGCAATACAAGATTGAGAAATTGCCGATTGTCGACGATGAAGGAACGCTAAAAGGGCTGATCACCATCAAAGACATCGAAAAAGTGATCGAGTTTCCAAACGGCGCGAAAGATGCCCATGGCCGCTTGCTTGTAGGCGCAGCCGTCGGGGTCACTTCTGATACGATGCTCCGCGTAGAGAAATTGGTAAAAGCGCATGTGGACGTCATCGTTCTTGATACGGCACACGGCCATTCAAAAGGCGTCATGGACATGGTAGCCCAGATTCGCGCCACTTATCCGGAACTGGTCATCATTGCCGGAAACGTTGCCACTGCAGAAGGCACACGGGCATTGATCGAAGCCGGTGCTGACGTTGTTAAAGTAGGGATCGGCCCAGGTTCGATTTGTACGACACGCGTCATTGCAGGGGTCGGCGTACCGCAAATCACGGCAGTCTATGACTGTGCGACTGAAGCACGGAAATACGGCAAGAGCATCATCGCCGACGGCGGGATCAAGTTCTCCGGCGATATCATCAAGGCGCTTGCTGCAGGCGGACACGTGGTTATGCTAGGCAGTTTGCTGGCAGGAACGACTGAAAGCCCAGGCGAAACGGAAATCTTCCAAGGCCGCCGCTTTAAAACGTATCGCGGAATGGGTTCGATCGCTTCTATGGAGAAAGGGTCAAAAGACCGCTACTTCCAGGACGATGCGAAGAAACTGGTGCCTGAAGGCATTGAAGGCCGCTTGCCATACAAAGGCCCGTTGGCTGATACCATCCATCAATTGCTCGGCGGCATCCGTGCCGGCATGGGCTATTGCGGAACGAAGGATCTTCAAGCGCTGCGCGAAGATGCACAGTTCATTAAAATGACAGGCGCCGGCCTGCGTGAGAGCCATCCGCACGATGTGCAAATTACGAAAGAATCGCCTAACTACTCAATTTCATGATTGGTGTATCTTTTGGCACCCTTATCTGCCTTTAACATGGCGGAAAGGGTGCTTTTTACATGTTTTTCTTTCAGGACCTGTATAATATGATAGAATAGCATGTGGAAACTTATAGATGGAGGTATTTATACACGTGAAAAATGTTTTACAAACAACTATGTTGCTGACTGTAATGGCTGTCCTATTACTGACTATTATCATTCCGCAGCAAACAAAAGCGGCGGATTCATTGAATATAATGGCAGATGCTGCAATATTGGTAGATGCCGACTCTGGAAAAATACTTTACGCACAAAATGCTGATGCTTCTCTTGGGATCGCCAGCATGACCAAGATGATGACGGAGTATCTATTGTTCGAAGCAATCGAAGAAGGGCGTGTAACTTGGGACCAGGAATACTTGGTAACCGATTATACATATAAAATCTCTCAGGATATGCGTTTGAGCAACGTGCCATTGCGCGCGGAAGAACGATACACGATCAAAGAGCTTTATGAAGCGATGGCGATTTACTCGGCCAATGCTGCAACAATCGGAATCGCTGAAACCATTGCAGGAACGGAAGAGGAATTTGTCCGTCTGATGAATGAAAAAGCGAAAGAATTCGGATTGAACGATGCTAAATTCGTCAATTCAACCGGTTTGAACAACGGTCATTTGATGGGCATGCACCCGAAAGGTACCGGAGCAACCGATGAGAACGTCATGTCGGCGACTTCCGTAGCTAAATTGGCTAAAATCCTCTTGGACGACTATCCGGAAGTGTTGGAAACGACAAAAATCCCGAATAAAGTCTTCCGTGAAGGAACAGACGATGCGACGAATATGGAAAACTGGAACACGATGCTCCCGGGCATGCTGCATGCTTATGACGGTGTAGACGGCCTGAAAACCGGAACAACTGATTTTGCCGGGCACAGCTTTACCGGAACGGCAAAGCGCGGCGATACACGTTTGATCGCTGTAGTTATGAAAGCGGTGGATGATAAGGGCGTAGGCTCTTATAAAGCCCGTTTTGATGCAACGCGCGCCTTGTTCGATTTCGGCTTCAGCCAGTTCTCGACTGAGGAAATCGTTCCTGCCGGCTACCAATTCAAAGGGCAGAAATCCTTGCCGGTAACAAAAGGCAAAGAAGATGAAGTCAACATTGCTGTGAAAGAACCGATTAAGATGATGATCCGCACAAGCGATAAGGACGCCTACCAGCCAGAATTGGTATTGGACGACTCTTTATTGGCTGACGGGGAAATCGAAGCGGCAATCGATGAAGGCAAAGTGGTCGGCACAGTGAAAGTGGCGAAAAAAGAAGGCGAAGATTACGGTTTCCTTGATGAGAAGTCCGGTGCTTCAGAAGTCGTGACGACTGAGAAAGTCGAACGCGCAAACTGGTTCTCCTTGTCGATGCAAGCGGTCGGAAGCTTCTTTGGAACGCTGTGGACAGGTGCACTTGATTTTATAAAAGGGTTATTCTAAAAAAAAACGGCAGGCCATCATTGATGGCCTGCTTTTTTGATGGGAATATCCCAAGAGCGCATGAGTTCCGGGATGCCTTTTTCGATGTCCTCCGCGGTTAAACCGCCGAATCCCAGCACAATCTGGGGCGGAACAACGGTTTTTTGTTCCACGTCGTAGGAGCCGATGCCGAATACCCGGATTTTCGCCGCTTTTGCCCGCTCCACCAATTGCTCTTCGGAAAACACAGTCTGGACCGTGAGGACGATATGCATGCCCGCCTGTTCTCCCGATACTTTGACAGTTGGGGCGAAGGGACGCAGCGCAGCCGTCAGCTGTTCAAGTTTTTTCTTGTAGAGTTTGCGCATGCGGTTCAAATGGCGCGAAAAATGGCCTTGTTTCATAAAATCTGCGACGAGCTGCTGATCCATCCGCGGAACGGAAGAGGAGTAATGCAGGAACGTCTGCTGATAAGAGCGCAGCAGCCGTTTCGGCAGCACCATATAGGCGATTCGCAGTGATGGCATGAGCGACTTCGAGAACGTGCTCAAGTAAATCACCCGCCCGCTCCGGTCCATGCTTTGCAGCGCCGGAATCGGCCGGCTGGTATAGCGGAATTCGCTGTCATAATCGTCTTCGATGATATAGCGTTCCGGCTTGGAAGCTGCCCAGTTGAGCAATTGTGCTCGTTTCGTGGCACCCATCACCGTGCCGGTGGGAAACTGGTGCGAAGGGGTCACATAGGCAATATCAACGCCCCGCACTTCCAGGCTGTGGACGCTGATGCCATCCTCTTCGACGGCGATGGGGACCGCTTTCCGGTCATAATGCTCGAAAATGCTGTGTGTCAGGGCGTAGCCGGGATTCTCAAAGCCGAACAGCACCCCTTTATCAAGCAGGCGGATCAATAAGGGCATCAGCTGTTCTGTACCGGAACCGATGATGATCTGGTCCACGTCGCAGACCACACCGCGCGATTGGAACAAATAGCGGGAGATCTCCTGGCGCAGCGCTTCGTCTCCTTGAGGATGTCCCGACAGGAGCAAATGGTGGTTCATCTCGTCCATGACTTCTTTCGCTACTTTCCGCCATGTCGAAAAAGGGAAGGAACGGGTATCGATTTTGGCAGGATTGAAGTCATAGCGGTATTCGAACCGTTCGCCCGGTGCTGCCGGTTCCTCATGCGGCACATCCAAATACGCGAGCTCCTCGACCGGCAAGGCGAAGAACCCTTTGCGTTCCCTCGCTTCAATAAACCCTTCTGCGACAAGCTGGCTATACGCCAATTCCACGGTTGTCTGGCTGATCGCCAGAAAATCGGCGAGCTTCCGCTTGCTGGGAAGTTTTGTGCCGACCGGGATTTTGCCGGCCGCAATCGCTTCCTTGATTTCCTGGTACAGCTGGTTATAGAGTGGGACGGAATTCCGGCGGTCCAGCTGAAACATGAGCATGTCCATTCTTCTTCCTCCTAACTGGTATGGTTAAAAATAGTAAAACTGATTCTTTTTATATGGTCAATACCTATTATACTTAATTTATCACTCGATAGGGGGAATTTATAATGGATCAACACGGTACAAATCGCGTAAAAAGAGGAATGGCAGAAATGCAAAAAGGCGGCGTGATAATGGATGTGGTCAACGCGGAACAGGCGCGCATCGCAGAAGCTGCAGGCGCGACAGCAGTCATGGCGCTTGAACGCGTCCCGTCGGACATCCGCAGAGACGGCGGTGTCGCCCGGATGGCGGATCCGCGTATCACAGAAGAAGTCATGAACGCCGTATCGATTCCAGTGATGGCGAAAGCACGCATCGGGCATATCGTAGAAGCGCGCGTCCTAGAGGCGATGGGCGTCGATTACATCGATGAAAGCGAAGTTCTGACGCCGGCGGATGAAGAATTCCATTTACTGAAGACGATGTATACCGTGCCGTTCGTCTGCGGATGCCGCAATTTAGGGGAAGCGGCGCGCCGCATCGGCGAAGGGGCTTCAATGCTCCGCACAAAAGGGGAACCGGGAACGGGCAATATCGTCGAGGCCGTGCGCCATCTGCGCCAGGTGAATGCGGAAGTGCGTAAAGTCGTGGCGATGGGTGAAGACGAATTGATGACGGAAGCCCGCAAGCTGGGTGCATCCTACGAATTCCTGAAAGAAGTGAAAAGCTTGGGCCGCTTGCCGGTCGTCAATTTTGCAGCCGGCGGTGTCGCAACGCCAGCGGACGCGGCGCTGATGATGGAATTGGGCGCAGACGGCGTTTTCGTCGGTTCCGGCATCTTCAAATCGGACAATCCGGAACGGTTCGCGCGTGCCATTGTGGAAGCTACGACGCATTACCAGGATTACAAATTGATCGCCGAACTGTCGAAAGATCTCGGCATCGCCATGAAAGGCATCGAGATCTCCACGATTGCAGCCGGGGAACGCATGCAGGAACGGGGCTGGTGAATCATGAAGCGAATCGGGGTATTGGCGCTGCAAGGCGCCGTCCGTGAACATGTGAAATCGATCGGGGCTTGCGGCGCGGAAGCGGTGCTGGTGAAATGGCCTGCTGACCTGGATGGATTGGACGCGCTGATCCTGCCGGGCGGCGAAAGTACGACGATGCGCCGTTTGATCGACCGCTACGGCTTGATGGAGCCGCTGCGTGAATTTGCCAAGACCGGCAAACCGATGTTTGGCACATGCGCCGGATTGATCTTGCTGGCAAAAGAAGTAGTTGGATACGACGAACCGCATTTGGGTGTCATGGACGTCGTGGTGGAACGCAATTCGTTCGGCCGCCAAGTGGACAGCTTTGAAGCGGACTTGACGGTCCAAGGGCTGGATGCACCGTTTAACGCCGTGTTTATCCGTGCGCCGCATATCGTTTCTGCCGGATCGTCGGCGGAAGTGCTTTGTGAGCATGATGGAAGGATCGTCATGGCGAGGAGCGGCCCTTTCCTCGGCTGCTCGTTCCATCCGGAGCTGACAGATGACCACCGCATCACCGAATACTTTATCGGCATGATCCCAAGCACGAATGAAGCGCTCTTGCCAAATTAACTGATATATAGTAAAGTATGGTTAATTTAAAAGTAGAAACGTTGATGGGAACTAGTAGGACGTCTGTTTTTCCAAAGAGAGCCGGTGGTTGGTGCGAACCGGTGAAAAACGCGTGTGAATCCACCCCGGAGTTGCATGGCGAACAAGCCATTGCCGGTTTTGATGCCGTTATGTGATGAAGAGGATTGGCTTTGGCCGATCAATCAGGGTGGCAACGCGGGTAGCTCTCGTCCCTTTACCAAGGGATGGGGGCTATTTTTGTTGTCTTTTTTACATCAGCGACCATATTTAGAGGAGGAATCAGGATGTTAGACATTAAATTTGTACGGGCCAATTTTGAAGAAGTGAAAACGAAGCTTGCGAAACGCGGAGAAGATATTTCCGTACTCGATGAGTTTGAAGGCCTTGACGTGAAACGCCGGGAATTGATTGCCAAGACAGAGAAGCTAAAAGCTGAGCGCAACGAAGCGTCCCAGAACATTGCCATCATGAAGCGCAACAAAGAAAATGCGGACGAAGCGATTGCGAAGATGCGTGAAGTCGGCGAAGGCATCAAAGCGATCGACGATGAACTGCGCGAAGTGGAAGAACGCCTGAACTTTATCATGATGCGCGTGCCGAACATCCCGCACGACAGCGTGCCGGTCGGCGATTCTGAAGATGACAATGTGGAAATCCGCACATGGGGCGACAAGCCGGAATTCGGTTTTGAGCCGAAGCCGCATTGGGACCTCGGAACCGACTTGAATATCATCGATTTTGAGCGTGCCGCCAAAGTGACGGGAAGCCGTTTCGTCTTCTACCGCGGGCTTGGTGCACGCCTGGAGCGCGCACTCATCAACTTCATGATGGATTTGCATCAGGAAGAGCACGGCTATGAGGAAATGCTGCCGCCGTATATGGTCAACCGCGAAAGCTTGACCGGAACCGGCCAGCTTCCGAAATTCGAGGAAGATGCCTTTCTCATTGAAAAAGAGGATTATTTCCTGATCCCGACTTCTGAAGTTCCGGTGACGAACTTCTACCGCGATGAAATCCTGTCTGCTGAGATGCTTCCTCAGGCCTTCGCTTCGTACAGCGCGAATTTCCGCTCTGAAGCGGGTTCTGCGGGGCGTGACACGCGCGGGTTGATCCGACAGCACCAATTCAATAAAGTCGAGCTGGTGCGCTTTGTGAAGCCGGAAGAGTCTTATGATGAATTGGAGAAATTGACGGGCCACGCGGAGAAAGTGCTCCAGCTGTTGGGGCTTCCTTACCGCGTCCTGAAAATGTGCACAGCAGACCTCGGATTCACTGCAGCGAAGAAATACGATATCGAAGTGTGGATTCCGAGCCAGGAAATGTACCGCGAGATTTCTTCATGCAGTAACTTTGAGGACTTCCAGGCGCGCCGGGCGAATATCAAATTCCGCCGTGAAGCGAACGGCAAGCCGGAATTCGTCCATACATTGAACGGCAGCGGGCTCGCGGTCGGCCGTACAGTCGCGGCATTGCTTGAAAACTGCCAGCAGGAAGACGGAACGATTCTGATTCCGGAAGTGCTGCGTCCGTACATGGGCGGAAAAGAAATCATCAAATAATTCAAAAGGAATCCTGGAAGCAAATCGCTTTCAGGATTTTTTAGTTTTCTGTAAAGCGGGTAAAAGAAGAGGAGATATGCGAATCGAGAGGAGTGTTTGAATGGAACATCTATCTATCGACACGAATGGCATCCGCCTGCACGCGGTAGCTGAAGGCCCGGAAGACGGACAGCTGGTTGTGCTGCTGCACGGGTTTCCGGAGTTTTGGTACGGCTGGATCCACCAGATCGGCCCGCTTGCGGAAAAGGGCTACCGGGTGGTGGCACCGGATCTGCGCGGCTATAATTTGAGCGATAAGCCGGAAGGGATCGGGCAGTATACGCTCGACATATTAAGGGATGACGTAGCGGGAGTGATCCGCCATTTTGGCAGGGAACGTGCCATTGTCGTCGGCCACGACTGGGGCGGAGCGGTCGCCTGGCATCTGGCGGCGACGGAACCGGATCTTGTGGAACTGCTCATTGCGGTCAATATCCCGCATCCAAAGGCGATGCCGCGCGTCATGGCGAAAAATCCGCTGCAATGGGTGAAAAGCTCCTACATGGCATTTTTCCAGATTCCGGAGTTGCCGGAAAAAGCGATGGCTGCGGATTACTTCAAGACGATGGTCGGCAGTTTGGTATCTACGAGCCGGCCCGGCACGTTCTCCGATGAAGAGCTCGAGCTGTACAAAGAAGCGTGGGCACAGCCGGGTGCTTTGACGGGAATGCTGAATTGGTACCGCGCACTCCTGCAAGGCAGCATGCACCAGACGCCGGACCGGAAAATCACCGTTCCCGTGCGCCTGATCTGGGGAATCGGCGACCAGTTCCTGTCTCCGATGCTGGCGAAGGAAAGCATGAATTTCTGCGAGGACGGCGAGCTGGTATTCGTCGGAGAAGCGACCCATTGGGTCCATCATGAGCAGGCCCATATCCTGAACATGTTGATTGACCGGTTTATAAACGAAGAAAAAGCGGACGTCCTGTGACGCAACAGGGCTAACAGGAAGAAACAATGGTTTCAGCAGATACCCGGGCACAAAACCTTTACTGGTTTGGACCCGGGTTTTGGTGTGTGCGCTTTTCTGGCGTCAGGCGATCGAAAACTGAAAAGAGGAATAGGACGTCCAAGTTCGAATACTAATAAAGAGAAACTGCGAATTGACTGTACATATCAGCTAAAAGGGGGCGGGTTAATAATGAACAACCGGTGGAATAGGGTGATCTACAAGATGTGGTCTCCTGTGTACGATAAATTCTTTAACTCGGGCCGCTTCCTCAGCGCACGAAAGGAGATTTTCAGCAAAGCCGGCTTTGCTGAAAACCAGAAGATCCTAGTTGTCGGAGTAGGAACCGGTGCGGATTTGGAGCGGATCGACCATGAAAAACTAGAGGTGACGTCGATAGACTATTCGGAGGATATGCTGCGCAAAGCAAGAGGGAAATTCAAAGGTTCCTCTATCCGATTTATAAAGATGGACGCCCAAAACATGCATTTTCCGGACGACCATTTCGATGCCGTTATCGGAAGCCTTGTTTTGTCAGTTGTTCCAGATGCGGGGAAATGCTTGAATGAAATGCTAAGAGTATTAAAGCCCGGCGGGGAAATGATCATCTTTGACAAATTTGCCCCAAAAAACAAAGGGCTTTCGCCGCTGCAAAAAGCAGCCAGGCCGCTGATCAAATTGTTAGGAACTGATATTGGCCTCGATTTTGAAAAAATGTACGAAAAGTACAAAGAGCTTGGAGCCATAGAAGAGGACGCTGGACTCATATTCGGCGGAATGTATCGAAAGATTATCATTAAGAAAATGCCGATTGGGGCGGTTCATGAAACAGCAAAAGCTCAGAGTGCTACTCTCTGAGCTTTTTGGAGGCGTGGCGCCCGGTCGTTCATTCTTGATTGTCCTGGGTGTTCTCAGCCATAGCCGCCTGCTTTTGCTTCTTTTTGTTTTCACGGAGTGTACGGAAAAACCGGGTGAGAAGCCCGCCGCATTCTTCCGCCATTACGTTTTCCGTCACTTCGCATTGATGGTTGAACCGTTCGTCGTTCAACAGCCGGTACAGTGAATCGACAGCGCCGGCCTTGGCATCGCGTGCGCCGTAGACAACGCGCGGCACTCGCGCCTGCAGGATGGCGCCTGCACACATCGGACAAGGCTCTAACGTTACGTAAAGGATGGTTTCTTCCAGGCGCCAATTGCCGAGCTTCTGGCAGGCTTCTTGGATGGCCAGGAGTTCGGCATGGGTCACCGCATTCCGGGTAGTCTCCCGCAAATTATGGGCCCGCGCAATGACTTCGCCCTGATGGACAACTACGGCGCCGATCGGCACTTCACCTTTTGCGGCGGCTTTCTCCGCTTCTTCAATCGCCATTTGCATGTAATAATGGTCTTGTTCCATACCGTTCATGATTCATCGCTCCTTAAAGGAAAGTGTAGCATCCCAGCCGGGAATATTACAGCAGGGCAAAGACAAAAGGAAAGAAAAGGCGTAAAATTAACGCATACGATACATAGCCGGGGAGCGATTGGATGGTCAAAGAACATAAAAAAGAGACATTGGGGCATATGCTTCGGCGTCTGGTCTTCATCTTGATCGGCGCCACGATGGCCGCTGTTTCAATCGAGCTCTTCCTCGTGCCGAATGCCATCATTGATGGCGGCATTATCGGCATTTCATTGATCCTGGATTATTTATCGCCGGTGCCGTTCGGCATTTTGCTGGTGTTCATCAACTTGCCGTTCCTGTTTTTCGGCTACAAGCACATCGGCAGAAGCTTCTTCATTTCTTCAATCTTCGCCATTGTAGCGCTGGCAATCATTGAATTTCCGCTGCATCCGATTCCGGGATTCGTCGAAGATCCCTTGCTTGCGACCGTTTTTGGCGGCATGCTCCTCGGTGCGGGCGTCGGCCTTGTTATCCGGAACGGCGGCGCGCTCGACGGCACGGAGATCCTGGGAATTCTGCTGACGCGCAAGCTGCCGTTTTCCGTCGGTGAATTTGTCATGTTCGCCAATGTCTTCATCTTCACCTGGGCCGGCTTCGTGCTCGGCTGGGAGCAGGCGATGTACTCGATCCTGACGTATTACATCGCATCCAAGACAATTGATACGGTCATCCAGGGGCTCGACGATACGAAGTCCGTCATCATCGTTTCCGATGCATATGACGAGCTCGGGGATGCCATCAATTCCCGGCTCGGCAGAAGCGTCACCAAATTGCACGGCAAAGGCGGCTTCAAGGAAACGCCGAAAGACGTCATTTATGTGGTCGTCACCCGCCTTGAGCTGACGAAACTGAAGCAGATTGTTTCGGACATCGACCCGAAGGCATTCCTGACAATCATGGCTACCCAGGAAGTGCACGGCGGTACATTCAAAGCACCGATCCATTGACGGATGGGTGTTTTTTCTTGTATTTTTACTGGGGAGTCTATGGTAAAATTAAGGGCACTGTACAACACTTGAACAGAAAGAGGGGAACTTCCCATGCCGGTGCCATTTATCACCGTAGAAGGTCCGATTGGCGTTGGCAAAACGTCACTGACAAAAGCGATTGCTGAACAATACCAATTTCAGATGCTAAAGGAAATTGTTGATGAGAACCCGTTTCTCAATAAATTTTACGAAGACATCGAAGAATGGAGTTTCCAGACGGAAATGTTCTTCCTGTGCAACCGCTACAAGCAGCTTGCCGATATCGAGAAGAAATTCATCTCAAATCGTGAATCTGTCGTGGCCGATTACCACATTTTCAAGAACCTGATTTTTGCCAAGCGCACATTGCCGGGCAGCGAATATATAAAATATGAATCCATTTATAAAATTCTGACGGCAGATATGCCGACGCCGAATATGGTCGTGTACTTGCATGCGAGCCTGGATACGCTGATGGCCCGCATCAAAATGCGCGGACGCGAATTCGAGCAGATGATCGCGCCGGAATACATGGAGCAGCTCGCTGCCGATTACCATGAATTCATCGAACGGTTTGAGCGGGAGCATCCGGAGATTCCGGTGCTCCGCATTAACGGGGACGAAATCGATTTTGTCCAGAATGCCGACGACTTAGAGCTTATTTTGCAAAAAGTGGATCAAGTTTTACAACAAAGGAGCCTATCAGTATGAACTTACGTGAAAAATACGACATTCCGTCAGATGCAGTCATCACCATTGCCGGAACTGTCGGAGTCGGAAAATCGACGATGACCAAAGCGCTCGCTGAAGCGCTGCAATTCCGCACTTCGTTTGAGAAAGTCGACACCAATCCATATCTGGATTTATTCTATGATGATTTCGAAAAGTGGAGCTTTCATCTCCAGATCTATTTTTTGGCCGAACGCTTCAAGGAGCAGAAGCGCATGTTCGAATACGGCGGCGGCTTTGTCCAGGACCGTTCGATTTACGAAGATACAGGCATTTTCGCAAAGATGCACCAGGAAAAAGGCACGATGAACGCGGTCGACTACGAAACGTATACGAATCTTTTCGAAGCGATGGTCATGACGCCTTACTTCCCGCATCCGGATCTGCTGATTTACCTGGAAGGGTCGCTTGATGACATCATTGGCCGCATCCATGAACGCGGGCGCACGATGGAACAGCAGACGCCAGTGGAATATTGGGTGGAAATGCACGGACGCTACGAAAAATGGATCAATTCGTTCAACGGTTGCCCCGTGCTGCGCCTGAACATCAACGATTATGATTTGATGAACGATCCGGACTGCACCGAACGTATCGTGGAGCGGATCGGCAACTTCCTCCAGCAGACAGCCGTTTTAAAAAGATAACCAAACCCCCGGACATTCAGCTGTCCGGGGTTTTTATTTCCCGGGAAATAAAAGGAGATAACAACAAAAAAACAGGCAGCCGAGGGCTGCCTGTTTTCACTATGTATTAAAAATGTTCAGACATATAAACTTTAAGAAAAATTCGTTACTTTCGTAACGAATCCAATCTCGAATTTATATGCGCGTAAATTCAAAAAATGGAGGAGGAAGAGGGATTCGAACCCCCGCGGGATTTGACTCCCCTGTCGGTTTTCAAGACCGATCCCTTCAGCCAAACTTGGGTATTCCTCCGTATCAGACAAGAATTAATTTATCATGAACGTAATATGGGTGTCAACACTTTCGCTGATTTTTTTCTGAAGAATTTCGGGAAAGCTGTTGCCAAGCCCCTCTGGCAGGCAGTTCACGCTTCAATTCACTATATCAAATGCTTATGATTGATTTTTCCCCGGATACTCCGTATACTAATAAATGCCGTGCTAGGTGGGAAGATAGCGGTGTCCTGTAACCTGCAATCCGCTTCAGCAGGACTGAATTCCTTTCCTAGGCTGTTTGTATGCAGGGTCTGCCTCTTGCACGTAGTGTTGACATTTGGGTCCTGCGCAATGGAAACCCATGAACCATGTCAGGTCCGGAAGGAAGCAGCATTAAGTGGATCTTTTCATGTGCCGCGGGGTTGCCTAGATCGAGCTAACGACAAGGGTAACGCTTGTGTACAGCAGTCAAAGAAAGGTGCACGGCATTAACTTTAACTTTAGGCCTGTCCGCATTTATGCGGGCAGGTTTTTTGTTGTTTATATTCAGCTTTGGAGCCCTTCAGTCGTCCCGAAAAGCGCTGTGTTTTTCAGGGGAAATCATTCAGGGGGACCCTGTATTTATGGTATAATGGAGAGACGGAAAACACTTACTACAAAAGGGGAGAATAACGTTGGCGTATCAAGCTTTTTATCGTGTGTACCGGCCGCAGTCCTTTTCTGAGATGTCCGGCCAGTCGCATATCAAACAAACCCTTCAAAATGCTCTCCTCTACAATAAGACCACCCATGCTTATTTGTTCTCAGGACCGCGGGGCACAGGAAAGACCAGTGCGGCCAAGATTTTTGCGAAAGCCCTCAACTGCAAGCGGGCGCCAGTGGCGGAACCGTGCAATGAATGCGCTTCTTGCCTAAGCATTACGGAAGGGTCGAATACGGACGTCATCGAATTCGATGCCGCTTCGAATTCACGCGTTGAAGAAATGCGTGAGATCATTGAAAAAGTCCGGTTTGCTCCTGCGAATTCCCGTTTTAAGATCTATATCATTGATGAAGTCCATATGCTTTCCAACAGCGCATTCAATGCTTTGCTGAAAACGCTGGAAGAACCCCCGGAACATGTGGTGTTCATCTTGGCGACAACCGAACCGCATAAGCTGCCGTTGACCATCATTTCACGCTGCCAGCGGTTTGATTTCAAGCGGCTCACGCAAGCGGACATCGTTGAACGCATGATTGAAGTGCTGACGGACGCGGATATTCCCTACGACGAACATGTATTGAAAATTATTGCCCAAGCGGCAGCCGGCGGCATGCGCGATGCGCTGAGCCTGCTCGATCAGGTGGTTTCTTTCAGCGGAGACCAGATGACTGTTGAAGATGCCCTGCTTGTCACGGGGTCCATCAGCCAGGATATGTTCTACGCCATTGCAGAAGCTCTGCTGGCAAAGGATATTGGCCAAGCCTTGACCCTTTTGGAACAATTGGTGCGCGACGGGAAAGACCCGGTCCGGCTGGTGGAAGATTTCATTACCTTCTTCCGCGACTTGCTGCTGATTCAAACGGCGCCTGACCTCCACGATATGCTGGAACTTGCAGCGCATGAAGAACGGTTCGAGCAATTGGCGAAGCAATTCGATCCGGCAACGCTCTATTCCTGGATTGACGTGCTGACAAAGACGCAGCAGGAAATGCGGTTTTCGAACCATACGAAAATCTACCTGGAAACCGCCTTGCTGAGAATGGTTCAGGCGGATGCGCCGGTTGCGGTGTCTTCATCCGCTTCTGCATCACCGGAGCTGGAAGCGAAAGTGAACCATCTCGAGCAATTGATCATCCAGCTTCAACAGCAATTGAAAAACGGCGAAGGCCAGGCTCCGGCAGCTGCGGCAGAACCGAAGCGGCGCCAGCGCTCACAAAGCAGCTATAAAGTGCCGGTTGTGCGCATACAGGACGTCCTGAGCAATGCGACCAAGCCGGATATTCAGGCGATCAAAACCAACTGGGCGGCCGTCATGGGCCAACTGCAGAAATCGCATGCGGCTTTATTGAACGAAGCAGAGCCGGTAGCGGCTTCTACAGATGCTTTTGTGTTAAAATTCAAGTATGATATTCATTGTCAGATGGCTGCCGATAACCAGACGTTTGCCGCTACATTCAGCCAGCTCCTCGAGCAGTATACCGGCAAGGCCTACATGCCGATTTTCGTGCCGGATGAAAGCTGGCTGAAGATCCGGGAAGAGTTCATCAGAAGCAACGGATTGAAAGCGGGAGCGGAAGAAAAGCAGCCGGACTCTGAAGACGAACATCCATTTTCAGCTGAAGGCACAGCGGCGGAGGAAGATCCGTTCATCGCTGAAGCGGAGCGGCTGTTCGGCAAAGATTTTGTCGAAATCCATGATGACTAATCACATAACCTGAAGGAGGAAACAATTATGCGCGGTGGGGGAAATATGCAAGGCATGATGAAACAAATGCAGAAAATGCAAAAACAAATGGCTGAGGCTCAAGAAGAGCTAGGGACATTGACTTTTGACGGGACAGCCGGCGGCGGAATGGTCAAAGTCACTGTCACGGGACATAAAGAAGTGAAAGACGTGGTATTGGACCCTTCTGTTGTTGACCCGGAAGATGTTGAAATGCTTCAAGATCTATTGATTGTCGCCACAAACGAAGCGTTTAAAAAAGCGGATGAACATGCGAATTCCACAATGGGGAAATTCACTAAGGGCTTAAACATTCCTGGCATGTTCTAGGAGGTATATACAATGCATTACCCTGAACCCATTACCAAATTGATGGAGAGTTTTATGAAGTTGCCAGGAATCGGGCCAAAGACAGCGGCCCGGCTGGCATTTTTTGTGCTCGGAATGAAGGAAGATACGGTCCTTGATTTTGCGAAAGCTTTGGTGGATGCGAAACGGAACTTGAGCTTCTGCTCGATTTGCGGACATATCACGGATATCGATCCGTGCCATATCTGCCAAGATCCGCAGCGCGACCGTTCGACGATCTGTGTAGTCCAGGATCCGAAAGATGTTATTGCGATGGAGAAGATGCGCGACTACACGGGTTTGTACCATGTGCTGCAAGGGGCGATTTCTCCGATGGACGGCATCGGTCCAGAAGACATTAACGTACCGTCGTTGTTGAAGCGCCTGCAGGACGAAGAAGTGAAAGAGTTGATCCTGGCGACCAACCCGACCGTCGAAGGGGAAGCGACCGCCATGTATATTTCGCGCCTTGTCAGACCGTCGGGCATCCGGACCACCCGCATCGCTCATGGCCTCCCGGTTGGGGGAGACCTCGAGTATGCAGACGAAGTGACGTTGTCCAAAGCGATGGAAGGCCGGCGCGAGCTGTAAAGAGGAGAAAGACAAGTGTTTTCAAAAAGAGGGAAATTAAAAAGAGAATTTGATGTGCAATTGATCCGCCAGTTTCTGGAGACAAAGCAGGAATGGGAGAAAGCCCAGGCACTCGAAGAGTTGTCTGTGGAATACGACCAGCTTTGTGCGGCGGAAAGGAAAATCAGCGAAAGCAAAAACCTTTTCCTGCTAAAAGAAGCGCGGATTCGAAAGATGAGCATGAAATGAAAGGCAGCGGCTTTTTATGCCCTGCCTTTTTTCTTTTTTTGGCACGAGAACCAATGATTCGGCCATGGAATTGCCTGCGCCATAAAATGCGCTTATATAGAAGAAACTTTATTGTGATATTGAAATAATATCTTTTTAGAAAAAGATACGTGAAAGTGTTGACTCTTAAAGAATAATGCTATAGTATAATACAAGTCGCCAAGAGAAAAGCATATAACGAAATAACAACTGGCGCACAACATGAACCTTGAAAACTGAACAGCAAAACGTCAACGAAAGACGTCACGAGCGCCAAGGCGCGAGAACGGCTTTTGCGAAGGTGGCCGCAAGGCAATCGGAGCACAGGTCTTCCACATCAAAGCGTTCGTGACTTAATTACTGATCAGCTCACGCAGATCAAAGCGAGCCGTGCGTCCTTCGGGACGGCGGCACGCCAGCAAGTATTTGAGCAATCAAAT
>NZ_JBHUFW010000021.1:0-28774 GCF_042681545.1 Planococcus chinensis
CAGTATACCGGGGTGTGAAAATAGAAAAAACCCCAAATGGGGTCACTTTTATAAAGTGTCTACCATTTGGGGTTCAGTTCACAACTAAGGGAGCTTTTTTCGTTAGCCGATCATCTGCAGAATCCGAAACAACGGATTGAGGATGAAGGTGTATGGGGATGATAAATAAAAAGAAGGTATGGTTTAATCATCAGAAAAATAGTAGTAGATGAAGACAGAAATATCTGATTTTTTCATCTAAATTTCACTTTTCTCGTCTATACTTTATTGAAACTGAAGTGACGGATTCGACTTAATGAAGGGCAATGCGTCAAAAATGCCGCTTTATTGGATTCTAGCCGCAAGCGGATGAGGGGGAAATCGTATGGAGGACGTCTATTTTGATGAGCGATACGGCAGACTGTTCGAGCAAATAGAAAATGGTGTTGCTGAAATTTTTGAGTTCCGCCACGATGCGGGGGTAATCAGGCACCTGTTCATCAAACGCGAAATCCCGCTGAATCTCCAAGGTCGTCGTTATTATGATCTGGTTACACCTTACGGCTATGGTGGCCCTCAGATCCTGCAATGTGAAGAAGGGCGGCAGGCTGAGCTGGTAGCGGCGTTCGAAGGAGCTTTTCAGGAATATTGCTCCAGCAATTACGTGGTCAGCGAATTTATCCGTTTCCATCCGCTGTCCGGCAATGCGGAAGATTTCCGTTCATGCTATGATGTGGCGTATCTTCGGGAAACCGTCGGCACAAATTTGAAAGCATACGCCGACCCGGTCGAAGCGGAATTCTCGAAATCAGTAAGAAAAAACATTCGCCAAGCGCTGAGAGCGGGAGTGGAGTACCGGACCACTCTGCAACCAACAGATCTGAGCGGATTTAAAAGCATCTACTATCAAACGATGGAGCGCAATGGGGCGGATGCCTTCTATTATTTTGCAGACGACTATTTCAATCGCCTGATGGAACTGCTCGGAGAACATGTGCTGCTCATAGAAGTGCTCTTCGAGGGCCGCGTAATCGGTGCAGCGGTCAATCTGGTCTTTAACAACCTTGCGCATACCCATCTGTCTGGCCATCTATCCGAATTCAACCGCTTGGCACCCGCTAGCGTGCTTTATTATGCATTGGCACTGTGGGGCAAAGCCCATGGCATTGACCTTATCCATGGCGGAGGCGGTCGGACAAATGAAGCTGATGACAGTTTGCTCCAGTTCAAAAAAGGATTCGGTGCCCAAAGCGGCTTTAAGTTCCATGCCGGCCGCAAAATCTGGAACCGAGAGGTCTACCAGGAATTATGCGTGCGGATGAATGTTCCGGCGAACACCGAGTATTTTCCTGCATACCGTTCAGTTCCGATCAATGAATTCAACTGCGTCTAAGAAATTGCTCGAAATCGTGTTGTAAAGCTGTTTTTCTGTCTTCTGTTCACAGTTACCTTTAAGTGAAATGCAAAAAGATGCTCTTAACTGGATCCCGCGCTTCCTTTTTTGCCAATCAGGCAGAAAAAGGCTTTTTGCGTTAAAATGGAAAGAAGGAAGCAGACAGTAGGAGGCATTTCATGAACAGCTTTATCGTCATGCAAGGAGAAACTTACCACGAAGAACGGAATGCAGGCATTCTATGGACGCCACAGATCGATAAATCCGGCATGGTGCCGCATTCATGGAACCGGATGAAGGAGCTTCAAAAAGGCGACCATGTTTTCCATTACGTCAAAGGCGAGATTGTCGCCATCAGCTTAATAGAAGAAGGGTGCCATCAAGGCGGAGTGCCGAACCGTTCCAAAGAAGCATTTATTGCGGGCGCAAGATATCTGGAACTCGATTTTCCGCTGTCGGTCCGGGAACATTTCAGCGAAATCCAGCCGCTGCTGCCATTGAAATATTCACCGTTCCAGGAAGACGCAAGCGGCAACTCAGGTTACCTCTATCCGTGCAATGAGGAACTGGCGATGCGTTTATTGGAGCTCGTGAGCACCCAAAACTTCTTTGCTGTGGAAGAAGAGCAATTGGAACTTGCAATTGAAGTGGTCAGAAGGACAAAGCACAATCCCCTCTTGACCATGATTTCAGAGATGGAAATGGACATCAAAACAAAAATGCGGTGGGGCAAGGTTCAGTTCCGCAAGAACCTTCAGGCCCTTTGGCAAGAAGGCTGTCCGCTTTGCGGCATTGCTATTGAGGAAGCAATGGCCTCAAGCTATGCAAAACCATGGAAAGACAGCACGGATGCCGAACGGTTGGATCCTTATAACGGCATTCTTTTATGCGCCAACCATGCAGCGCTTTACACAGCCGGCTTGATCGCGTTTACCGGAGGCGGCAGTTTGCGCGTTGCCAGCCGAATACCGGAACAGCTCTATCCGGTTTATGGCCTCGCTAAAGGTGCCAAAGTTCCGGCGGCCTCGGAACATGCCCCATATTTCCGTTGGCACAAGCGCAATATTTTCGTCGAGCCAAGACAGGTCCGCCTCCTTAAACCCGCAGAACAAACGGAAGCCGACTGACATGTCCGATCTGAACAACTTCCATTTGGAGGTTGTTCTTTTTTATGGAAATCCGTTTCTGAAGAGGGGATAAATGAGAGGGCGGCGAAGAACCTATAGAGTCTTTAAAAATTATCTGGAAAATGAAACAAGGAGGAGATTGCACTGAATAACAATGACTACCTGCTCGAACTCATGGACTGGAAAACCATTAAAGGAAAAGTCGAATCTGGAATGGATACCGTGATCATCTGTACCGCTTCCGTTGAACAGCATGGATTCCACCTGCCGGAGCTTACAGACACTTTGATCGGTGAGGCTGTGGCATTACGTACAGCCAAAAAAATGGGCAACGCACTGGTTGCACCGGTAATCCGGCCAGGCTTGTCGGACCATCATTTGCCGATGTCCGGCAGCTTGACGCTCCGTCCGGAAATCTACCGGGGGATAATAGAAGATTATTTAGCGAGCTATAAAAGGCACGGTTTTAAAAGAGCAGTAATTTTTTCATCCCATGGCGGCAACTTCAATGAAAATGAAAGCCTAGTCAAGAATCTGCGGGAAATACATCCGGACATGCAGATCAGCAGTGCTTTGACGCTTCGCCAACTATTGGATTTGATGTTGCAGTTTGAACAAAAATACGATCTGGCGGAAGGCAGCACAGGCCATGGCGGAGCGATGGAGACCTCCGTCATGCTGCATATCGCGCCCGAGCTGGTGGACATGAAGAAAGCGAAGCCGGGTTACATCGGTCCGTTGACCGATGAGGCGTTGGGAAAACTGTTCAAAGAAGGAATCATCGGGCTTACCGATGTGGGCATATTAGGCGATCCCAGACCGGCAAAAGCCGAGTGGGGGGAATATTTTCTGGAAGTCTTTTCTGATGCGGTCATCCAGGCGGTTGAAAAAGATTTTCATTCTTGATGGGAAAAACCACTCTCTATGTTCACAAGGCAATACGAAGCAGCCAAGCCCTCTTCCTAAGGGCTTGGCTGCTTGCTTTTATCAATCGAACCTATATAAAAAGCAGGTATTATCAATCATTTTTCGCAAGGGAAAATAGGCTAAGGGATATGCCAGTCCGCTGCTGAAAATTGTTGTTTTTTGACTGTTCAGCGGAATCATACTTTATTTCTATGAAAAATGTCAACGGTACCGGCGTGGCGATATGAACATTACATCCATATTTAACCATATTAAGGGAAATGTTGGTTGACGTTATTGAGTAGTTTGAATAAAATGAAAAATGAAACGATTACTAGGAGGATACCGAAACCGATGAAAAAGAAATTTGCAGCAGGTACATTAGCTGTGGCATTAAGCGCCGCAACATTATTAGGGACAACTGTAAGTGCTGAAGAGACGCTAGCGTCGAAAGAGGATTATATTGTTGTATTTAAAACTCAGAACAGCTTGCCAGCCGGCTATGAAAATGTGTTAGCCAAGGCAGGCGGGGAAGTAACGACTAAATTGGCAAAATTGGGTGCGGTGGAAGTGGCATCTTCAAATCCGAATTTCCTAGCGCAAGTGAAAAAATCTTCTGATGTATTGGATGTAGATGTCCAGCGTATCATATTCCCTGAAGCGCCTGCCCTCAGTACAGAAGCGGCTACAGATTCAGTCGGTGAAAATGCGGATCTCTACAATTCCCTTCAGTGGGATATCAAACAAGTGACCAATGACGGCGCATCTTGGGAATTGCCGGGAGGTACCGGCAAATCTGTGGATGGCAAAGATATCGTCGTCGCTGTGGTGGATACCGGAATCGATTACAATCATCCGGATTTGAAAGACAATTATGCGTACGGAAAATCATTCGTGCCGGGCTACCCGGATGCGATGGATGAAAACAGCCACGGAACGCACGTTGCCGGCGCCATTGCCGCAAACGGGCGGACGATGGGAGTAGGACCAGATTTGAAAGTGGCCGCTTACCGTGTATTCGGTCCGACCGGCGGAGCGACGACGGCAAGCATTGCAGATGCCTTGAAGACAGCTGCCGATGACAACGTCGATGTGGTGAACATGTCGCTTGGCGGATATGATTGGCTGCAGGATCCTGAGCAGCAAACCGCTGATATTGCAGCAGATATGCGTTTGTTCAACCGCGCAATCCAATACGCAATCCAGCAAGGTGTAACAGTGGTCGGCTCGTCTGGAAACAACGCTTTGGATATCACAAGCCCAGGGACGATTTCAGGCGATGATCTCGGCGCAACGCATAGAAGCCCAAGCAGCCAAGGATTGATCCGCGTATCAGCCGGCGGAGCGAACAAAAATCTGGCCTACTATTCCAACTACGGCGTCGGAAAGATTGATGTCATGGCACCAGGCGGAGATTTAGGGCCGAACTACGATCCGGTTACAAAGACTGGACGCGACAATTCCTACTTGGCACTGGCTACCATCCCTGGCGGCAAATACGGCTATAAAGCCGGAACCTCGATGGCTGCACCTAAAGTGGCAGGCTTGGCAGGCGTCATCATTGCCCAGCACGGTAAAGATACGTTAAACCCTGCACAAGTGAAGCACTTGATCCAATCTTCGTCAGAAGACGTGTTCAAGACGGGTTATGACAAATATGCCGGATTCGGTTTGATTGACGCAGAAGAAGCACTGGATTAATAAAATATAACACCTCCCAGGTTTAAAGCCGGGGAGGTGTTTTTGCGTTCTTATGGTTTTGTTGGACTGCCGAATTCAATTTTGCTGATGTTAAGAAACGGTTCAGATGATGCCCTGCATTCTCAAGACAACTTCTGCAATTAGAGCGGATCCAAGGAACGTACCGAGCAGGACGAACATCCCGATCACAATCGTTTTCCAACCCAAAGCCACAAAATCATGCCATGAGCGGCCGATGGAGACACCGGCATATGCAAGGATCGGCGTAGCGATTGCGAGCAGGCTGACTTGTCCGGTCCACTCGACGATTTTTTCCGACCCCGGCATGCCCGGGAGTGTCAGTACCAGTCCGAGTATGCCGATATAGGCGATGCTGGGCATCTGAAACGGGAGGAGCCGGTGGATGACAAGGCCGGCAATGCTGATGCCGATCAAAACAGCCAGCCCCGGCAAGGCCGTCAGCGGCATGATGTCATAGCCAATCCAATTGCCGATCAACATGATGGCCCCGATAATCATAAAAACAAGCACCCATTCCTTAAGGCTTTTTAACATATTCGGCGCCCCCTTTAACTTTCTGGTCTTTTTTTCTGGATAAGATTTCATACATCTTCACAGTCAACGGCAAGCCGACGAAAATGCTCATATACAAGCCGGTGACCGAGGAAATCAAATTGCTGACCCCGGAAAAGGCCGTCAGTTGGGCGCTCATATCCGGGAAAGCCGCAACGAGCGGCCCGAGAGAAGCGGCCGCCATGCTTCCGCTGCCGACGCCGGTAGCCATGGCAAAGGAAAGCGGATGCAAAGGCGTAACGGTTGCCAGAAATCCGGAGATCAGGCCGATGAAAATCGATCCGAAAACAGTACCGAAAATATACATCGCCATGACGCCCCGCCCTTCAGGTGAAGACAGGCCGTATTTATCGGTGATCAACGCAAGATTCGCTTCCCGGCCGATGGAATGCGTCATGCCTATGCTTTCACGTTTCAAGCCGAG
This sequence comes from Planococcus chinensis, assembly GCF_042681545.1. Taxonomy (NCBI): domain Bacteria; kingdom Bacillati; phylum Bacillota; class Bacilli; order Caryophanales; family Caryophanaceae; genus Planococcus; species Planococcus chinensis. The sequence continues at coordinate 6,104 of NZ_JBHUFW010000021.1, forward strand.
AAACACAGCCAGCGGAAGCGCAAGGAAGATCGTTCCGAGGTTTCCGAACTCTTGAAGCAGTAAGGCAGGTCCTGCTTCGATTATCTGGGGAATTGCCGGACCTGCCTGGACGCCGAACTTGGCAATCAGGACGGCTACTGATAAGAATACTAGCGGTTCTGCATTGATGGATTGCTTGTCTTTAACGAGCGGCGTGAAGTAAAGTGCGAGCCCGATAATGACGGCGTAAAGCATCGGGAGCAATAGGATTACGCCGGGCCCGAGCGGAATGGAATGCGTTCCGATGGACTCTGTAACAACTACGATTGCCAGCACGACCAAGTGCAGGCGCCAATCCTTCCACATCTTCAAAGATTGTTCAGCCATTTTCATCGACCCCTTTTAAGTGTTTTATTATTTCTTTCATCGGGTTGCGGGTTCCGCTGTTTTAACGCCGCTTTTCATATAGTTCAATGCTGCAGAACCCAGCACTTTCGAAGCAATCAAAAGGGCCCGTTCATCGATATCGAATTTCGGGTGATGATGGGGGAACGATACTGCCCACTCCGGATTTTTCGCGCCAGTGAAGAAGAACGTCCCTTTTACATTCTGCAGGTAATAAGAGAAATCCTCGCCTCCCATAATCGGCTCCGTTTCCTTTACGGCTTCGACTCCTGGCACATCTCCGGCAAGGCGGGCAACGAATTCGGTCTCTTCCTTATGGTTCACCGTAGTCGGATAGCCACGCATATAGGTATATTCATAATCAGCACCTGCAGCATAGCAAGTTCCTTTGACGATGCGTTCAATCTCAGTTTCGATGAAATTACGGATGTCTTCCTTGAAGGTCCGCACTGTTCCGGTCATCGAAGCCGTGTCGGCAATGACGTTGTACGGATTTTTCGCTTCGAAATTGCAGACCGAAACGACTGCCGATTCAAGTGGGTCGACTCGCCTGCTGACGATTTGCTGCAAATTGCCGATCAGTTGGCCGCCGATGACAATGCTGTCTTTGGTCTCGTGAGGATTTGCCCCGTGTCCACCTTTGCCGATGATCTTAATATCAAAGCGATCCGGTGCTGCTTGAAGCGGACCGGAGCGATAGCCGATTTCGCCTATCGGCATCTGGGCTTGCAGGTGGGTTCCGAAAATGACGTCGACCCCTTCAAGGCAGCCGTCTTCGATCATGGCAATCGCGCCGCCCGGCGGCAATTCTTCTGCATGCTGGTGAAGGAATAAAACCGTGCCCTCGATCTCCGATCGCATGCCGTTCAAGGCTTTAGCCAGCCCGAGGAGCGTAGCGGTATGGCCATCGTGTCCGCAGGCATGCATGACGCCGTCATTCTGTGATTTAAACGGCACATCGGTTTCTTCGTGGATGGGAAGGGCATCGAAATCCGCACGCAGCGCCACCGTCGGCCCTGGCTTCGCGCCTTTCAAATACGCCAGCACACCGTTGCCGCCGACGTTCTCGCGGACTTCATGGCCGAGCTTCCGATGATAATCCGCGATGTATTTTGCAGTATTTTCTTCCTTGAAGGAAAGTTCGGGATTCTGATGTAAAAATCGGCGGATTTCTACCATTTCGTCATAAATATTATCCAATTTCGCGAATAAATGATCCAAAAAAGCTCACTCCTCTTTCTTTCTGATTTTTTCTAAAGTTAGCATAACTATTCGTTATTGTACATGGAATATTCAGAATTAGGAAAAAAGGTTTATGCTGCTTCCAGATAAAGCGTTTACCGCTTTCTTAAGAGCACATGTTTTTATCAGGGAATTCGTTCATTCCAACAGAACGTACTTCCCGTTAGGGCGGACCCTTTGAAAATCGCAATAAATGCTCCCACAGCAAAAGAAGATGCAGCCAGTTGGTATGGCTGCATCTTTTGAGAGTGGAATAGTTAATCCAATCCGAGCGCATCGATTCCGATATCTGAGAGGACCTGCTGGCCGGCAGCCGTCGGGTGGATATCCCTTAGAATCACATAAATTGCCTGGTCGTTGCCGAATGCTGCATTGGCATCCGCTAGGGAGACTCCGCTGAACAAGGACGCCAACTGCGCAAATTGGCCATTGATCAAAGGCAGGATCGGATCTGCTGCATAATGGAGCGGGTCATTGAGCTGAAATGGATTGTAGACGTTGTACAATACAATCGGTGCATCAGTCAAAGCGCGTGTTTGAGTCAAAATCGACAAAAGGTTTGCAAACACATCACTGCTTGCCAGTTTCTGCTGCAACAGCAAATTGAAAAGATCCTGATTTCCGCCGCTCTTTGCACCGGTTTCGAGTAGAATTTGGAGCAGGTAGTTATTGCCGATGGTCACAGCGACATAATCTGCATGTATAATTGCCTGGCGGTATTTCTGATCACTTTGAAGCGCTGCCAGAAGCTGGTCTGTCTGCCAGCCTGGAATACCAAGATTCCGCACCCGTAAATCGTCTTCTTCGCCGATCAAGTAAGGATAAGCAGTTTTCGCAGGATTCCTGTTGTTCTGACCAAGATTATAGCCAAAAGGAATTGAATCGCCAAGGGCGACGAGTGACTCTTTCACGTTGCCGTTTTGCGCGAAAGCGGCAGGAGCGGATAGTGAACCGGCTAACAAGATAATGGCTGCCATTTTCAATGATTTCTTCATACAACACTTCCTTTCTTGGTAGTAAGTGAAAGTGTATAGAAAATTGATAGAATTGTCTGTTAATTTTCATGGTTGAACAAAAGCTATATTTGTTGGCAATTTTGCCTGTTCCTCCAAATGGGAACTAGGCCAATACTACAAAATGGCTTCTACGGACATTTTTTAGTACTTAATACTAATAGTTGGTGTTAGAATAGAACGAGCATGTATAAAGGAGCGATCGATTTGTACACTTCAAAAGCCAGGATAACAGCCGTCGGTTCATATGTACCAGAACAGAGGCTAACCAACAACCAGATAGAAGAGTTGGTGGAGACCAACGACGAATGGATCGTCCAGCGGACAGGAATCAAAGAACGACGGATTGCCGGTGAACATGAATATACAAGCGACATCAGCATCAAAGCAGTCGAAAATCTGGCAGAGCGCTTCGGAAAATCACTTGAGGATGTTGACATGGTCATTGTTTGTACAATGACGCCGGATATGAAAACGCCGAGCGTGGCTGCTTTGGTACAGGCGAAGCTGGGCATTCCAAACACCGGCACAATTGACTTGAATGCCGCTTGCGCCGGCTTTGCCTATGGGCTCCATGTCGCAAACGGGCTCATCACAGCCGGACTGAACCAAAAGATATTGGTCATCGGTGCAGAGACCTTTTCCAAAATCATCGATTACAGCGACCGGTCCACTTGTATCCTGTTCGGTGACGGCGGGGGGGCGGTGCTGGTGGAACACGACGAGGAAAAACCGAGCTTTATCGCTTCCCATATGGGAACCAACGGGGAACAGGCCCATAATCTATATTGCAGCAATCTTGCAACCCGCATGTTCGGCGAAGAGCTGGCAGTCAACGGATTTGTTGCGCAGAACGGGCGGGAAGTCTATAAATGGGCGGTCAATACGGTTCCTAAAGGCGTCAAAGCATTGATGGAAAAGGCCGAAATTGGTGCTGCTGATGTGGATTGGTTTATTCCGCACAGCGCAAATCTTCGGATCATCGAGTCGATTTGCAGCAGGAGCAAATTGCCTCTTGAACGGACAGTCTATAGCCTGGAATATTTCGGCAACACTTCGGCTGCGACGATTCCCCTGTCTCTTGATAAGGGGATGTGTGAAGGGAAAATCAAACCGGATGATAAGCTGCTGTTGTACGGTTTTGGCGGCGGCTTGACCCATGCCGGTCTGGTATTGAACTGGTCTATTTGATTCGGCGATACAAGAATAAACGAGCAGAGAAAAGCCGCCATTCCTTTCGGAGTGGCGGCTAAGGTTGTATACAAAAGAATAATTATTCAATTAGATGAATAGAACTAATGGAAGCTACATTGGATCCTCCACTTCAGGCGGACGCTTTCCGCGGGCTCGCGCCGAACTAGCTCGGACTAGCGTCCGAGCGGATTTCGACACTTCGCTATCCCGCAGGAGTCGCCGCCTTCCGTTGCGGATCTTGAAGCTAGCGGCTTGTACCCAACAGGTCAAAGTAGGAACAACGCCTCGACCTTATCTTTTTGATACAGTTGACGCTCCCGACCCGGCTGGCCGCGAGACTCCAGTGGGAGCAGTGAAGGAGCGAAGCGACTGAGCGACTCGAGCTGAAGACCCTGGACCGAGGGAAGCGAGGGAAGCGGCTGAAGCCGACATAGCTGTCAACTTAAGAAAAAGCATAATTCCTCTCAAAAGATGGTATGGAAGAATACCACCTTAGAGAGGAGTTTTTTTATGGTTATTGCTCCGGGCTTACTTGACCACTTATTTTCTTTTTTGTCAGATGAGACCGTTGATGCCATCGCCAAAGAGACTCGCTTCATCCAGCGGAAGCGAAAAATTAGTGCTCAGGATTTTTTGGCGCTCTTGTTCGATTTTCATGGAAACTTGATCGATCCGAGCCTGCAGGAGCTCAGTATGAACCTCAGTATGGAACAGCACCTCGAAGTCAGCCGAAATGCCATCGACAAGAAATTCACACCGGAGGCCGTCCAGTTTCTCCGACGGCTGGTGCAGGAGCTGATGCTCTGCGAGCAACTGCTTCCGCTTCTGCGGCATCCGTTGGCGACCGATTTGCCCTTTTCCCAGCTCTTTGTGATGGATGCTACATCCGTTGAGGTGCCCGGCTGGGCACAAGAACGTGCGAAAAAGACGCGCCAAGCCTATGTGAAAATCCAACAGGAGTTTGACGTATTGACCGGGCAGCTTCACTTTTTCAGTATGGACTTGGAAAACATCAATGATACGGTTATGGGGGCGAGACGAGTGCCGTTTCTTGAGGGGCAGGAGCTCTGCCTGCAGGATCTCGGCTATTTCCATTTCGCCATGTTTGAAGGGATTCAGGAAAAAGAGGGGTATTTTTTGACCAGGTTCCGAAACGACGCCTACCTCGCCTATAAGAATCCTTTTCCAGCCCATCATCCGGATGGCTCCGTTATTGCGAGCAGCGAATACCAGCGCATTGATCTGGTCGGATTGTGTGACCGGATGATGCCAGGAGAAGTATTGGAACTTGAAGAGGTCTACTTCGGACGAGATGCCCATTTCCCTGCGCGTTGCGTGCTGCTTGCCCAAAGCGAGGAACACAAAGAGAAACGGCGGGAAAAGCTGCAGCGGCGGGCAATGAAATCCAGAAAGACACCCAAACCGATGGTTTGGGAGTTGGCTGGGATTACCGGGTATATGACCAATGTGCCGCAGGAGATCCCACCTGAGCACGTGGTGCAGCTGTATCGGCTGCGCTGGCAAGTGGAATGGAATATCCGGGGCATGAAATCTTTTTTTGGGCTCGATCACTTCAAGTTGGTCAAGCGGGAGCGCTGGCTTTGCCACCTCTATGCGACCTTATTGATGTACCTGCTGAGCCAGCTGATTGCGTACCAGATCCGGAATGTGATTTGGCAGGAAAAAGAAATAGAAATCAGTGAGACGGTGGCGATCCGAAGCATCGCCAACCACTTTCTTCCGAAGCTCTATCACGCATCCCGGCAAAAAAAGAAGACGCTCCAGGCGTACATCCCTTTGATTACCCGGTTGCTCACCAGAACTGCACGGAAGCCGAATTCCGTCAGAGGGACTGCCATGAAGCGCCTTTCACTCAATTAGAAGAACTTAAAAATCGCCGCCGGAAGGTGGCTTATTTGGCGTTCTTCATTATTTCCATTGCCTCTCTAAACCCAGATGAAACCCTTCCAGCAATAAAAAAATCATGAGAAGGGTCTTCTGGAAATTCTAAAGTTGACAGCTATGGGCTGAAGCCGAGCCCACGGAAAGCGAAGTGGTCAGCCCGGTCGGGCTTATAAATCTCTGTTGGTTTAAATTATAGTTTGTCTTGATGATATATTTTTTAAATTTTGATGAACCCGCCGAACAATGAAATCAGCAGCAGGCTGACGGCACCGACAGAGAGAGCGGCGATTAGCCCGATATAGAACGGCTTGATTCCTAACCCCTTGAATATTTTAAGATTCGTTGACAAACCGACTCCGGCCATCGCTAACCCGAGACCGTAAGTCGATCCGAAAGAACTCCAGAAGCTGTAGAACGACTCCCAATCCGCGGGCGAGAGAAAGCCGAAGGCGGCACCAGTGGAAGCAGCGGTGGCATCGCCGATGGTGCGCAGCAGCGACAGAAGAAGGAACCCTAAAATGAACAAAGGAAAAAGTTTATACCATTTCGGCAAGTCGCCAGCCTGGCCGGTTCCGTTTTTGCGGCCGTTTCGGAAAAACAAATAGGAAACGAACGGAATAACAGCAATGATAAAGACATTTCGTGTTAATTTTGTAATTGTCGCTACATCGACGACGGTCTTGGAATCATACATCTGGTCATAGATCAAGGCTGCCCCGGCCACTTGGGCTGTGTCATGGATGGCGGTGCCGAGGAAAAGGCCGGCTTTGACCGGTTCTCCTTCGAAAAATGCATGGGCCAGATAGGGGTAAAAGAGCATGCCGAGAAGCCCGAAAATCGTGATATTCGCAACAGCATAGGAGATTTCATCCTCTTTTGCTTTGATTACGGGGGCAGTAGCCATAATTGCGGTTATACCACAAATGCCGGTCCCTGTCGCAATCAAGGTCCCAAGGCGGCTGGACTGCTTCAGTTTAGCCGTAAAATACAAAGTGACAAACAGGCCGACGGAAATGCAGGCGATTATGAGCGGCAGTCCCCACGCACCAAGCTTCAACGCTTCGGTCAAACTGAGCCGAAGGCCGAGCAGGATGATCCCTGCCCGGAGAGCATACTTCACAGCAAAGCCGATTCCTGACAGGAATAGTTCCGGCAGACCGACTGTATTGCGGATGATGATGCCAAGCAGGATGGCAACAAAAATAGCGGAAATCGGGCTAGAACTTCCTTCCGGTAAAATTCCTGCGGCCAAAAGCGCGGCGCCAATCGCTTCAGCACCATAGATCCCCGCCAAAAGGACGATCAAACTGAGCAGAAGGCCGGGAAAGAGCCCAATCCAGCTTTTATCAAATCTTCGGTTATTCATAAACACATCTGCTCCTTCTGAAGGGTTGCACAAGACCGGTTCTCCAGGAACAAGAATCCGGTTCTTACTTTAATCCTACCATCTGTGCAGGAGCGGGCACAGCGTTTTTCGTGAATTTTCAAGCTGCGAAAAGAAATTGGGGCTGCCTGTTCGTTAAATCGTTGGTCAAAAAAGAGCTTAACGCTTGAAAAGCACAGCCGGCATCCAATTGCCGGCTGTGCTTTTATCAAGTGGAACTTATACTTTCTGTTTTTCTACTATAGAAGAACCGGGCAGCGGAATCATGTATTTGAAATAAGCTGCATCTTCGACCGGATTCCGCTTCAATGCGAAATGGGGGATGGCATTGCCGATTTCCTCCGCATGGTTCTTTAATGCCTCATCGTCAATCATCACAGAATCAATGGCAATAAAGGATTCGGTGATTTCGATCACCCGCACCGCTTGTTCATCGAGAACTGCAGCAAGCTGCAAAAATGTCCAATCATTCCGGGCTGCCAGGGAATTGGCATGGTTATGGCCATTGACATAAAGGCCGGGTCCCTGTTTCATGCTAAGTATTTGCCAAATCGGGACATCCGGATGGATGCAGCGCTTGTCTTTCTCGGAATGGAGCGTCGTGGAGAACACCGGATGATGGCCGAATACGACCAGCGGCCGCTCTGCTGTCTCTTCTATGACGGCTTCGAGCCAATACTGCTGTGTAGCATCCATCGTTCCGCCCCAATCGTCGTAATCCTGCTCCCTTGCAGTATCGAGAAATGCCAGGACAGCCGACTCGGTGCTGAGTGTATGAAAGCGCTCTTGCCCAGAAATGGAAAGGACCTGGCTGCGCGGCATTGCGTAGAGATCATGATTGCCTAAAACATGCCTGAAAGGTTTTCCGTGCTTCCGGATGATGGAATAGATCTCGTCCAGTTCATCACGGCGGCCGAAATTCGTCAAGTCTCCAATGGAAACATAAAGATCCGCCGGCACTGAGAAAAAACGATCCAAAAACGTTTCGTAAAAAACGCGCCGATTTTCCTCGATAGATGCAAAATGGTCTTCCAAAGCCGGATAATGCAAATCACCGATCACTGCAATTTTCATATTCCTCTCCAACTCCTCTCATTCTCTTACGCACCCATTATGGCATCCCTATATTAAGGCCTTATGAACGGGATAATAAGAATTGTAAATTCACTAAACATTGCAAAAGGTCTATAGGCAAAAGGCTTATGTTCGGTTACAGTAAGACTCGGAATACAAATAATTGAATTTGAAGGAGAAAAAATGGAAAAAATATCAAAAAAATTACTTTTATCCACTTTGCTTTTCGCTCTTATCTTTTCTTCCTGGACCCCTGTTCGACAAGCCGATGCAGCAGCAATCGGGGATGTGGCGATCAATGAAATCGCCTGGATGGGGACGGCCACAGATTATAACGACGAATGGATTGAACTTTTTAACAACAACAGCACGGATCTTTCATTGACTGGTTGGACACTTTCAAGCAGCGATGGCTCTCCGGAAATTCAGTTGTCCGGAACAGTTCCGGCCAAAGGCTTTTTCGTCCTGGAACGGACAGATGATGCGACCTTGCCGGATTTTGCGGCTGACCAAATTTATATCGGCGCGTTAGGGAATGCAGGCGAGCACCTTTTCCTAAAAGATGGTACAGGAACGGTCATCGATGAAGTCGACGCGTGGCATGCCGGCGACAATTCAACAAAAGCGTCCATGGAACGGATCGATCCGGCCGCAGCCGGTACGAACGCAGCCAATTGGGCGTCTTCGGCTGAAGGGTATACAGGCGGCTACGGGACGCCCGGCAAAACCAATTCCAATGCTGCGGCACCGGGCGGCGGCTCATGCGAAAGTTCTGCAGAACAGTTGAACCAGGTATCCGATGCTCCTGATGCCATCAATGTTTATTTCAATAAATGCGCACAGGAAGAGTATGCTTCTCCCGGAAACGCAGCGAACTACAACGTCAACTTGGAAAACCGGCTGATTGAACGCATCAATGGGGCGACAAGCAGCATAGACTTTGCTACTTATGAAATCAATTTGCCGAAAATCGTGGACGCTTTGGTGGCAAAGGCTGCTGAAGGTGTGGACGTCCGGGTCATTGCAGATGCCAAAGATGCTTCAGACCCGAGCTATGCGGAACGCTTTGAGACGATGAAGCTGTACATAGAGAAGCTGGTGCGCGGCAACGATCTGGCACTTGGCACGGCGGATGACATCACCGTATTTTCAGAGTCGCCGATGCTGGCTGTGGAAGATCCGGCAAAGCGCCGGAGCCACGGTCTGCCCGAAAGTCCGGCTGACATCACAGAAAAGACCATTGTGGTAGGAAACACAGAAACGACCGGACACTTGATGGTCGAAGGCGAACAGAAAACGGACGGTGGCTATTATTCACCGTCAACGCAGATGCACAATAAATTTGCAGTTATCGATGACTCATGGGTATTCACCGGCAGCTGGAACTTTACGGTGACCGGACTCTATGGGTCTGATGAAAATATGGCGAACGGCATCCTTGACGGAAACCAGAACCACGTAGTCGAAGTGAACTCCCATGTGTTAGCAGGAATTTACGTAACAGAATTCAATGAGATGTGGGGATCCGCTGCGTTGATGCCAGACCTGCACAATGCGAATTTCAGTTCACGAAAAACCGATAACACCGCACATGAAGCTATGATCGGCGGCAAACGTGTGGAAATTTTCTTTTCGCCGGGTGACAACGCAGTGGCGCGGATGGCCGAGCTGATCCGTAACGAGGCGCACTTGAAAACCTACTTTACAATCTTTGCCTGGAGCGATCAGGTGCTGGTCGATGAATTGAAGAATAAATGGGAAGGTTCTTATGAAGATCAGAAAGGGACACTGACAGGTTTTGATGTTAAAGGCGTATTCGACAGCAGCTTCTGGACCCAATGGTGGTCGGCAAGCATCGAAATGACGGGACAGACCGCCGAAGGCAGCGCCAACAATCCGAATACGCGTTGGACGAATCCGGCACCTGTCTACAAAGACGCCGAATCCCGCAAGCTCCATAGCAAAACGATGCTCGTGGATGCGGATACCGACAGCGACCCTACCGTCATCGTCGGCTCGACCAATTGGAGCGCGAACGGGGAAGATATCAACGATGAGAATCTCTTGATCATCCATAACAAGGCCATCACCAACCAATTTGTACAAGAATTTAATGCCCGTTATCTACAAGCAGGCGGGCAGATTGCGCACTGAATCTTTAAAAAGGTAGAAACCGGATATGCGGTTTCTTCCTTTTTTCATTCTGGAGCTGGTAAAAGGAAGTTATTGTAAACTTTTATAGAACTTTAAAAGAAATATGGATATAGTAGGTAATAAAGAATCACGTGAAAGAAGGAATATCGATGAGAGACAGGGCAGCAGCGGTTTTGCTGAAGGAGAATCAGATTGCGTTGATCAAACGGAGCTGGAAAGATGAAACGTATTTCGTCTTTCCGGGCGGTGGCATAGGAGAAGGGGAAACTCCGGAACAAGCGGCTGAAAGGGAAGTTTTCGAGGAACTCGGACTTGTGGTCAAAGTGCGGGATTGCCTGGTCCAGGAACAATATGAAGGAACGCAATTTTTCTTTGGAGCGGACATCCTTTCCGGGGAGTTCGGCAGTGGAAAAGGGGAAGAATTCATGGATCCCGAGCGCAACCGGGGCAAGTACGAACCCGTTTGGCTACCCATCCGGGAAATGTCAAACAAAGACGTCAGGCCGCAAAATGCAGCGGTGAAGCTGCAGAAGCTTCTAGTCGGAGCGCATCCGGCAAATCAGGAGAGGTGAAGGGGATTTGATGCTAAAACGAAAATATGCAAACTTGCCCAATTGGGAGCGCCTTCGAGAAAAGCGATATGTACAGGAATATGTTAAGGTTCCGGAATTCGAAGGTGTTGTCGGTTTGGTATTTCTGGACTCAGTGGAAAAACCGATGTGGGTCCGCCATACAGGAAAGGAGCTTTGCATAGCAGACAATGGCTTTCAGTGGCTTCAATACTTCCCGAAATGCAAGAACCATACTGTCACTGCAATTTACGATGAGCAAGGGGAGATTGTCCAGTGGTATATCGACATCTGCCTTCTGAACGGTTTAGAAGATGGCAACGCTTTTATGGACGACCTATTTCTGGACTTGATTCTGCTGCCGACCGGCGAAGTTTTCGAAAAAGACAAGGATGAGATAGAAGCTGCTTTGAAAGTTGGAGCCATTTCCCGCAGTCAATACGACATGGCGTATCGGGAATTTTACCGGCTGCTTGAAGAGATTCAACGGGGGTACTTTCCATATAAGAAATTGGCTAATACCCATAAAATGCTATTGGAACAGAACTTGGCAATGCTTGAATGAAAGAAGGGAAACAAATGGGAACAATCCTTTTGACCGGAGGCGGCGATAAAAGACATGGTGAAAAACTTAAGATTCTCTCGATGGAGCGGCTAACCAAAGAAAGATCGCTTCTATATATTCCCATTGCGTTGGAAGCAACTGTTCCGTATAAAGAACGTGAAAAATGGGCGAAGGATCTGTTTGCTCCATTTGGAATAATTCAGATTGAGATGTGGACTGAGCTTTAAAACAAAAAGCTCGAGGATCTCCGTGCCTTTTCCGGAATATATATCGGAGGCGGCAATACTTTCTCTCTGCTTATGGAATTAAGGGAAAGCGGTTTTGGCAAAGTGTTGAAGGAGTATTGGAAAGAAGGTGGCACAGTAATTGGCAGCAGTGCCGGAGCGATCATTTTAGGTGAAGACATCGGTACATGCGCGCATTTGGACACTAACACGGTCGGCCTTAAAGAACTCGGCGGGTTAAAGCTTGCCGCCGGCTTTTCCGTATGGTGCCATTACTCGCCTGATGACGATGCATTGATTGAAAAATTCATCCTCGAAAATGAAACCCTCATTTTGGCGCTGTCAGAAAAAACCGGCGCTCTTCTTGATGCCGGAAAGCTCACCATGACAGGCACTTTCCCGGCTGTAATATTCCAAAGAAGAGGAAAGGAGATTGAACGCCTGGTAATTAGGCCAGATGAAACAATTGCTTTTTAGAAATGAAAAATCTAGTGATGGCCCGCATTTTACTCCGGATAACAATCGAAGTTTTAAAGAACAGTATACGGATTTTATATATTTCGAAAAATAAGTATTTCGTTACACTAAATAAAAAAGAAATCATTTCTTTCTACCTATTCCAAATTTACTGAATTATTTATACAATCTTACAGAAACAACTTTTAAGGGGGAAAAGGAATGTTAAAAGTCTTATCAACATCAGCCATGGCGCTGGCTTTAGTAGGAAGCGCCGTATTTGCAGGAGCAGGGGCGCAGGAAGCGAGCCCGGTCCAGACGAACAAAGCGGAAATCAGTTTAGGCCATTATGTAGGGGCTTCACCGGAGCTTTCAGAAAAAGCGAAGAAGCTCGGTTTGGATCTGTCGAAAGTGGATCCGGCGGAGGAATTGGCTGAGCAAGGCACGAAATTCCAGAAGCCTGGCGATAACCATGCTGCTTATAATGTTACACAAGGCGATGTCCCGGTCCTGGTAATCTTGGCTAAATACAAAGACGGCGATGAGCCGGTCGGCGATATGCCAGGTCAAGTGCCAGCAGAATACTATGAGGATCTGATTTTCGGTACGGAATACAATCCGTATAAACTTGAGCAGTTCAAGCAGTACGCGGAATACAACGGCGTAAAAGCACCGACAAATGCTACGATGCAGAATGTCTATAAAGAATCAAGCAACGGCAAAGTGAACCTTGTCCGCAAAGAAAACACGGATTTTGCTTGGGTTGAGCTGCCAAAAGGCGCTTCTTATTATCTTGACCAAGAAGGAACATATGCTGAAAACGGCAAATATGTCCTAGGAAACGTCAATGGCGACGCGCACACGGGCGAATTCGTCCGCGACCTTTTGAAAGCGGCCGACGAGCAAGTCGACTTCTCTAACTACGCAGTCGACGGCGAAGTGCCGAATATCTTTGTGGTGCATGAAGGGACAGGAGCTGAATTCAGTTCCGACCCGGCGCAGTTCTGGTCGCATAAATGGAGTCTGTTAAGCGCATTGTACTATGGCAAATACTATGAAACAGGAAAACCTGCAGACCAGTATGAAGGAAAAACGCAAGGCGAATGGATCAACGAAACAATCGCTGAAGACATGACTTACGACGGCGTTCTTGTCAACAATTACAACATCCAGCCGGGAATCGGCGGCAACGTTGCCGGCTATGATGCAGCAACCGGCACCTATTCTGATGCAGCGAAAACAGGCCCGTACCCGGCTCAGCCTGGCGTATATGCGCACGAATTCGGCCATGCCCTCGGTTTGCCTGATTTTTACGACACGCTTTACACTTCTGAAGGCGTCGGCAACTACTCGATGATGGCTGGCGGTTCTTGGTTGCGTTACCCGAATGCCAACGCTTATTCAGGAAACTCACCGGTCCACTTTGATCCGTTCTCCAAAGTGTTCCTTGGCTGGACAAACCCGATCGAAGTCAAGCCTGAAAGCGGCAAACAATCCATCACATTGCCTGCCATCAACAAGGCCACTGCTGACAATGGCATCGTGAAAATGGAAGTTCCAGGATCAAACGGCACGGAATACTTCTTGTTTGAAAACGTACAGCAGGATGGCTTCAACAAAGGATTTGGACGCCAAGGCGCTGACGCAAACGGGTTGTTGGCATGGCACGTGGATGAAAATGTCATCAACCTTTACCAGACAGCCGGCTTCCGCCCGAACAACGTGGAAAACTGGATGAACAAGCGCTACCAGTACAACCAGTTCCAGGTTGCTTCAAACGGCGAAAAAGTCACGCATTACGGCTTGTCTCTTATGCAAGCTGACGGCAAGTACGATTTGGAGAAAAACGTGAACCGCGGCGATGCGGGCGACTTCTTCAAAACGGGCAGCAAAATCACACCGGTTTCCGGCAATGTCCATTCCGGATCTTACTACTTCTGGAAAGGCGAAACTGCCACACCGGCTGATTCCGGTATTCACGTAACTGATATCGTCGAGAACGAAGATGGATCGATCACTGCAAACTTCTTTTACAACAGCAACGCTAGCACTAAATAAGAAAGATCAAACCGCCGGACCAGCAAAGGTTCGGCGGTTTTCTTATGGGCCACATCCTTGGCAAGAGCCGAAAAGAACATTTCGACAGCTTTGCAGGATTTGCAGCACAATTGTAGTATAGAGTATGGATAGCCAATTTTTTCAAAATATCAAAAATCACATATGGAAATGGAGTGGCATGTAACAATGGCGGTTACCAGAAAAGCGACGACCGGAGATCTCAAATCCATCCAAACCATCGCAAGCAAGAGTTGGAATGATACATATGAGGGGTTGATTCCCGAAGACATCCAATCCCGCTTTTTAAGTGAAGCTTATTCGGACAAAATGATGCCGGTGCGGCTTGAGAAGACCTTATTATTAGTTGCTGAACAAGGGGGAGAGCTGGTCGGCTTTGCTAATGGCAGAGAAAAAGAAGGCGCAGCCTATCTTCATGCGATCTATTTGTTGCCGGAAGTCAAGGGTTCAGGGATCGGAACCCAATTGCTCGAGCACTTGATTGCCGAATTGGGGCCGGTGCATGAAATCCATGTGGAGGTCGAGAAAGGAAATAAGAGCGGCGAAACCTTCTATGCAGCCAAAGGCTTCAAAGAAATCGAGGTTTTCGAAGAAGACCTTTATGGGCATACTTTAACAACCAGAAAAATGGTGCTGAGCGTGTCGGAATAACATTCGGGAAAGGAAGGAGAGTATGGCATGCCATTAGAGATTATCCGAAACGACATCACCAAAATGCACACCGATGCCATTGTCAATGCAGCAAACAGTTCACTGCAAATGGGCGGGGGAGTTTGCGGAGCGATTTTTGCAGCTGCAGGGCCGCGAGAGCTTCAAGAAGCGTGCAACGAAATCGGGCATTGTCCGACGGGTTCTGCAGTGGCGACTAAGGCGTTCCGCATGGAAGCGAAGTACATCATCCATGCGGTCGGGCCGGTCTGGAGGGGCGGCGGGCACAAGGAAGAGGAACTTCTCCGCTCGGCTTATGCCAGTTCATTGCGCCTTGCCGAAGAATTGGAATGTGCGTCCATCGCGTT
Source organism: Planococcus chinensis (assembly GCF_042681545.1). Taxonomy (NCBI): domain Bacteria; kingdom Bacillati; phylum Bacillota; class Bacilli; order Caryophanales; family Caryophanaceae; genus Planococcus; species Planococcus chinensis. The sequence continues at coordinate 21,360 of NZ_JBHUFW010000021.1, forward strand.
TCCGCTCATTTCTTCCGGCATCTACGGCTACCCGAAGGAAGAAGCGCTACAAGTGGCGATATCGGAAATCCACCGCTTCTTGATGGACCACGAAATGCTGGTTTACCTGGTCGTGTTCGACAAAAAATCGTTTGGAATCAGCGAAAAGCTGGTCCGCTCGATAGATGCTTTTATTGATGAACACTATGTTCGCGAACAGGAATTGCATTATTCACGAAGCCGCCAAATTGAAATCCGTGCTCAGGCAATGAAGGAAGAAATGCTGGATGCGGCACTGCCCGGATTGGAAGAATTGATGGGCAGGCTGGATGAATCATTTTCTGTTCGTCTGTTCCGGCGAATCGATGAAAAAGGGATGACCGATGTCGAGACCTATAAAAAAGCCAATATCGACCGCAAGCTTTTTTCGAAAATCCGAAATTCGCCAGACTACACGCCGATGAAAAAGACCATCATCGCTTTCGCCATTGCGCTGGAGCTGGATGTTGAAGAGACGGAAGACCTGCTCCGTGGCGCTGGCTATACCTTGTCCCGAAGCAATAAATTCGACGTCATCATCGAATACTTCCTGGTCAACGGGAAATACAATATCCATGAAATCAACGAGGCGCTATTCATGTTTGATCAACCGCTGCTTGGCGCATAATCGCCATAACCGCATTCCAACTGGGATGCGGTTTTTTATTCTGTTTGCACGTTCGTTTAAACGAGCTTTATAAGGGAAGAGAAGTGGAAGAAAGATCTTTAAGCCAATTATTCTGAGAGAAGGGATTTGAAAAGATGCAGCAACTGAAAGCGGTTTTTTTGAACAGTTCATTAAAAAGCTCGGAGGAAGTTTCCAACACCGAAGGATTCATCAACGATGTCCAAGTTCATTTCAATCAACTGGGTGTCGCTTCTGAAATCGTCCGGTTGGCAGATTACAAAATTGCATTGGGTATAGCCGGCGACATGGGCGATGGCGACCAGTGGCCTGAGATCCTGGAGAAAGTGCTGGCTGCAGATATCGTCATTCTCGGGACGCCGTTGTGGCTCGGCGAGAAAAGCTCGCTCGCTACCCTGGCGATTGAGCGGCTCTATGGCAGCAGCAGCGAAACGAACGACAAAGGCCAATCGGTTTTCTACAATAAAGTGGGCGGAGCGATTGTCACTGGTAACGAAGACGGCGCAAAGCACGCAGCCGCATCGATCATCTATGGCCTTTCGCATATCGGATTTTTGATTCCGCCGAATGTCGACGCTTATTGGGTCGGCGAGGCAGGACCCGGTGAATCTTATAACCAGGCAGGGCGGGACAATGAGTTTACGAAATCCGCTATCGAGCGGCTGGCTTACAACACCTATCACTTGGCAGGTATGCTGAAAAACAATCCAATTCCGGCAGAAGGCAATACATTGGAATGAATGATCGGCATTGAAATGTCGCTTCCAAAGCGACCATTCAGGATTCCTTCAAGTTTATCCTTAGATTGTAGCCAAAACAATTTAAGGAGGAAAAAAAGATGAATGAAAAAGCAACGGAATTGGTGTTTATCCTCGATAAAAGCGGTTCGATGGCAGGCCTGGAAAGTGACACGATCGGCGGTTTCAATGCCTTGGTCGAAAAACAGGCGAAAGAACCGGGGGAGGCGCGGATCACCACAGTGCTGTTCAACCATGACTATGAGCTGCTCCATGACCGTATCCCGTTACAAGGCGTTGCGCCATTGACTGAGAAGGACTATGAAGTCGGCGGGACGACGGCCTTGCTGGATGCCATCGGCGCCACCATCCAAAAGATCGGCAATGCGCAGAAGCGGACCAGTGAAGCGGAGCGGGCCGGCCGGGTGATGTTCGTCATTACGACCGATGGACTGGAAAATGCCAGCAGGGAGTACAGCTACGAAAAGATCAAAGCGATGATTGCCCGCCAAAAAGAAGAATACATGTGGGAATTCCTGTTCCTAGGAGCAAACATTGATGCCATTGCAGCAGCAAAGAAATTCGGGATTGCCGAAGAATTCGCGGCGGAATATCATGCCGACGCAAAAGGGACTGAGCTGAATTTCAAAGCGTTGAACCAGGCTGTCAGTTCATTCCGCAGTGAACAACAGCTCGACCGCAGCTGGAAGAAAGACATTGAAGCCGATTATGAAAAACGGAAACGGCATTAAAGGCGCCGTCTGCGAAAGTAATTGCTTAGAAATTAAAGAATAATCCATATGAAAAGAGCTTGGAAGCTTCCAAGCTCTTTTTGCGTTTCTGATACCCGTTTCCCTTTAAAAATGATCAATAAGTAGTTGATTTAAATCAACTTATTTTGCTTCCGGCGGTTCAGGTTCCGGCCGGTATTCCAGCAGATCACCCGGCTGGCAATCAAGCGCTTTGCAGATCGCTTCCAGTGTCGACAGGCGGACCGCTTTCGCTTTCCCATTTTTCAAAATGGAGAGATTCGCCATTGTAATGCCAACCCGCTCCGATAATTCGGTGACGCTCATTTTCCGCTTTGCGAGCATGACATCAATATTGATTATAATCGCCATAGTTTTCACCTCAGACCGTCAAATCGTTTTCGGATTGGATTTCGATTGCGTTGCGGAATAATTTTTCCAAAACGGCGGCAAACACGGCGATGACAATGGCCCCGAATGTGATGATCATGCCGATTCCACCAAGGCCAGGCGCGTCATCCACTTGTGCCATGTATAGTATTAGCGGAAGGCTGAAGGCGTAAAGCACGGTGATGGTGATGGCGCAATATTTGATCGTCTTCAATGCTTTAACGGACAACTCGGAAAAAGCGATATTTCGGTCAATATACCCTAAAAGTTTCATCGCTTGATACAAGGCGAAGAAATAGGCGATTGCTGTGCCGTACATGGCAAACATAAAGAAATACTGCAAAAACGCCCAGTCGGGAAGCAGTTCAGCTACGAACGACGAGAAGGGGGGGACTACAAAGATGCAGACTGCAAGCACCGGAAGCGCCATGAAAAATAAGACAATTTTCAAAAAAAGTGTTTCCCGTTTCATTTTATGGACCTCCTTACATATTGATAAATTCAATTTATCATGTTATTTATCGAATTACAATAAAAAAAGATTGTTTTTAATTAAAAAAAAGATTGTCTTCGAAAACGAACAAGATAAGTAATAGGAGCGGTTCCGCATGCTGTCAATCCGTTTTCCAAGAAAATGCACTATTATTTAAGTTTTCTGAGAATTTTCATCCGTTTTTCACTTAACAATGGTGTACTATAGATAGAAAAAGGACACCGGTGGGGAAAGGGTGTTGGGGATGAAGCTATTACTGGCAGAAGATGATGAGACTTTGGGCGAATTGATTGTCCATTTATTGAAGAAAAAAGGGGCTAAAACCGTTGATTGGGTAACGGAAGGCGAAGATGCCTACGATTTTGCCCTTGCGTCTTTCTACGATGTTGTCATTCTGGACTGGATGATGCCAAACGGGGATGGAGTCACGATCTGCAAAAAACTGCGACAGGAAGGCTATGGCGGCGCTGTGATCATGCTGACGGCAAAAGACTCTCTTAGCGACCGCGTAGAAGGACTGGATGCAGGCGCTGATGATTATCTGGTCAAACCATTCGAAATCGAAGAACTTTGGGCACGGCTGCGGGCCCTTGGCAGAAGGACGTTTTCTCCGCTTCAGGATGAAGTGGTGGAGATTGCAGGTCTGAAAATAAACCGCACAGGACATTCCGTCACCAAAGGAAAACAGCAGGTCAGTTTGACTCCTCGGGAATTCCAACTTCTGGACATGCTTGTTCAGAATCGCGGCACAGTGCTGACGAGGGAGCTCATCTTTGACCGGATCTGGGGCTTTGATACGGATGTATCCATGAAAACGATTGATGCGACAGTGAAGCTGCTGCGGAAGAAAATCGACAGTGAAGATGAAAACAGTTTGATTGAAACCATCCGAGGGGTGGGATACCGCATTGAAAAAACCTAGTGCTTTCCCAAGAAAACAAAAAGATGTTTTTTCGCATACAAGATCAAAGCTGACACTTTTTTACAGCGCGATCCTGACTTTATTTTTGGTGGTATTCGCTGCGATTACATTATCCGTCTTTTATTTCATCATTAAAAATGACCAGAAACAAACGCTTGAATTGTTGTCTGACCGCGAAGTGCAGATGGCTGAACGCGCATTGTACGGCAGCGGAGGCGCTTGGCGGGAGCAGGAACGGCGGGATTTGGCGGGAAACCAGGTGTTCTACTACATCACCGATAATTCAGGGGACCTGACCATCAACCAAGACGATTATGAAGAATTGCGGCCGTTGTACCTTGATCTGATCGATGGATGGGAGACAGACGGCATTGAATATAAACGGGCGCCCATCACTATCCCTGAGGGAGATCCGCTGTACGACGATTTTCAGGATCTTGACCGGGAGGTGCTCGTGTTGGCACGGCCTGTCTATCATGACGGCTACCGGATTGCGATGTTGTATTTAGGGGTTGACAATACATTCTATGCTTCGATCATCAAGTGGATTGTCATTGTCTTTACCAGCCTTGCACTGCTGTTCATCTTTATCGGCTTTCTGCTTAGCAGATGGATGGCGAAACGCGCGCTGGTGCCTGTCGAGACGGCCTACCATCAACAACGAGAGTTTGTATCGAATGCTTCCCATGAACTCCGGACGCCGCTGAGCGTCATTTTATCGGCAGTTGAAGCGCTGGATATGGAAGAAGACAACAATAACCCGTTCACGAAGAAAATGCGAAAAACGCTCAAGCATGAGGCAAAGCGCATGTCTGCTTTAATCAGTGAACTTTTAGCACTTGCACGGACGGATTCCAATAACGGGGTTGCTGAGCTCCGCAAAGAGGCGTTTGATGCATTTCCGCTTGCAGAGCAAGTGGTGGATTCTTTCAGCAAACGCAGCAGCGAAAAAAATCTATCTGTCAAATTGGATTCACCGGAGACTCTGCCTGTATTCGGCGACCGGGATAAAATCGCCCAGATGATGTATATTCTTGCTGATAACGCGATCAAATATACACCGGAAGGCGGTTCGGTGAAAATCGACTTGAAGCAGCAAGGCCGAAAGAAAAATGAGGAGTTTTTATTCACGGTCACCGATTCCGGCATTGGCATCGCTGCGGAAGACAAAGCCAGGATTTTCGACCGCTTTTACCGGGTTGACAAAGTGCGCAGCCGCAAGGAAGGGGGATACGGATTAGGATTGGCAATCGCTAAATCGATTGCAGTTTCGCACGGCGGAACCATAACGGTAGACAGCGTCCCTGGTGAGGGCTCTTCCTTTACTGTATCGATTCCGAATGTGCATCCAGCAGAATCATTGCAGCAGCAAGAACTGAAAAATGCATAAGAAGAGGCAGCCGGCAAACGTCAGGCTGCCTTTTTCCGATTCCTGCATTCACGTTTGAAACCGTACTGTAAAAGGTATGGGGGTAATGACAAAATAACGAAATGAGGGATTCCAATGTTCGATAAAACGGCCGGCAGCTATGTCATTGAAGGATTGAAAGAATGGAATGTGTCGCATCTCTTCGGCATGCCTGGCGATTCCATCAATGAATTTGTCGAAGAGTTGCGCAAGCAGCAAGCGATCCGCTTTATCCAGATCCGTCATGAAGAAACAGGCGCGCTTGCGGCATCGGCCTACTCCAAGCTTACCGGACGCATCGGTGTCTGCATGTCTATAGCGGGGCCGGGTGCTGTGCATCTTTTGAATGGCTTGTATGATGCGCGGAAAGACAAAACGCCGGTATTGGCGATTGTCGGGCAAGTGGAACATTCCAAAGTGGGGACCGACACTTTCCAGGAATTGAAACTGGAAGCGATGTTTGACGATGTAGCAGTATATAACCGCCAGGTTCAAAACGCTGATCAATTGCCCGATATGTTGAATCAGGCCATCCGGACAGCATACGCTGAAAAAGGGCCGGCAGTCCTATCGGTATCGGATGATTTGTTCAGCACGAAAATCAAGAGAGAAAAGGCGTTGACCTCGTCGGAATACAGTTCTCCGCGGATTGTCCCTGCCTCAGAAGAGCTGCGGAATGCCGGCAAACTGATTGACGCTGCGGAAAAACCGGTCATCCTGGCGGGCAAAGGCGCAAAAGATGCATCTTGTGAACTTCTGACGTTTTCCGAGAAAATCAAGGCTCCGATCATTCTCACACTACCGGCAAAAGGCATCGTTCCCGACAGCCATCCGCATAACTTGGGCCAGCTGGGTCAATTGGGAACAAAGCCTTCAGCGGAGGCGGTAAAAGATGCCGATTTGCTGATTCTGGCAGGCACTTCGTACCCATACCGTGATTATTTGCCGGATGATACGCCAGCCATCCAGTTGGACATCGATCCAAAGGCGATCGGCAAATACTATCCGGTAACCTTGGGGATAGCCGGAGATATGAAACCGGGAATCGGATGGCTGGCTGAAAATGTTTCGGTTAAGGATGATTCCTTTTTAAAAAAATACATTGAACAACGCGCTGTTTGGCAGAGACAACTGCAAAAAGAAACGGACAAAGTTACAGAGGCGCTCCAACCGCAACAAGTCGTGGCGGAGGTCCAGAAAATCATAGGCCCCTCGGATGTGGTTTCGCTTGATGTAGGCAGTGTGACGATCTGGGCCGCACGTTATCTGCAATTGTCCGGCCAGCCTTTTGTCCTGTCTTCATGGCTTGCAACGATGGGCTGCGGCCTTCCCGGAGGGATTGCCGCCAAACTCGCCTTTCCGGAGCGGCAGGTAATTGTATTGGCAGGTGATGGAGGTTTTTCAATGGGCATGCAGGATTTCGCTACAGCCGTCAAATACAAGTTGCCGATGATGATCGTCGTATTCAACAACCAGAAAATCCAGCTCATCGAGGACGAACAGGACAAGGCGGGCAATGTGCCTTCACAGGTTGAAATTGCCGACATCGATTATGCGGCATTTGCTATCGCCTGCGGCGGGGAAGGGCACACCGCAAGAACCCGGGCGGAATTGCAAGATGCGCTTGCAAAAGCCCGGGAGAGTAAGAAACCCGTAGTCGTAAATGCATATATTGAAGATGTTTCGTCTATCTAAAAAGCTTCGAGAAAATCAGCTTAAGTAAAGTATTGAAAGGCATTGGAATGAATTCATTCCAATGCCTTTTCTTGTTTTTGAACAGCCTTGCAGACAGGAGAGAGATGCAATGAATTTTTGATGAGGGGGAAGAGGGGAGGGGAGTTAAAAGGCATTGCAAGATGGAACGAGGACTAAAAAAAGAAAGCGGACAGAGAAGGAAAATAAAGGACATACGAACACCATGATAATTAAACACCGGTGAATTAGATTTTTTTAAAATCCATAGGAGAGGTGAACTGAGCCCCATTTTCTAGACAGTTTAATAAAAGCACCCTGCAGCTTACGCTGCGATCAGATGACTCCGGTATTGTGCCG
>NZ_JBHUFW010000022.1:0-28943 GCF_042681545.1 Planococcus chinensis
CAGTATACCGGGGTGTGAAAATAGAAAAAACCCCAAATGGGGTCACTTTTATAAAGTGTCTACCATTTGGGGTTCAGTTCACATTTCAGCAGCGAGGGATTTTTATGTGTCCGCAGGGGAAAGAGCAGCGCCCGCCTTCGGAAAATTATTTGCGCAATGAACCAAGTTCTTTTGCGATGGCCTGCATTTCGTTTGGCGTGATGTTTTCGCGGCTTGCGACCATCTCGTACAATTCTTTCAAGTCTTCGTATTGCGAAGCGTTGAAATGTTCCGGCTTCATCGCGTCGACATTGACCATGCGCAATTTCGTTTTTATCTCTTCGATCATGAAGGTAACATTTTCATTTGATTGTTTTGATAGGTCCATGATGGGTTCCTGCCTTTCGATATGGTAGTACCCATCATTTCACTGTTCAAAAAAAATGTCAATTGCCAGCTTGCTGTGCCGCTTTCTCTTCTTTGATTTTGGCGACAATGCGTTTTGTCTCCAAAGCGATGACGCCGGACAACCCGAGCAATCCGATCAAGTTAGGAAGCGCCATGAGGCCGTTCATGATATCAGAGAACATCCAGATGACATCGAGTGATACAGTCGCGCCGACGAACACCATGGCGATGAACGCAATGCGGTAGACTATCAGGAGCGACGGGTTCTTGAAGAGGTACTGGAAGCATTTCTCTCCATAGTACGACCATCCGATGATGGTTGAAGATGCAAAGAAAATCAATCCGATTGCGACAATGATCGGCCCGATTGGACCAAGGAATTGCTCAAAGGCAGCGGTAGTCAATGCAGAACCTTCATATGCATCGTCCGTGTAAAGGCCGGACATGACGATGGTGACGCCTGTGATGGAACAGATGATCAACGTATCGATGAATACTTGCGTCATTGATACCAAAGCCTGGCGCCCAGGCATATCCGTTTTCGCAGCAGCAGCTGCGATCGGAGCGGAACCGAGTCCGGCTTCGTTGGAGAAGACGCCTCGTGCTACCCCGTAGCGGATTGCAGCACCGATTGCGCCCCCGACAGCCGCTTCGCCCGTGAAGGCTGCGCTGAAGATTGTCGCGAAGGCAGGACCAATCAGTTCAAGGTTCATAACCATGATGGCCATTCCTGCAATAATATAGAACAATGCCATGAATGGCACAAAATATGAAGTCACTTTACCGATTGTCTTGATGCCGCCCAAAATGACAGCACCGGCGAAAATAGTTAAAATAATTCCAGTGATCCAAGTCGGTACGCTGAACGTATCGCGCACAACGGCTGCAACTGAATTCGATTGGGTGCCGTTGCCGATGCCGAATGCGGCAATTGCGCCGAAAATGGCGAAGAGTACGCCGAGCCATTTTTGCTTCAGCCCATGTTCGAGGTAATACATCGGTCCGCCGGCCATTTGGCCATTTGCATCGGTAATCCGGTATTTAACAGCCAGTACAGCTTCGCCGTATTTTGTAGCCATCCCGAAGAAGGCAGAAAACCACATCCAGAATACGGCTCCCGGTCCGCCGAGCACGACTGCTGTGGCCACACCGACGATATTACCGGTTCCGACAGTTGCAGCCAATGCTGTGGAGAGGGCCTGGAAATGCGTGATGTCGCCGACAGATTTCTTGTCCTGGTTCTTTGTGAAGACCAGTTTCAATGCATAAGGCAGCAGGCGCACTTGCAGCAGCCCGAGGCGGATAGTCAAATAGATTCCGGTTCCGACCAGCAAAATCAATAACGGGGGACCCCAAACAAAACTGCTCACTTCTCCTAAAAATGTTTCTAATTGTTCCATGTCATTTTCCCCTTTTATGTAATTTAGTTTGAATAAAGTAGACCTGCTCCTCACCACCTTTAGATTTAATATTCCGAAATATTAAACGAAGAGTCAAGGCTTTTCTGAAAATAAAAAGTTTGCAAAGTTTAAATAGCTGGAGATTAGGGAAAAAACCCATCATAAGTGAAATTACTACAACATACTGGGAGGAATTTAGGATGAGCCAAAACAAACTGTTAACAGGATTACTAGTAGGGGCAGCGGTAGGAGTGATCGTATCGTTATTCGACCGCAATACAAGAAACGACGTCATGAATAAATCGAAGAAAGCGACGAGCAATGCAAAATACTATGCGCAAAATAGAGATGAACTTGTTTCTACTGCGAAACAACAGGCCGAGAAAGTACAGAACCTGTACTCCCGTATTTCTGAAGATGCTGCTTACGTAGGAGGGAAAGTCAATGAACTGAAAGATTTGACTCCTCATGTAAAAGAGATGGCGCTTGAAACGAAGGAAGCGTTTGTTGATACGAAAGAAGCGCTTGTGGAATCAAAAGATGACGTCAAAGCAGCATTTAAAGAAGAAAACCCGTCGCCGACCTCTTCATTAGGCGAAGGAAGCGATTCTTCTTCGCAATCCGGTTCAGGTTCAGGAAGTTCTACAGGATCTTCAGGGAAATCAGGATCTGGCAGCAACACAGGTTCTACAGGTAGCTCGGCATCCGGTTCTACGGGCGGATTCAACTCTTCAACTGGATCGTCAAAAAACGTTTAAACAGAAACGAGCTTAAAATCATGGATATCGAACAAAAGGAAACAGAAGAACGTTTAAACAATTTGGCAGTCAGCCATGATGTGACGACCCGCAAAGGGTTCGGCAAAGAACTGGCTGAACGGATAAAGATAATGGATGTTACAGGATTAGGAGCGCAGTTGGCGTTCTTTTTCCTGTTGTCCATTTTTCCTCTCCTTTTGTTCCTTATCACATTGCTGCCTTACTTGAACCTCTCGAAAGATCAAGTATATGATTTTCTGGTCCAGGTTATGCCCGGCGAGATCTACCTCTTGATCGAAGAAACGTTGAATGAAATTTTGACCACCCAAAATACCGGGCTCCTGTCTTTCGGGATCATTGCGACCATCTGGTCAGCAAGCCTCGGAATGGATGCTTTGATCAAGTCGTTGAATTTTTCCTATGGAGTGGAAGAGAACCGGCCGCTCATAGTGTCTCGCGGCATGTCCATCGTCCTGACGATCCTGATGATCTTCATCTTGATTGTCGCATTGGCGCTGCCGATTTTCGGACGCCAGATCGGCTTGTTCATCTTCACCTATCTAGGCCAGGAGGAAGGGTTTCTAGAATTATGGGGAGCCATCAGGTTTGTTATTCCATCGCTTATCATCTTCATCGTGTGTACGGTCATCTACTGGGTTGCCCCGAACATCCGGCTGGATTTGAAAAGCGTTTTGACAGGCGCCGTTTTTACAACCATCGGCTGGCTGATCATTTCGTATGGATTTTCCATTTACATCAACAACTTCGGGAACTTCTCCGCCACGTACGGCAGCATCGGAGGGATCATCATCTTGATGCTGTGGCTTTACTTGTCTGCCATGCTCCTTTTGATCGGAGGGCAGGTTAATGCGGTGATGCAGGGCCGGAGGGATATACTGGTGACGCGAAAAAAAACCCGTGCAAGCTGAATTTCAGCTTGCATGGGTTTTTTGCCGCAAAAACAGCGTCTAGTTCTCATCGGTCGGACGGGATTTAAACTGCTGCATTTTGTTCTCCAAATCATCCACCATGGCGATCAGGCGGTCGATATCTTCAAGATCCGTATTTTCCGGTTCAATGGCATCCAGTACTTCTAGAAATATATTCAGCCGCTGCTTCATATAATCGACTTGCTGCTCTTTATTCGTGATGGATTTTCCCATACAGAACACCTCTTTCTACTCCTTTATGGTATCCGAAAACAACGCCGATTTCAATAAATGATGGGTCTTACGATTGATTTTTCCTCTTTTAATGTTTTGAATATTTACACAAATCATTTTCTATGTTAAGTTAATAACAATAAAAGCGAAGGGAGGCCGCAGTGAATCGTCGAAACCATTCGCATTGGAATCAAAGGAGGGGATTCGTACATTTCACCGGCAGCTTTAGCCGAAGAAATACGAGCTATGGAAATTCAAATTGAAGACTGCAAAACATAGAGGCTCAGCCGGAATCTGATACACAGATGCGGACTGAGCCTTCTTGACGTCTTAAACCAGTTCGTAGGTTTCAACCACTTCCATGGAATTTTCGACAGAACGGACCATCGAGCAATTTTTATGAGTCAACTCCAAGATGCCCTGCATTTTCGATGGATCAATTTCGCCTTTGATAATAAAGTGAAGATGCACTTTCGCAACGCGCCCGGCTTCCTCATCAATCCGGACAATCTCTTTTACATCCACTTGGATATCCTCTGCCGGCATGCGCTTCTTCTCCAGGATTTTACGGATGATGCCGCCGCTGCAGACCGCGATGGAAGCGACAAGCAACTGGTAGGGCCGGAACCCGAACTCTTCATTTGTGGACACATTCAATTCGCCATATGGCAAATCCCCTGAAAAACCATTTTCTGTCATCGAAAACTTCATCTGTTATCTCCTCCTTGTGTTAAAATTGTATCTGAATTCCAATCAAATTCAAAAGAACGTGCTTATATTAGGAGGCATCATGGGACATTTATTGAAAAACGAGCAGGGGCGCTTTTGGATACTGGTGGCAATCGTCTCCATTTCCGGCTTTTCACAAGGGATGCTGCTGCCTCTGATCGCAGTCATCTTTGAGCAGGACGGTGTCTCTTCCGCATTGAACGGCTTGAGTGCCACGGGTTTATATGTCGGCACATTGGTCATCGCGCCATTCATGGAACCGCAGCTTCGGAAGTTCGGCTATAAGCCGCTGATTTTGGCAGGCGGCGGCCTGGTCATTGCCTCTTTGCTGCTGTTTCCATTGTGGAAAAGTGTGCTGTTCTGGTTTGTCCTCCGTGTCTTGATCGGCATCGGAGACCAGGCGCTGCACTTTTCCACGCAAACCTGGATCACCAGCTTTTCACCGCAACATAAGCTCGGGCGCAATATCGCCATATATGGCATGTCGTTCAGTGTCGGATTCGGAGCAGGGCCATTGTTTGTACCGCTTGTAGAAATCTTTGAGGCGCTGCCGTTCATCATTTCCGGGCTATTGTGCCTGGCCGCCTGGTCGCTGGTCTTTTTCCTGAAAAACGATTTTCCGGAAAACACCGCAGGTTCCATGGCAGGAAAAGGAACAGTGAGCCGTTTCAAAGCAGCGATTGTAATTGCCTGGGTGGCTTTTTTGCCGCCTCTCGGCTATGGGTTCCTGGAGGCTTCACTGAATTCCATCTATCCGGTTTATGCACTTCGGCAGTCCATCGAAGTTGCAATGGTTTCCATCATGCTTGCTGCTTTCTCGCTCGGGGCAATCGCGACACAGCTGCCGCTTGGGGCGTTGAGCGACCGGATTGGCCGGCGCAATGTGCTGATGATCGGCCTTCTCGGCGGCGCCATTACGTTTGGGGCAGCCAGCTTTTTCGAAACGAATGCCTGGGTGACCGTTGGCTTTTTTGCGCTTTCCGGCATGTTCGTCGGCTCGATGTTTTCGTTAGGAATTTCCTTCATGGCGGATTTGATGCCGAAAGACTTGCTGCCGACCGGCAATCTGCTATGCGGAATAGCATTCAGCATTGGCAGTTTGTCGGGCCCGTTCCTTGGCGGCCTTTTTATCGAATATGCAGGAGGCTTAAGCTTCCTGTTGCTCATTGCTGCGATGCTGCTTCTTCTGTTTGTTGCAGTCCTTTTGCGTGGCGACAAAGAAAAAGTGGAAGTGGCGGATGCCAAATGAAAAGGGGCTGTCCAAATAGGGCTGCTGTCCGTTGCGGCGCAAGCCCGCCCAAAGCGGTATAAGAAGTTTGTTTATTTCTTTAAGATATCTATATAAGATATTTCGACAAAAAAGGACACGGATACCCATCGGCATCCGTGTCCTTTTTTGTTTCTTATAAAACCTTTTCCTGCTCATTTGTCGTTGGAGGCTTCAGATAGAAAAAAAGCCAGCCAAAAGCGCAAATAAACATGATCCTTTGCAAGAGCCCCATGATGGAGGGGAAGGCTGCCATGGAAAGGGAGATTGAGACAGCGACCAGCGCTAAGGCGAATCCTCCAGCCCTCTGCGGTCCGCGGCTCATAAATCCGTGTCCGGCAGCAAGCAACGTGAAACTGAATCCGGTCATGCTGGCGAAAATGGAATGGATCCGATCCTCCAAGAGGTCGGCCGGCACATTTCCGGCTAATGGCGCATGTTGGAAAAGTCCGGTCAGAATGAGGCTGATTCCGAAACCCCCGCCTATAATTTGGTGGTAAGGGATTCCGCTTCGGAAGGCGATCCAAATGGCTCTTGCTCCCAGAAAAACAAAAATTGCATTCATGAGCCAGGAGTGCGGGGAGCCTTGTGCCCCTAAATGGCTGGTTGTGTTCTTTTCAATGGAATATCCGTCAAAACTGAAAAACGGCAAGCCGAATGCTGCCATTAAAAACAGAATGTATAGCCACAAAGAGATCCTGTCTTTTTTCATTGCACCTATACCTCCCGTTCAAGGGAGCATAAACATCCCGTTGAACAATCATTCGGAATACCATACTCATCTGACGGGCCGAAATTCAAATTCCTCAGGAAGTGTTGGTTATTTCAGTTCCAGGAGGCAGACTGCCTCGACTTGTGCGGTCTGCGGGAACATATCAACCGGCTGGATGTATTTGACGTTGTAGACTTTCGTCAGCTGCTGCAGGTCCTTTGCTAAGGTGGAAGGATTGCAGGAGGTATAGACAAAACGCTTGGGTTTCACTTTCACAATGGTTTTCAGCAAAGAATCGGCCAGCCCGGTGCGAGGCGGGTCGACAGTCAGCACATCCGGGACAAAGCCTTCATTGCTCCAGACTTCGAGCCATTTTTCTGCGGTGCCAGTTACATATTTTGCCGTCACGCCTTGTTTCTTGGCATTCGCTTTCGCGTCGACGACACTTTCATGGACGACGTCCATCCCGCGGATCTCTTTCGCGCCGCTCGCCAGCCAAAGGCCGATTGTGCCGACGCCGCAATAAGCATCGACAACGCTCTCCTTGCCCGTAAGCTTCGCCGCACGTTTGATCTCATCGTATAGTTTCACGGTTTGGCTAGGGTTCAGCTGGAAAAATGCACGCGCCGACAAGTCGAACGCCAATTCTCCGAGCTTCTCGTGGATCGTGTCTTTGCCGTACAAAGTGACCGTCTCATCCCCGAAGATCAACGAAGTCTTTTCTTTGTTGATGTTTTGAACGATTGAAACAAGGTTGATGTCGATCGCTTTCAATTTCTCCAGCAGCAATTCCTTGTTCGGGATTTTTGCACGCGTCGTCACCAGCACCAATTGAATTTCACCGGTCTGCACGCCAGTGCGCACGACAATGGTCCGAACGATGCCTTTCATCGTCTTGCCGTCATAGATGGGGATCTTCAATTCTTCAAGAATCCGTTTGACGGCATTGGTGATCACGGTGGTATCCGGATGCTGGACGATGCACTGCTCGATATCGAGCAATTGATGGGAACCTTCTGCAAACAGGCCGGCAATCACTTTGGTTCCTTTCAGGCGGGTCTGAAACTGGCTTTTATTGCGGTAATGCCAAGGGTCATCCATGCCGATCGTCTTTTCGACACGCACTTTTGTCCCTTTTAAATACCGGTCCAATGCCTGCATGACCAAATCGCGCTTCTCCACCAATTGCTGGCTGTATTCCAGATGCTGGAGCTGGCAGCCGCCGCAAGCATCATAAATAGGGCAAGGGGGAGTTTGGCGGTGCGGAGACGCTTTGAGCATCTTGAAGATACGGGCTTCAGCAAAATTCCGTTTGATGCTGGTCACTTGCGCGGTAAGTTCCTCACCGGGCAATGCGCCTGCTACAAAAACAACATTGCGCTTGAAATAGCCGATGCCTTCGCCGTTGATGCCGAGCCGTTTGATCGTCAATGGAATTTTCATGCCTTCTTCCATGATGGGTTTGTCGTTCATCTTCTTCACGTCCTTCGTGTAATCATCCCCCCATTATAGTCCTATTTATAAATATCAGCCAGTGCCGATTGCAAACTCGGGAAGCTGAACTGGAATCCCTGCTGTTCGAGCACTTTCGGAAGCACCCGCTGGCCGGTCAGGACCAGCTGGCTTTTTTCGCCAAGGACCGCTTTCATTGCAATGGACGGAACCGGGATCCAATGCGGCCGGTTGAGCGCTTTGCCGATTTCCTTGCCGAAATCCTTCATCTGTTTCGGTTCCGGAGCTGTGACGTTGAAAGGGCCTTCGAGTGAAGGCGTCTCCATTGCAAATTGGATTGCCCGTGCCACGTCTTTCACATGGACCCAAGAGACCCATTGCTTCCCGGAGCCGACAGGGCCGCCGACGAATAATTTATAAGGCAGCGACATGAGGGGAAGGGCGCCTTCCTCTTTTCCAAGGATGATGCCGAACCGTGCAGAAGCGACGCGTACACCATGGACTTTGGCATGGTCCGCCAGCTTTTCCCAGTCCAAGACCGTACGGGCAAGGAAATCTGTGCCGAAATCAGCTGATGCTTCGGTATAGGTCACGGTATCGGAAGGAGCGTAGACGCCGATGGCGCTGGCGTTGATGAGCACGCTCGGCTTTTTGATCAGCTTGCCGATGATGCGGAGCACTTCTTCTGTTGCTTCCATCCGGCTATTGTAGATCTGTCGTTTCTGTTCTTCGCTCCATCGGCCGTCATTGATCGAAGTGCCGGCCAAATTGATGATGGCATCGATGCCTTCCAATTGCTTTTCAGGTGCCGTGCCTTCTTTCAGCCATTGGACGTATTTGGTGTTGGGTGTCGAACGCTTCGGGGATCTCGTCAAAATATAGACCACATGGCCTGCTGTGTGGAACAGCCGCGTCAATTCCTTGCCGACAAAACCTGTCCCGCCGGTGATTGCTATCTTCATTTCCATCGCCTCCATTTCTCTTAATATTACCCTCAATCCATGCATTTAAGCACTTCAACGGGTATAATAAGGAAAGAAGAGGGGGGCCGCCAGATGCCGATTATCACCAAAATCACACAGGGCAAGAACAATCCGGAGAGGTACAATATTTACCTCGAAGAAAAGTTCGCTTTCAGTGTGGACGAATCGATCCTCATCAGGTATCAGCTCACCAAAGGCAAAGAGCTAGACCAATGGACCATCGAAGAGATGAATTTCGAGGATGAGGTCCGCAAAGCATTCAACAAAGCCCTTTCATACCTGAGTTTCCGTATGCGCAGCGAAAGTGAAGTGCGCACGAAACTGAAAGAAAAAGAGTTTGGCGAAGCTGTCATTGACGAGGCCGTCAAAAAATTATACACACTGAATTTCCTGGATGACCGCGCATTCTCGGAAGCGTTGATGCAGACGCAGATCAAGTCCAGCAAAAAAGGCCCTCGGGCCATCCAACAGGACATGCAAAAGAAAGGGATTGATAAACGCATGCAAAAAGACGTTTTGGATTCCTACTCAGAAGAAGAACAATTGGAAGTAGCCAGAGGCCTTGCCGAAAAAATCGCGGCCAAAGAGAAAATGAAAACCCCGAGCCAGATCCAGCAGAAAATCAATGAATCGCTCATGCGCAAAGGATACTCCTATTCATTGATCCAACAAGCGATTGATGGCTTGGCGCTTGAGAAAGAGGAAGACGAATGGGACGACATTGTCGCGGCCCAAGGGGATAAATTATGGCGAAAGTACAGCAGCAAACTGACTGGCTACGACCTGAAGTCGAAAGTGAAGCAAGGGCTGTACCAAAAAGGGTTTCCAAGTGAAGTAATCAACGGATACCTGGAAAAGAAGGAGCAGGAAGATGACTGAAGAAAAGCGTTACAGCGAAATGGATGAACATGAATTGCGTACGGAAATCGGCCGCTTGAAAGAAAAAGCCCGGAAAGCGGAACAGCTTGGCATTGTCAACGAATTTGCGGTGCTCGAGCGCAAAGCCATCATGGCCGCAGCTTATCTGCTTGACCCGGCCGATTTCAAAAAAGGCGAGGTCTACCGGATTGAAGGAGACCCGAACGTCTATTTCCAGATCGATTACCTGAAAGGCCGTTTTGCCTGGGGCTACCGGCTGGGCGGAGAAAAATATGCTGAAGCATTGCCGATTTCCATGCTGCGGCCTCTAAAAGAAGGGAAGTAACCGGATGAACGAAACCATTGAAGAACTGACTGTAGAACTGCGGGAGAAAAACCCGAACCTATCCGATGAAAAAGCTCGCACATGGATCGAATTATTGGTATCCGATTTTGAAGCGTCATACGCGAAAGCGGGCTATGACTACCAAGGCACGGCTGTTGTTGAAAAAGTGATCCGCCAGTGGATCTCCAGCTACGGGGATAAGATCCATGAATTTGCCGGGTCCAACCCTAAATATGCCCACCTTTTGAAAGACCGGGAAAATTAAAAAAACGCACACGTTCGCGTGTGCGTTTTTCATGTGTAAGGAAGACTGGCATGCCCGTCGAATCTACACGGCAGCCTCCGCATTTCGTGGTGTCCAGCTGCAGCGCCTAGCCCCTCGAGTCGCTTCGGACTCGCCTGCGATGGCAAAGATCGCCATCACTGCCAAGTCCTCCAGCGCTTGTCGGGGCAGGACAGGCGCTTCCGCATTTCGTTAGTTATGGCTGAAATCGAGTTTTTTGCGGAGCTTGTCTTCGCTGAAGATCCAGCCGGTATACGAGTTGACCACTTCGAGTTTGTGGTTCAGGTGGGCAACCGCGACAAATGGATAATAATCATTGCTGCGGTAGCGCAGGTCGATGAGCCGCACTTCGTAAATTTCCCCGTATTCATTGATTTCCCATCGGTACAGAGGGGAGAAAGAGACGAAAGCGGAAAGGTTCTTATCTTTTAACGCAGTCTGGAACAATTCGTTGGATTTAGGAAGTTCCATTTTTTGGAATTTATCATAAATATTGATTGAGCGCCCGTAGGCTCTTCCTACATAATGATGCGTATCCGTGTCCGCTGCAATGCGCCATTGGAAAAAACGCATCGTTGGCGCGACAATGATATGGGTCGTGCCCGGGATTGTGTTGCGGACCGCATGTTTGACGGCGCCTTGGACAATGAAGCGCAAAACGTAATAAAAGAATACGACGATATACAGAATCGACATCGTCCAGACCGGATCTGTGCCGAACGCCCAAAACATCAATGCCACCAGGTGGAGGCCGAAGATGATCGGATCAAATGTGTTGATGACACCGAGTGCAATCCACCGGTTTGAAATCGGCCTTAGCGCCTGGGTGCCGTATGAATTGAAGATGTCGACAAAGACATGCAGGAATACAGCCAGGAACGTCCAGAGCCACAGATGAAGGATGTTCGCGGACGGCATGATCAGCCCAAGTACGGCGGTGATCAGCAATGGCCAGAACAAGACAGCTGGAATCGAGTGGGTGGCGCCGCGGTGATGGCGTATATAGATCGCATTGCTTCTCAATTTTAAAACGGTATCGATATCCGGAATCTGGGATCCGATTATCGTACCGGCAAATACGGCGGTCATGGTCGCAGGATGGCTGGCGACAACCGGGTCAGCAGCGGCGAGGCCGCCTAATGCGATTCCCATGACGATATGTGTGCCTGTATCCATTGCATCATCTCCTTTCAAGGGCGGCTGGTTTTGGTAAAAGAATCAGGTTTTGATAGAATAATAATATTCCCTGTGTAAAATCTATACCCGGGAATTCAGCGGAATAATCTAGAAGAGTGGAGGCAGTGACAATAGAATTCGACAAAATGCAATTTCAAAACGATTTAATCAGCTGGTTTGCTGCCGAGAAACGCGATTTGCCCTGGCGGAGGACTGCAGACCCATATCAGATATGGGTTTCAGAGATTATGCTGCAGCAGACGCGCGTGGATACGGTTATACCTTATTATAAACGATTTGTAGAGAAATTCCCTACCGTGAACGACTTGGCGGAAGCGGATGAAGAAGTTTTGCTGAAGCAGTGGGAAGGCCTTGGCTATTATTCGCGGGTCCGCAACCTGCAGGCGGGCGTCAAAGAAGTGGCTGAAAAATATAATGGCGTCGTCCCGGCAAGCCGGAAGGAGATTTCGCTGCTGAAAGGGGTCGGTCCGTATACAGCAGGAGCAATCCTCAGCATCGCCTACGGCATTCCGGAACACGCCGTCGACGGCAATGTCATGCGCGTATTGTCCCGGATCCTGTTGATCGAGGAAGATATCGCCAAGCCGAAAACAAGGAAGGTCTTTGAAGACGCAGTGACAGAGATCATCAGCCATGAAGATCCGTCGTCTTTCAACCAGGGGCTGATGGAACTGGGAGCGTTGATCTGCACGCCGACTTCGCCGAAATGCCTCCTTTGTCCGGTCCGCGACCATTGTGCAGCTTTCCATGAAGGGAAGCAACATGAATTGCCGATAAAGACCAAAGCCAAAAAGACCAAGGCTCTTCAGTATGCGATGCTAGCTATCCAGAAGGGCGATAAAGTGCTGATGGAGAAACGGCCGCCGACCGGTCTGCTCGCCAATATGTGGCAATTCCCGATGGTGGAGCTGGCAGGCGAAGCGCTGGCAGCTGAGATTGAAGAGGAGCTTTCTGAAAACTTCAGCGGTTCTGTCAGCGGAGCGGAAAAAATTATTTCTTTCAAACATGTGTTTTCTCATTTAACATGGAACGTGGATGGCTTTATCGCCCAAGGCGAGAATTTAAAGGTACCGGAAGGGATGAAGTGGGTGACGGCTGAAGAGCTGGAAAGCCTGCCGATATCCGGTCCGGTGCAAAAAATGAAAACTGCATTGCAGCAAAGAGGAGATGTATGACAATGGCAGAACAAAAAGTGGCATTGGTGACAGGCAGCAGCAGAGGGCTGGGCAAAGCTTTGGCAATCGCCCTGGCAGAACAAGGATATGATATCGTAGTCAATTATGCGCGCAGCAAAACGGCGGCGCTCGATACGGTAAAAGAAATCGAAGCAAGAGGGCAGCGTGCGCTTCTCGTCCGCGCAAATGTCGGCGATGTAGAAAAATTGCGCGGCATGTTCGAAACGATCAAGGAAGAATTCGGCCGTCTGGATGTATTTGTGTCGAACGCAGCCTCAGGCGTACTGCGGCCAATTATGGAACTTGAAGAATCGCATTGGGACTGGACCATGAATATCAACGCGAAAGCGATGCTTTTCGGAGCTCAGGAAGCGGCAAAACTGATGGATAAAGGCGGCAAGATCATCGGCATCAGCTCACTCGGGTCCATCCGCTACTTGGAGAACTACACGACAATCGGCGTCTCCAAGGCAGCAGTCGAATCAATCACGCGCTATTTGGCGGTGGAACTTGCTCCTAAAGGGATTGCCGTGAATACCGTGTCAGGCGGAGCGATCGATACAGAAGCTTTGACTCATTTCCCGAACCGCGAAGAGTTGCTGAATGACGCGCGCGTCAATACGCCGGCTGGCCGTATGGTGGAGATTGATGACATGGTCAAAGCGGCTTTGTTCTTGATCTCAGACAATGCGGACATGATCCGCGGACAGACGATTATCGTTGATGGCGGCCGCTCTGTCGTCATGTAGAACTGGTATGACCAAAGCCTTATTGCCTTTTCACTGTATGTTTTCAGAATTGATTGATATAATTGTGGGGACATTAAAAAATTTATACGGTTTAGGCGAAAAGGTGGGATAGACATGGCGATTCCTGTGGAAGGCGAAACAATCCAAATCCACAGCTACAAACACAACGGCCGAATCCACCGTGTCTGGCAGGAAACAACAGTTTTGAAAGGGACGAATAACATAGTAATCGGTGCAAATGAGCGGACCATGGTGACAGAATCGGATGGCAGGACGTGGCTCACACGAGAGCCGTCCATCTGCTACTTCCATGCAGAACATTGGTTTAATATTATTTGCATGCTGCGCGATGATGGGGTGTATTATTATTGCAACGTCAGTTCTCCGTTTGTGTATAACAATGGCTCGCTGAAGTATATCGATTATGATTTAGATGTTAAAGTCTTTCCGGACATGTCGTACACCTTGCTGGACGAAGACGAATATGAGGACCATAAACGGCAGATGGGCTATCCCGAAGTGATTGATCAGATCCTACACAGGAACGTGGAGAAGCTGATCGGCTGGATCAAACAGCGGCGTGGGCCCTTTGCCCCGGACTTCATCGAAGTTTGGACGAGCCGGTACGAATTCTACAGGCAGTACCGGCTGACTGAATAAACGAAAAACCTGTTGCTTGCCAACAGGTTTTTCGTTTTGAACGAAGAGAATGGAGTGAAAGCTTTGAGCAGCACAAAACGCTATATGCAATTTGTTAAACCTTATACATGGCAGATTGTGTTGACGATCATCATCGGCATTTTCAAGTTCGCCATTCCGCTATTTATCCCGTTGCTTATCAAAATCGTAATCGATGATATTATCGGAGCCGAGGGACTGTCAGACGTCGAGAAATTGGACCAGCTTTACCTATGGCTCGGCGGGACGGCAATCCTGTTTTTCATTTTCCGGCCGCCAATTGAATATTTCCGCCAGTATTATGCCCAATATGTCAGCAATAAAATCCTCTATGATATCCGGCAGCATCTATATGGACATATGCAGCGGCTGAGCCTCCGCTATTACGCGAACACCCGGGCAGGCGAAGTCATTTCCCGCGTCATCAACGACGTCGAGCAGACGAAAAACTTTGTCATGATCGGCTTGATGAACCTTTGGCTCGATCTGGCAACGATTCTGATCGCCATCGGCATCATGTTGACGATGGATGTGCCATTGACCATCGTGGCACTCCTGGCGTTTCCGTTCTACGCGTTCAGCGTCAAATACTTTTTCGGCCGCCTGCGCGATTTGACGAAAGAACGCTCCCAGGCGCTTGCGAACGTCCAAAGCTATCTGCACGAGCGGGTGCAGGGGATGAGCATCATCAAAAGTTTCGCGCTTGAGAAGCATGAGCAGAAAATTTTCGATCAGACGAACGACGGCTTCCTTGATTCTGCGATCGCCCATACGAAATGGAATGCCAAAGCTTTTGCAGTCGTCAACACGATTACGGATGTAGCACCGCTATTAGTCATCGGCTATGCCGGCTATCAAGTGATCCAAGGCAACCTGACGCTCGGAACCATGGTGGCGTTCATCGCCTATATTGAGCGGCTTTACAATCCGCTCCGCCGGTTGGTGAATTCATCGACCACTTTGACACAGGCAATCGCTTCGATGGACCGGGTTTTTGAACTGGTCGATGAAGAGTACGAAGTCACCGACAAAAAAGGCGCAAAGGACTTGAAGGTGGTCGATGGCAAACTGGAATTCCGGAATGTCTCTTTCCAGTACAATAACGGCGGGACCGAAGTTTTGTCGGATTTGAATTTCACCGTCAAACCGGGCGAGACCGTCGCTTTTGTCGGAATGAGCGGCGGCGGGAAGTCGACGATTGTTTCGTTGATTCCAAGGTTTTACGATGTAACGGACGGCGGCATCTATATGGACGACCACAATCTGAAAGATGTCACGATCCACACGCTGCGCGACCAGATCGGTCTCGTTCTGCAGGATTCCATCCTGTTCAGCGATTCGGTCAAATCGAATATCCTCATGGGCAAGCCGCATGCAACGGATGAAGAAGTGGTAGCGGCGGCGAAAGCGGCCAATGCACACGAATTCATCGAACTGCTGCCGGAAGGATATGACACCAAGGTAGGCGAGCGGGGAGTCAAGCTTTCCGGCGGCCAAAAGCAGCGCATTGCCATTGCACGTGTATTCCTTAAGAATCCGCCGATTTTGATACTGGATGAAGCCACTTCTGCACTGGATCTCGAAAGCGAAGCGCTGATCCAGGATTCCCTGGAGCGGCTCGCGCATGACCGGACGACGCTCATCGTCGCCCACCGGCTGTCGACTATCACCCATGCCGACCAGATTTTGGTCATTGACCACGGAAAATTAGCCGAAAAAGGGACGCACGATGAATTGATGAAGCGCCAAGGCGTGTATTTCAATTTGTTCCAGGTCCAACAATTCAATTAAAGATAGCAAGGCCTCCCAGGTGATGGGAGGCCTATTTTAAATTCCAGAAAAAGGCTGTGATATTCGAAAAACTATTGCAATAATACTAATGTTACGTATAATATAAACACATAGAATTATCTGAATTCGAAAGATTGCAAAAGGGGTGGCAACTTGGAAGAGAGAAAAAAAGTGCTGGAAGTAAATGGATTGCGAACTTCTTTTTTTACAGATGATGGGGAGATTCCAGCAGTCGACGGCATTGATTTTTACATTCGTGAAGGGGAAGTACTGGGAATCGTAGGGGAGTCGGGATGCGGCAAGAGTGTAACTTCCTTATCGATTATGGGGCTTGTACCAAGTCCGCCGGGAAAAATTACTGAAGGCGAAATTTTATTTCAGAATAAAGATTTAACCAAGTTGCAGGAGAAACAGATGCGGGATGTCCGCGGAAATGACATCGCGATGATCTTCCAGGAACCGATGACTTCCTTGAATCCGCTGTTCACTATCGGAGACCAGCTGCGCGAAGCGGTCAAAATCCACAAACGGGATTGGTCGAAAAAGCAGATTCAGGACCGTGCGGTGGAAATGATGAAACTGGTCGGATTGCCGCGGGCGGAAGACCTGATGAAAGAATACCCTCACCAATTGTCCGGCGGGATGCGCCAGCGCGTCATGATCGCCATGGCCTTGCTATGCGATCCGAAAGTGCTGATTGCGGATGAGCCGACAACGGCCTTGGATGTCACGATCCAGGCGCAGATCTTGAAATTGATTAAGAATCTTAACGAACGCCTGAATACGGCGGTGCTTTTGATCACACATGATCTTGGCGTCGTCGCTGAAACATGCGAACGCGTCATTGTCATGTATGCCGGTAAAGTTGTCGAAGAAGGGCCGGTCCATACCATCTTCAAAGATCCGCAGCATCCTTACACGCGCGGACTTTTGGAATCGGTCCCGGACATGCGCTTTAAAAAAGAGCGGTTGTACTCGATCCCGGGCAACGTTCCGAAACCGGGAACGATCAAGACCGGCTGCAAATTTGCCGCTCGCTGTGAATTTGCTTGGGACCGCTGCATTGCTGAAAGCCCGCCGCTTTATCAGACGGCGGACGATCATCAGACCCGCTGCTTCCTATTCGATCCAAAGGAGGTAGAACACCATGAACGAACCGTTGTCAAAAATTGAAGAGCCGGCGTTGACTAATCAAGAACCGCTTTTAAGGGTGGAGGGGCTGAAAA
Source organism: Planococcus chinensis (assembly GCF_042681545.1). Classification (NCBI taxonomy): domain Bacteria; kingdom Bacillati; phylum Bacillota; class Bacilli; order Caryophanales; family Caryophanaceae; genus Planococcus; species Planococcus chinensis. The sequence continues at coordinate 17,155 of NZ_JBHUFW010000022.1, forward strand.
AATACTTCCCTATCAAGTCCGGCATTTTCGGGCAAGTGAAAAACCACGTCAAAGCGGTGGATGATATTTCCTTCACTGTGAACGAAGGTGAGACGCTCGGCATCGTCGGGGAATCCGGCTGTGGAAAGTCTACGACTGGCCGGATGCTGATGCGGCTTCTTGAACCGACAGAAGGGAAAGTGTTCTTTGACGGCAAGGAGCTGACCAGCATCTCGAATGCCGATATGCGGAAAATGCGCCGGGATATCCAGATGGTGTTCCAGGATCCTTATGCTTCGTTGAATCCGCGCCATACGATCGAAAAGATCTTGATGGAGCCGCTTAATGTCCACAATATCGGCGATCCGAAAGAGCGCAAGCGGAAAGTCCACGAATTCCTGGAAATCGTCGGGCTTAGCAGCTACCATGCGAAACGTTATCCGCACCAGTTCAGCGGCGGACAGCGCCAGCGCATCGGGATCGCCCGGGCGCTGATGACGAATCCGAAACTGATTATTGCAGATGAGCCTGTTTCGGCTCTTGATGTATCGATCCAGGCACAAGTGTTGAACTTGATGCAGGACTTGCAGAAAGAACTGAAGCTTACTTATATCTTCATCGCCCATGATCTTGGCGTCGTGCGGCATATCAGCGACCGGGTAGGCGTCATGTATTTGGGCAATATGGCGGAACTGGCTGACAGTGAATCGCTTTACGAAAAGCCGCTGCATCCGTATACGCAAGCGCTCCTTGGTGCAGTCCCTGTACCGGATCCCGATTTTGTCCGGGAGGAAATCATCATCAAGGGGGATGTGCCGAGCCCGGCGAATCCGCCGAGCGGCTGCCGGTTCCATACGCGCTGCCCATTCAAGATGGATATCTGCGAGTCAGTCGTACCGAAATTCGCAGAAGTTGAGAAAGGTCATTATGTAGCTTGCCATCTTTACGAAGAAAGCAGGCCGCAATGATAATAAATAACACAAATGGAGGGGTCAATTTGAGAAAGAAAAAGTTCTTATCGCTGGCGTTTTTGATGCTTTTATTGGTATCTACAGCTTTGTTCGGCTGCAGTTCCGATAATGCTTCAGAAGGCGACGGAGGAGACAACGGGGAGTCGGGGGAATCTGGAGATCCTAAAGTATTGATCTTTGGGCGCGGAGGCGACTCGGTATCATTGGATCCGATCGCAGTAACTGACGGTGAATCATACAAAGTCACCAAGAACATCTTTGATACATTGGTGAATTTCGGTGAACAGGACACAGAAATCCATCCTGGCCTGGCTTCTGAATGGACAGCTGCTGAAGATGGTTTGACTTACACATTTACGCTGGAAGAAGGCGTGAAATTCCATGACGGCACAGATTTCAATGCTGAAGCTGTTGTGGCGAACTTTGAACGCTGGGCAGGCGGCGACGCTGACCAGTTCCCGTACTACGGTTCAATGTTCGGCGGTTTCGGTGATGAAGAAGGCCACGTAATCGAGTCAGTGACAGCTACTGGCGATTACGAAGTTGAATTCAAGCTGAAACGCCCTCAGGCGCCTTTCTTGAAAAACTTGGCGATGAGCTCATTCGGAATTGCTTCTCCGACTGCATTTGAATCTGCCGGCGACAAGTTCGGCGATGCGCCAGTCGGAACAGGTCCATTCAAGTTCGTAGAATGGAAACGCAATGACTCGATCACAATCGAAAAAAATCCGGATTACTATGTTGAAGGCGAACCGAAGCTTGATCAGGTTATCTTCCGTTCAATTCCGGACAACTCTGCTCGTTTGAATGCATTATTGTCAGGCGAAATCGATTTGGCTGACGGCATTACGCCTTCAGATGCGGAAACGGTGGAAGGCGATGAAAACCTTCAATTGTTTGAACGCCCATCTATGAACGTAGGCTACCTTGGGTTGACTACGACGCGTGAACCGTTCGACGATCCAAAAGTGCGCCAGGCGATGAACCATGCAATCGATAAGCAAGCGATTGTGGATGCATTCTTCCAAGGACGCGGAGAAGTGGCGAAAAACCCGATGCCACCTGTAATCAGCGGCTATAACGATGACATTGAAGGATACGAATACGATCCGGAGAAAGCGAAGCAGCTATTGGCTGAAGCAGGACTTCCAGACGGCTTCGAAATGGAACTTTACGCAATGCCGGTTCCACGCCCTTATATGCCGGATGGCCAAAAAGTAGCTGAAGCAATTCAGAAAAACTTGGCGGATGTCGGCGTAACAGCGAAGATTGTTTCATTCGAGTGGGCAACTTACCTTGAAAAAGCTGCTAACGGGGAAGCGGATGCTTTCTTGCTTGGATGGACAGGCGATAACGGCGATGCGGATAACTTCCTGTATGTATTGCTTGACCAGGACAATATCGGTTCAAACAACTACACATACTATGAAAACCAGGAACTGCATGACCTATTGATCAAAGCGCAAACAGAAGTAGACGAAAATACACGCAACGACCTTTACAAACAGGCACAAGAACTTATCCATGCTGATGCACCTTGGGTCCCTCTTGCCCACTCCACGCCTTTATTGGCTGGCGGCAAGAATGTAATCGACTTCAAAGCGCATCCAACCGGATCGGATAAATTGGCGTCTGTAGATTTAGAGTAGGCATTTCAGGAGGAGAGGTCATACTGATTTCTCCTCTTTTTTTCCTTAAGAATACATAATGCAAGAGATGGAGAGGTGAAGAAGATGCTTCACTATATAGGGCGGCGCTTGCTTCAATTGATTCCAGTATTGCTGGGAATGACGTTCATCGTCTTTCTGATCATCCGGGCAATTCCGGGAGATCCGGCACAAGTCATTTTGGGCCAGCAAGCATCCGAAGAGGCAATCAAAGCGCTTAGGACTACATTGGGATTGGATAATCCCTGGTATATCCAGTATTTCGATTATTTAAAGGGGCTGGTAACAGGGGATCTGGGGCAGTCGCTCCGGACACGGACACCGGTCATGGACGAAGTGTGGCCATATTTGGCTGCAACAATTGAATTATCCGTATTTGCGATGATTATTGCGGTCGTCATCGGCATCAACGCCGGGATCATCTCGGCTTGGTTCCAGAATTCATGGTTTGATTACCTGGCGATGATCATTGCATTGATCGGCGTATCCATGCCGATTTTCTGGCTGGGTTTGATGAACCAGTGGATCTTTTCAATCGAGTTGGGCATCTTGCCGACTACTGGACGTGAAAATGTCCGAGATCCGGTCGATTCCATCACAAACTTCTATATTCTGGATACGATCCTGACTGGCCAATTCGATCAATTGGCGACAGTCCTCAAGCACTTGGTGTTGCCGGGCACTGCACTCGCAACCATTCCGATGGCCATCATTGCCCGTATGACGCGTTCAAGCATGCTTGAAGTGATGCGTTCCGATTATGTCCGGACTGCACGCGCCAAAGGGTTGAAAATGTTCTGGGTGGTCTACAAGCATGCACTTAAAAACGCCATCATTCCGGTGCTGACAATTATCGGACTTCAAATGGGACTGCTTTTGGGCGGCGCGATTTTGACGGAAACGATTTTCGGCTGGCCGGGCATCGGGCGCTATATTTACGAAGCGATCGGCTTCCGGGATTATCCGGTTATTCAATCCGGCATTTTGATCGTGGCATTCATTTTTGTCATGATCAATCTATTCGTCGACTTGATCTACGGCCTCGTGGATCCAAGGATTAAATATGATTAAGGAAGGAGGAAGAGCGTAATGGCTAATACAGTTGCAGGCAAGAATGATGCAGAATTGCAGCAGGTCGCCGGCCCGTGGAAAGAAGCGTGGCGGGGATTCCGGAAAAGCAAGGTAGCCGTTGTCGGAATGGGGATTGTCATTTTTTTCATCCTGCTGGCGATTTTCGGCCCGCTGCTTACACCGCAAGGCATCAATGAACAGAATTTATCTCAGCGCCTTATGCCTCCTTCCGCCGATCATTGGATGGGGACGGATGATTTTGGACGGGATATCTTATCGCGGATTGTTTACGGCGCACGTATTTCCCTTTGGGTCGGATTTCTGGCAGTCGTCGGGTCGGTTGTCGTCGGAAGCATCTTGGGCATCCTGGCAGGTTATTACGGCAAATGGGTGGATACAATCATTTCGCGCATTTTCGATATCATGTTGGCATTCCCGAGCATATTGCTGGCGATTGCAGTTGTCTCGGTCCTTGGGCCGTCGCTGCGGAATGCCTTGATTGCGATTGCCATCATCAACGTGCCGAATTTCGGACGGCTTATCCGCTCGAAAGTGCTGAGCATTAAAGAAGATGAATACATCATGTCGGCAAAAGCGATCGGCATGAAAGATAATCGAATTTTATTTTCCCACATATTGCCAAATTCGATGGCGCCAGTTATTGTTCAAGGGACGCTGGCTATTGCAACAGCTATTATCGAAGCGGCCGCTCTCGGCTTTCTTGGATTGGGGGCGCAGGCGCCTTCGCCGGAATGGGGCAAGATGCTGGCTGATTCAAGGTCGTATTTGACCAATGCACCTTGGACGATGATTTTCCCGGGTATTGCCATTATGTTGACGGTTCTCGGGTTCAACTTGATGGGCGACGGCTTGCGCGATGCACTTGATCCACGCATGAAGTCATAACGAAAAAATGGGGCTGTCTAAAAAGCGCCAAACTAAAGACCGGAGGAGAAAAAGCAATGCTTTTTCTCCTCCGGTCTTTTCTATTTGCTATAAATGACTGCTGGGAATGGAGACGGCGACTCCAGCGGGACAGCGAAGTGCCGAAATCCACTCGGACGCGAGTCCGAGTTAGTTCGGCGCGAGCCCGCGGAAAGCGTCCGCCGCAATGGACAGCGGCCCTTTTAGGACAGCCCCTTTTTTTAAATGGCTTTTTCGATGTCGGATGCAATTTCGTCCGAATGAAAGTTGTGGTAAGAGATGATCAGCAAGTCCAGGTGTTCAAGCTGTTCTTCGTAATCGACTATGGCAGACAAGACGTGCATCAAATGATAAATGGCGAATTCGCTCGCAGCTTGTTCATGGGCTATATTGATCTCTTTTACGAAAACCGCCATCATTTCCTGGCGCTTTTCAGCAGCATCGGCAGCGAATGTTTCACTATGTTCCGGCCGCATCTTGCCGACGTATTTCATGTAAAGCTGTTCGTGATAGCCGGCAAGGCTTTCAAGCCGCTCCTGGACCATCAGATGGAAATGTTCCGGCAGTTCGGTCAGCTCATTTTCAAAGCGGTGGAGCCGCTTCAGGACTTCCAGGCTTTTCTTGGTCGTCATAATCATTTGGCGGTACAGCACAAGTTTCCGTGCTTTTGTATATTGCTGTTTTTTCGTGTAGCTGCGCTCATCCTTATAGAAAGAATACCATTGGTCCACTTTATCCAATTTGTCGCTCAAGCGGTCAATATCTTCTTTCAGTGCCGTATGCGCCGTGGCATGCTGAATGGAGACGCGGATCCATCGGATGACTTCTTCGCTCACCTCATGGATGGAACTGAACAAGCGTGTCTCGTACTTCGGCGGAAGGAAAATCAAATTGACCACAAAAGATGCCAGGATGCCGAGGAGGATGGTGCCGAACCGCAGCGATGCAAATGCCAGGAAGTCGGGTTCGTGCGATTCCATGATGGCAATAATAGTCACCAAGGTCAAAGCCACCGTGCTTTCGAGCTTCAGTTTCAGCATGATGATAATCGCCAGTACGGCGGCCAGTCCGATGGTGAGGTAGTTGGAGCCGAGTGTCAAAACAAAAACGACCGCGATGCCGGCACCAATCAAGTTCCCGTAAATCTGATCGAGTACAGTCAGATAAGAACGGTAAATGGATGGCTGGATGGCGAAAATCGCCGCAATTCCTGCGAAAACCGGCGAAGGGAGCTGCAGTAAGTTCGCTAGAAACAATGCGAATGAAACAGCTATACCGGTCTTGAATATGCGCGCACCTAATTTCATGAACTCATGCACTCCTTTCTTTGAAATTGCGGCATTTTATTACAGCTGGCTGAATGCGTTTCTTACCGCTTCGATCGATGCTTTGACATCTTCCTCGGTATGTTCCGTGGTCAAGAACCAGGCTTCGTATTTTGAAGGGGCGAGATTGATGCCTCCTTCGAGCATCAATTTAAAGAAGCGGCCGAATACTTCACCGTCTGTAGCTTCCGCCTGTTCATAATTCCGGACTTTCTGGTCGGTGAAATAAATCGTCAATGCCCCTTTGAGGCGATTGACGGTAATGGTAACTCCGTGTTCTTCTGCTGCTTTCAAGATGCCTTCTTCCAATTGGCGGCCTAGAGCGTCCATCTTTTCATAGACGCCATCCTGGCGGAGGATCTCCAGACAGGCGATGCCGGCCTGGATGGATGCCGGGTTGCCGGCCATTGTCCCTGCCTGGTAAGCGGGGCCAAGGGGAGCGACCGTATCCATGATCTCTTTTTTGCCGCCGTATGCACCAATCGGCAAGCCGCCGCCAATGATCTTTCCGAGCGCTGTCAAATCAGGCTGCAAGCCGAGCAGGTCTTGTGCGCCGCCATAATGGAATCGGAAAGCAGTGATGACTTCGTCATAGACAATCAATGCCCCTTTTTCGCGGGCAATGCGGTGGACTTCTTCCAGGAAGCCGGGTTCCGGTTCAACGATACCGAAGTTCCCGACGATCGGTTCCACTAAAATGCAGGCAATTTCCGATCCCCAGCGCTCCATTGCTTCGGCATAAGCTGCCGGGTCATTGAAAGGGATCGTTATGACTTCTTCGGCAATCGATTTCGGTACGCCTGCAGAGTCAGGGGTGCCCAAAGTTGCCGGGCCCGAACCTGCAGCGACGAGCACCAAATCGGAGTGGCCATGGTAGCATCCGGCGAATTTCATGATTTTCGTGCGGCCGGTATAGGCGCGCGATACGCGGATCGTCGTCATGACGGCTTCGGTGCCGCTGTTGACGAATCTTACTTTATCCATCTTCGGCATTGCTTCCTTCAGCATTTTGGCAAAGGTGATTTCGTGCCGTGTAGGTGTCCCGTAAAGCAGGCCGGTTTCTGACGCATGGGTGATGGCCTGTGTAATATGCGGATGTGCATGCCCGGTGATGATCGGCCCGTAAGCTGCCAGATAGTCTATGTATTTATTGCCGTCGACGTCCCAGAAATAGGCGCCTTTTGCGCGTTCCATGACGACCGGCGAGCCGCCGCCGACTGCTTTATATGAGCGGGACGGGCTGTTGACGCCCCCGACGATGTGCTGCAGCGCTTCTTCGTGCAGCTGTTCGGATACAGAATGGTTCATGAATGAATGCCTCCCTAGTTGATCTTCTTCCTATTGTAGACAAAATCAATGCCGAACGCCAAAGAAATTGAAACTACCGACCAGGTTAGGTACGATAAGAATAAGAAAAGGAGTGATGGAGATGACGACGTTAGAAGGGCTAGAAGCACCAGATTTCTCAATGAAAAATGAAGCAGGCGAGATGGTTTCGCTAAAGGATTTTGCCGGCAAGAAATATGTGGTGCTGTACTTTTATCCGAAAGATATGACTCCAGGCTGTACGACCCAAGCATGTGATTTCCGGGATGCCGAGAAAGATTTTTCGGAACTGAATGCGGTGATCCTAGGGGTCAGTGCCGATGACGAAAAGCAGCATGTGAAATTCATTGAAAAGCACGGCCTTCCGTTTTCATTGCTGGTGGACGCAGACCACACTGTTTCAGAGGCGTACGGCGTATGGGTGCAAAAGAAAATGTACGGAAAAGAATTCATGGGCATCGAACGCTCTACATTCCTGATTGATCCGACGGGCACCATCGTCAAAGAATGGCGGAAAGTGAAAGTCGAAAACCACATCCAGGAAGTGCTCGAAACCCTGAAAACCATTACAAGCCGCTAAAAGGGGAGAAAGACGATGGAAGTATTGTTTACGTTTATTCCAAAAGAGCATCAGCAAAAACACCTGATCGAGCAATTTCCCGAGGTGCATTTCCACTTTGCATACAAAGACAAAATGCGATTGCCAAGCGCGGATATCCTTGTGACTTACGGAGAAGATTTGGCTGCGGCAGACATTGAATCAGCGGAGAAATTGAAATGGATCATGGTGGCGAGCGCGGGCATTGAAAAAATGCCGCACGCTGCCATCGCAGAGCGGGGGATTATTGTGTCGAACGTGAAGGGCATCCACAAAACGCCGATGACGGAATCGGTGCTGGCCCATCTGCTCGCATTGAAGCGGTCACTGCCATTCATCTATGAGAAGCAGCGTGAAAAACAATGGAACCGCAAAACCGGATCCAGGGAATTGTACGGATCGACAGCGCTGATTCTTGGCCCCGGGGCAATCGGCTCTGAAATCGGCCGCTTGCTTCAAGCGTTCGGGGTACATACCATCGGCTGCAACCGTTCCGGCAAGCAAGCGGAGCATATGGAAAAGATGGTGCGGTTCGACCAGATCCTCGATACCTTGCCGGAAGCGGATGCTGTCATTTCCGTTCTGCCGAGTACGAATGAAACCAAGCATCTTTTAAAGAAGGAGCATTTCCAAGCCATGAAAAAAGATGCGATATTCATGAACTTTGGAAGAGGCGACCTTTTCGAAGATGAGGTGCTTGTCGAAGCGATGGAAAATGGGGAAATCGGCGCGGCAGTGCTGGATGTGTTCAATACCGAGCCGCTGCCGCCTGAGCACCCGTTCTGGGATATGGGTAATGTTGTAATTTCCCCGCATGCATCGAGCCATTCCGGCAAATATGTCGAACGGGCTTTGGAAGTTTTTATTCCGAATTTACGGAAATGGCTGGACGAAGAAAGCGAACCGACAAATCTGGTAAGTCTTGAAAAGGGGTATTGATGATGAAGATTTACACAAAGACGGGCGACAAAGGCACGACTTCGCTCGTATACGGAACGCGCGTAGCCAAAAACGATGCACTTGTAGAAGCTTATGGCACGTGTGATGAAGCGAACTCGGCCATCGGATTTGCCATCAGCCACCTGGCATCGGAATTTTTTGACGAGAAAGAAGAGCTCGGAAAGGTTTTCCATGAAATCCAGACCACGCTGTTCCATGTGGGTGCCGAATTGGCTACGCCTAAAGGCAAAGAAGTGAAATGGCAATTGGCCGAAGCCGATATTACCAAACTGGAACAATGGATAGACCGTTTCGATGACGAAGTGCCGGCGCTTACCAACTTCATCCTTCCGGGCGGGCATCCGGCGGGCGCAGGCTTGCACGTTGCACGCACCGTGGTCAGACGGGCAGAACGCCGGGCCATCAGCATCGGAGAAGGGGTATCGCCGAATGTCATCGCATACTTGAACCGGCTGTCGGATTTCCTTTTTGTTGCGGCACGGTTGATCAATATGCGCTTGGGCAGCCAGGAAAAAACCTTGCACGAACAGTAAGAATGGGGCAATGGAAGCAGGCGATATAGTGATTTCTTGACACCACGGCATATTCTTAGGTACACTAATTATAACGATTACAATGTAAGAATATGTAGAAGTGAGGTGCACAGCGATGTCTGAAGTACAATTAAAAGACGCGCTAGAGGCTCTGAAGTCAACAGGTGTCCGAATCACTCCGCAGCGTCATGCAATTCTGGAGTTCATGATTCATTCAACGACACACCCGACAGCGGATGACATTTATCGCGCGCTTGAACGAACTTTTCCGAATATGAGTGTAGCAACTGTATATAATAATTTGCGTGTGTTCAAAGGGGCGGGGCTGGTCAAGGAATTGACCTATGGAGATTCTTCCAGCCGCTTCGATTTTGTGACACACGATCATTATCACGTTATTTGCAACGATTGCGGCAAGATTGTCGACTTCCATTATCCTGGGCTTGATGAAGTAGAACAACTGGCTTCACATGTCACCGGATTCCAAGTGGACTATCACCGCTTGGAGATTTACGGCACTTGCCAGGAATGTCTCAGCAAGACTGCCCAAGCTCAATAAGGAAAGGACATGGACTCCATGTCCTTTTTTATTTTTACAGACAAAAGAAACCCGTCGGCATAAATAGGCCGACGGGTTTCTTTTTGGAAGCTAATGATTCAGGAATTTTTTTTGTTATAGGCTGTGTCAAACTCTTTTCCTTCAAGAGCAGGGTCCATCGTCAAAGGTTCACGGCAGTGCATGCACATGTCGACGCGGCCGAGCATTTTTGTATGGCGCCCGCAGTTCGGGCATTGCACAGGCACGGTCTTCATCGACAACAAGCCAATCCACGCGTAAACGCCGGTGCTTCCGATGATAGCCACGACGCCAAGGAGCATGAAGACGACCATGACGACCGGTTGATTTCTAAAATATATTCCAACATACATGATGACGATGCCGATGAAGATCAACGCCAAGGCAAATGTACGAATACGATTGATTTTATTTTTATAAGGTTTCATTCGCTCTTTCCTCCTTGCATCCATCATACTATATCACAACCGGCAGAAAAAAGTGATAATGATTCCCTTAAGGAGGAATAGGCAGGAAATATGTCGAAATAGAGAAAAGCATCGGTAGGAATTCCTCCACGACTTTCAAAGAAAGAAGCGGAGAAACGTTTAAAAATTGCTGCAGAAGGTAGATAGATTTGCAAGGAGCTGAAAATAGATGGAACAAATTTTAAGACCGATCTATCAAGAACGCGCCAGCCAGGAAAGTACACTCGGAGTGGTGCTGGTGGAAAAACGGGAGAAGGTTAGCCCGATCACCGATACATTCGATTCAATCTTGTTGATCATTACAAAAGAAAATGAGACTTCTGTTTACACGAAACATTATACTTACTTGGATAAAAAAGCGGCGATGCATATTGTGACAGAGAAGCAATTAAAAAAATGGCTCCTGCTTGGAACCAACCGAAAAATTGTCGATTGGCTGTTCCACGGGCGCATTGTCTACGACCGGAATGAATTCATGGCCAACCTGAAAACAGAATTGAAGGATTATCCGTTCTATGGCAGGAAAATCAAAATGGGGATGGAATTCTCGAAATTGATCCGCCGGTATCTGGAAGGCAAAGTCTTCTTCGAAGGAAAACATTATTTAGATGCCTATCACCATATAGTTGAATCACTCCATCACCTTGCGCGGCTGGCCGTATTGGAGAACGGGCTGCCGCCTGAAGTGACAGTCTGGGCGCAAGTGAAGCAAATGGAACCGGCTATCTATAAACTGTATGAAGAATTGGTGTTGAGCGATGAAGCGCTGGAGAAGCGCCTCGAACTTTTATTTTTGGCGAGCGAGTTTCTGATTCATTCCCGTACCCGGGATGGCGCGCAGCATATCCGGGAAGTAATGGAGCAGAAAGATCGTTGGACGATCCAGGAGCTGCATGAACAAGAAGAGCTGAGAAATTATTCTTCCAATCTTGAAGTGCTCATCGAATTCCTGATTGAAAAAGATTTAATTTCTGTAGAAAATGTCAAAACGAAAAGTGATGAAATCTTCCATCGATATTATTATGTGGAGAGCTGAAACAAAAATATTCCTAAGGAGCAGGCCGGCTTTAAGACCGGCTTGTTCTTTTTTCTTCCTTAGAGTGTTTGGGAGGAGCAGGAAGAAGGCAGCGGCAGGAAGAATGGCTTCAGCCCAGAAGAAAAGTTTTTTAATAATAACCGTTGACACATGAGGGCAAAACATATTATGATAATACACGTCGCTTGGACAGAAACAGTTTTTCGCAATAATAAAAAACGCTTGACTCTTCCAAGAAGCGATGATAAATTAGAGAAGTCGCTTTTACAGGACGCACAACATGAACCTTGAAAACTGAACAGCAAAACGTCAACAAAAATTGTTGAGGCGTTCCGACGCCGAAACAAATTTCTGC
>NZ_JBHUFW010000023.1:0-51380 GCF_042681545.1 Planococcus chinensis
CGCCGTCCCGAAAGACGCGCGGCTCGCTTTGATCTGCGTGAGCTGATCAGTAAGTTTGCTCCGATCGCCTTGCGGCGACCCTCACAGAAATTTGTTTCGGCGTCGGAACGCCTCAACAATTTTTGTTGACGTTTTGCTGTTCAGTTTTCAAGGTTCATGTTGTATGCCGTTTTCTTACGGCGACTTTTCAATATTATCAGCTTCTCAGGAAGAAGTCAACAACAAAGTCCATCTTTTATTTCACTCTTTTTAGTCGCTAAAAACACGACATCAATTATTATAGCACCGGCTCTTAATCAACGCAAGCACTTTTTTGAAATTAAAACGGCTCAAAGCAAAATAGCTTTGAGCCGTGCATTTTACTAGCAACTTCCATCCGGTAAATTAGTCGCGCGGACGCATTTGCGGGAACAAAAGTACATCCCTAATAGAAGCGGAGTTGGTCAACAGCATGACTAGACGGTCAATCCCGATCCCTAGTCCTCCAGTTGGCGGCATTCCATATTCCAAAGCTTCGATGAAATCATCATCCATTTCATGTGCCTCATCGTTTCCTTCAGCTTTCTCAACCAGCTGCGCTTCAAAACGCTCACGCTGATCGATCGGATCGTTCAACTCCGTGAATGCATTGGCATGCTCACGTCTTACAATGAACAACTCGAAACGGTCAGTAAAGCGCTCGTCCTCCGGATTCTTTTTAGCAAGCGGAGAAATTTCAACCGGGTGTCCGAAGACAAAAGTCGGCTGAACAAGTTCTTCTTCCACTTTTTGCTCAAAGAATTCATTTAAGATGTGGCCGACTTCCATGGTTGGCTTCACTTCAATATTGTGTTCTTTCGCTAGAGCGTGAGCTTCTTCTTTCGTCATCTGCTGCCAGAAGTCTACACCTGTGTATTCTTTTACGGCATCCGCCATATGGAGACGTCTCCAACCAGGAGCCAAATTAATCTCATCTTCTCCGTATTGAACAGTCGTAGTTCCAAGAACTTCTTGAGCAATATGGGCAATCAGATTTTCAGTTAGCGCCATAACATCGTTGTAATCAGCGTAGGCTTCATAAAGTTCCAGCATTGTGAATTCCGGATTGTGCCGCGTTGACACCCCTTCGTTCCGGAATACTCGTCCAATTTCATAAACTTTTTCTAAGCCCCCGACAATAAGGCGCTTCAAATGCAATTCAATCGCAATCCGAATAAACATTTCCATGTCCAAGGCATTGTGATAAGTGATGAACGGACGTGCTGTAGCTCCCCCGGCAATTGAATGGAGCATCGGTGTTTCGACTTCTAAAAATCCTTCGTTATCCAGATACCGGCGCATCGACTGGATAATGCGGCTGCGCAGGATGAATGTCTCTTTGCTTGTTTCGCTCGTGATCAGATCCAGGTAGCGCTGGCGATAGCGTTGTTCAATATCTTTCAACCCGTGGAATTTTTCCGGCAGCGGACGAAGTGCTTTTGTTAAGAAAACCACTTCTTTCGCTTTAACCGAAAGTTCTCCAACGTTTGTTTTGAAAACTGTTCCTTTTACGCCGACGATATCACCCAGGTCGACTGTATTGAAAAACTCGTAAGCTTCGTCGCCGATCGCATCTTTGCGGACGTAAATCTGGATTTGGCCTTTCAAATCTTGCACATGTGCGAATCCAGCTTTCCCTTTTCCGCGCTTTGTCATAATCCGGCCCGCGATTACAACTTCTTGCGGGTTGGCTTCAAGGTCCTCTTTTGAAAGTTCGCTGAACTCGTTTATAATTTCTTCCGAAAGATGAGTGCGTTCAAAACGCGAACCGAATGGATCCATTCCGTTATCACGGAAGGTTTGCATTTTTTGGCGTCTCACCAATATTTGATCATTTAACTCTTCTGACATGTCCTACACTCCTTTGTCTTTAAAAACCACGCTCATTCGTGTATTTCTCTATTGTACACAATTTCTATTCGTTAGCCATATAAAAAAGCTGCCACAAAATCAAGGCAGCCCGGATATCGAAATTAAACCGCATTGTCTGCAGCTTTACGTTCTTCCAGTTCTTGTGACAGCCCATGACGGACAACTGCTCGAAACCTTCTGTCCCGCCGGTCCTGTTGCCTGCATTTTCCGCTCTTTATCATTCCCGGGATAACTTGCTTGCCCGGATATTTTTATTTAGCTACAGCTGCAAGCCTACTTTTCGTCCACGAACGCTTCGGCTCCACTATAGGTTTTCCATAACCGGACGCCTTGTTCCGGCGGCTCGGGCATATTCTCAAGCGCCGGATTCACTTCCAAGAGCGGGATGAGGACGAACGCCCGTTCATGCATTCGGGGATGCGGAACGGTCAACCTTTCCGATTCCACGTTGTCCCGATTATAAATCAAAATATCAAGGTCTATTGTCCGCGGGCCCCATCGGACGAGCCGCTCCCGGTTCAATTTCCGTTCAATCTCCTGGCAGATATCTAAAAGTTCAAGCGCCGGAAGAGGCGTCTCGAGGCGGACCACCATATTAAGGAACGGCTCTTGGTCTGTAAAGCCGACCGGATCGGTTTCATAGAGGGAGGAAATTGCCATCACTTCCACAGAAGGATGCTCCATCAATAGGCGGACTGCCGTCTTCAGCATATCGAGCCGGTTGCCCATGTTCGAGCCGAGTGACAGATAGCTTTCATTCATGAAAATTCTCCCCGCGTCAATTCAATGGCTACCGATTTGTAATGGCCGGGTATCGGCGGGTCCGGCTTGATCATCAGCACCCGGATCCCTTTCACCAATTGGAATTCCGATAAAAGGCGGGAAGCGACTTCTTCAGCCACGGCTTCCACCAATTTTTTCGGTTCGCCTTCAACGACGGAACGGCACACTTGGTATACTTCCCCATAATTTACAGTATGCGCGAGGTCATCGGTTTCTCCGGCTTTTTGCAAATCCACCGCGAGCGTGACCGTCAAACGGAAACGTTGGCCGAGTTTTGTTTCTTCCGGAAAAACACCGTGGTAGCCGTAAAACTCTATATCGTTCACATGAATATAATCCATCAATCTGCCTCCTCATATTGTACTTTCCCTGTCAGCACGTCCATCATCTTGACCGTCCGGCTTGTTTCTTTGACGTCGTGCACCCGGACGATCTGGCATCCACGGTCGACCCCGAAGCATACAGTGGCCAAGGAACCCTCAAGACGCTCTGAAACAGGCAGGTTAAGCACTTTTCCAACTAAGGATTTGCGGGAAGCGCCGAGCAGCACCGGATAACCCAGTTCTACAAATTCTTTAAAATGCTGCATCATTTCGATATTGTGGGCAGTCGTTTTGCCGAACCCGATGCCCGGATCCAGCCAGATGCGCTCTTTAGGGACCCCGGCCGTCAGTGCAATTCTTATGCTTTCATCCATATCTTCCTGCACTTCTTTCCAGAAGTCATTGTATGACGTATCGTTACGGTTGTGCATTAATATAATTGGCACATCCCATTTCGCTGCGACCTTGGCAATAGCGGGTTCGTATTTAGCACCCCAGATATCATTGATGATATGAGCCCCTGCCGCAACCGCCGCTTCCGCAACTGCCGCTTTATAGGTATCAATGGAAATTAATGCATCGGTCTCTTCCGCCAAAGCTTTGATGACCGGCACCACGCGGGAAATTTCCTCTTCATCCGAAATCATCGTATAGCCCGGACGCGTCGATTCGCCGCCTACGTCGATGATATCAGCTCCATCAGCAATCATTTTTTTCGCCTGCGCCAGCGCTTGGTCCACAGTGGTATATTTTCCGCCGTCCGAGAAAGAATCCGGCGTCACATTCAGTATGCCCATTACCCATGTTTTCTTGTTGATGTCCATTTATGCATGCTCCTATCCGTTCGGTTTATTGCCCGGGAAATAATGTTTGTCCTTATCTTAACGCGAATGGTGTTTTTTCCGCCACAATAAAAGAGCATGCACGCAGCATACTCTTTTAGGTCGGTTTAATTTTCTTCGAATTGGTAAAGCGGTGTGCTCAAGTAGCGCTCTCCGTTGGAAGGGATGATGGCCAGCACTTTCTTGCCTTTGCCAAGGCGTTTTGCAACTTCCAAGGCAGCGTAGATAGCCGCCCCTGAAGAAACGCCTCCAAGGATGCCTTCTTCGCGTGCCGCTCTTCGGGCTGTTTCGTAAGACTGGTCATTCGTCACCTGGATGATTTCGTCATAGATTTTCGTATCCAGCACTTCTGGCACGAAACCGGCGCCAATGCCCTGGATTTTATGCGGGCCCGGCTTGCCTCCGGAAAGCACCGGCGAATCGGTCGGCTCGACCGCTACCAAGTGGATGTTCGGGTAATGTTCCTTCAATACTTGCCCTGCCCCGGTAATGGTACCGCCTGTCCCGATGCCGGAAATGAAAGCATCCAGTTGTTCGCCCATCGTTTCAACGATTTCAGGCCCTGTCGTCAATCGGTGGATTTCCGGATTGGCAGCGTTCTTGAACTGCTGCGGCATAAACCAGCCGTTTTCTGCAGCCAATTTTTCAGCTGTCTTGATGGCGCCGTTCGGACCGTTCATCCCGTCCGGCCCTGGCGTCAGAACCAGCTCGGCTCCATATGCGCGGAGCAGGTTGCGCCGCTCCATGCTCATGGTCTCCGGCATGACCAGCACAGATTTATAGCCTTTGGCAGCAGCGATCATCGCCAGCCCAATACCGGTGTTGCCGCTTGTCGGCTCAATGATGGTGTCGCCTTCTTTTAGATTGCCCTCTTTTTCAGCCGCTTCGACCATTGCCAAGGCAATCCGGTCTTTCACGCTGCTCCCCGGATTGAAATATTCCAATTTCAAATATACTTCTGCGTCTTCGGGACCTGTCAGCCGGTTCAATTTCACAATTGGTGTCTGGCCTATCAATTCAGTAACGGAATTTCCAATACGCGCCATTTTCAACACTCCTAATCCCTAGTGATTTTATCTACATTAATCTTTCCTCATCGTATCAATCTTATTGGAACCATGTCAACGATATGAATTCAAAATAAAAAGACATTTCCAAGAGGAAACGTCTTTTTATTATTTTCCATAGAACCATTCAGCGTCGAATTCCTGCCAAAACGCTTCAGGCGTAACCGATTGCGGCAATTGTTCGAGCGCCAGTTCACGGCCAATATGCGCTTGGACTTCTTTGAATGTGAATGTTTGGCCTTCTGCTTTCTCGCTGACCGAAACGATGGCAAGACGGCCATCTTTCATCTGCAGCGGTTCTGACCACGTACCTTCTTTGAGGGAAGCTGCCGCTTCAGCAATTGCCGGCTCCACGGAAGGCTGGCCAGGTGAAATGTAGCCGATATCGCCGCCTAGGCTGCCAGAAGCGGTGTCGATGGAACGTTCTCTCGCCAATGCTTCAAACGAGGAACCATTTTCCAGTTCCTTAACCGTTTCTTCCGCCTCTTTTCGGGATCCCACTACGATCATGCGTGTGCGGTAAGCGTCTTCCACGTCATACAAAGAGCGGTTTTCTTCATAGAAGGCTTCAACTTCAGCATCTTCCACAACAATGTCTTTTGTCAGCACTTTTTCCAGGATCAACTGGGCCTCCACTTGCTTCCGAAGGCTTTCGGTGTCTTCAGCAAACAGCGAGCCGTCCGTGCCATCCTGCGCTGTCCGCAGCATCGCTATTTCCAGATCGATTTCTTTATCGGTTACCTTAATTTCATATTCTTTTGCTGCTGTAGCCATCACTTTTTGATTGACCAATCCGAGCAGCGTGTCGCGACCATGCTGATCTTCCATTGCAGCCATCCATTCTTCGCGGGTGATGGCGTCGCCCTGGACGGAAGCGACTTCTTCATTGCCGCCTGAGCCGTTCGGAACAAGCCAGGCGATAAACCACAGCAAATTCCCGATGAACAAGAGTAGCAAGAGGGCCAGTAATGGCCCGGTTTTCAGTTTTCTTCTCGGTCGCCCTGCTTTCGCCGGTGAAGGGACAGGGCGCCGCGGGTCACGCGTGTAGCTCATCGATCAATGCTTCCAACTCTTCTTTTGAATAATGATACGTTTCCAAGCAGAAATGGCATTGCGCTTCTGCCATCCCCTGCTCATCGATCATGTCGCGGATTTCTTTTTCCCCAAGGCCCAAAATTCCTTCTGCAAAACGTTCTTTCGAGCAATTGCATTCAAACTTCACCGGCATTTTGTCCAAAATCTGTACATTCCCTTTACCAAGAACTTCTTCCAGAACTTCCTCAGGCGATAAGCCGCGCTGGATCATCGTTGACACGGGTTCGATGCTTCCAAGCTGCTTCTCGATTTTCGTGATTGTTTCTTCGTCGGTATCCGGCATCAGCTGGATAATAAAGCCCCCGGCGGCAAGGATCGAGTTGTCGGTATCGACCAGTACACCAAGGCCGACAGAAGAAGGCACTTGTTCCGAGACAGCAAAATAATAAGTCAGGTCTTCTGCAATTTCCCCGGAGACGATCGGGCTTTGTCCCGTGAAATTTTCCTTCATCCCTAAATCTTTTACAATCGACAGCATGCCCGTTGTCCCTACTGCCCCTTTGACGTTCAGTTTGCCTTTGATATCCGAGTCGACTTGCGTCTGCGGATTGGTGACATAGCCGCGGACACGTCCGTCGGCATCGCTGTCCACCAGAATTGCGCCGATCGGGCCGCCGCCTTCAATCTTCAATGTCACTTTGTTGTCGCCTTTCAGCATTGCCCCCAGCATAACGCCGCCAGTCATGGCGCGTCCGAGTGCAGCTGAAGCTGTCGGCCAGGTCCCGTGGCGGCGCTGCGCCTCAGCTACAGTATCCGTCGCATCAACTGCAAAGGCACGGACGTTGCCGCCAAACCCCAAGCCGCGTACTAAATAATCTCCCACATTGATCGTCCCTTTCTTACGCTTGATTGCGTTTGTATATTAAGTAAAGCCCTTTGAGCGTCAAAAACGGGTCCACATGGTCCACTGCCGAAGACTCAGCAGCAATCAAGGAAGCCATTCCGCCGGTTGCAATGACCGTCGGCACCCCTTTGCTCTGCGCTTTCATCCGGGCAATGATGCCTTCCGCTTGCCCCACATAACCGTAGACGATGCCGGATTGCATGGCTGAAACCGTATTTTTTCCGACCACGCTTGGCGGGCGGGCGATTTCGATGCGCGGCAGTTTGGATGCACGGTCATAGAGCGCTTCCGTAGAAATACCGATGCCCGGTGCAATCGCTCCGCCCATATATTGCTCGCGCTCATCGATATAGCAATAGGTAGTCGCCGTGCCGAAATCCACAATGATGAGCGGAGCCCCGTATTCATGGATGGCAGCCACCGCATTGACGATCCGGTCCGCTCCGACCTCGCGGGGATTGTCATACTTGATGTTCAGGCCGGTTTTGACGCCCGGACCGACTATTTGCGGCTTGATGCGAAAGTATTTCTGGCACATGCGCTCAAGCGCAAACATGATCGGCGGAACAACAGAGGACATGATAATCCCATCAATCGCTTGGAATCCCAAACCGACATCGTTCAGCAGCATTTTGATCTGCATGCCGAATTCATCCTCGGTCTTATGGCGGTCCGTCTCCAGCCGCCAGTGGTGGAGTAGGCGCTCGCTCCCGTAAACGCCCAGGACAATATTCGTGTTGCCGACATCCATAACTAAGATCATACATAAACCCTCTCTTATGAGCATTTTTCCAACACATCATACCATATTCTCAGAGAAATTAGAAAAGGGCCAGAAACCGGACAATAAAAAAACCAACCGGCCGTTCCGGGAAGGAAAGGCCAATTGGCATGAATACAGCTTATTTGCGGTCTTCCTGGATCGGGCCAGTAGCCTCGCCAGTCCGGCCTTCTTTCGGCAAATCGCCGGCTGATGGGTCGTTCGGCGCTCCGATTGCATCAGGAGTCTCGTCTTTTTTCTCTAGATCGACAGCGTCTTTTTCAAAATCGCCGTTCAATGCTTCGTAAGATCGTTCAGGCAATGTTCCATGATCTTTCAAATGAAGGATCTGGCCAGCATCCAACGTTTCCACTTCAAGCAACGTCGTTGCGATCAATGTCAGAAGATCTTTCTTTTCAGTAAGAATCTCTTTTGTGCGCAAGTACTGCTCTTTGATGATGCGCTGAATTTCCTGATCGATTTCAAAAGCGATCGCATCCGAGTAATTCTGGTCTGAGTTGAAGTCGCGGCCAAGGAATACATTTCCGCCTTGCCCCTGTCCGAATTGGATCGGTCCGATCTTATCGCTCATTCCGTACTCAGTCACCATGCTTCGTGCAATAGCTGTCGCACGCTGGAAGTCGTTGTGGGCGCCTGTTGAAACTTCGCCGAACACAAGATCTTCTGCCACACGTCCGCCAAGCAAGCCTGAAATCTTATCAAGCAATTCCGGCTTCGTCATGAAGTAACGGTCTTCTTTCGGAAGCATGACAGCATAGCCGCCTGCTTGTCCGCGAGGGACAATCGTTACTTTATGGACCGTTTCCGCATCATCCAGCATCAAGCCGACTACTGTATGGCCCGCTTCGTGGAAAGCGACAATGTTGCGCTCTTTTTTCGAGATGACGCGGTTCTTCTTAGCTGGGCCCGCAATAACACGGTCTGTCGCTTCGTCGATATCGGACATGTCGATTTTGAGTTTATTGCGGCGTGCTGCCACCAAGGCTGCTTCGTTCAGTAAGTTTTCAAGATCCGCTCCTGAGAATCCAGGGGTGCGCTGGGCAATCGCCTTAAGGTCGACTGTCGGCTCAAGCGGCTTGTTGCGTGCGTGCACGCGCAATACTTCTTCGCGTCCTTTGACATCCGGACGGCCTACTGTAATCTGGCGGTCAAAACGGCCAGGACGCAGAAGGGCTGGATCCAGAATGTCCGGACGGTTTGTTGCAGCGATGATGATGACGCCTTCGTTCGCGCCGAAACCATCCATTTCAACAAGCAATTGGTTCAATGTCTGTTCGCGCTCATCGTGTCCGCCGCCGAGGCCTGCGCCACGCTGGCGTCCAACCGCATCGATTTCATCGATGAAAATGATACACGGAGAATTTTTCTTGGCATTTTCGAAAAGGTCGCGTACGCGGGATGCCCCGACGCCGACAAACATCTCAACGAAATCCGATCCACTGATCGAGAAGAACGGTACGCCTGCTTCACCGGCAACTGCACGGGCCAGCAAAGTTTTACCGGTACCCGGAGGTCCGACTAGCAAAATCCCTTTTGGAATGCGGGCACCAATGTCCGCAAAACGGCGAGGGTCTTTCAGGAAGTCGACCACTTCGACAAGTTCCTGCTTTTCTTCGTCTGCTCCAGCAACATCGTTGAAGCGGACTTTATGTTTCTGGTCATCATACAGCTTCGCTTTACTTTTGCCGAAGTTCATCACACGGCCGCCTCCGCCGCCTTGTGACTGGTTAAGCAAGAAGAAGAAGAGGATGAAGATGATGATGAAGGGAATGATGCCTGTGAAGAATTGAACCCATCCGCTCGTCTGGGGTGCTTTCATGAAATTGAACTGCACGCCTTCCTGGGATTTCGCAACTTCATCAATCTGCGTCAAAAGCGCTTCGTTTTCAAGCGGGATGTTCGTGACGAACGACTCGCCTTCGTCATAGCCGTCCAACGTCCCTGTCACTTCGTAAACGCTAGCGTTCGGCTGGATGGTGACTTCATCGATCGTCCCATTTTCCAGCGCATCCAAAAATTCGTCGTATCCTATATTTTTTGTCGGTTGGCCACTATTGTTGAAAGTACCCAAAATACCGATAATAACTAGGAAGATCAGTAAGTAAAATATGGTGTACCGAAATATTCGATTCATCCCAAGCCTCCTCATAATGTTTCCCAAAACTATACTAAATACTAACATACGAGCTTTTGCGCATACAACGAAAAGCCCTTAGGTCCGTGGGTGAATTAGCAGTCTGTGAACGACTTTTGACTATTCTTGATCTTCACTATAAACAGAAGGCTTTAAAATTCCAATATATGGCAAGTTGCGGTATTTTTCAGCATAATCCAATCCGTATCCGACAACAAATGCATCCGGCACTTCAAATCCGATGTAATCCGCTTTCAAATCCACTTTCCGGCCAGTTGGCTTGTCCAACAGGGTAACGATTTTGATTGAATTAGCTTTACGGTATTTGAACAGGTCCACCAAATAGCTGAGCGTCAATCCGCTGTCAATGATATCTTCGATGATCAAAAGGTCGCGGCCTTCCACGCTGGCATTCAAATCCTTGATGATTTTTACTTCCCCTGAAGAAACCGTGGCATTGCCGTAGCTTGAAACGTCCATGAAATCCATTTCGATATAGCCGTCAATGCGCTTCATCAAATCGCCCATGAATGGCATTGCGCCTTTTAGTACGCCGATCGCCAACGGGTATTTGTCCTGGTAGTCGCGCGTCAGGATTTCTCCGAGTTCACGCGCTTTCTCTTGCAGTTTTTCTTCAGTGATCAATACTTCTTCAATGTCTTTTTGTAGCATGGTGGACCTCCTAATAATCCGCATTTTGCAATCTATACACGTTGTTCCAATAAAATCCAGTCATCTTCCGCTCGCTTTCGGCGGCTGAAGAAACTGGAAGGGCGCAGCCCGGGAATCAGGACCACTTCATCCGTTTCCGCTGCAATGACCGGCCAATCGTCCCTTTCAGGAGCCGGCACTTTTTCATCAATCATCAAGCGCGCCACTTTTTTCGGCTGGTCCATTCCTTTCAGCCGGATGCGGTCGCCCGGCTTGCGGTTCCTTATGACCAGCCTGCCTTCAGCAGGCGCAGAAAAATACCAAAACACTGCATCATCAGTTTGTGGAACTTCAGTTAGAGGAACGGCTTTATACCGAAAACCTTTCACTTTCTTCGACCATTCTTGCGAAATGACCGCTGTCTCCGCGTGCACAGGGGATTTTTCCGTTTCGCGGAAAAACCGTACCGTGTCGTACTCACGGATCATCCTATAATTTTGCGGCAAATGCAGATGGACAGTTCCTTCCGGATGCAGCAACACTTCCTGCACTTTTTCGGCCAACTGCCTTGTAATCGACACGTGCTGCCCATTATATAGATAGTTTAATAGTATTAGAACCATTCTTTTTTGTAAAGCAAGTGCTTCCCGCCTGAAACTTTCTGCCGATATCCGGATTCCATTTCCTTCCTGAATCACCATTCCGGCGATTTTCTCCGCAGCGAGGGCTTCGATAAAGCGCCGGTCCTGCTGGATTTCATCGGCAAAAGCTGCAAATTGTTCGGCAGCCGCGGAATTTTCCTCTTTCATTAGCGGAATGATGGACTGGCGGATGCGGTTCCGGGTGTAGACCGTTTCTGCATTGCTGGAGTCTTCCCGGTGGACGATGCCGTGCCGTGCTGCATAATCGGCAATGTCCGTTTTGCAGACCCCCAATTGGGGGCGGACCAGCTCCCCTTTGCCGAACCGGCGCCTGGCCGGCATGCCGACCGCCCCGGATCCCAGCGATCCCCGAAGACCGGACATCAGGAGCGTCTCCAATTGGTCATCTGCATGATGGGCCGTAGCGACTTTTTCTGCTCCGGTTTTTTCCATCACTTCTTCAAAATAGGCATAGCGTTCGTTGCGGCAGATTTGCTGCTTGTTGCCGCCGGCTGCTTGCCAGAGGTCAGGGATGGGGATGTCCCGGCTAGAGCAAGGGATCTGCCAACTGCGGCACGTTTCTTCCGTGAACAGCCGGTCTGCCACGGACTCTTCTCCCCGCAGCATATGATTGACATGGACAGCTTCCACTGCAATGCCGTATTGAATTTCATGCGCTTTCAAATAATGCAGCAGCACGAGCGAATCGATCCCGCCTGAACATCCGAGCAGGACCCGGTCACCCGTTTGCAAAAGCGGCTGCTTTTTCAGGTAGGCCGCCATTTTTGCTTCGTAGTTTCCCATGGGGCATCCTCCTTCTGACTGGCGGTTTTATTTTTTCCGAATTCCATTGACACCTTGCGGGTTCGGTAGTATTATAGAAAATGTTCGTTTGAACAAGGCGGCGTAGCTCAGCTGGCTAGAGCGTACGGTTCATACCCGTAAGGTCGGGGGTTCGATCCCCTCTGCCGCCATCATTGTGACCAAAAGCAGCATCCTATCCGGGATGCTGCTTTTTTTTATGGCAAAAAATCGTCGATCTGCTGTCGGTGATGTGTGTCATGGCCGAGCAGGCTGCCTAAATAATCTTCCGCAGTTGTCGCTCGCTCCCCTATGTAAAATCGGGCTTTCCATTCCTTGGGAGAGAAGGCTTCGACCGCTTTTCGCAGCAATGCCCGCTCGCGCTGTGCGTAGGAAACGACTTCCTCAAATTCCAGGGAAACGGCTTTCGCGGCGGCAGCTTCGTTGAACCGGCCAACGTCCGGAGCTCCTTCGAGCCGGGCGCTTTCTATCATGCCGGGAAGCCGCTGCTCCCGGATATACCGGTCCCATTCTGCCAGATGCATGACAATTTCAGCGACCGACCACTTTCCTTCTGCTATCGGGGCATGCACATCTTCCACTGAACGGCAGGAAACCGCCAAAGCGGATAAATACTGTTCATATTCCTTATAAGCTTTTACCACTTCGCCTTTTTCCAAGCCGTTCACCCCTCGGCAGATGATAAAAAAAACGCTCCCCAAATGCGAGAAGCGTTTCAATTTCAATTGTTAAGCTGTATTGAAGCATTTTCCTATGCTATTAAAACAGCTAGCAAGTTAGCCTCTTTTTGCACCGCGGCCGCCACGCTTCGATTCTGTAGCACGTTTCAATGAAGTCATGTTCTCTTCACTTTCCTTCAAGAATTTCGCCATTTTTGTTTCAAAGTTTTCTTTTGGTGCGCGGTCAAACGAGCGGTTGCCGCTTGGACGTGGGCGCTGCGGGCGTTCTGGACGCTGCGGTGCACCTTCCGGCTGCGGTTTCGCTTTGCGGATAGACAGACCGATTTTGCCGTCTGCTTCCACGTTCATCACTTTGACTTCCACCATTTCGCCGACTTTAAGATGGTCGTTGATGTCCTTGACGTAGTTGTCTGCGACTTCACTGATATGCACGAGGCCTGTTGCACCAGTCGGTAGCTGAACGAATGCTCCGAAATTTGTAATACCTGTTACTTTACCTTCTAACTTGCTGCCTACTTCAATCGACATAAAAAAAATGCTCCTCCTTAAAAATTAAGATGACCGCTCTCTGGGCCAAAAAACTCGTTATTGCGGGGTTTTCCCCTAGCGATAAGTATAACACTTTTTATTATAATCAGCAAAAAAAGAGTGTCAACCGACTACTCTTTTTCTGCTGCTTTTTCTTTATTTTCCCCTTCTTCTTTCGGAAGCGTGAAAATGATTTCGCCTTCATCTGATAGGAAGTATTCTTTGCGCGCCAATTTTGCTATGTACTCTTCATCGTTCAATAGCATGATCTGCTCTTGGAGCTGCGCCTGTTCTTTTTCGACTTGCTCGAGGGCCGCGAGCGACTCTGCACGCGCCTGTTCTTTCTCTGCAATGGTCTGCGACTGGTTATATACCGTTATCCCGATCCAGACGCTCGCCATCAACACCAGCAGCCCGAAAACTGTCAACCGTCTGAACAGCCGGACTTTATGTGCCTGCTGGCGCTTTTCCTGCCGTTCCACCGAGCGGACGTAGTCATTTCGAATTGAAGTGACTTCGCTAGTCGCCGCTGACTTATCTTTCTTCAAACCCATGACTTTCCCTCCTTCCACTCACTTTGATGCCATTATACACGATATTCTTAAAATTTTATAAGATTTTTTTACAATTCTTTGCCAACTTTCTTGTTTTGTTGGTAAAAACCGAATATTTCATTCGTGTAAATTAATAAAAATACTATTGACTTAATTTTTATGCACACTATACTAATAGATACTATATAGAATTCTTTAATTCCATTGAGTTTTATTGAAATTCAAATTTTCTGCACTAATAAATATGCATTAAATGTGAATAAATTAGAAGGAGGCGGAAATATGGCGGGAATGCTGTCATTAGCAAATGGAGATTCTTTTAAAGGGCGTTGGCACGGGGGAACTGCACCGGCGCATGGCGAAATCGTCTTTTTCACCGGCATGACGGGTTATGAGGAAGTGTTAACCGATCCCTCTTATAAAGGGCAGATCGTTGTTTTTTCTTATCCGTTGATCGGGCAGTACGGCGTCAGAGCGGCGCATGTCCAATCTGACAACATCCAGGCGGCAGGCATTGTAGTCGCCGAGCTCTACGATGGACCGGTCCGCAAAGGCGCACAGACATTGGCCCAATTTGCAAAAAGCGCAGATGTGCCTGTGTTGAGCGGCATCGATACCCGCTCCCTGATTCAGGCAATCCGTGAATCAGGCACCATGCAGGCAAGAATGGCCGAGGCCTCCACTCCGCCGGTTCACTTGCCGCCGGCAACAAACGATTTCTTCACAGGCCAACGTGAAGAGTCCGCTATTGCAACATATGGCGAAGGCGCGCTCCATATCGGCTTGATCGACTTCCATTACAAATCTTCCATCTTATCGGAATTGCTGAAGCGGGAGTGCAGAGTCAGCGTTATTCCCCACACCTTGTCTTCTGAGCAATTGGACGCCCTGCAGCTCGACGGCTTGCTTTTTTCAAACGGCCCGGGAGATCCGGCCGCTTTGGCTCAATGGTTCGGGGTCTACCGCGATTGGGCGGAACGTTATCCGTCATTCGGCATTTGCCTGGGCCACCAGGTGCTCGCTTCCGCATTCGGCGCCAAGACAGCCAAATTGCCATTCGGGCACCGCGGAGCGAATCATCCGGTCGTCAATTTGAAGACCCGCCGCGTTTCCATGAGTTCGCAGAACCACAGCTATGTAGTCGAAGCGGGGAGCATCGACGCCACCCCGCTCACTGTCCTTTATCAAAATGTCAATGACGGCAGCATCGAAGGGCTTTGCCACCCGGAGCTGCCGATCATGACCGTGCAATTCCATCCGGAAGCCGCACCCGGCCCGGCGGACCATTTGGAGTTGTTCAGCCATTTCCTGGCTGCAGCACTCGAGAAAAAGAAGGTGAAAATCTATGCCTAAACAGCAAAACATCCAAAAAGTACTGGTCATCGGCTCCGGCGCGATTGTCATCGGCCAAGCTGCAGAATTCGACTATTCCGGCACCCAGGCCTGCCTGGCATTGAAGGAAGAAGGCATCCAGGTTGTCCTTGTCAACAACAATCCGGCAACGATCATGACAGACAAATCGGTTTCCGATACCGTTTATTTTGAACCGCTCACACTTGAAAGCCTCGTGGCGATCATCGAAAAGGAGCGCCCTGACGGCCTGCTGGCAACCGTAGGCGGTCAGACCGGCCTGAATTTGGCGATGGCGCTGTCGGATGCGGGCATCCTTGATAAATTCGGCATCAAGCTCCTTGGAACGAATATCGCATCGATCAAACAAGCAGAAGACCGCGAACAATTCCGGGCCTTGATGAACGAACTCGGCGAACCGGTGCCGCAAAGCGAAATCGTCTATTCCATCGAAAGTGCACTCGACTTCGCAGCGCTTGCAGGCTACCCGCTGATCGTCCGTCCGGCCTACACGCTTGGCGGCTTCGGAGGCGGCATCGCCCAAGACGAAACAGCTTACGTCTCGCTTGTCGCACAAGGCCTCAGCGCGAGCCCGATCAAGCAATGCCTCGTCGAGAAAAGCATCGCCGGCTACAAGGAAATCGAATACGAAGTGATGCGTGATGCTGCCGGCACCTGCATCACCGTCTGCAATATGGAAAATATGGATCCGGTCGGCGTCCATACCGGCGACTCGATCGTTGTCGCCCCGAGCCAGACGATGGACGACCGGGAGTACCATCTGCTGCGCACCGCTTCGATCAACATCATCGAAGCGCTCGGCATCATCGGCGCTTGCAATGTCCAGTTCGCCCTCCATCCGGAAACATCAGCTTATTATCTCATTGAAGTGAACCCGCGCGTCAGCCGCTCCTCGGCGCTCGCATCCAAAGCGACCGGCTATCCGATTGCGAAAATCGCGGCGAAGCTTGCCATCGGCTATCTCCTCGCCGAATTGAAAAATCCGGTGACCGGCACAACATTCGCCAGCTTTGAGCCGGCACTCGATTATGCCGTTGTGAAAATTCCGCGCTGGCCGTTCGACCAGTTCCAGGATGCAAACCGCCTGCTCGGCACCCAAATGAAAGCGACCGGCGAAGTAATGGCGATTGAACGAAGCATGGAAGCCGCTTTCCAAAAAGCGGTCCGCTCACTCGATATCCCGCTCGACGGCTTCCGCCTTCCGGCACTTTCCGGAATGCCGACAGCCGAATTGGAAAAGATGGCGGCAGAAGCGGACGACCGCCGGCTGTTTGTGCTTTTCGAATTGCTGGTTCAAGGGAAAAGCATCAGCGACTTGCATGAACTGACTGCCATCACACCCTATTTCCTTTATGTGCTGAAGCGTATCGTCAACGAATGGCAGGAACTCCAGTCCTTGTCCTGGCAGAGCATGACGCATGAACGCCTGCTGCAGGCGAAGACGCTCGGCTTCAGCGACCAGCAGCTGGCAGTGCTATGGGATGTCCCGGCCTCTGAAATCTGGGGACAGCGCAAGAGCTGGAATCTGCTGCCCGCTTACCGCGTCATCGATACATGCGCGGCAGAATTCCGTTCGCAGACGAATTATTATTATTCCACTTGGAACGGCGATTCGGATGTGCGGTCGGCAAGCCGCAAGAAAGTGGCCGTGATCGGTTCCGGGCCGATCCGCATCGGCCAGGGCATCGAGTTCGACTATTGCTGCGTGCACAGCGTCATGGCGCTCCAGAAGCTCGGCTATGAAGCGGTGATGATCAACAACAATCCCGAAACGGTCAGCACGGACTACGAAATTGCCGATGCCCTCTATTTTGAGCCGATGACAGCTGAAGACATCTTGAATGTGCTCGATTTCGAAGGCATTACGGATGTCATCGTCCAGTTCGGAGGCCAGACGTCGCTCAATGTCGCAGCAGCGCTTGAAGAGGCCGGCATCACCGTCCTCGGCTCGACCGCTGACCTGCTCGACCAGATGGAAGACCGCGACCGGTTTTATTCATTCTTGGAGTCGATCGGCCTATCGGCAATTCCAAGCTTTACAGCCGGAAGCCCTGAAGAAGTGGCGCCATTGGCCGAGAAGCTTGGCTACCCGGTCCTGCTGCGCCCCTCTTATGTCATCGGCGGCAAAGGAATGGACGTGCTGCACAATGCGCAGGAACTGGAAAACTGGCTTGCGCAGACCGACGCCATATTCCCAGTGCTCGTCGACCATTTCATCACCGGCAAAGAAGTGGAAGCGGATATTCTGACCGACGGCGAAAACGTCTGGGTCTCGGCGATTTTCGAGCACATTGAAGGAACTGGCGTCCATTCAGGCGACAGCATTTCCATCACACCCCCCGTTTCCCTGACAGCGGCGGAACTGGACGATGTGGCGGCAACTGCCAAGCACATCGCCCGCCATATGGAATACACGGGCTTGTTCAACATCCAATTTGTCTACGAGGACGGCCGGTTGTATGTCATGGAAATCAATCCGCGGGCATCGCGCACAGCGCCGATCAGCTCGAAAGTGACGGACGTGCCGCTTGTGCAGCTGGCAACGGCACTCATGCTCGGCACTCCTTACAGTGAACTTGGCATCGATGGCCTGTACAATGGACAGCCCGAATACACCGTCAAAGCGCCGGTATTTTCACATATCAAGCTGCCTGGCTTGTCTCCCGTCCTGTCGCCTGAAATGATGTCGACCGGCGAAGTGATCGGCCAAAGCTCTGATGCCGCGATCGCAATGCAAAAAGCCTTGATCGGCGCTTCCCAGCAATTGGCCCGGTTGGACGGCGGAACGATTTTCATTACCGAAGCCTCCTTGCCGCTGATCGATCCTGAATTCTGGCGGTCCCACGGCTTTGCTTTCCATACAGAAAGAACGCTGCCTTTCGCAGAATGGCTGAAAACGGATTCCAAGAAAATCTATATAGATTTGATGCCGGACCCGGACAAGCTCCAGGCGTCACAGGCTGCCATCCACCGGCTGCACGTATGGACGCGCGCTGAAACCGTCAACGCTTTTGAAGAGCCAGTGAAATTCATTACAAACCAAAAAGGAGTGCTTGCGAAATGACCACGACGTTGCCGTATGCCCCGCAAATTGCCCAATCCCATTTACTGTCGCTGAAAGATTACAGCTCTTCGGAGATTCTGGACTTGCTGTCCTTGGCGGCTGAGTTGAAAAAACCGGAGAACAAGCACTTGCCGCTGCTTCAGGGAAAAGTGCTCGGCATGATCTTCGAGAAGTCTTCGACCCGCACACGTGTGTCGTTTGAAGCCGGCATGCTCCAGCTCGGCGGCCATGCGATGTACTTGAGCACGCGCGATATCCAGATGGGCCGCGGCGAAACCATCGCCGATACCGCCCAGGTGCTGTCAGGCTACCTCGATGGCATCATGATCCGCACGTTCCATCAAGCGACGGTCGAAGAGCTTGCCCTCCATAGCAGCGTGCCGGTTATCAACGGATTGACCGATGACTTCCACCCTTGCCAGGTACTGGCGGATCTGCTGACGATCCAGGAGCATTTCGGCACGTTCGCGGGCAAGAAGATGGCGTATATCGGCGATGCCAATAACATGTCGAACTCCTTGATGATCGGCGCAGCGAAAGTCGGAATGGACATCACCATCGCCTGCCCGGCGAAATACGCACCGAAACCGGAGATGATGGAACTCGCGAAAAGCATTGCCGTCCATACCGGCGCCAACATTCACGTTACTGCAGACCCGGTGGAAGCCGTTTCCGGCTGCGACGTCATTTACACCGATGTCTGGGCGAGCATGGGGCAGGAAGCGGAAGCGCTCGAACGCATGGAGCATTTCAAAGGCTTCCAGGTCAATGAAGGACTTGTGCAGCACGCCCATCCGAATTACATTTTCATGCACTGCCTGCCGGCCCACCGCGAAGAAGAAGTGACGACCGGCATTCTTGAAGGGCCGAATTCGGTGGTGTTTCAGGAAGCGGAAAACCGCTTGCATGCGCAAAAAGCGCTGCTCGTCGCCTTGATGGGAAACAAAAGCTGAATTGGCGTTCTATAATTCTTTATTCCGATTTCTGCTTCTTTAAAGGTTTTGCGGGATTCGCCATGCAACCAAACAAAAAGCTGCACCCTGAGCCCTCGGCTCCAGTGCAGCTTTTTCATTTTTAAACCCTCACGCTTCGTCATCGATGAATTGCGGTTCGACTTTATCGAGCTTTTCTTCTTTCAGAATCGTGTACATATTTGCTGTTTCGTCTTTCTTAGCGTTTTCTTTCAACTGATCGACACGCACGGTCACGACTTTCTGGCCGAAGCGAATCTGCAGTTCGTCGTTTTCTTTGATAGTTGAACTTGCTTTCGCTTTTGATCCATTAACGGTAATACGGCCTTGGTCGGCCACTTCTTTCGCCAACGTGCGGCGTTTGATCAAACGTGAGACTTTCAAAAATTTATCGAGTCGCATAGTCAATCCCCTTTTCTTGCCATCTTTTTGGCTTCATTCCAAAACTGATCGAGCTGCTCAAGGCTGTAATCGCTGAAATTGCCTGTGCCTTCCTTTACCCGCTGCTCGACATGCGCGAAGCGCTCGCGGAATTTCCGGTTGGCTCCTGCCATGGCCTGTTCCGGCGACAATTCATAGAACCGGGCAATGTTCACGAGCGTGAACAGGAGATCCCCCAATTCATCGAGCTGGCGCTCACTTGACCCTTTCGCCGCCTCTTCCTGGAACTCCTTTAATTCTTCCTGGAGCTTTTCCCATGCACCGTCTGCATCCGCCCAGGTAAAGCCGACTTTCGCCGCTTTCTTCTGGTAATTATACGACGTGGTCAAGGAAGAGCTATAGCGTTCCTGGCCGTCCAGAATGGATTCCGTTGCCGGCTTTTCCTCCGCCTTGATGCTTTGCCAGTTCGCCACCACTTCGTCTGAACCGCCAACTTCCACGTCTCCGAAAACATGCGGATGGCGGCGGATCATTTTGCTGCTGACAGCGGCCAGGACGTCCTCAAGCTGGAAATAGCCGTTGTCCTGGCCGATCTGTGCGTGCAGGAACACTTGCAATAAAACATCGCCCAATTCTTCGGCAATCGCTTCATCGTCCTGGTCTTCAATCGCCTGCAGCAGTTCGTGCGCTTCTTCCAGCAAGAACGGGCGCAAGGATTCATGTGTCTGCTCACGGTCCCACGGGCAGCCTTCCGGGCTTCGCAGCTGGGCCACGATGCTGCGGAATGTCTGCCATTCCTTCACGCGGTCCAGCCGTTCCGTTGCCGGCGGCACATAGATTGTCGTCAGGTTATTGACCTCCGCTGCCCGGTCCAGTTCATACAGCGGGACAGTGCGGAGCACTTCATCTCTTGATCCCGCTGCTGTCACGATCGTCACCGGATATTCTTCCGGGTACTTCTCCATCAATGTGAGCTTCACTTCGGATGCACTGAAGGAGTCGTAGACCTGGGCAATCAAAACGTGCTGCACCATATTCACTTGGTCGCTGTGCATAGAAGTGCCATCCAGCAGCTGGAACCCTTCAATCGGATCGATGCGGAGTGCGCCGAAGATCGCATCCAGAAAACTCTGTCCGCCTTCGATCGACAATTGGCATTCGCCGTTCTTTTCCGCTTCGATCAAATTCTGCACGGTTTGTTCGGCAACCAATGGATGCCCCGGCACTGCGTAGATGACGTCCTGCCGCTCCGCCAATCCGATGAGCGTTGCCGCAATCTCGGCATAGACAGGTTCGAAGTGGTCGTGCTTTTCATACACCACATCGAACGACGTATACGCGAGCCCTTCTTCCGCCAATTCCGCCAAGACGGGATGGTCGGCCGTCCGGACATAGAGATCCGTTGCCTGTTTCAATTTTTTATAAACGCCGAACGGCAGCTGGTCCAAATCCCCTGCGCCGAGGCCGATTACATGTATGGTGTTCATCTGCATCACCTTTTCTGTTTTCTGATCAGTAATTGAAGCCCCGCCAGTTTTCGTCCGAACGGGATGATGTACCATTGCTTTTCGGTGATGATGCGGCTTTTCGCAATCACCGCCAAAAACACAGCGGCTCCAAGCGGCACGGCGGTCAACGCAGTCAACATCGCCCCGATGCGGCTTTCAAAGCCGTCGAACAGCACGATGTCCGAAAGCAGCTCCCAGCTCCAAACAACGGAACCCATAAGGGCTGTTGCCGCGAGAATCCAGCCGTAATAGCGGATGGGCGCAAAACGCACCGGCCACACGCGCTTGAAATACGCAAACAGGCCGAAGACGATCACCGCTAGGCCGATATTGCCGGCTGCCGCGGCGCCTGTGATTCCCCAAAGCGGAACCAGGAACGCATTGCCGATGATTTTCACCCCAAGCCCGAGCGCAAGCAGGATGGCGGTCACCTTTACTTTGCCAAGGCCGTGGAGCATCGCTGCCAGGACGAGGACAAGCGACATCCAGACGACCTGCCAGCTGAAAATGATCAACGCCAAGGAACCTTCCCGTGTCTGGAACAGCATTTCGTTGACGTACGGCATGACGAACGTCAAGCCGGCTGCAGACGCAAAAGCGAATAAAAACGAAATGCGGAAAGCAAGCTGGGCGTAGACTTCCGCCGAACGGCCGCTGTCTTTTTTCGCCATATGGGCGACCAGCGGCACGATCGTCAGCGCAAGCGACGTTGCAATCAATAGGCCGAACTGGACGAGCGGCTGGCCGCGGTCATAGACGCCTTTTTGCTCCATCGCCTCCATGCGCCCCAACCCGCTGTCTGCAAGCAGCTGGAACACGGTGAACGAATCGGCCAGCTGGAAAAACAGCAGGATCAAGGAGCTCATGCTGACGCTCAAGGAAACTGCGACCAGCGTCTTGATGGCTGGCCATTTTCGGAACCCCGGCGAGGGGCTGAACTTGAAGAGCCGCTTCCGGTAAAACGCCACCAGGAGGGCAACACCCGCCATTTCACCGATAAACGCGCCAAACATGGCGGTCTGCCCGGCTGCATAAAGCGACAAGCCGCTGGAGATGACAAACCAGGTGCCCAAGAGGATGACGGATACACGCACCGCTTGTTCGGCGACTTGGGCATAGGCGACCGGCGCCATATCGTTATAGGACTGGAACAAGCCTTTCAATACCGCAAGGACCGGCATGAGCAGCACGGTGAATGCACCGACTTTCAGAAGCGGCGCAAGCTTTGCATCGCCCATCCAATCCGCCAACAGCCCCGAGCCGGCATACAGCAGCAAGAAGAATAAGGTCGACACCGCCGCGATAAAACCGAACGCGATGCGCAGGATGGATCCATGGTCCCGCTCCTCGGAATCCGCCATGACCTTTGACACCGCGACCGCAAACCCGTACGACGTCCAGGTGCTGAAGATCCCGATGAACGGATAGACCTGCTGATAGATATAGAAGCCTTGGTCGCCGACCATGTTCTGGAACGGCACGCGGTAGACGGCGCTCAGCAATTTCACAATGAGCCCCGCCATGGTCAGGAGCACCGCGCCTTTCATAAATGTTTTCATTGTTCCTTCATTGTTCAACGGGTCCACCCATTCCTCGTCCAAATTAACCGACCGGTTTTTCTTCGCGCAGCGATTCCGGCAAGAGTTTCATCATGCCTTCGAGCACATCAAACGGATGGTGTTTGCCGGTTTTATTCGCATCGATGCTCATGACCAGCTGCTGCCCGGCCATGCTGAAGCCGACAGCGCGGCCGAATGCCGCCGATTCTTCCACGAGCTTTCCGCCATTGACGGATGACGTGCCGGTCTCGGAGAGTTTGACGGTCGTGATCTTGCCGGTTTGTTTGATCGATTCCACCCCGGCTGTGCGCCCCCATACTTTCATGCGGGCAATGCGCAGCAGGCGGTCCGTCTCGATCGGCATATCGCCGAAACGGTCGATGAGCTCGTCTTGCAGCTCGGTGACTTCCTCCGCTTCGTCAATGCCTTTGACCCGCTTGTACATCTGAATTTTCTGGTAGCCGTCGTGGATATAGCTGTCCGGTATATAGGCGTCGACGTCGAGTGAAATCTCGATTTCCGGGATCTCTTCTTTCTTGATGCCGGTGCGCCGCTCTTCGATTGCCTGTTCGAGCATCTGCGAATACAGGTCGAAGCCGACCGAATCGATAAAGCCGTGCTGCTGGGAACCGAGCAGGTTCCCGGCGCCCCGGATCGACAAATCGCGCATGGCGATCTTGAAGCCGGAGCCGAGTTCGGTGAATTCCTTGATCGCCATCAGGCGTTTTTCCGCAACATCTGTCAGCACCTTGTCGCGCTGGTACATGAAGTACGCGTAGGCTACCCGGTTCGACCGGCCGACGCGGCCGCGCAATTGATACAGCTGCGACAAGCCCATGCGGTCTGCGTTGTAGACGATGAGCGTATTGACGTTCGGGATGTCGATGCCGGTCTCGATGATCGTCGTGGTGACGAGCACGTCATACTCCCCGTCGAGGAAACTCAGGATGACCGACTCGAGTTCGCTTTCCGACATCTGGCCGTGCGCATAGCCGACGCGCGCTTCCGGCACGAGCGCCTGGATCTCTTCCACTTTGCGAGTCATGTCGTCCACCCGGTTGTAAAGGTAGAATACCTGGCCGCCCCGGGCCATTTCGCGTTCGATCGCTTCGCGGACCAGCGCCCCGTTATGCTCCATGACATAGCTCTGCACCGGGAAGCGGTTGGCCGGCGGCGTTTCGATGACCGACAGATCGCGCACGCCGATCATTGACATGTGAAGCGTCCGTGGAATCGGCGTCGCCGTTAGCGTCAGGACGTCGACATTGGTCTTCATCTGCTTGATCTTCTCTTTATGCGTAACGCCGAATCGCTGTTCTTCGTCGATGATGAGCAAGCCCAAATCTTTATAGGCGATGTCTTTCGACAGGATCCGGTGCGTCCCGACAACAATATCGACCGAGCCGTTTTTCAGGCCTTTCGCGGTTTCGGTCTGCTGCTTTTTCGAACGGAAGCGGCTCATGAGGCCGACGGTGATCGGGTAATCTTTGAACCGCTCCACCATCGTCTCGAAATGCTGTTGCGCCAAGATTGTCGTCGGCACCAAAAACGCCACTTGCTTGCCGTCGAGCACCGCTTTGAACGCGGCGCGGATGGCCACTTCGGTTTTGCCGTAGCCGACGTCGCCGCAAATCAGGCGGTCCATCGGCCGTTCTTTCTCCATGTCGCGCTTCACTTCATTGATCGAGCGCAGCTGGTCGACCGTCTCCTCATACTGGAATTCCGCTTCAAACTGGCGCTGCATGTCCTGCTCTTCCGAAAACGCGTAACCTTTCAGCGCTTCACGCTCCGCATACAATTTGATCAGGTCGTCCGCAATGTCCTGAACCGCCGCTGATACTTTCTTGCGCGTCTTCTTCCATTCCGCGCCGCCCATCTTATGGAGCTTCGGCTCTTTTTCCTCCGAAGCGATGTATTTCTGGATCAGGTCGATCTGGTCGACCGGAACGAATAATTTATCATCCGCCTTGTAGACGATGTGAAGGTAATCTTTATGGACGCCGCCGATTTCGAGCGTCTCGATGCCGACATAGCGGCCGATGCCGTGATGGACATGGACGACGTAATCGCCGGGCTTGATTTCCGAATAGCTCTTGATGCGTTCCGCGTTCGTCAGTTTCTGCGGGCGCGTCTTTTTCTTGGCCTGCTTTTTGAACATCTCGGCATCCGTGATGATCGCGACCCGCTGCAGCGGCATTTCAAAACCGCCGGACAGGTCCCCGTCCACCAAATACATTTTGCCGCCTTGCGTTTCGGTCTCAGGGGTATGGAGTTCCGCATCCATGCCGTAATCCTCAAGCACCGACTGGACTTTCCGGAGACGCTCCTCGCCCTCTGCAATGATGTAGACCTTGAATTTCGCAAGCTGCCAGCGCTCCGCTTCCGCCTTCAGCAGATTCATCTGGCCATGGAACGATTGCATCGGCTTGCAGGAATACGCAATCGACTTCTTGACCTGGACCATCGGGAAAGTCCGGACGAATAAAGACAGAAAAGCCACTTTCTGTTTGGTTTTCTGAAGCACTTCCCGGAACGTGTAGGAGAGGCGGAGATCCTGCAGGAATTTGCCTTCTTCCAGCAGTGAAACGATCCAGTCCCCTTCTTCGCGCTCCAGCGTCTCCGTCATTTCCTGGATGCGGCCGAGTTCATCGAAAAAGATGAACCCGTCCTTCGGGAAATAATCGGCCAGGAAATCCGACTGGCTCTCGGCAAGCGCAGCGTATTTCGCCGCCTGGTCCGGCATATTGCCTTCCCGCAGCATTGTGATGTCATGCTGGATGTGCTGCAGCAGCGCTTCTTTCGTATCGTCCGCTTTTACTTTCTTCAACGATTTCGCAAGCTGCTCTTCGATCTTGTCGGCCAGTTCAAGGCGCTGTCCCCTTGACAGCACCAATTCGGTCGCCGGCAGGATGCATAACGAAGTGATTTTCTCGAGCGAGCGCTGGTCATCCGCTGAAAACAGGCGGATGGAATCCACTTCCGTATCGAACAGCTCGATGCGGACCGGATGCTCGAAGTTCAATGGGTAAATATCGAGAATCCCGCCGCGCAGCGCGAATTCCCCCGGCGTCGTGACCATCGGCGTGCGCGAATAGCCCATTGCCACTAATTTCGACAGCCACTCTTCCGTGTCCAGTTCAGCCCCCGCCTCTGTGCGGAGCGTTGAATACGCCCACTGGGCATGGGAAGGCATCAGTTTGCGCATACCGGCGACCGGCGTGATGTAGATGCCTTTGCCGGTGCCTGCCATATGGTCGAGCGTATCGATGCGGTGGGCCCGAAGCTCAGGACCCGAAAAAGAGACATCCGCCGCGATCAACTCATCCGCTGGATATAGATGGACCAAGTCCTCGCCCATCAGCTTCACCAGATCATCATAGACCCGCTGCGCATGCAGCAAGTTCGGCGTAACAATCAGGAGCGGCGCCTCAGTCTTCGCCCAGACCGTCTGGTAGAAAATCGGCCGGGCGCTCCCGGAAAGGCCGGAGATCAGCTGGTGGTCCTGGCCCTTTTGCAAATCTGAAATAAAACCTTGTGTATGCGAATCCTCTGAAAATACCTGCAAAATGGGTTCCATGAAGATTCCTCCTTTCGATGTACGAATATGCCGTTTCCGTAAAACGGAAAAAAGCTCTGGACGCCTTTTGCGCCAAAGCGGATTCTTTTATGCTCCGTTAAACTGGTTCATGACTTCCAAGTACGGTTTAGACAGCCACAGCTCGCATGCTTCCGCACTTTTCTCGACAGCCTGCGCCATGTCCGGAATCTCGCCTTCCGAAAAGCGCGACAGCACATAATCCGGAACCTTCATGCCGCTTGGCGGCCGGCTGATGCCGATGCGCATGCGGTTGAATTCCTGCGTCCCGAGGTGCTGGATCAACGACTTGATGCCGTTATGGCCGCCCGCACTGCCTTTTTGGCGCAGCCGCAGCTGGCCCGTCGGAAGATCCAGGTCATCGTAGATGACAACGATATCTTCCACAGCGATGTCGTAATAATCCATCAACGCCCCGACGCTCTCGCCGGACAAGTTCATGAAAGTCAGCGGCTTCAATAGCATCACTTTGCCTTCCGGCCGGTGGATGACCGAATACATCCCTTTGAACTTCGACTGCGTCAACGGGGCATTCCATTTCATCGCCAGGTAATCGATCACCTTGAAGCCGATGTTGTGCCGCGTCTGTTCATATGCTTTGCCGGGATTCCCCAAGCCAATAATTAATTTCATCATCCATCTTCCTTTGCAAGTTCACTGTCTTCCATTTTATCATAAAGGGCCCGCAAAACAGAAAAATAGGGGCTGTCAGATGACAGCCCCTTT
Organism: Planococcus chinensis; assembly: GCF_042681545.1. NCBI lineage: Bacteria > Bacillati > Bacillota > Bacilli > Caryophanales > Caryophanaceae > Planococcus > Planococcus chinensis. The sequence goes on from NZ_JBHUFW010000023.1 coordinate 26,811, forward strand.
AATTCATGGTGCAGTGGTTCTTATGCTTCTTCTGATTCCTCAGACTCTTCTTTGCTGCCGATCACTTCTGGTTCCGCTTCTTCATCCGTTTCTTCAGGTTCTGCTTCTACGGTTGGAGCTGTCACGGATACCAATAGGAAGTCGTCTTCATCCAAAATTTCATAAGACACGGTTCCGCGGATATCGCCGACAGAAATATGATCGCCGATCGCCAATTCAGAAACATCGATGTCCAATGAATCCGGAATATCCGAAGGCTTCACTTTAATCGTCACTTCACGGTTCGGCTGGTTAACCACGCCGCCCTCTTTTTCGCCTGCAGCTTCGCCCGTCGTATGGACAGCCACGGACACTTCAAGTTCTTCAGCCATATTGACTGCTAAAAAGTCCACATGCTTAAAGCTTCCTTTTAAAGCATCACGCTGGAAGTCGCTCAACACGACGTTCAATGTTTTGCCTTCCACTTCCAAGTTGATGACGCCATTGCGCCCTGATTCGCGCAATGTCTTGATCAAATCGGTTTCAGAAACAGACACAGAGATGGTTTCTGTCTGGTAGCCGTAAACGACTCCCGGTACATCGCCTTTCCCGCGTAAGTTTGTCAATGTCGAGTGTGGTGTTCCAGCTTCTCTTTTTTGTGCAGAAATTTTTGTACTCATATATCCTCATCCTCCAGTTTCAATTTTGCATTTTGCTTCAGGTTCTTCCTACTAAAATATATATGCATAGTTATGGAATACCCTGCTTCCGCAAAATCAAACCTGGAAAACTAATGGGCGCTGCTCTTTATCAATCAAACAAGGTGCTGACGGATTTTTGTTCATGGACGCGGATGATCGTTTCAGCCAATAACTTCGCAACAGAAAGCTGCTTGATTTTCGGCGAACGCTTTTCTTCCGGCAATGCAATCGAATTCGTCACGATCAATTCCTTGATGACCGAATCGTTGATGCGCTGAACCGCCGGGCCGGATAGGACCGGATGCGTACAGCATGCATAGACTTCTTTGGCGCCGCTTTCAATCAATGCGCTTGCCGCAATGGAAATCGTACCGGCCGTATCGATGATGTCATCGATGATGATGGCCGTTTTGCCTTCGACGTTCCCGACAATGTTCATGACTTCTGCAACGTTCGGACGTGGACGGCGCTTGTCGATGATGGCAATCGGCGCTTTCAGGCGGTCCGCCATTTTCCGGGCGCGCGTCACGCCGCCGTGGTCAGGAGATACTACAATCACGTTTTCTAAATCGATGCCGCTTTCTTTCAGGAAATAATCCGAGATAAGGGGCACAGCCAATAAATGATCGATCAGGATGTCAAAGAATCCTTGGATTTGCGGCGCATGGAGATCCAATGCGATGACACGCGTCGCTCCAGCTGTTTCCAGCAAATTCGCTACCAGTTTTGCAGTGATCGGCTCGCGCGAACGCGCTTTACGATCTTGGCGGGCATAGCCGTAATAAGGCATGACCACGTTTACCGTACGCGCTGATGCACGCTTGACCGCATCGATCATAATCAAAAGCTCCATCAAGTTTTCATTGACTGGCTGGGATGTCGATTGAACGATAAAGACGTCATAGCCGCGGATGCTTTCTTCGATATTGATCTGGATTTCGCCGTCGCTGAAATGGGTTACAGAACTTTTGCCGAGCGGCAGGCCGACTTCCTTGGCAATTTCCTCTGCTAATCCCTGGTTGGAATTCAATGCAAAAATCTTCATTTTCGTGGTTGCTGGATCAATTCGATAACTCATTTCGTGTGTAGCCTCCTATTTTTTAAGGTTTAGTTTGTTCACATAGCCTTCTTTATTTTCCTGGCGGGCACGGGCGATGGCCAGTGAATCTTCCGGCACATCTTTTGAAATGGTCGATCCCGCAGCCACATAAGAGCCTTTTCCAACGGTGACCGGGGCAATCAGGTTTGAATTGCACCCGATAAACGAGTCATCTTCAATGGTCGTCAAATGCTTATTTTTTCCGTCATAATTGACCGTAATCGTGCCGCAGCCAATATTGACGTTCGTTCCGACATGGGCGTCGCCGATATAGCTCAAGTGGGAGACTTTGCTGGCATTGCCGATTTCCGCTTTCTTCACTTCCACAAAATTACCGATCTTCACTTCATGGCCGAGATGCGATTCCGGGCGCAGGTGTGCAAACGGCCCGACTGCGGCATCGTTTCCGACAATGCTGTCGTAGATGTGCGAAGTTCGGATGTTTGTCCGGTCGCCGATGGTGCTGTTGGAAATTGTCGAGCCGGAAGAAATAAAGCAGTCTTCCCCGATCTTCGTATTTCCTTCGATGATAACGTTCGGCTGAAGCACTGTATCGCGTCCGATTTCCGCTTGGGCACTGATATAGGCCGTGGCAGGATCGATGATCGATACACCATTGCGCATATGCTTTTCTGCAATGCGGCGGCGCATCGTCCGTTCCGCTTCGCTCAAAGCGACACGGTCATTGACGCCAAGGGTTTCATCGAAGCTGTCTGTTGCGAAAGCCGCAACCACTTCGCCTTGTTTCTGGAGGATCTCGATGACGTCCGGCAAATAATATTCGCCTTGGGCATTATTATTGGAGACATTTTTCAGCGCTTCAAAAAGCGCTACATTGTCAAAGCAATACGTTCCGGTGTTGATTTCCTTCACTTGCTGCTCGTCAGCTGATGCATCCTTCTGCTCGACGATCTTCGCGACGCTTCCTTCGCTGTCACGGATAATGCGGCCATAGCCTGCCGGATCAACGGCAATTGCTGTAAGGATGGTCGCTTTCGCTGCGGATTCGTTATGGTGTGCAAGAAGCGCTTCCATCGTTTCCGGGCGGATTAGCGGCGTATCGCCACAAACAACAAGCGTCGTGCCAGGCAATCCTTCAATCAGCGATGCGGCCTGCTGGACAGCGTGAGCCGTTCCCAGCTGTTCCTCCTGCAATGCGTACTCGCTTTTCGAACCAAGCTGTTCCTGTACTTTTTCCGCTCCGTGGCCGACGATCGTAACGATCTTTTCAACGCCGACCTGCTGCACATTATTGGCGACGTGTTCCACCATCGGCATGCCGCATACTGGATGCAGCACTTTGTAAAGCTTGGACTTCATGCGCGTCCCTTGCCCGGCTGCTAAAATCACTGCGTATGTACTTGTCATTTAGAGGTTCCTCCGTTCCCAAAATTTACTATTTATCATATTTTTTTAGTAGGTCTTTTCACATTTCCTTATTGACTATAGCTGAAAAACCTTGATAATTCAAGGTTTCAAGGCATGACAATACGATGACAAAAAAAGGGGCAAGAAAAAAGAGCCTTATCTGATGAAGAAGGCTCATGAGGTGGCGCGTTTATGCTCCGGCTTCTTCCAAAACCGGTTCATCCTCGCTCTGTGCGTATGCTGTTAAAATCGCTTCTTGCAGTTTATTGCGTGTGCCCGAGTTGATCGGGTGTGCAATATCCCGGAACTCGCCGTCCGGCGTCCGTTTGCTGGGCATTGCTACAAAAAGCCCGTCGTTGCCGTCAATCACCCGGATATCATGCACCACAAATTCGTTGTCCAGCGTGATGGAAGCGATCGCCCGCATCCGCCCTTCGGTTTGAACGCGCCGCAGCCTTACATCGGTTACTTCCATTCTCTCACCACCTCTCATCTAAGATGTAATAATTGATGCTATTTATGTAATTCGCTTCCAATCCCCAGACTCCTTCAAAGAATTTAGTTATTTATTAGAAAATTAAATCAACGCTTCCTTAATCTATCTTTAGTTGCAGAAGTTCTGGGTTTCTTTCAGTTTTTCAAGGAAAAAGAGCCTGTTCGGGATAGCTTAAACGCGAAAAGAACGCCATGGCTCTTTGGCCATGGCGTTCTTTCCAATTATTCAATGACAGCCTTATTGCGAGATCAAGGCGATAACTTCGATTTCAACTTTTGCATCTTTCGGCAAGCGTGCCACTTCAACAGTTGAACGCGCCGGCTTGTGGTCGCCGAAATATGAAGCATATACTTCATTCAAAGCGGCGAAGTCGTTCATATCTTTGATGAACACGGTCGTCTTGACCACTTGGCCAAGCGAAGAACCCGCCTCTGCGAGGACCGCTTTCAGATTGGCGAAAACTTGATGCGCCTGCTCTTCGATCGTCCCTTCGACAAGTTCACCGGCAGGAGTCAAAGGAATCTGGCCGGAACTATAAAACATATTGCCTGCAATGACACCTTGTGAGTAAGGCCCGATTGCCGCTGCTGCTTGGTCTGTTGCTACGAATTTCATATCAAAAACCTCCATTAGTAAAGTAGTTTCCTTCTTCTAACGCAATGGTCCGTTCTTTTTCGCTGACTTCATGCAATTTGACAAGAGATAAATATTTTTCGACAAGCCGCTCGTCGGCATGTTCCGCTTCCACAAGCACCGCAACGCCGGCGAGGGTGCAGTCGAATTCCTCGAGCAGGTTTTTCATGCCGTTCATGGTCCCGCCGACTTTCATGAAGTCGTCGGTGATCAGCACGCGCTGCCCGCTCTTCATGCTCCGTTTCGACAGCACCATTGTCTGGATGCGGCGCGAGGAGCCCGATACATAATTGATGCTGACTGTAGATCCTTCCGTCACTTTGCTGTCCCGCCGCACAATGACGACCGGGACATTCAGGTGGCGGGCGATGGCATGGGCGATCGGGATCCCTTTGGTGGCGACCGTCATGATGACATCGATTTTCTCATCTGCAAATGCCGTGGCGAATACCTTGCCGACCCGGTTCATCATGCCTGGATTGCCGAGGACATCCGTCATGTACAGATAGCCGCCCGGCAGCAGCCGGTCGGAATGGCTCAGTTCTTCAATCAATTCGCCCATGATTTCCCTGATTTCATCCTCGTGCAGCTTCGGAACATATTTGACTCCTCCAGCGGCTCCCGGCACAGTCATCAATAACCCGATTCCCCGGTCTTCAAACGTCTCTTTGACAATCCCCAAATCTTCGCTGATGGAAGACTTTGCGGAATCATAGATATCGGCAAAATATGTAAGCGGGATCAGCTTATGTGGATGTTCCAATAAATAATGCGTCATATCAACTAACCGTTCACTGCGCTTCCACTTCATTGTACACTCTCCTAAACACGAATAATTTATAGAAAACTTACCATAAATGTACGCTTTTAGGCAAGTATCTCCCGTTCCCCGATCAGGCGGACCACATAGACTTCTCCGCAAAATCCGCGTAAGCCATTGTAGATCCGGGGAATCCGTGCTTCTTGCTGCACCAGCCCAAAGACGGTCGGGCCGCTGCCGCTCATCAGCACGGCATCCGCTCCGAACTTCTTCATCTGGTCCTTGATCTGTGCCACTTCGGGATGCATCCCCAACGTCACGCTTTCAAGGGCGTTCCCCAGATTATCGCACATCGCCTGATAGTCTCCATCTTCGAGCGCTTTGATCATCCCCGCCGTGTTCGGATGATGCGCTTTAGCAGCATCAAAAGCTCCGTACACATCCGCGGTCGAGACGCCGATGGTCGGCTTCGCCAAAATGACCCAGCAGTTTGGCGGTGCCGGAAGCTCCTGGATGATTTCACCGCGCCCTTTTGCAAGCGCCGTCCCCCCGTATACACAGAATGATACATCAGAGCCGATTTTCGCGCCGAGCTCGGCCAGTTCATCCAAAGACAGATTCAACTGCCACAGCTGGTTTAAGCCTTTCAAAGTCGCTGCTGCATCGCTGCTCCCTCCGGCAAGCCCTGCGGCCACAGGAATCTGCTTCTCCAATGAAATGATGACTCCGGATTTGATGCCGAAAGTATCTTTCAAGAGCTTGGCCGCCTGATAAGCTAGGTTGCGGGAATCATTCGGCACGAAACGGTCGGCCGATTCAATATGTATGCCGCTTTCTGTGGCCTTCAGGCCGATGCGGTCAGCCAAGTCCACAGTTGTCATGATCATTTCGATTTCATGATAGTTGTCCGGCCTCTTATATAAAACATCCAAAGTTAAATTGATTTTGGCAGGTGCTTTTACGTAGAGCATCCCACTGCCTCCTTTTATAGTCTAATGAAAACTATTTTAACACACGACAGCCGCCGCGGGACGAATGGCGCAATATAAAGAAGAAAAGCGCAGGCAGCCATCTAGCCCCGACAAGCGCTGGAGGATCTGCAGTGAACGGCGCTTTTTGCCGTTCGCAGCAGGTCCGAAGCGACCTCGAGGGGCTGGCTGCCGGAGTCTGGACAATAGAAAAGCGCAGGCGCCTTGATAGGCCCGACAAGCGCTGGAGGGCTTGGCGTGAATGGCGCTCTTTGCCATTCGGGTCAAGACCGAAGCGACTCGAGGGCCTAGGCGCCGGAGCTGGACATCAAGAAAAGCGGAAACGGCCGTACCGGTTCGACAGCCAAGCATTCAAGCTAACACAGCTGCCGTTCTGCAGAAACCAAAAAACTCACCGTCTGTGGGTACAGGCGGTGAGTTTTTCAACTAAGAATATCAATATAGTTCATTATTTAACAACAAGTGCGTCTTCTGTTCCTTCATACACAGTAATTTCTACTGCTTCTGTTAAGATGTCTGCGTAGCTGTAAGACACGCGTTCAAATGCATGCTCATCTTGGTCAAGCTCGATCACGAACACGGAGTGGTACGTTTCGCGCAGGATTCCGGCACGTTCGACCGTTTTCTTGCGTCCTCCATTTGCCTTCAAAAGCAATCGCTTTCCTAAATGCAGGTCTAACGATTTTTTAATATCCGCCAAAGTTTTGGGCATTTGTCTACACCTCACTATAGACAAAGTTTAACAGAATTTGACCATTTCGTCAAGCAAATTTCTAATTTTATCAGCGTTCTTAGGCTAATGTCAATATTTTTTTATTCGAAATAACAGCGAAACAAAGCAAGATGTGCCACTTTTGTTACAAAAATTGCTTTATTCCTTAAAATAAGGATGCAATTTATCGGACAACAGCCCGAACTCCTGGATGGACAGGGTTTCGCCGCGTCTTGCCGGGTCGATGCCCGCTTCTTTCAGCGCTTTTAAGATCAGTTCTTTCTTTTCTTTGCCGTTCGGCATGGCGCTTTGCAGATTGTTCAAAATGGTTTTCCGCCGCTGGACGAACGACCCGCGCGTGACGGTGAAGAAGAAATCTTCATCGATGACTTTGACGATCGGCTCGGTGCGCTTGATCATGCGGATGACGGCAGAATCGACGTTCGGCTGCGGCATAAAGACGGTCTTCGGCACGGTCAGCGCCATCTCGGCTTCTGTATAGTACTGAATCGCGATGGACAATGAACCGTATGCTTTTGTGCCGGGTTTTGCGGTAATGCGCTCTGCCACTTCCTTCTGCAGCATGACCACCAATCCACGGATCGGCAGCTTTTCAAGGAGCAGCTTCATGATGATCGGCGTGGTCACATAATAAGGCAGGTTCGCCACGACCATAATGTCGTCATAGCCGGCAAGTTCGCTTTCAATGGCTGCCCGTACGTCAGCCTTTAAGATGTCCGAATGGATGATTGAAACATTATCGTATGGGGATAGGGTATCGGCCAGGACGGGCAAAAGCCGCTGGTCGATTTCAAAGGCCAGCACTTTTCCCGCATCCCGCGCCAAATGTTCCGTCAAAGCGCCGATTCCTGGGCCGATTTCAATGGCTGCCGACTGCTTTGTCAGGTTCGCTTTGCCGACAATTTTCCTTAATATATTCGGGTCGATCAAAAAGTTCTGCCCGAGGCTTTTTTTCACCGTCAACCCGTGTTTCGCCATGATCTGCTGTGTGCGGATCGGTGTGGCTATATCTTTGTTCATTGCTGTTCCTCCTGATTTAAAGCCATTACTGCTTCTATGAATTGCTGTTTCGAGATGCCGAACATATGGAGTCTCTTCTGCAGCTGTTTGCCGTTGGTGTAGCCGATTTGGAGCATTTCGCCCAAACGGGATCGCCGCTGTTTCGCCTGAGGATGCGCTACAAGCGCCGCATCGATCAAGTCTTCCATCGTAATGTCCACTTCGCGCTCCCTTTGGAGTGGCGTATAGACGGACGCCAGCGCTTCCCGGATGTCCTCATCTGCTGCATGTTCGATGCCCAGCCCTTTGCCGTTTTTGGCGATCGTTTTTTCTTTCGCCAAAAAGGCATGCTTGACGGCCGGCACATGTTCTTCAATAATAGCACGGATCCGCTGGCCGGGATAATCGGGATCGGTAAAAACAATGACGCCCCGCTTCTGCTGGGCATGGGCGATTTGTTCGAGCGTCGACTTGGATATCGCCGATCCGTTCGTTTCAATCGTGTCCGCTTCGACGGCGCGTTTGACTGCCACCGTGTCGTCTTTTCCTTCAACTACTATAATTTCGCTTATTTTCATCTGTCTTCCTCATTTCACGCACTTCTTGTTTCATTCTACACGCCGGGCGGCAAATATGTAAAAGGCTTTCCCGGGAATCCCCAAGAAAGCCTTTCGCGCCTCTTATCAATTAAGAATCTTGACTTTTACTTGTTTGCGTCCGAATGCGAGAGCATCCGATTTATTCGGCATGAACAAATCGATTTTGTTGCCTTTGATCGCTCCGCCAGTGTCTCCGGCTACTGCATAGCCGTAACCTTCCACCCATACTTTCGAGCCGAGCGGAATGACGCTTGGATCCACGGCGATGACTTTAAGGCCCGGATTCGCTTTCAAGTTGATGCCGGTTGCCGTAATGCCTGAACACCCTGCACAGAATGCTGTGTATGCCGTAGCGGACACGTAAAGTTCTCTGCCTGCCGGCTCCCCTGCTGGTGCTGCCGCCGCTTTCGGAGCCGGTGCTGCTTGTTTAGGTGCTGCTGCCTGCTGCGGCGCTGGCGCCGCTTTGCTGGTTGATGCCGTCGCCGCTTTCGGAGCCGGTTGTTTCGCTCCGCGCGATACGCTTGCTACGACTACTTTTGTGCCGACAGCTTTCACTTGTTTCTTTGCTTCTTTCACTGTTTTTTCGCTTTTCAATTCACGTTTTACTTCTTTGCCGTTTTCTTTCACCACTTCGAAAGTTTTGGCAACAACGCCGTTTTCACCTTTTTGGACAAGTTTTTCTTTCCCTTTAAGAATCGAAGAATCCTTCTTCGTTACTTCAGCGAATTTTACAGAATCCTCAACTACATCGGTGACCTTTTCTACACGAACCACTTTTACTTCGGAATTTGGAACGACCATTTCATCCATTCCATTTTCAACCCGGTCAAGTTCGCCTAAAGAAATCTTGTTCTGCTTTAAAAAGTCAGCGACCGTAGTCGAAGTGGACCATACCTTTTTCTTTTTCAAACCATCCAAGATTGTTACCTCGTATGCTTTTTCTACAGAAATGGCTGTATCCGCATCTACTTTTTCGTCTAATCCAGGTGATACTTTATCATGTTCCGTTGTTTTGATATCCGCTTTGGCCAGGATATCCTTCACTTGGTCGTCTGTCGTCCAAGCAGCAGTCTTTTTGCCGTCAATATTGATCGTATATTCTTTGGCCTTTTCCCATTCGAGCGCGACATCTTCCTCAATCGCAGCATCTGCAGGTTGGCTCAGGAAATCATGCTCGGAAACTTCAATTTCCTGCTCTTCCAAAAAGTCTCCGACCGTTTCAGCATGCGTCTTCACTTCGGTCTTTTCTCCATTGGCTGTCATTGTGACGGTATTTTTCGTACCTTCATAAATTGCAAACGTCAAAACCGCTGCGAACATCAATACAGTTGCGATTGTAACGATAATAGACTTTCTATTATTTGTTAATTTTGTCAAAAATAACTCCTCCTCATTCACTTGAGTGATTATAAAGTCTCGAATTCAAGGTGTCAAACCAAACGATTGCGGTTATTCTGCTGCGTTGTCTGTTAACTTGAAAAACTGTTCTGCATTTCGTGTAGTGGCTTCTGCCACTTCTTCCACTGAAATGTTTTTCAGCCGAGCAATTTCTTCCGCGACAAGGGGAACATAAGATGGCTCATTTCGCTTGCCCCGATAAGGGTGGGGAGCAAGATAAGGTGCGTCCGTTTCAATCAAAAGATGTTCAAGGCCGATGGCTTCCGCCACTTCTTTCGGCTTTTTGGCATTCTTGAATGTGACCGGTCCGCCAAGTGAAATCATGAAGTTCATGGCGATGCTTTCACGCGCTGTTTCTACACTGCCGCCGAAGCAATGCATTACGCCGCCGACTTCCTTTGCATCTTCTTCTTTCAAAATGCGGAGGACGTCTTCTGTTGCGTCTCGATTATGTATGATAATCGGCAATTTCACTTTTTTCGCCAAGCGGATCTGCTTGCGGAACACTTCCTGCTGAACTTCTTTCGGCGATTTGTCCCAGTGGTAATCCAATCCGGTTTCCCCGATGGCGACCACTTTCTTATGGGCTGCCAGCTCTTCAATCCATTTCAGGTCTTCCTCTGTGCAGTCGATGGCATCCACCGGGTGCCATCCGACCACTGCGTATATAAACTCGTATTTCTCGGCAAGCTCCATGGCCCGTTGGATCGTTTTGCGATCAAACCCAATGACAATCATTTTTGTAACATTGTTTTCTAAAGCTCTGTCGATAACCTCGTTTAAGTCTTCATCGTACTGGTCTGCATTTAAATGTACATGGGTATCTATGAACATTACGCATTCTCCTCACATTAATCCTTATTTTAATGTTTTATTCCGTGTCTTTCTTCACACCTACATTACAGTTACATAACAAAACATGTTTTTTGTATATCATTTTTCCTGCACGCGGTCATATTTAGTCCAAAAAAATCCAATTAAAAAACCGCCCTTCCTTTAAAAAGGAGGACGGCTTAAGCCTTGCTTTATTTTATTTTTGCGCCGTTCGGCAATTTTTCATCCACAGCGGCAAGCGTCAGATACCCGTCTTGTTCACCCGCAAGAATCATCCCTTGCGATAATTCCCCGCGCAGCTTGACCGGTTTCAAGTTGGCGACAACCACCACTTTCTTTCCGATCAGCTCATCCGGCTTGTAATGCTCGGCGATTCCGGAGACGACCTGCCGCTCCTCATAGCCCATATCCAGCTGGAGCTTCAGCAGCTTCGAGGTTTTCGGCACCGCTTCACACGCGGTTACGGTTGCCACGCGAAGGTCGACGTTCATAAATTCTTCGATGGAGATTTCCGGCACGTCTGGTTTCGCAGGCGCCGCCTTCTCCGCTTTCTCGGTTTCCGCAGGTTCTGGTGTCCCGCGCATCTGATCGCGGATATATGCCACTTCCGGCTCTACTTCCAAGCGCGGGAAAATCGGCGTCCCTTTCGCTGCTACCTTAGTGCCAGCAGGAATCTGGCCAAAGCGCCCGAGCGTCTCCCATGCAAGCGCATCCTGCGTCAGGCCAAGCTGCTCAACAATCTGCTTCGGCGCATTCGGCAAGAATGGCTGGAGCATAACCGCTGTCATGCGCAAGCTTTCTGCCAGATGCCCCATCACGGAAGCCAAGTGGCCTTTCAGTTCCTCATCTTTTGCAAGCACCCACGGCTGCGTTTCATCGATGTATTTATTGGTCCGTGAAATCAGCGTCCATAATTCACTCAAGACGATGCTGAACTGCATTTTTTCCATATGCTCTTCGTACACTTCGACTGTTTGCTTCGCCACTTTCTGGAGTGTCTCATCAAATTCAGTCACATATCCGTCGATTTGCGGGATTTCTCCGCCGAAGTATTTATTGATCATCGAAACCGTCCGGTTCAATAAATTCCCGAGGTCATTGGCCAAATCATAGTTCGTGCGCTCGATAAAGGATTCCGGCGAGAATACGCCATCTGAACCGAATGGCAGCTCGCGCAATAGGAAATAACGCGTCGCATCCAAGCCGTAACGTTCCACCAGCATTTCCGGATAGACGACATTGCCTTTCGATTTCGACATCTTGCCGTCTTTCATCATGATAAAGCCGTGGGCGAAGATTTTCTTCGGCAGCGGCAAATCAAGCGCCATCAGGAAAATCGGCCAGTAGATGGTGTGGAAACGGACGATGTCCTTGCCGACGACATGGACATCCGCCGGCCAGTACCGGTTGAACAGCTCTTCGTTTTCCGATCCATATCCGAGGGCCGTAATGTAATTCGACAATGCATCGACCCACACATAGATGACGTGTTTCGGATCTCCAGGGACCGGAATTCCCCAATCGAATGATGTACGGGATACCGAAAGATCTTCCAGCCCCGGCTTGATGAAGTTGTTGATCATCTCGTTTTTGCGCGATTCCGGTTCGATGAACTCGGCATGGTTCTCGTAATAATCGAGCAGGCGGCCGGCATATTTCTTCATATTGAAGAAATACGACTCTTCTTTCACTTTATGCACAGGGCGGCCGCAGTCCGGGCAATTGCCGTCCACGAGCTGGCCTTCCGTATAGAACGATTCACAAGGGGTGCAATACCAGCCCTCGTACTCCCCTTTATAGATATCGCCATTGTCCAGAAACGTCTGGAAAATCTTTTCGACGCTCTTTTTATGGCGCTCTTCTGTTGTACGGATAAAATCGTCATACGTAATGTCCATGACCGACCAGACGCTTTTCGCAGCTTCTGCCATTTCATCAACATATGTTTGCGGATCCTTTCCGGCTTCCTGCGCTTTTTCCTCGATTTTCTGGCCATGTTCATCCATGCCCGTCAAGAACCGGACATCAAAGCCTTTCAGCCGCTTGTAACGTGCCATCGCATCAGAAGCCACAGTCGTATAAGCCGTTCCGATATGGAATTTTCCGCTTGGATAATAAATCGGAGTCGTTAAATAGAAAGTATTGGTTTTAGCAGTCACGAAAAATTCCTCCAGTTTTTTGGTATAGTTCTTATTTTAACGAAGTCCCCCTTTTTGTACAATCTTTCAATTCACAAGATGGTTTTCGACAAAATCTCATTATTCGGAATAGTTATTTTCTGTATATTCCCTCCCTATTTTTAGTGTCATTGGGAATTAGAAGGAGAAAATCAATATTAATAGCAGATTGATGTCACAAATTCGCAAAAAATATTATGAATGGGATAGTTTTTTATTGACCTAATTGCCAGTACTTGGTATGATTTATGACAGGAAGTGGTAATTGTCGAATTTTGACGAAAACATCCGACAAATTTGAGGGGAGAGAATGAATATGAAATCAACAGGTATTGTCCGTAAAGTCGACGAATTGGGCCGTGTGGTAATTCCAATCGAATTACGCCGTACATTGGGAATTGCAGAAAAAGATGCATTGGAAATTTACGTAGACGACGATAAAATTATCTTGAAAAAATACTTGCCGAACATGACATGTGCAGTAACCGGAGAAGTTTCGGATGAAAACATGCAGCTTGTCGGCGGTAAATTGATTCTAAGCCCAGAAGGCGCAGAGATGCTCGTAAAAGAAATTCAAAGCAACCTAAAAAAATAAATTCTGATATAGTTTAACCCCGGAGCGCCATGGCGTTCCGGGGTTTTTTCTGCACAAGCGCAGGCTTCCGGCTTTAACGGGCGCTGGCGCTTTTTTTATACATGGTATTCCTGATAGACGTCGCGCTTCGGCAAGCCGCGCTCTTTCGCTACTTCTTTGATCGCTTCTTTGGAGGACAGGTTCTTTTTTTCCATCACGGCCTCTATGTGCTCAGCAATCGACAGGTGCTCCCACCAGGTTTCGGCTTCTACCGGATCTGGGGACGCATTCCCTTCCACCACAATGCAAAATTCGCCGCGGATCGTATTGGCGTCTGCCCATGCGGCCGCTTCCTCCACCGTTCCGCGCAGGAATTCTTCGAATTTTTTCGTAATTTCCCGTGCGAGGACGATCTGCCGCTCCGCCCCGAACGCTTTTTGCATGCTTTTCAAGCTGTCCTTCAGGCGGTGTGGCGCCTCGTAGAAAATCAGTGTCTCCTGCTTCTGGCTGAGCACATCAAGTTCGCTTTGCCGTTCTTTCTTGCCGCGCGGCAGAAAGCCGAAAAACAGGAACGGCTGCGGGGTGATCCCCGAAGCGATCAATGCGCTCAGCGCCGCGTTCGCCCCTGGAATCGGCACGACCGGAAAGCCTTCCGCCAACACCTTTTTGACGATGTCTTCGCCGGGATCGGAAATGCAGGGCATGCCGGCATCGCTGACCAGCGCTACGGATTTTCCGTCCTGCAGGTACGACAGAATCTTGTAGCCGCCGCTTTCCTGGTTGTGTTCATGGTAGCTGACCAGTTTCGTCTGGATGTCGAAATAATTGCAGAGGTTTTTCGTATTGCGGGTGTCTTCCGCTGCAATGACATCCACTTCGTTCAAGATCCGGATGGCCCGGACGGTCATGTCTTCGAGATTGCCGATCGGCGTCGCCACCAGATACAGCGTCGCTCCTTGTTCCTGAAAGCTTTTTTGCGATTTCATTCGCCATCTTCCTTTCCTTCAGCAATATAGCGGATTTTCTGGGGTTTGGACAATTGTTTGAAAGCATATTCCGCCTTCATTGCTGCGGGTTTCGTAGGGAAGGTTTCCTGATAGATCAATTCGACAGGTCCCCTGGCGCGGGTATACTTTGCACCTTTCCCGGCGTTATGGGCATCGAGGCGCTTGCCGAGATCGTTGGTATACCCGGCGTAATAAGAGCCGTCTGCGCATTCGAGCACATAGAAGAAATGCTTAGCTGTTTCCATAAAGCAGCGCTCTCACTTCTTCTGTGTATTCCCCGTCATCGCCGTAGACAATCAGCGGCGGCAGGATTTTCAGATCCGGTTTGCCGTCTTTGATGCCTTCGATCAGCAGCGTATTCGCCTCTTTGCCGGCCTTCGGATAGACAAGGCGGACCCGTTTCGGCTCGAGGCGGTTGGCGCGCATCGCGGTGATGATGTCGATCAGCCGGCCTGCCCGGTGGACAAATGCCGCCTTGCCGCCCTGCTTCAATAGCTTGCTCGCCGCTTCCACCGATTCATCGAGCGTCAAATGGAGTTCATGCCGGGCAATCGCCATATGCTCGCTGATGTTTTTATCGCTCATTTCGTGGGCAGGAAAATAAGGCGGATTGCATGTCACGACATCGTATTTTTCAAAACCGAGCTGCGCCGGGATTTCTTTGACGTCGCCTTGAATGACAGAAATGCGGTCGCTGAGGTTGTTGTATGCAATGCTCCGCGTGGCCATCTGTGCGAGGCGCTCCTGCAGCTCCACCCCGATGATGGGAACTTCGGTGCGGGCACTGAGGAACAGCGGAATGGCGCCGTTGCCTGTACACAGATCGACAATCTTCCCGCGTTTCAGCGGTACATAGGCAAACCGGGCGAGCAGCACGGCATCCAGTGAAAACGAAAATACCGACGGGCTCTGGATGATCCGCAAATCTTCCGCCAGCAAATAATCCAAACGTTCATCGTCCAATAACATGGTTTCAACTCCTCTTACATAACAAAAGGCCGCCGCCACACGGAGTGTCGGAAGCCTTTATTCTTAATTGCAGCTGCCGAAATCCCGGCCCATCAGGCCCTTCCATAAGGCTGGCTGATGGACGGTGAAACGGCCTCTGCTGCTTTTCAATTCTGTTTGTTCAGGAATGACAGGCAGAACAGGCAATCGTCGCCTTTTCTCGAGCTGCCGAAATGAACATTGCATACATGATAGCCTTCATGGTACAGGCGCGCCAAGTTGTCATAGCCTTCGCCGATGTCCATTACAGCTTTCTTCAGCTTCACCGGATCGGCTGCCACCGCTTCCGGGACTTTCTGATGGAGCTCATCCAAGCGCGCACGCAAATGGTGATTTTCCAACTGGAGCGCATGATGCTCTTCCATCGTATGGGCCACGACCGCTTTCAGTTCCCGGAATTGCTCTTGCATGGACTCCAATTGCTGTTCAAAATCCATCACCGTGTCTAAAAAGTTCTTATCCTTCAATTAAACCACCTCACGCTCTCGTTCCTTGGTCCATTATCTCACTTAATGCGTATTCAAGTGTCTGTTCCTGCTCAGCCAGCCGTACTTTCAAGACACGCTCCAGGATATTCATGCTGACGACACGCCCGTCGCCGTCCGGCGTCGATACGCGTGTGCCGACATCCGGCATCTCTTTCTTGGCGGTTTCGTATTCGTCATTCTCGTATTTCAGGCAGCACATAAGCCGTCCGCACAAGCCTGAAATCTTCGAAGGATTCAGCGACAAGTTCTGGTCTTTTGCCATCTTGATCGATACCGGTTCAAAATCGCCTAAAAACGTTGAACAGCAAAGCATGCGCCCGCATGGACCGATGCCGCCGAGCATTTTCGCTTCATCGCGCACGCCGATCTGGCGAAGCTCGATGCGCGTCCGGAAAATCGACGCCAAGTCTTTTACCAAGTTGCGGAAATCGACGCGCCCTTCCGCCGTGAAATAGAAAATGACTTTATTGCGGTCAAATGTATATTCCACATCCACCAGTTTCATTTCCAACCGGTGTTCTTCGATCTTGTCCGTACCCATTTCAAAAGCACGCCCGGCTTCAAGCCGGTTTTCTTCCACCTGTTGGCGGTCGCGGTCGTTTGCTACGCGCAGCACTTGCTTCAGCGGCAGAACCACATCGTTCTCATCGACCGCCTTCACCGGCACAACAACTTTTCCGTATTCGACTCCTCTGGCTGTTTCGACAATGACGTAATCGTCTTTCTCGATTGCAAACTCGCCCGGGTCGAAATAATATATTTTACCCGCTTTTTTAAAGCGGACACCTATGACATTATACACTCGTCTACCCCTCCTGCAGATTCAGCATTAACTGCTCCATCAGCAGCGTTCGGTTCATATTGCGGGGCAATTGCTGTTTGGCCTGTAATATCGCCTGCAATTGCTTCGAAAGCACCGCAAAAGAACGATGAAGCGCCATCTGCTTCCAAGTTTGTTCCATATCCGGATACGTTCGTGCAGTCTCAAGGCCTGCTTTTGCCGAAGCGATGTCCCGATATGCAAATAATAACATGTCGAGCCCTCTTTCGGCATCTTCTTTTTCTTTAAATATTGGCAGCCACTCGGCTTGGATCAGCAAAAGCGCTTCGTGGACATTGCTGCTGACCGCCTCTACCAATTTTAACACAATTTTGCGCTGTTGAAGAAAAGCTTCATCGGCACTCAACAGCACAGCCTCATCCACGCTTTGCGTCAACATGCTGACGGTGTTGGCCATAGAGGCCGTCATGCCCCCGGCCAATAACGTATCAATCATTTGCGGACGCGACAGCGGCTGGAAAGAGACGATTTGGCAGCGTGAGCGGATGGTCGTCATAATGGCATTGAGCCGTTCCGTCAGCAGGATGGCGGTGACATTAACCTCCGGCTCTTCGAGGAACTTCAGCAATGCATTGGCGGACGAATTGTTCATCCGGTCAGCTTCTTCAATCACATATATTTTCCGGCCTGAACTGAAACCGGTTTTATTCATCGTAAAAATCAACTCGCGGATCTGGTCGATTTTGATGTTCTGACCATCGGGCTCGATAAAAACGATGCCCGGATGGTTCCCTGTATTATAGAGATGACAGCTCCGGCATGTTTCACATGGAACATTTTCCGAAGGATTCTCACAGAGCAGCAGCTTGACGAAAAAGTGAGTAATCTCCGTCAGGCCTGCCCCCGCCGGCCCTTCAAATAAATAGGCATGGGCAAGCCGGTCTTTTTTAAATGCGCCTTGCAGCCGCTTCATGACGACCGGCTGCAGCTCCTGGAGTTGTTGGGTTGTTTTTTGCATGTTTTCACCTTCAATCAGCCTTTGTAAAAAACCCCGTGATCCATAGCGGAACACGGGCAGTTAATGCATCATATGTCTGGGATTGCTGCGTTTATCAGAAATGATGGAATTGCTCGATCGGCAAGACAAAAATCGTCGCGCCGCCGACTTCAACTTCCACCGGATAAGGAATATACGAATCGGCATTCCCGCCCATCGGTGAAACAGGGGCCACCATCTGCTCGCGCGCCCGGCAGTTATCACGGATTAAATCCATCAGTTTCGGCACCAGGCCGTCTTCGATCCCGATTAAGAAAGTGGTATTTCCTGAGCGCAAAAACCCTCCCGTACTGGCAAGCTTGGTAGCCCGGAAATCATTTTTTGTTAACGCATTGGATAAACGGTTGCTATCTTGATCCTGCACGACTGCTACGACGAGTTTCATCAGCACTCACTCCCTTTTCATTGTTTCTTCTATATAAGTATACCATGAATAAAGGCGCATATTGTATATCTTTCCAATGCCTCATTTCTTCATTTGTTCAATAAAACCGGTGATTTCAGCCATTGCGCTCTCGAATACGGCAGCCAGGCTGTCTGAGGCATCGATGACCCGGATGCGCTCCGGATAGCGGCTGACAAGCAGCTTATAGCCTTCCCGGACGGTTTCATGAAACTTGACCGATTCGATATCCAAGCGGTTCACTTCCCGCCCGGCATCCTTTTCGATGCGTGAAAGCCCGATTGCCGGTTCCACATCAAAATACAACGTCATATCCGGCATATAATGATCGATTGCGAATTTATTGACCGTAAAGATTTCATCGATGCCGAGCCCGCGGGCATGCCCTTGATAAGCCAGGCTGCTGTCGATATAGCGGTCGCACAGCACGATTTCCCCTGCTTCAAGCGCCGGCACGATTTTTTCAACCAAATGCTGGCGGCGGGCTGCCGCGTACAGCAGCGCTTCGGTCCGGGGGTCCATGTTGGTGTTGCTGCGGTCCAGGATAACTTCCCGGATCTGTTCGGCAATATCAATGCCTCCCGGTTCCCTCGTGCAGACGACGGAATGGCCCTGCTGTTTGAGCGCATCAGCGACCAGTTTCAGGACGCTGGTTTTGCCCGACCCTTCCCCGCCTTCTAATGTAATCAAATAACCCATTTCTCATTCACCTGTTTTCTTAGTGTTGTAAACTCCTTTTACTATACAGGATTCCGGCCCTTTTTGCGCCCGCGAACCCACAATAAAAGCGCCCATCAAGGCGCTTTTATCCTGGCTTTCGAGAATCCTTCTAAATAATTTAATAAAAGAAGCGAACCTTTTACGCCGCTTGGCCGCTTTGGTCATGGCTTCCGTCAGGAGCCTAAAAGAACACCCGCCTCTTTATAAAACCTTCCTGCTCTTGCATCGCTTCGCTAGCTTCGTCTCTAGCTAGCTCATTGACTACAGGCAGCACCTATTATCTTCCTTGTCCTATCTGAGATATGGAACAAATCAGTAAAAAGAACAGTATTGTTTCTGTGTTGATTTTAGTTTTCTCAGCGAATTGAGTAAAAGCGCCCCTCAGGTGCTTTTATCTAACCTAATCCTCATCTTCGGCCACTTGGTATGCTTCGTTATACAGCACCAGCTGGCTGTTGATCTCGGGGTCGCCTTCTTTTCTTTTCACGTAATGGTACTGTCCTTTGGCGTCCTGTTCCCTCGCTTTGACATTGTCTTCGAGTGCCAGCTCCAGCGTGTGCTTCACTTGTTTTTTGATGGCATTGTCGTAAATCGGGAACAGGATTTCGATGCGGTTTTCCATATTTCGTGTCATCATGTCTGCCGAAGACAAGAATGTCCTTTCCTCGCCGTTATGGTGGAAGTAATAGATTCGGCTATGTTCTAGCAGCCGCCCGACGATGCTCCGGACGCGTATGTTTTCACTGACGTCTTTGATGCCCGGACGCAAGCAGCAGATGCCGCGCACAATCAAATCAATCTGGACGCCGGCAATCGAAGCTTCATACAGCCGCCGGATAATTGCTTTGTCGGTCAAAGAATTCATTTTTGCAATGATGCGGCCGTTGCCGAACTTTTTCTGGCAGTCGATTTCCGCTTCAATAAGGTTGATGAAATCTCTCCGGATGGTGAAAGGGGCAACGGACAAATGGTGGAATTCCGGTTTTTCCGTATAGCCGCTCAAGTAATTGAAGAAATTGGTGGCGTCGACGCCAAATTCCTTTTTGGATGTGAAGAGACTCATATCCGTATATAGCTTCGCTGTCTGGTCATTGTAATTCCCTGTACCCAAATGGACAAAGCGGTCGATATGATCCGCCTTTTTCCGGACAATCAGCGTGATTTTACTGTGGGTTTTCAAATGGGTCATGCCGTAAATCACGTGGCAGCCGGCCTGTTCCAGCTCTTTTGCCCATTGGACGTTGTTCTCTTCATCGAAACGCGCTTTCAACTCCACCAGCACGGTGACTTGTTTGCCTTTTTCCGCCGCCCGTTTCAGGGCTTTGATGATCGGCGAGTCTCCGCTGACCCTGTAGAGCGTCTGCTTGATGGCCAGCACTTCGGGATCATCTGCCGCTTCGGACACGAATTCGACCACCGGCTCAAAGGATTCATACGGATGATGCAGAAAAATGTCCTGATCCATCACTTTTTCGAAAATGTCTTCATGGAACGCTAGGCTCCGCGGCGGCTGAGATATGCGGCTTTCATAAACCAATTTGGCATGTGGTTTGGCCATACGCTTGTAAAACCCGAAAAACAGTGTCAAATCGATCGGGCCTTCGATTTCATAGACATCTTTCTTGAGGACTTCCAGCTCATCCATCAAATACGCTAGCACTTGAGGATCGAGCCCCTCTTTCTGGACCTCGAGACGGACAGCCGCTCCCCACTTCCGTTTCCTCAGTTCTTTTTCGATTTCCTTCAATAAATCACGGGCACCTTCTTCATGGATCGTCATATCAGCATTGCGGGTGATGCGAAACACTGCTACTGAGACGACAGAAAAGCCGTGGAACAGCTTGCTGATGAAATAACTGATGATGTCCTCGAGCAAAACAATCCGTTCTTTTCCGGACTTCCCTTGCAGCACGAAGAGCCGTTCGAGAACCGAAGGCATCTGGACAATGGCCGTCTTGAACGGGTTTTCCGCCTCTTCATCATTATCCCGCAGCACGACTGCCAAATTGATGCTTTTATTGAGCAGCATCGGGAAAGGGCGGTAGGCATCGATAGCCATGGGCGTTAATACGGGGAAAATCTGCTCATCAAAATGCGCTTCCACTTCCTTCAATTCGGCCGGATTCAAATCCTCCATCTTCAGGAACCTGACGCCTTCCTGTTTCATTTGCGGCAGCAATTCGTCTTGCAGCGCCCGGTACTGCTGTTCCACTAATTGGTGGGTCTTGTTGGCGATTTCCTTCAATTGCCTGGCAGGCGTCATCCCAGCTTTGTTTTCCGGCTTGTTGAACCCCACCTTCACTTGATCCTGCAGCCCGGCAACGCGCACCATGAAAAATTCATCTAAATTGGAACTGAAAATCGCCAGGAATTTCATGCGTTCCAGGAGCGGATTCCGTTCGTCGAGCGCTTCCTGCAAGACCCGCTCGTTGAACGCGAGCCAGCTCAGTTCCCTATTATTGTAAAAAGAAGGATTATTCAGTTCAACGGCATGCTTCATCTTTGTATTCAACGTTTCCGCCACCTTTTACATGCAATTTCCCATCTCTATTCCTGTTCGATAAAATGAAGCTGAATCGGTTTCTTTAATTGCTTTTCAAGATGCTTTTTCTGCTTTTCCGCTTGGTACTGCTCGGGTTTCCAGTCCCCCCGGCAATAAATATTAAACTTCAGTGCATCGCCTTCAAGTTCGAGCCCAATCCAATCAATGACATTCCGTTTTGTGGCATTCAAGCTATAGGCCAATTTGACAATTGCACCGAACAGGCTATATTTAGCGATTTCTTCTTTCGTGAACCATTCCTGGTAAAGCGCCGTGTTCCGCTTGAACAATTCCTTGTTTTTGAAAGAAGCGATCAGCGCAAGAATCAGGCGCTCCTTGTGCAAAAGTCCGTCAATCGTCCGGTTGGCCAATAGATAGAATGTATGCTGGTGGCTTGCTTCTGCATCGATATAGGTGCCTAGGTTATAGACGGCACTCCCAAGCCGGATGAACTTCTCGTCTTTCGGCGTCACATTCAAGATCCCCTGCTTTTCGAGCTCATGCAAAATCATCATGGCATTCGTGCTTACTTGGGCTGCATGGGTCAGATTGATATCATAGTCGATGGCAAGTTCGTAGAAACTCTCTTCTACGACATTCGGAAACACCGACAGTTCAAAGTCCTTTGTCAGTTCCTCATAAAATACGCCGTCCCGCAAGCCTTTGCGGCTCAATGCGAACACCTCTGTCCCGATAAGGCCCATCAGGTTCGCGAACACTTCAATCGCCGGGATGATGATGTCTGCCCGATCTTTTGACAACCCTTCAACGCGCTGCACCTCCTGAAAATCCATGGACAGCAGCATTGAATCGATTTCTTTGACGTCGTTCGCAGTCATCTTGTATTGATGGATTCCCGCAAGCGGATACTCGATGAATTCCTGATGAATCTGTGCCATGTTCCGGGCGCTCCCTCCGATTCCGATGAGCGGCAGCCCCTTGCCTTTCAGCCATGGGAGCGTCTGGAATTGGCTGCTCAAAAAGGTGCGAAGCGTCTTCAATTCTTGCGGAGTCGGCATGTCATTTTTGATGAATTGCTCCTTCAGCGACAATGCCCCGAAAGGAAAACTATGGAAATAGACCAGTTTACGATCTTCAAAAAGGGTAAGTTCCGTACTCCCTCCCCCGATATCCACCGTGATGCCGCTCGAAAACGGCGTAGAGTTAACGACGGCCAAATAGCCGTAATACGCTTCTTCATATTCCGATAAAATCCGCACTTTGAAATCGGTCTCTTCTGCCACCCGGTCCAAGATCTCCTGCTGGTTATTGGCTTGGCGGATGGCTGCCGTAGCGACGCATTTCACTTCTTCAAGCTGATGGTGCCGCGTAATTTCCTGGAAGCTCTGCAAGGTCTCGACCAGAATATCGATCCCTTCGTCCTCGAGCCGGCCCGATGCCGATAAATAACTGCGCAAGCGCGCGACTGCTTTCACGTTTTCAGCTTCGGTCAGCCTGCCGCTCTTGTCGCGGCTATAGACCACGAGCCGCATGGTATTCGAACCGATATCGACAATGGCATATTTCTCCTGATTCATCATAATTCCCCACATCCTGACACTATAAATTTCAACATACTCCTACCATACCCTTTTTCCCGAAGTTATCTACCCCGAGGCAGCACGCGGATTAATTTTTCGCTCAAGCGATGGTCTCCTTGGATCTGGGCATTCGTGGCAAGGCAGTCCGCCAAGTTCTCCAATTTTTCAAGCGTCCACTTTTCGCCGGGCAATATCAGTGGAATTCCAGGCGGATACGGCACCACCGTGCCTGCCGAAATCCGCCCGTAGGCTTTCGGATACGGCAGCCATTCAAATTCCCCGACTTCCAGCTCTTCAAAGGAGAGCTCTGGCATTTCAATCATTTGCTGCACGGGCACCTTGATGTCCACCGACAGCCGCTCTTCCTGCAGGACCCCCCGCACCCCTTCTTTGATGCGGCTGCGGATTTCCGCGAACGGATAGGAATGCACATGCTTCAGCAACGGCAAAATCAGCAGCACTTGATGGGGGTCGGCCAATTCGGCATGGATTCCGGTTTCTTCAAGCTGCTTTTTTAATTGCGGGCCGCTGTGATGGCCGACGCGGAGCATCAGTTTCAACGGATCATCCGGTTCGAACACTTCCAGTTTCGGAATGGTCTTCAACCCGCTGAGAAACTGCCTGCGCTTGTCTTCAAAGCTCCGCTTATCGGGCTGGGAATAAGTCTGCACAAATGACCGTGCATCATCAAGCGAGGCCATTATAAGGTAGGAAGGGCTACTCGACTGCAGCATCCGCAAATACTTTCTAATTTTCCCGGCGTCCAGCAGCTGTCCCTGCACATGCAAAAATGATCCCATGGTCATCGCCGGCAGGCTTTTGTGTGCAGACTGTACAACTGCGTCTGCTCCAAGACCCAGCGCAGACGGCGGATACGGGGAGCCCAATACAAAATGGGCGCCGTGCGCTTCATCGACAAGCACAACAATTCCCTTATCGTGGCAAAATGAAATGATTGCTTCCAGATCAGCGCCAGCCATGCCGTAATAATTGGGGTATGTCACGACCAGCACTTTCGCTTCCGGATACGCCGCATATGCTGCCTCAACGTCTTCCAAGCGCAAGGCCGTTGCCGTCAACGAAGCCCGGTCCCATTCAGGCGCTACGTAGATCGGGCGTACTTTGGCCAGTTCAAGGGCATGGAAAACCGACTTATGGGAATTGCGCTGGACGAGAACCGCATCTCCTTCCTCGCAAGCAGCCAGGATCATCGCCAGATTTCCTGAAGTCGAGCCATTGACCAGGAAGAAGCTTTCGTCCGCGCCGTACGCTTCTGCCAGGAGCTGCTGCGCTTCCCCGATCACTTCTTCCGGGTAATGCAGATCATCCAGGCCGGAAAGTTCAGTGACGTCGTAAGCCATGGCGGATTTGATGGCTTCCGGCAAAGCCGACAGCTGCCCATTCTTATGGCCGGGCACGTGGAACGAAATCGGCTGCTGCTGCTGAAAATGGATCAAGGCATCCACTAAAGGTCTTCGGTATGTCATATATTCCACCCTCACATTTTTACTTAAATTCATTATATCGAAAATAACCCCTCTTCATGAATAAAGAGCGGCGTGCGTTTGCCGAAATTCGGCCGACTTATAAAGAACAACACAAAAAAAGCCGCTACCTTTTCAGGTAACGGCTTTCGATGTGCCCAGCGGCGTCCTACTCTCACAGGGGGAAACCCCCAACTACC
>NZ_JBHUFW010000024.1:0-65949 GCF_042681545.1 Planococcus chinensis
GCAGAAATTTGTTTCGGCGTCGGAACGCCTCAACAATTTTTGTTGACGTTTTGCTGTTCAGTTTTCAAGGTTCATGTTGTGCGCCTTAGCTGTTTTTGTTTCGCGTTCTTGCTTGGCGACCTTTATTATATTAAAGCATGTTTATTCTTCTGTCAACACATTTGAAAAAGTTTTTTAAAATGATTCCCTTTCTTTTTCTCCTCCTCTTTCTGAAGCCTCCTTTCCTTGGTACAGCAAGGGTTCCAAGGCCCCGCTCCCCTTTCCCGCCTCCTTCTTTCCGTTGTTCTCTAATTTTTAATCGGATGAAAAATGAAAAGTTCCTGTAAAGAACTGAAAAAAATCCGCCCGGTTCTCTCGGAAAGAGGCCGGACGGATTTTCATTTCATCTTATTTTTTAGGAGCAGTCTCTGCTGCCATTTTACGGGCAGCTCTGCGCTCTTCAAGTTTCTGCCGGTCTTCGTCGGACTTCGCATTGTACTTCGGCAGCATCAATAGCTGATAAGCATTAACCGCCAAGAACGGGAATAGCAAAAGCGTCACCCAGCTGTCTACATTCCCTGCCTGGACCATCAACACGGGCAGCCACTCGAGTGTCGTCACGGCAATCATGAAGAACAGCGCTGAGATGAACGTCGATTTCGTCGTCCACTTCGCTTTGAAGTACGCCGTCACGATTGCTGAAGCAATGAGGATGGCCAAGAGCCCTGCGTAAAGCCAGCCTTGTGCAGCAGTCTCTGCATTCGGCATGAACCGGAAAACAATCAAATCAAAGATGACAACCGCAATGATCAGCAACTGCACCCAATTCCACAAAGTCAACGTCCGAAACATGTTGACCCCGAATTGATGGATCGTCAAGTATGCGAAAAAGCCCATTTGAGCGATTAGGCTCATCGTCATTCCGACCACTACCATCCAGACGAATCCTGCGAAGAATTCTCCCCATGCTCCCGCTGCGTAAGCAGGCGCAAACACATCATTCCACCGGATGAACAGGCCGAGAATCCCCGTGATGCCCCCCCCGATCAACATAGCATTTATAAAAAATTTAACCCAATTTCGTATCGTCACGTTAATGCCTCCATTGTTTAAAATCCTCTTAAAATTGTACCAACCCCCAACTAAAAAATCCATCAGGCGCGCCTCGAAGATGTAAAGAAACCATCGAACAAATGGCATTCTGTTCATAAATAGAAAAAACCTGAAAGCTGGGTCCAGCTTTCAGGCTCCGTCTCATTGTTTATTGGCAAACTGCTTTAAGATCTGGTTGGCAATATCTTCATAGATTTTCCCTGTCGGATGGTCTTCCAGGTAAACGGAAGGCGCAAAGTCCGCTTCGTTCCAGTCCGGCTGGCCTAATGGAATCTGGCCGAGCAATGGCGCTTGCAATTCTTCTGCCAGTTTCGGGCCGCCGCCCTGACCGAAGAGGTATTCCTTCTTGCCGGTCTCTTTGCTTTCGAACCAAGACATGTTTTCAATGACGCCCAGTACTTCATGGTTCGTCTGGATGGCCATCGCCCCGGCACGCGCTGCGACAAATGCGGCAGTCGGGTGCGGCGTCGTTACGACGATCTCTTTGGAAGCCGGAAGCATCTGGTGGATATCAAGTGCCACATCCCCTGTGCCTGGCGGCAAGTCCAAGAGCAGGTAATCCAGATCGCCCCATTCCACGTCGCGGAAGAACTGATCTAGAACCTTCCCAAGCATCGGACCACGCCACACAACCGGCATGTTATCTTCAACGAAGAAGCCCATCGAGATGACTTTTACGCCGAAACGTTCTACAGGAATGATGGTGTCGCCGCGTACAACTGGCGACTTGTCGATCCCCATCATGTCCGGCACGCTGAAGCCGTAGATGTCTGCGTCGATCAAGCCGACTTTTTTGCCGAGGCGGGCAAGTGCGACCGCCAAGTTGACGGAAACCGTCGATTTTCCGACGCCGCCTTTTCCGCTCGCGATTGAAATAAATTCCACTTTGTTGAGAGGAGACAAAAGATCCTGGGCTTCCGATTCGTTTGCCGTCCCACGGAAACTTGCCAGCGTTTCCGGCGGCAATTCTTCAAAACGGATGCCGACTGACCCAGCTCCCGCACCTTTCAAAATGTCTACCACTTTCATTTGCAGCTGCATCTGCTCAGGCGTATTCGTTTTTGCGATAGCCAGCTTGACGCTTACGTGGTTTTTCTCTTCCTTAATCGTTACGGAAGTGATGCCGTTCGTTTCAGCCAACGATCTATGTAAAAACGGGTCTTGTAACTCTCCAAGTAATTCGCGTACTTGTACTTCAGTTAACATATCGATACACTCCTTATCACTTTTGCTCACCGTACAGTATAACATAGCGCTATTCATTTTAAATCTATTCTGTCTTTTGGCAAAGCGCATGAAAAAAGCACTTTCCGAATCGCTTCGGAAAGTGCTTTTGGGTAATTTGAAATTAACGTTTTGAGAACTGTGGTGCACGACGAGCTGAACGAAGACCTGGTTTCTTACGCTCTTTCATACGTGGGTCACGAGTTAGCAATCCAGCTGATTTCAAAGCTGGGCGGAAAGCAGGATCTACAGTAAGTAGAGCGCGTGCAATTCCGTGGCGTACTGCTCCAGCTTGACCTGTGAAGCCGCCGCCTCTTACGTTTACAAGCACATCGTAGCTTCCAAGAGTTTCAGTAGCCACTAGTGGTTGTTTGATGATTTGCTCAAGTGTTTCGTATGGAACGTAATCCGATACGTCACGGTTGTTGATTGTAATTGTGCCGTCTCCTGGTACTAAACGTACGCGAGCTGTAGAGTTTTTACGGCGACCTGTACCAATATATTGAACTTGTGCCAAAGGTGTATCCTCCTCTTATTTACTAATGATTATCCGCGAAGTGTGTAAGCTTCTGGTTGTTGTGCTTGGTGGTTGTGCTCTGGTCCTGCGTAAACGTGCAATTTCTTGAACGTTTGACGGCCTAAGCTGTTTTTAGGAAGCATCCCTTTAATAGCCAATTCAAGCATTTTAGTCGGGTATTTAGTGCGCATTTCAAGAGCTGTGCGCTGCTTCAAACCGCCTGAGTATTGCGTGTGGCGGTAGTAGATTTTGTCTGACAATTTTTTACCAGTCAAGTGGATCTTGTCAGCGTTGATGATGATCACGTGATCACCTGTGTCAACGTTTGGTGTGAATGTTGGTTTGTATTTACCGCGTAGGATTGAAGCGACTTCAGAAGCTAAACGTCCAAGAGTTTGCCCTTCTGCATCGACAACCAACCATTTACGCTCGACTTCGTGACCTTTAGCCATGAATGTTGTACGCATGTATATTGTCCTCCTAAAATATCATCTCTGTTATTAATCATGTCCCAAGTTCCGTTGAAACATGTCCGTTGTTCCGTTTTTTCGTTATCCCTTAACACAAATAACCTTCCGGGGCATATCGTGGGGGTAATGAAAATACCATACATCATCTTATAATGAATGACGTGGAAAGTCAAGGGTTTTTCTAAAAACACCTGGAAAAGTTGCTTCAGTTCTCGTACTCCACATGTTCCAGGTACAATCCGTGGGCTGCCGCCGTTTTTCCGGCAGCTCCCCGGTCCGCGCTGCGGATGATTTCCCGCAGTTCAGCCGCCTCTCTCCGCCCTAGGCCGACTTCCATCAGTGTACCCGCGATGATCCGCACCATATTGTACAGGAACCCAGATCCTTCAATAACCATATGGAGCTCTTCCCCGTGTTCCTCGAAATCCAGGCGCCGGATCGTTCGGACTTTATCGACGACTCCGGTATTGGCAGCGCAGAAACTGGAGAAATCATGGGTGCCGATAAACGCGGCAGCCGCTTCCCGCATCTTGCCGACATCCGGCCGCTGCTTGGTATGGACCATCTGATGGCGGGTAAACGGACTGATGATCGGGCTGCGATCCCATTTATAGCGATAGGTCTTGCCTATCGTATGGTAGCGGGCATGGAACCCAGGCTCCGCTTCCGCTATCTCCAGCACCCGTATGTCTTCCGGCAGCAGGACATTCAATGCCTTCAGCCAGCCGCTCACCGGAATGGACAGCGGGGTGTCGAAATGGATCACTTGGCCAGTTGCATGCACTTTGGCGTCTGTCCGCCCGCTCGCGATCACTTGGATCACTTCGCCTTTATGGATATTCTGGAGCACCGCCATCAGCTCCTGCTGGACGGTGCGCGCTTCTGGCTGGATTTGGTAGCCCGCAAACCCGGACCCATCATAAGCGATTTTCGCTTTCATTCGTTTCATGCTTTCTCTCCTTATGTTCGGTAATACCAAAGCACGCCGGTCAAACCAGCCAATACCAAGATGCTCAAGGTATCAGCCCAGCGCCAGTCAAGCTGGCGGTAGCGGGTCCGGCCTTCTCCGCCGCGGTATCCGCGTACTTCCATTGCCGTCGCCAAATCTTCCGCCCGTTTAAAGGCGCTGACAAACAGCGGAATGAGCAGCGGCACGACCGCTTTGATGCGTTCTTTCACCGGACCTGAGCCGATATCGGACCCTCTGGCCATCTGCGCTTTCATGATTTTGCCGGTCTCATCCATCAATGTCGGGATGAAACGCAGCGAAATCGACATCATCAATGCCAGTTCATGGACAGGCAGCTTGACGCGCTTGAAAGGTCCAAGCAGCGTCTCAATGCCATCCGTGATGGAAATCGGCGAAGTGGTCAATGTCAGGATGCTCGTGATGAACACTAATACCAAAAAGCGGATCGACAGGAAAATCCCTTGCCGCAGCCCTTCTTCATAAATATCCACAAAGCCGATACTGAAAAGCAGCTGGCCCCCTTGCGTAAAGAAGAGGTGCAGGAGGAAGGTAAAAATCAATAGGATAAAGACCGGTTTCAATCCATTCACCAGGAAATACAGACGGATTTTCGACAGGAAAATCACGCCAAAGGTAAATGCCAGCAAAATGCCGTAGGTCAGCGCATTGTTCGCCACAAAGACAATGGCGATAAAAAGGAACACGAACAGAATCTTCGCCCGCGGATCCAGCCGGTGGATTAGGGAATCACCGGGAATATACCGGCCAAAAATCATCTTCTCCATCATTCGGAATCACGCCCTTCCCCGAGCGCCACGGCGATATTTTTTGCCAGCGCTTCTTCCGTCAAGGAAATGCCGTCCATTTGGATACCCATCTTTTCTTCGAACTGCCGCTGCAGTCGCACTGTGCGCGGAGGCTCCAAGCGGTAATCAAGCAATTGCTCTTCATTGGCAAAAATGTCTTTCGGCTCTCCAGTAACGACGCATTTCCCGCCGTGCATGATGGCGATCCGGTCGGCGTAGCGTGCCGCATCTTCCATGCTATGGGTCACCAGCACCGTGGTCAGCCCTTTTTCCACATGCAGTTTATGGAACAAGTCCATGATTTCCCGGCGCCCTCTCGGATCAAGGCCGGCCGTCGGTTCATCAAGCACCAGCACACTCGGGTCCATCGCCAGTACGCCGGCAATTGCCACACGGCGCATTTGGCCGCCCGATAGATCGAATGGCGATTTCTCCAGTACTTCCGGCGGCAAGCCAAGGAGCGAAACAAGTTCATGCGCCCTGCGGCTTGCTTCCTCTTCCGGCACACCGAAATTCAACGGACCGAACATGATGTCTTTCAGGACCGTCTCATCAAACAGCTGCTGTTCCGGAAACTGGAATACGATGCCGACTTGTCTGCGGATTTCCCGGAGGTTTTTCGCTTTGGTCCCCGCTTCAATTTTGCGGTCGCCGATGATGACAGCGCCTTCGGTGGGTGCCAAAAGGGCGTTCAAATGCTGCAGGACAGTCGATTTCCCGGAACCGGTATGCCCGATAATCGCCGTGTAGGACCCTGAAGGGATGTGCAAGTTGACGTGCTGCAGCGCCCTTTTTTCAAACGGCGTATTTTGCGCGTAACTGTATCCTACTTCCTGTAGTAGAATTTCCATAATTCATCCACCAACTTATCTTCTGTCATATGTTCTCCATTTGTCTGGACGCCTGCTTCTTCGAGCAGATGCGACATGCGCATGGCAAAGGGCAGATCCAGCCCCAGCCTTACCAGCTCGCTTCCGGACCGGAAGACTTGCTGAGGGGTCCCTTCCATCTGTTTATGCCCTTGGTTCATAACGATCATCCGGTCTGCAAGGGCCGCTTCTTCCAGATCGTGCGTAATCGAGATGACGGTCAAACCCGTCGCTTCCCGGAGCTCCTGGATCGTCTCAATCACTTCCATGCGCCCTTGCGGATCAAGCATGGATGTAGCTTCGTCCAGTATTAAAAGACGCGGGCGCAAAGCCAATGCGCCGGCAATGGCCACCCGCTGCTTTTGGCCGCCGGATAAATGATGCGGTTCATGGTCCATGTAATCGTCCATCTTCACTTGGCGCAAGGATTCTTTCACCCGAATGACCATTTCTGCGTGCGGAACCCCGTTGTTCTCAAGGGCAAAAGCTACATCGTCCTGGACGGTTGCCCCGACAAATTGGTTATCAGGATTCTGGAACACCATCCCCATCTGTGAACGGATATCCCATAAATTTTCCTCCGACATGTGTTGGCCCAATGCAGAAACCTGTCCGGCCGCCGGAAACAGCAAGCCGTTCATCAATTTCGCAATCGTCGACTTGCCGGATCCGTTATGGCCGACAAGCGCAATCCATTCCCCTTCGCTGATGGCAAAAGAAAGGTCTGCAACGGCAGGCCGTACGGTTTTGTCTTCTGGTGCATATGTAAATGTCACATTGTCAAATGACATAATAATCGAAGTCATCTCAGCTAACCTCCTCTGATTCCTGTCTCTTCTCTACTCTACTCGGTTCCATAAGCCTCTGTAAAACCTTTTGGAAATAAAAAAGCGCGCACCTCATTCAGAGAAATGCGCTTTTCTGTCTCTATGGCGCCCCGATTGCTTAAGCCGGGGTTGAATGAGGTGCGTAGAGCTAGACAAGACGCCGCCGGTTAAGGCTCGCTCATCGTAACGCTCAGCTTTTCTTAAGTGTCGTATAAATCATAATGCTAAAAGAAGAGGGTATGAACCCTCTCCAATTAAATCAATTGTGCTTCGGCATGATTGCGTCAGCCTTTGAATCTACTGATTCAAATTAAACCAATTCGATAATTACCATTGGTGCGCCATCTCCGCGACGAGGCCCCATTTTCATGATGCGCGTGTAACCGCCTTGGCGTTCAGCGTAGCGTGGAGCAACATCATCAAACAATTTCTGCAAAGCATAAGTTGTTGTTTCGTTGCCTTCAGCGTCTGCAGTTGTTACCAACTCACGGCGCATCCATGCTGCTGCTTTACGGCGAGCGTGAAGATCTCCGCGCTTACCAAGCGTAATCATTTTTTCTACAGTCGAACGCACTTCTTTCGCACGAGCTTCGGTCGTTTGAATGCGTTCATGAACGATTAAGTCTGTTGTAAGGTCACGCAATAGCGCTTTACGTTGAGAACTTGTACGTTGTAGCTTTCTCATTGAAGTTTCCCTCCTTTGTTAAATAGTACGGATCCGATTGTTGGAATCAGTCTTCTTTACGAAGTCCAAGTCCTAAATCTTCCAACTTTACTTTCACTTCTTCAAGTGATTTGCGTCCAAGGTTGCGCACTTTCATCATGTCGTCTTCCGACTTGCTTGCCAGTTCGTGCACCGTGTTGATACCCGCACGCTTCAAGCAGTTGTAAGAACGGACCGAAAGATCAAGTTCTTCGATAGTCATCTCTAATACTTTTTCTTTTTGGTCTTCTTCTTTTTCAACCATGATTTCAGCCGTTTGAGCCTCATCTGTCAAACCAACGAAGATATTTAAATGCTCAGTAAAGATTTTTGCACCAAGTGCAATCGCTTCTTTGGGTCCAATGCTGCCATCTGTCCATACATCAAGCGTCAATTTATCAAAATTAGCGAGTTGTCCTACCCGTGTGTTCTCCACTTGGAAGTTTACGCGGGATACTGGTGTGTAAATAGAGTCAATCGGGATAACGCCGATCGGAAGATCTTCACGTTTGTTCTGATCTGCACGGGCATATCCACGGCCTCGGTTCGCATACATGCGCATACGCAGGTGGCCGTCTTTCGCGATTGTTGCAATATATAGATCCGGATTCAGAATTTCCACGTCACTGTCGTGCGTGATATCTGCAGCCGTAACCGTTCCATCACCTTTTACATCAATTTCAATGACTTTTTCTTCGTCAGAGTAAATTTTCAGTGCCAGTTTCTTAATATTCAAGATGATTGATGCCACATCTTCTTCTACACCTTCAACAGTGGAGAATTCGTGAAGCACACCGTCAATTTGAATCGAAGTAACAGCAGCGCCTGGTAAAGATGAAAGTAAGATTCGACGTAAGGAGTTTCCTAAAGTGGTTCCATATCCACGCTCAAGCGGTTCGACAACAAATTTGCCGTATTTGGCAGAATTGTCGAGCTCGATCGTTTCAATTTTCGGTTTTTCTATTTCGAGCATTCATTTTACCCTCCTTCAGAACGTCGGTGTTTTCGTTTCATCAAGAATTCGATAGTCACAGACTTTCGCAACGATTCGGAACACATTCAGTAAGTCGTGATGTTCAAAAATCCTATTCAGATTAACGATTATACGCGACGGCGTTTTGGCGGGCGGCAACCGTTGTGAGGAACTGGAGTTACGTCTTTGATAGCTGTAACTTCTAGACCGGCAGCTTGAAGCGCACGGATAGCAGCCTCACGACCTGAACCAGGACCTTTAACTGTTACTTCCAAAGTTTTAAGACCGTGTTCGATCGACGTTTTAGCAGCAGTTTCTGCAGCCATCTGAGCAGCGAAAGGCGTAGATTTACGTGAACCTCTAAATCCTAGAGCACCAGCGCTTGACCATGATACTGCGTTACCTTGCATATCTGTAATCGTAACGATTGTGTTGTTGAATGTTGAGCGGATGTGAGCAATACCGGATTCGATATTCTTTTTCACACGACGCTTACGAGTTTGTTGTTTACGTGCCATGTTAAGAAGATACCTCCTTTACTGATTATTTTTTCTTGTTAGCTACAGTTTTACGAGGACCTTTACGCGTACGCGCATTGTTCTTCGTATTTTGTCCGCGTACAGGAAGTCCGCGGCGGTGGCGAATACCTCGGAAGCTAGCGATTTCCATCAAGCGTTTGATGTTCATCGATACTTCACGGCGAAGGTCACCTTCAATTTTGTATTGATCCAATTGTTCACGGATATTGTTCAACTCGTCTTCAGTAAGATCGCGGACGCGTGTATCTTCAGAGATACCAGCAGAAGCAAGAACTTTCTGAGCAGTAGTTTTACCAACACCGAAAATGTATGTTAATGAAATAACAACGCGTTTGTCGCGCGGAATGTCAACACCAGCAATACGTGCCATGTGTGTGATGCACCTCCTTCTTTATTAGCCTTGTCTTTGTTTGTGTTTCGGATTTTCACAGATTACCATTACTTTACCGTTTCTGCGAATAACTTTACATTTTTCGCAGATCGGTTTCACAGATGGTCTCACTTTCATCTAACCCAACCTCCTTAGTAGTCCGGAGTGCAAAAGATTATTTAAAACGGTATGTGATGCGACCGCGTGTTAAATCGTAAGGAGAAAGTTCCACTGTTACTTTATCCCCCGGCAGAATGCGGATGAAGTGCATGCGGATCTTGCCGGATACATGCGCAAGAATCGTATGGCCGTTCTCCAGTTCCACTTTAAACATCGCGTTAGGCAAAGTCTCAACGACTGTTCCTTCGATTTCAATTACATCGTCTTTCGCCATCGACCCAGTCTCCCTTCTGTATACAAATCAGGTTCCCATCTTCAAACAGTATTTGCTGATTGAATAATTCAATTCATTCACCAGGAATGCATGAGTGACATTCGAAAGACAGTCTCCGAGTTCCACTGCCCGCAAATTGCGGAGAGGGGGTAATCCGGTTCATACAGTCTGACTCATGTTTCCTCGACCGTCCGGACTGCCTTGGATGAGTTCCAAACCCGTTACACAGATGCTTCCACGAAACCCATTATACTATTTCCAGTGCACAATTGCACATTGCGAACCCTGCACCGGACTTCATATAAGGAGCCTTGTTTGCTTTTGCAGCTCTCGAAAATTCATATCTCCGGTGCTCCTTAAAGCCACATGGAGGCAACTAACTGCGCCCGGCGCCGGGACTTAACCTCGGTCGCCCTTTAGAAGAGCATCAATGTCAGCAAATACTTTTTGAATATCCTGCTGTCCATTTATATTTTTCAGCACACCATTGTTTCCGTAGAAATCAAGCAGCGGCTGTGTTTGTTGAATGTTAACTTCTAAGCGTTTAGTGACGGTTTCAGGCTTATCATCTTCACGTTGGTAGAGTTCTCCGCCATCTTTGTCGCAAACTCCCTCAACTTGAGGAGGATTGAACACAGTATGGTAAGCAGTTCCACAAACTTTACAGATCCATCGGCCTGTTAAACGTGCAATTAGTTCGTCTTGTTCAACTTGGATGTTTACGACATGCTCGATTCTTTTGCCGAGGTCGGCAAGAAGAGATTCCAGCGCTTCAGCTTGTGGGACTGTACGTGGAAAGCCATCCAACAGGAAGCCTTCTTCACAATCCGCTGCGCTAAGACGCTCACGGACGATACCGATAGTCACTTCATCAGGCACGAGTGCCCCTTGATCCATGAACGATTTTGCTTTCAAGCCTAGTTCCGTTCCGCCTTTGATGGCTGCCCGGAACATATCACCTGTAGAAATATGAGGGATGTCGTACTTCTCAACAATTTTATCTGCTTGAGTGCCTTTACCGGCACCTGGCAGACCCATTAATACGATATTCATACGGTTTGCCCCCTCAGACAAGCGGACAAGGAACGCCAAAACGCTCCCTGGTGCCCTTGATTATTTCATAAAGCCTTTGTAATGACGTTTAACAAGCTGAGATTCCAACTGTTTCATCGTTTCCAATGCTACCCCTACCACGATCAATAAACTTGTACCGCCGATTTGGGCCGATTGTGGCAAGCCCATCAAGTTGGTGAAGAAAATTGGCATTACCGAAATAACGGATAGGAAGATTGCACCGACAAACGTCAAACGGTACAGAACACTTGTTAAATAGTCTTGCGTATTTTTACCCGGACGGATTCCTGGAATATAAGCACCTTGCTTCTTCAGGTTGTCCGACATGTTTTCAGGGTTAACCTGAATGAATGCATAGAAGTACGTGAATGCCACGATCAAAGCGATATAAATGATCATACCGACAGGGCGCGTGTAATCAAACGTATTCTGGATTGCATCTGTAACAGCGTTCGCTCCGAAGAATGAAGCAATGGTTTGCGGCGTAATGATGAACGCCACTGCAAAGATTACCGGGATAACTCCGGCCGCGTTCACTTTCAAAGGTAAATGCGTTTGTTGTGCACTTGTTGTCTGGCCGCGGCCAGCAACGCGTTTTGCATACTGGATCGGAATCTTGCGCAGCGCTTGCTGAACATAGATGACCAATACAGTAACAGCAACGACTGCTAATGCCAGCAAAGCCATTAAGGCAATGTTGATCGCGAGCTGATCTCCAGCTCCTTCGATCTGCTGAGCATACAATTGGTTAACAGCTCCAGGTATTGCAGCGACAATCCCAGCGAAGATGATAATCGAAATACCGTTCCCCACACCTTTTGCCGTAATCTGCTCACCAAGCCACAGTAGAAATGCTGTACCGCCGGTCAAGACGATCGCGATGACAACATACGTTGAAATCGAGTTGTTCTGAATCAAAGATCCGCCATAAATCTGGTTGAATCCGTAAGACATACCAATCGCTTGGATAAAGGCAAGTACAATTGTGAAGTAGCGAGTGAATTGCGCAAGTTTCCGTCTTCCGACTTCTCCTTGTTTCGCCCACTCTGCAAATTTCGGTACAACATCCATCTGCAATAATTGCACGATGATCGATGCTGTAATGTAAGGCATGATTCCCATCGCTAAAATCGAGAAGTTAGCTAGGGCACCTCCACCGAAAGTATTTAAGAATCCGATCAAGCCAGCCTGATCGGTAGCTTGCAGTACATCCGCATCAACATTCGGTACCGGAATGAAAGTTCCGATACGGAAAATGATGAGCATCAGTAATGTAAAGATGATTTTATTTCGAATATCAGTCACGCGCATAAAATTGGAGATTGTCTGAAACATTAAAGCACCTCAGTTTGTCCGCCGGCAGCTTCGATTGCTTCTTTAGCTGTTCCAGAGAATTTGTGAGCTTTAACTGTCAATTTTTTCTCTAAGTTACCGTTGCCCAGAATCTTGATTCCAGAACGTTCGTTGCTCACAACACCTGATTCGATAAGCAATGCAGGTGTAATTTCTGTGCCTTCGTCGAAACGGTTCAATACGTCAAGGTTCACAATAGCGTAGTCTTTACGGTTAATGTTCGTAAATCCACGTTTCGGCAAACGACGGAACAATGGGTTTTGTCCACCCTCGAATCCAGGACGAACTCCGCCGCCTGAACGTGCGTTTTGACCTTTGTGGCCTTTACCTGCTGTTTTACCAGTACCTGAACCGATACCGCGTCCGATACGCTTTCTAGAACTGCGTGAACCTTCTGCTGGTTTTAATTCATGAAGTTTCATGTGGTTGGCACCTCCTTCTATAGAAATCAGGGATTAAACTTCTTTGATAGTTACTAAGTGAGCGACTTTGTCAATCATACCGCGAACGGCTGCATTGTCTTGGTGCGCTACTGTCTGATGCATTTTGCGCAAGCCTAGGGCTTGTACAGTTTTACGTTGTGCCGGCTTAGCGCCGATCACTGATTTTGTGAGGGTAATTTCTAGTTTAGTAGCCATGTAATTTTCCCTCCTTATCCTAATAGCTCTTCTGTAGTTTTGCCGCGAAGTTTTGCAACTTGGTCAGCGCTCTTCAGTTGAGTTAAACCGTTGATAGTTGCACGAACCATGTTGATTGGTGTGTTTGAACCTAGAGATTTAGACAAGATGTCTTGTACTCCTGCAAGTTCAAGTACCGCACGCACAGGTCCGCCGGCAATAACACCAGTACCCGGAGAAGCCGGTTTGATAAGAATTTGGCCAGCACCGAAGCGGCCGATTACTAAGTGTGGAGTTGTGCCTTTAACCATTGGCACTTCGATCAAGTTTTTCTTCGCATCTTCAATAGCTTTACGGATAGCATCTGGAACTTCTTGAGCTTTCCCAGTGCCAAAACCGACATTACCATTTTTGTCGCCTACAACAACTAATGCGGAGAAACGGAAACGACGTCCACCTTTTACAACTTTCGCTACGCGGTTAATCGTAACTACGCGTTCTTCAAGTTCAAGTTTGTTTGGATCAATACGACGCATGAAATGTGTCCCTCCTTCTTTTAAAATTGTAAACCATTTTCACGTGCTGCTTCTGCTAAAGCTTTGACACGTCCGTGATACAAATAACCACCGCGGTCAAAAACAATCGATGTCAATCCTTGTTCTACAGCGCGTTTAGCGATAGTTTCGCCAACTTTTGCCGCAGCTTCAAGATTTCCTTTAGAACTTCCTTCGAAATCCTTATCCATTGATGATGCACTAGCGAGTGTTACGCCGTTTGTATCGTCGATCAATTGAGCGTAAATATATTTATTTGAACGGAATACGTTTAAACGCGGGCGAGTTGCTGTACCCGTGATTTTAGAACGTACACGAGCATGGCGCTTTTTACGAGATGCGTTTTTGTCGAGTTTCGTAATCACTGAGGTCACTCCTTTCATCCTGCCTAAGCAGCATTATTTACCTGTTTTACCTTCTTTGCGGCGAACTTTTTCACCTTCATAGCGGATACCTTTGCCTTTATACGGCTCTGGCGGACGCACTTGGCGAATGTTAGAAGCTAGAGCTCCAACGCGTTCTTTGTCGATCCCTTTAACGATTACTCGTGTGTTGGCTGGAACTTCAACTGTAAGTCCTTCTTCCGGAGTGAATTCCACCGGGTGAGAGTAGCCTACGTTAAGAACCAATTTGTTGCCTTGAAGCTGAGCACGGTATCCAACCCCGACCAATTCAAGCACGCGCTCGAATCCTTGTGAAGTTCCAAGTACCATGTTCGCAAGCAAAGCACGAGTAGTACCGTGGATTGTGCGGTGTTCTTTCGACTCAGAAGGACGTGTCAATGTTAGCACGTTGTCTTCAAGAGCGATGTTGATATCTTTGTTAAATGTGCGAGTCATCTCGCCTTTAGGGCCTTTAACAGTTACTACGTTGCCTTCAGCGACAGTTACAGTAACGTCAGCAGGCACCTCGATTGGTTTTTTACCTACACGTGACATTTCTTTGCACCTCCATTCGTTTGTTGCTTATTACCAAACGTATGCTATGATTTCTCCGCCGATTTGTTTCGCGCGGGCTTCTTTATCAGTTACCAAACCTTGTGATGTCGATACCAAAGCGATTCCAAGACCGTTTAGTACACGAGGCACCTCATTAGTTTTAGCGTAAACACGTAGTCCTGGTTTTGAAATACGTTTCAAGCCAGTAATAACGCGTTCGTTGTTTGCTCCGTATTTCAAGAAAATCCGGATCATGCCTTGCTTGTCATCTTCTACATATTCTACGTCACGGACGAAACCTTCACGCTTCAAAATTTCAGCGATGTCTTTTTTCACATTAGAAGCCGGAAGCTCTAATTTCTCGTGACGAACCATGTTTGCATTACGAATGCGTGTCAGCATATCTGCAATCGGATCTGTCATTGTCATTACATTTACCTCCTTCCCAAATTAGGGGATTACCAGCTGGCTTTTTTGACGCCAGGAATTTGTCCCACATATGCAAGTTCACGGAAACAAATACGGCAAAGTTTAAATTTGCGTAATACTGAATGCGGACGTCCGCATCGTTCACAGCGTGTGTACTCTTGTACTTTAAACTTTGGCGTGCGTTTTTGTTTTGCGATCATAGATTTTTTAGCCACGTTTACGCCTCCCTCACGTTTACTTTTGGAACGGCATTCCGAATTGTGTTAGTAACTCACGAGCTTCTTCATCAGAGTTCGCAGTTGTTACAATTACGATGTCCATACCGCGTACTTTGGAAACTTTATCATAATCGATTTCAGGGAAGATCAATTGTTCTTTCACACCTAATGTGTAGTTGCCGCGTCCGTCGAAAGATTTTTTCGATACGCCGCGGAAGTCACGCACACGTGGAAGTGAGATAGCAATCAATTTATCCAGGAAGTCATACATACGCTCTCCGCGTAGTGTTACTTTAGCGCCGATTGGCATACCTTCACGAAGACGGAAGCCAGCGATAGATTTCTTAGCTTTAGTGATAACTGGTTTTTGGCCAGCGATTGTAGTTAATTCTTCAACAGCTGAGTCCAGGGACTTAGTGTTTTGAACAGCTTCGCCTACACCCATGTTGATGACGATCTTGTCGACTTTAGGCACTTGCATTACTGATTTATATTCAAACTTGCTCACTAGAGCAGGAGTGATTTCATTCACATATTTTTCTTTTAGGCGGTTCATGTGTGTACCTCCCTTCATTCAGGAATTTTATTTATCTATCTGTTCACCGGATTTTTTTGCAACACGAACTTTTTTACCATCTACTACCTTGTATCCTACACGAGTCGGCTCGCCGGATTTAGGGTCGATCAACATTACGTTAGAAACGTGAATCGCTGCTTCTTGGCTGACAATTCCACCTTGTGGGTTTGCCTGGTTCGGTTTTGTATGCTTTTTGATGATGTTGACACCTTCAACAAGCACACGGTCTTTCTTAGGAAGAGCAGTCAAAACAACACCTGTTTTGCCTTTGTCCTTGCCTGAGATCACCTTAACTGTATCACCTTTTTTAACATGCATTCTGTCGCACCTCCTTGGTATCGCACATTGATTTATTAAAGAACTTCAGGAGCAAGTGAAACGATTTTCATGAAGTTGTTGTCGCGAAGTTCGCGTGCAACTGGTCCGAAGATACGTGTTCCACGTGGACCTTTATCGTCACGAATGATAACACATGCATTTTCATCAAACTTGATATAAGTACCATCTTTGCGGCGAGCTCCGCTTTTCGTGCGAACGATGACAGCCTTGACGACTTCACCCTTCTTAACAACGCCACCTGGTGTTGCTTTTTTCACGGTACAAACGATTACGTCACCGATGTTTGCAGTCTTGCGACCAGAACCACCAAGTACTTTAATCGCTAGTACTTCACGAGCACCCGAGTTGTCTGCAACTTTTAAACGAGTTTCCTGTTGGATCACTTAGGTTACCTCCCTCCGGAATTTCTTACGTTCCGAAATTAATTTAAATTAGATAATAACCGCTTTTTCTACAACTTCCACCAAACGGAAACGTTTTGTAGCTGATAGCGGACGAGTTTCCATGATGCGAACGATGTCGCCCATTTTAGCTTCGTTTTGCTCGTCATGAGCTTTGAATTTCTTAGAGTATTTTACACGTTTGCCATAAAGTGCGTGCTTCTTTTGAGTTTCAACCATTACTGTAACGGTTTTGTCCATTTTGTCAGACACAACACGGCCTGTGTATACTTTGCGTTGGTTACGCTCAGTCATACTTGCAAACCTCCTCTCGAATTATCAGTTGTTTCCACTGATTTCTCTTTCATGAATCACAGTTTTCATACGGGCAATCGCTTTACGTACTTCGCGGATGCGAGCAGTGTTTTCTAATTGACCAGTAGCCAATTGGAAGCGAAGGTTGAAAAGCTCTTCTTTCAGTGATTTCACTTTTTGTTCGATTTCAGCAGTGGTTAAGTCACGGATTTCTTTAGCTTTCATTCGATTCACCACCAATTTCTTCGCGTTTTACGAACTTCGTTTTGATCGGAAGTTTGTGAGATGCAAGGCGCAATGCTTCGCGTGCCACTTCTTCAGATACTCCTGCAAGTTCAAACATAATTTTACCTGTTTTAACAACCGCTACCCAGCCTTCAGGCGAACCTTTACCGGATCCCATACGTACCTCAAGAGGCTTTTTCGTATAAGGTTTATGCGGGAAAATTTTAATCCATACTTTACCGCCACGTTTCATGTAGCGAGTCATGGAAATACGTGCAGCTTCGATTTGGCGGTTAGTGATCCAAGATGATTCCAAAGCCTGGAGACCAAATTCACCGAATGCGATTTCTTTGCCGCCTTTAGCTTCTCCGCGCATCTTTCCGCGGTGCTCACGACGATATTTAACGCGTTTAGGCATTAACATATTATTTGCCTCCTTCCTCAGATTTCTTCTTAGTTGGAAGGACTTCACCGCGGTAGATCCATACTTTTACGCCAAGTTTGCCGTAAGTAGTGTCAGCTTCAGCGTGCGCATAGTCGATATCAGCACGAAGCGTATGGAGCGGAACAGTACCTTCACTGTAGTGTTCAGCACGCGCAATGTCAGCGCCGCCTAGACGTCCAGATACTTGAGTTTTGATCCCTTTAGCGCCAGAACGCATAGTGCGCTGGATTGCTTGTTTTTGTGCACGGCGGAAAGACACGCGGTTTTCCAATTGACGTGCAACACTTTCAGCAACTAGTTTCGCATCAAGGTCAGCTCTCTTGATTTCAATGATGTTAATGTGTACACGCTTGCCAGTCATGTTGTTCAGTTGAGTGCGAAGTACTTCTACTTCAGAACCACCTTTACCGATTACCATCCCTGGTTTCGCAGTGTGAATTGTTACGTTTACACGGTTTGCAGCGCGCTCAATTTCGATTTTAGAAACTGAAGCTTCTTTCAAACGTGCTTCGATGTATTCACGGATTTTAATATCTTCGTGAAGAAGTGTCGCATAGTCCTTTTCAGCGTACCATTTTGACTCCCAGTCACGAATGATGCCGATACGCATCCCGATTGGATGTATTTTTTGTCCCACGAATTATCCCTCCTTCTTCTCAGATACCACTAGTGTGATGTGGCTTGTACGTTTATTGATTGCGCTCGCGCGTCCCATTGCACGTGGACGGAAACGTTTCAGTGTTGGACCTTCATCAACGAATACTTCACTGACAACCAAGTTGTTCAGATCCATTTCGTAGTTGTGTTCAGCGTTAGCAGCTGCAGATTTCAATAACTTCTCAACAACAATAGATGCTGCTTTCGGAGTGTGGTTCAAAATCGCAACAGCTTCGCCGATTTGCTTGCCTCGGATTAAATCTACTACTAAACGGACTTTACGAGGAGCAATACGTACTGTTCTAGCGACAGCTTTTGCTTGCATGGGGAAATCCTCCTCTCAATTAACGTCTTGTTTTCTTGTCGTCTGCGCCATGACTAGCGTATTTGCGTGTTGGAGCAAATTCACCTAGTTTATGGCCGACCATATCTTCAGTTACATATACAGGGATGTGTTTTTGACCATCGTATACTGCAATTGTCTGTCCGATGAATGTCGGGAAAATTGTAGAACGGCGAGACCAAGTTTTAATCACTTGTTTTTTCTCAGAGTCCTTTTGTGCATCAACTTTCTTCAAAAGATGATCATCAGCAAAAGGTCCTTTTTTCAAGCTGCGGCCCATTTGGGATCCTCCCTTCGTGATTGCACCACGGTTCTTATGGCGAACCGTAGCGGAATCAAATTATTTTTTACGACGACGCACGATGAACTTGTCTGACTTGTTCGTTTTCTTGCGTGTTTTGTACCCAAGAGTTGGTTTGCCCCATGGAGACATTGGTGATTTACGTCCGATTGGCGAACGTCCTTCACCACCACCGTGCGGGTGATCGTTCGGGTTCATTACAGATCCGCGGACTGTTGGGCGTTTGCCTAACCAGCGGTTGCGTCCTGCTTTACCGATGTTAATCAATTCGTGTTGTTCGTTCCCTACAGCACCGATAGTAGCGCGGCAAGTAGCAAGGATCATGCGAACTTCGCCTGATTGCAAACGAACAGTTACGTATTTGCCTTCTTTACCCAATACCTGAGCTGAAGTTCCTGCTGAGCGTACAAGTTGTCCGCCGCCGCCTGGCTTCAATTCAATGTTGTGGATTGTAGAACCCATTGGGATGTTTGATAACGGAAGTGCGTTACCTGGTTTGATGTCGGCTTCAACGCCTGACATGATTTGTGTTCCGACTACGATTCCTTTAGGAGCCAAGATGTAGCGTTTTTCCCCATCAGCGTAGTGGATCAATGCGATGTTCGCAGAACGGTTTGGATCGTACTCGATTGTAGCAACGCGTCCTGGAATGCCATCTTTGTTACGTTTGAAATCGATGACACGGTATTGGCGTTTATGTCCGCCGCCGTGGTGGCGTACAGTTAACTTACCTTGGTTGTTACGGCCGCCTTTGCGCTTTACTGGCTGTAAAAGCGATTTTTCAGGCTTGTTCGTTGTGATTTCAGCGAAATCAGAACTCGTCATGTTACGACGACCGTTGGAGGTAGGTTTATATTTTTTAATCGCCATGTTGTTTCCCTCCTTCGTTAGTAGTTCCTTAAGAACTTATGAAAAATTAAATTTCGAACAATTCGATGTCTTTTGAGTCAGCAGTCAACTTAACAATCGCTTTGCGGCGTTTGTTTGTGTAGCCTGCGTGTTTGCCCATGCGTTTGAATTTCCCTTTGTAGTTCATGATGTTGACTTTCTCAACTTGAACTCCGAAGATTTCCTGAACTGCATGTTTAACTTGTGTTTTGTTAGCGCGAGTGTCCACTTCG
The DNA here is from genome assembly GCF_042681545.1 of Planococcus chinensis. Classification (NCBI taxonomy): domain Bacteria; kingdom Bacillati; phylum Bacillota; class Bacilli; order Caryophanales; family Caryophanaceae; genus Planococcus; species Planococcus chinensis. Next base: position 19,641 of record NZ_JBHUFW010000024.1, read on the forward strand.
AAAGTGTACTTCTTATCTGCCATTACTTCAGAAGAACGCTCAGTAATGACCGGACGCTTTAGAATATCACGTGCTTCCATTAACTAAGCACCTCCTCAATTTTCTCAATCGCTGCTTTTGTCATGACAACTTTGTCATGTCCAAGCAAGTCCAATACGTTGATGCCAGTTGCCGACACCACTGTCATGCCTTGGATGTTGCGCGCAGACAATGCTACGTTCTCATCAAGGTCAGCAGTTACGAACAAAGCTTTTTTACCGATTGAAAGGTCGCCGATCAATTGTGTAAATGACTTTGTTTTTGGTGCGTCAAATGTCAATCCTTCAAGTACCATCAATTTTTCTCCGACTACTGTTGAAGAAAGAGCAGAGCGAAGAGCTAAGCGACGTACTTTCTTAGGCAATTTATAGCTGTAGCTGCGTGGTGTCGGTCCGAAGACGACTCCGCCGCCGCGCCATTGTGGTGAACGGATCGAACCTTGACGGGCACGTCCAGTTCCTTTTTGGCGCCATGGCTTTCTACCACCGCCGGCTACTTCAGAGCGGTTTTTTACTTTATGGTTACCTTGACGAAGAGAAGCGCGCTGAGCGATTACTGCGTCAAATAATACGGCTTCATTTGGTTCGATACCGAATACATAGTCGTTCAATTCGATGTCGCCAACTTGTGAACCTGTTTGATTTAATAAAGCTACTTTAGGCATTCGTGTTTCCTCCTTCCTCTAAAAACTATTATTTCGATTTGATCGCTGATTTAACGCGAAGCATTGCTTTACGTGAACCAGGGACGTTGCCTTTGATTAGAAGCAAGTTACGTTCCACATCAACCTTAACGATTTCAAGGTTCTGGATTGTAATTGTTGTTCCACCCATTTGACCAGGCAATTTCTTCTGTTTGAATACACGGTTTGGAGCAACAGGCCCCATTGAACCAGGACGACGGTGGTAACGTGAACCGTGAGCCATTGGCCCGCGTGATTGTCCGTGGCGTTTGATAACACCTTGGAAACCTTTACCTTTTGTTGTTCCTGTGACATCTACTACATCGCCTTCTGCGAATACATCAACTTTGACTTCCTGACCAATCTCGTAATCAGCTAAGTTTACATTGCGAAGTTCGCGAATGAAGCGCTTAGGAGCAGTGTTCGCTTTTGCTACGTGTCCTTTAGAAGGTTTGTTAGCAAGCTTTTCGCGCTTGTCTTCAAAACCTAATTGGATTGCTTCGTAGCCGTCAACCTCAACTGTTTTCTTTTGAAGCACTACGTTTGGAGCAGCTTCAACTACAGTTACAGGGATTAAATCACCGTTCTCAGCAAAAACTTGCGTCATACCGATTTTTCTACCTAAGATTCCTTTGGTCATGTTGTCACACCTCCTGCAATTTTTGTGTTTTTTCTATTTCGTTTACCGATTAAAGTTTGATTTCAATATCAACGCCGGATGGTAAATCCAGTTTCATTAACGCATCCACAGTTTGTGGTGTTGGGTTAACGATATCGATTAAGCGTTTATGTGTGCGCATTTCAAATTGCTCACGAGAATCTTTGTACTTATGGACAGCACGCAAGATTGTGTAAACTGATTTTTCCGTCGGCAACGGTATCGGACCCGATACGCTTGCACCTGAACGTTTTGCAGTTTCAACAATTTTCTCAGCAGACTGATCTAGGATTCTATGATCATATGCTTTTAAACGGATACGAATTTTTTGTTTTGCCATTATTTTCCCTCCCTTTTCGCCTATTTTGGATAGACATTCTCCACGAAAATTTTCCAATCACTCGCCATGGCAAAGCGGCCGGGTGTATCGGTAACCTCTCGCTTCATCGCAGTCAAAGACCAACATTCACCATTATACAAAAGAAAAAAGAATTCCGCAAGGCTTTCAACGAAATTCTTTCTTTTATTCGCTTTTTTTATTATAGCAGGATTCAACGGTTAAGCAACCCATACGCTAATAGTCCGAACATTCTTCTTTAACTGAGCAACATGACCGCAATCCAGCCGAATATCACGAGCGGAATGTTGTAGTGGATGAACGTCGGAACGCACGTATCCCAGATGTGGTTGTGCTGCCCGTCGACAGCCAGCCCTGCGGTCGGGCCGAGTGTCGAATCGGACGCCGGCGATCCGGCATCGCCAAGCGCGCCTGCTGTGCCGATCAATGCGATGATGGCAATTGTCGAGAAGCCAAACTCCATGCTGAGCGGAACGAAGATGGCGGCGATGATCGGAATCGTGGCAAATGATGAACCTATGCCCATCGTCACGACCAGGCCGATGATCAGCATGACCAAGGCAGCGGCGCCTTTATTGCCGTTGAACAAATCCGATGCGCTTGAGACGAGCGGTTCGATTGCGCCTGTCGCCTGAATGACCGAAGCGAATCCGTTCGCCGAGATCATGACAAAGCCGATGAACGCCATCATCCGCATCCCGGCAGTGAGCACGTCGTCCGCATCCCGCCATTTCATTGCTCCGAATACGTAAAGCACCAGGATGCCGGCAAGGGCTCCGATGATCATTGAATCGGTCTGGATCTGTCCGTACAGCGCAGCAGCCAACGCGACGATGGTCACAACGATATCTTTCGTCGAAGCGGTTTTTGTTTGAGTTTCTTCTATAGTAGTAGCGAGCGTTTGATAAGTCCGCGGTTTACGGTACGAGATGAATACCGCGACAGCCAGTCCGATGGCCATGCCGCCGACCGGAATCGCCATCGCTCTTGGGATATCCGCCATGTCGATCGGCAAACCTGCGAGCTCCATCTGGGTCGCGACGATCTCATGGAAAATCAGCCCGAATCCGTATGGCAATAAAATATACGGAGCTGTCAGCCCGAATGTCAGAACCGATGCGATCAAGCGGCGGTCGATTTTCAATTCGTTAAGAATGTGCAAAATCGGCGGAACCAATAATGGAATAAATGCGATGTGGATCGGGATCAAGTTCTGCGAGAAAACTGCCATGACTAATAGAGCAAAAACGATCAGCGCCTTCGCCAACCCTTCCCTTGTCGCTTCCCCTTCTTTATTGACCATTTTCAGAACGCCCGCAACGAGCAATTCCGGAATTCCGGTCCGTGAAATGGCGACAGCGAACCCACCCAGCATAGCATAGCTGAGCGCAATGGTCGCCCCTGCCCCTAAACCTTCCGTATAGGCAGTGATGGTGTCTGTAAACGATAAACCGCCGGCAAGCCCCCCTGCCAATGCGCCGATCAGCAAGGCGAAAACCACATTGACCCGTAGCAGGCTTAATACCAGCATGATGATAACGGCAAGTACAACTGCATTCATATCTATCTCTACTCCTTTAGTTTGCTAAAGCGTTAAAGTACTCATCTAAATTAACAAATTGATAAATACATGTCAACCGCTTGAACCGGCTTTTTCCAAAGTGGAAAAAGTCCGACAATATGCTTTTGCAAACACAAAAAAACCCTCCGTTTATACGAAGGGACCCACTATCAATACGAACTGGCCGTACCCATATCAGTAGCGATTTTTCTGCATGCCTCGAGTTTGCCGATATCAAAATTGCCGCCGCTGACGATAATGCCGGTGCGGGCGGAATGAAAAGGGAGGTGATGATGGAGCACTGCCGCTACAGCAGCCGCTCCCGCTCCTTCCACAAGCATCTTTTCCCGTTCAAGCATGAACAGGATCGACGAAGCGATTTCCTGCTCGCTGACAGTGATGACGTCATCCACGTATGCTTGGATGATTTGAGTGGTCAATTTGCCCGGCTCTTTCACTTTGATGCCTTCTGCGATCGTCGGCAAAAATGGAACTGCCGAGTTGTTTGTGCCATGGAATACCGATGCAATGGCGGAAGCGGCTCTTGCCTGCACGCCAATCACCCGGATTTCCGGACGAATCACTTTGACAGCGATGGCCGTCCCGGCGAGCAGCCCGCCGCCGCCTGCCGGCACCACGATGGTATCAAGATCCGGGCATTGCTGGAGCATTTCCATCGCGACTGTCGCCTGGCCCTCAATAATGGCCAAGTCGTCGAATGGATGAACAAACGCAGCCCCTGTCATCAACTGCTCTTTTTTCGCTGCCGCATAGGCTTCGTCGAAGCTCTTCCCGACAAGGCGGACCGTCGCTCCGTACTGGCGCGTAGCCAAGACTTTCGCTTCCGGCGTTCCTTCGGGCATGAATACCGTCACCGGCACCCCTTTTTCCTTTCCAGCCATTGCAACGCCCTGGGCATGGTTGCCGGCAGAAGCGCAAACGATGCCTCTTTCACATTCAGCGTCTGACAACTGGCTGATTTTATTGAAGGCGCCCCGCACTTTGAACGAACCCGTCTTCTGCAGGTTCTCTAGCTTCAGTGAAACTTCACTGCCTGTCAGGCAATTCAGCGTATAGGACTGCTTGCACGGCGTGCGGTGGACAATCGGTGCCAACTTCTCGAATGCATTGAATAAGCCTACTGTATCGTACGAATTCCCAACAAAATCATCTCCTCTTTTAATCGGGATACGGTGAACTAATGATTTTCATACCCGATATTCCGCAAAACAGCTGCGCTTGCCGCGGGCTCGCGCTGAGCTGTTCCCGCAGTCGTCTGCGCTGTTTTGCTTCATATCTCAGATAGTACTGCTAAATTAGTGAAACTATAAGCTTTCAATAAACTCCACCAGCGCCGGTGCGCCTACGGGCTAGGCGAAGCAATGAGACGAGCGGTTTTCTTGGCTCATTGCGGGAGCCATGCCCAAAGCGCCGAAGCGGCATATAACTCTTCACTTTATTAATTCACCGTATCCCGAAACTATGCGAACTGCTTTGCTTCAAATGCCGCAATGTAAGATTCATATTGGAAGGTTAACGCGATCTCGTCCCAGCCTTTTAAGAGCATCTCTTTCCAATAAGGGTCGATAGTGAAGCCGTAATGCGTGCCGTCTTCACCGGTTACGGTCTGTTCTTCCAAATTGACTTCCAGCCGGTAAGGACGCTGCTGCCCTTTGTGGATCAGCTCGTCCACTTCGGCATGTGCTAAGCGGATAGGCAAGATGCCATTTTTGACACAGTTATTATAGAAGATATCCGCAAAGCTGGGCGCGATGACGACATTGAACCCATAGTCCTGAATGGCCCACGGGGCATGCTCGCGTGAAGAGCCGCAGCCGAAGTTTTCTTGTGCAACCAGGATTTCGGAGCCGTTGAAACGGGGATCATTCAAGACAAAGTCTTCAGCCGGAGTGCCATCGGGGCGGAAGCGCCAGTGATGGAACAAATACTTGCCGAACCCGGTGCGCTCGATGCGCTTCAGAAATTCCTTCGAGATGATTTGGTCGGTGTCTACGTTTTTGCGGTCAAGCGGCGTCATGACGCTTTCAATATGGTTGATTGGCTTCATTTATGCGGCCTCCTTGATGAGTCAGTTTATGAGCTGGGCACAGGTTCTTTCATGTATTTGCGGACATCCGTCAAATGCCCTTCGATCGCTGCGGCAGCAGCCATTACCGGGCTGACCAAATGCGTCATGGAACCTGCTCCTTGGCGCCCTTCAAAGTTGCGGTTGGAGGTCGAAGCACAGCGCTCCCCTGCCGGTACGGAATCTTCATTCATCGCTAGGCACATACTGCAGCCTGTCTCTCGCCATTCAAAGCCGGCTTCCAAGAAAATCCGGTCCAATCCTTCCGCTTCAGCCGCCCGTTTAACGGTTTCTGATCCCGGAACGACAATGGCTGTCACAGACGGATGCACTTTGCGTCCCTCAACTATGGCACTGGCTGCACGAAGGTCGCCGATTCGGGCATTGGTGCAGGAACCGATAAAGACATGCTGGATGTCGATTGACGACAAAGGAGCTCCCTCTTCAAGCTGCATATAGGCGAGCGCCTGTTTCAGTGCATCGCGGTCCGCTTGAGTCTCGTAATCGGATGCGTAAGGCACATGCCCCGCAATCCCTGAACCCATCGACGGATTTGTTCCCCACGTGACAAACGGTGAGATCTCATCTGCATGGATGGAAAGCGATACATCATACACCGCTCCTTCGTCAGTCGCCAGTGCAAGCCACCGCTCAGCAGCTTCATCAAAAGCGGCTCCTTGCGGCACATGGCGGCGTCCTTCCAAATAGGCCACGGTGGTTTCATCCGGGCTGATCAAGCCGGCACGCGCCCCTGCTTCAATCGACATATTGCAGATGGTCATGCGCTCTTCCATCGACATGCGGCGGATGGCGTCTCCCGTATACTCGATGATATGGCCGGTGCCCATATCGACGCCGAATTTCGCAATGATGGCCAAAATCACGTCTTTTGAAGAAACACCGAAGCCCAATTCGCCGTCGATGCGGATTTCCATGGTTTTCGGTTTTGATTGCCAAAGCGTCTGGGTCGATAGGACATGCTCAACTTCGCTGGTGCCGATGCCGAAAGCCAACGCACCGAATGCCCCGTGCGTGGAGGTGTGGCTATCGCCGCAGACAATCGTCTTGCCCGGCTGGGTGAGCCCGAGCTCCGGTCCGATGACGTGGACAATGCCTTGGTCAGGATGGTTGATGCCGGCCAGCGGCACCCCGAACTCTTCGCAGTTTTCCTGCAGCGTCTTGATCTGCTTGCGCGAAATCGGGTCCGTGATCCGGTCGCGGTTTCGCGTCGGCACGTTGTGGTCCATAGTGGCAAAACACAAATCCGGCCGGCGCACTTTCCGGCCATTCAGCCGCAGCCCTTCAAATGCTTGAGGAGAAGTGACTTCATGCAATAAGTGCAAGTCGATATATAAAAGATCCGGCTTCCCGGGCTCTTCAAAGACAATATGCTGTTCCCAAATCTTTTCGATGATCGTTTTTGCCATAGGGCCCACTCCTTTACTTAAACGTAAGAATACATGATGTGTTCGGAAACGAATTCCCGCTCCAGCTCTTCGATGACTTTCGTTACAAACGCTTCAGTTGAAACCGTCCGTTTTCCAGCCGTGTACAAATCGCCTGTGCAATAGCCGTCTTCCAGGACGCCCATTACCGCTTCTTCAATTGCCGACGCTTCTGAATGGAGGCCGAACGAATGGCGGAGCATCATCGCCGCTGACAAGATAGCTGCTGACGGGTTCGCTTTGTTCTGGCCGGCAATGTCCGGAGCCGACCCATGGACCGGTTCATAAAGCCCGAAACCATCTGCACGGATGCTTGCTGAAGGCAGCATTCCAAGCGATCCTGTGATGACCGAAGCTTCATCGCTTAAGATATCGCCGAACATGTTCTCCGTGACCACCACATCAAACGCACGCGGATCCGTGATCAGTTTCATTGCGGCTGAGTCCACCAGCATATGCTCGACTTCCACGTCCGGATAAAACGCTTTTCGCTCTTCGACCACTTCCCGCCATAGCTTGCTCGTTTCCAATACATTCGCTTTATCGACCGAAGTCAATTTGCCGCGTCGCCCGCGGGCCACTTCAAACGCCTTATCAACGATCCGTTCAATCTCCGGTCGAGTATAGACTAGCGTATCCACTCCGGCTTTTTCCGTACGGTGTTTCGGCTCTGCGAAATAAAGGCCTCCTGTCAATTCCCGGACAATGACCATGTCCACTTCTTTCGCCACTTCTTCTTTTAATGGGGAGGAACCGAGCAATGCCGGCACCGCTTTGACCGGCCGGATATTTGCGAATAAACCGAAACGCTTGCGGATATTCAGCAAGCCTTTTTCCGGACGGAGATGGGCCGGATGCTGATCCCATTTCGTGCCGCCTACCGCACCAAGCAGAATGGCATCGCTCGCTTCACATGCTGCCACGGTTTCTTCCGGCAGCGGGTTATCGTATGCATCCACTGCGCATCCGCCGATTGCCGCGTGCTTCAAATGGAATGTATGCCCGTAGCGCATGGCAATCGATTGCAGTACCTTTACCGCTGCATCTGTAACTTCTGGTCCGATTCCATCTCCTGGCAATACCGCTATCGTTTTTTCCATTGAAATTCCTCCTCTTTCATTCCTGTTGTTTTAAGCTGTGACTACGCTGGCTTTCTGCCCTTTTTTCACCAATTGGCGATTCACTGCATTCAAATACGCTTTCGCTGTCGCTTCCAGTACATCCTGCGCTACATCCCGGCCCGTAACGGTCTCTCCATCATAGGTCATGTTGATGACCGCTTCACCTAACGCGTCGCGCCCTTTGCCGATCGACGTCACGCGGTAATCAAGAATATGCACTTTGCCGGCGACAATGCGCTCGAGGCTGTTGAATATCGCTTCCACCGAACCTGCGCCTGTTGCAGAATCCCGGACCAGCTGGCCGTCAGGTCCGTGGGCAGATGCTGTAGCCGTCGGGATGTTCGCTGTTCCGTAATGAACTTGCACGCTTTCCAGTTCATACACCGGCACGTCTTTTTCATTGATCTGCTGGTCTGTCAGCAAGACGAACAAATCGTCTTCAACAATCTCTTTTTTACTGTCAGCCAATTTCTTGAATTCGATAAAGGCTTTGTTCAATTTCTCATCGCTCAGTTCAAAGCCCATCTTGATCGCCCGGTCTTTGAAGGCGTGCCTGCCGGAATGCTTGCCGAGCACCAATTCGGTTGATGCATCGCCGATCAGTTCCGGCGTAATGATTTCGTACGTCAACGGGTTTTTTAGCATGCCATCCTGATGGATGCCTGACTCATGGGCAAAAGCATTTTTGCCGACCACCGCTTTGTTCGGCTGGATCAGGCTGCCCGTCAATTGGCTGACCAATTGGCTTGTGCGCTTGATTTCTTTCAGCTCGATTCCTGTTTCGATTTCGTAAATCTGCTTTCGGATGTGAAGCGCCACTGCGATTTCTTCAAGCGCCACGTTGCCGGCACGTTCGCCGATGCCGTTGATGGTCCCTTCCACTTGGGTTGCACCATTTTCAATCGCTGCAAGTGTATTGGCGGTCGCCATCCCTAGATCGTTATGGCAATGAGCGGACAATTTGACGTTCTCGATTCCGATGACGTTTTCGCTTACATATTTGAACATGGCACCGTATTCCGCCGGAGTCGCATATCCTACTGTATCCGGTAAGTTGATCGTCGTGGCTCCCGCTTTGATGACTTCACGGATGATACGGACCAGGAATTCCGGATCGGACCTTGAGGCATCTTCCGCCGACCACTGGACAAGCGGGAAGAATTTCTTAGCGTATTTCACAGAAGCGACGGCCGTTTCCAGGACCTGCTCCGGTGTTTTCATCAATTTATGTTCCATATGGATCGGCGATGTTGCCAGGAAGATATGGACATGCGGCTGTTCGCCGCCTTTCAATGCTTCCCATGCCGTGGAAATATCACTTTCAACTGAACGGGCTAAGCCTGTCACGATTGAATTTTTTACTGTTCCTGCGATGCGCTTTACCGCATCGAAATCTCCCGGCGAGGCTGCCGGAAATCCTGACTCGATGATCGTCGCGCCAAAACGTTCGAGTTGGCGGGCGATTTCGATTTTCTCAGCAGTATTCAAGTTGATCCCGGCCGACTGTTCTCCGTCCCGTAGCGTTGTATCAAAGATGTCAATTTTGCGCACTGGCGACCACCTCTTTTGTTTTTGTCTTTTTGCCTTCGTTGACAAATGGCATCATTTCACGCAGCACTCGGCCTACTTGTTCGATTTGGTGGTTTTCTTCCGCTTTTTCGATGGCTGTGAATTCCGGGCGGTTCAATTGATTTTCAAGCAGCCAGCCTTTTGCGAATTTCCCTGTCTGGATATCCGTCAAAACTTCTTTCATGCGGCCTTTTGTCGCTGCATCGACCACGCGTGGACCTGATACAAAATCGCCCCATTGCGCCGTGTCTGAAATCGAATAGCGCATGCCTGACAATCCGCCTTCATACATCAAATCAACGATCAATTTCAATTCATGCATGCATTCGAAGTAAGCGACTTCTGGCTGATAGCCCGCTTCCACTAAAGTTTCAAAGCCCGCTTTCACAAGTGATGTAACACCGCCGCAAAGCACAGCCTGTTCTCCGAATAGATCCGTTTCAGTCTCTTCTTTGAAGGTCGTTTCCAGCACGCCTGCACGGGCAGCGCCGATCCCTTTCGCATAAGCCAGCGCCACTTCCTGAGCCTGTCCTGAAACATCCTGGTGGATGGCGATCAATGCCGGAACTCCAGCACCTGCTTCGTATGTGCGGCGGACCAGATGCCCCGGCCCTTTTGGTGCTACCAAGAAGACATCCACATCTTCCGGAGCGACGATTTGGTTGAAATGAACGTTAAAGCCATGTGCGAAAACGAGTGATTTTCCTGCAGTCAATGCTGGTTTGATTTCTTCGTTGTAGATTTTCGTCTGCTTCTCATCCGGTACCAGGACCATGATGATGTCCGCTGCCTGCGCCGCTTCCGCCACCGTGGTCACATTCATGCCGTCTTCTTGCGCTTGTTTGAATGATTTCCCGGGTCTTACACCAACCACAACATCAAATCCGGATTCTTTTAAGTTCTGGGCATGGGCATGTCCCTGTGAGCCGTAGCCGATGACCGCAATTGTCTTTCCTTCTAATACCTGTTCGTTTACGTCTTGGTTATAATACATTTTCGCCATTTTTAATTTCCTCCTCGAGTGTTTGGGTTTTGTTAAAGAATCGACAGCTGTGCTGCCGGGGTCTTTTGCGTCTCACGGACAAATGCAGATACACCGGTTCGTGTTACTTCTTTAATGCCATAAGGCCTCATCAGGTCGATGAATGCCTCGACTTTCTCCGGATCGCCGGCCACTTGGAAGGTGGTGACGTTCTTGCTCATATCCACCACTGTTGCGCGGAACGGTTCGACGATTGCATAAAGCTCATTGCGGACAGCTGGCGGGGAAACCACTTTTACAATCGCCAGCTCCCTCATGACCATTGCTTTATCGGTAATGTCATTGACTTTGATGACATCAATCTGTTTCTGCAGCTGCTTGAGCAGCTGCTCAAGCTTCCCTTCATCCTCCACATTGACGACAAATGTCATTTTCGACATTCCCGGCTTTTCGGTGTGTCCGACGGAAATGCTCTCGATATTGAATTGCCGTTTCATCAAAAGGCCCGTTACCCGGTTCAGGACGCCGCTTTGGTTGATTACTGTAGTTGTTATGACTCGTTTCATTCGCTTGTCACCCCGATCATTTCGTTGAGCCCTTTGCCTGGCGCAACCATCGGATAGACATTTTCCATCTGTACTACCCGGCAATCGATTAGCGCCGGTTCATCTGATTCGAACGCTTCTTTGAATACTGCTTCCGCTTGTTCCATCGTCTCCACTTTATAGCCGGCAATGTCATATGCCTGTGCCAATTTCACGAAGTCCGGCTGTACTTGGATCAATGATTGAGAATAGCGTTCTTCGTAGAATGTTTCCTGCCATTGCCGTACCATTCCAAGACTTTGGTTGTTCAAAATTACAACCTTCACCGGAAGCCGGAGTTCCTGGAGCAACGAAAGTTCCTGAAGCGTCATCTGGAATCCGGCGTCACCGACAATTGCCACGACTTTTTCTGTCGGGCGCGCCAGCTGAGCGCCGATGGCTGCAGGGAAACCGAATCCCATTGTGCCAAGGCCTCCGGAGGTCACCCAATTATGCGGATGGGAGAACTTGTAGTACTGGGCTGCCCACATCTGGTGCTGGCCGACATCCGTCGTCACGACCGCGTCGCCGCCGGTCAGGCGATGGATCAGTTCAATTGCCTGCTGTGGAAGGATGCCTCTTCTATCGTCCGCTTTGTATTGGAGCGGATAATCGATTTTATTCGCTGCCAGCTCTTCTAGCCAGCCGGCAGTATCAGGAGATTCAAAATCCTGGTTCAGCAATTCGCGGAGCGCTTCTTTTGCATCAGCCACTATCGGAATCGCGGTCGGTACGTTCTTGCCGATTTCAGCAGGATCGATATCGATGTGGATAACTTTCGCTTTCGGTGCGAAATGCGCCAAGTTGCCAGTCAACCGGTCATCGAAACGTGCGCCGATATTTAGAAGTACATCGCACTCGCAGATGGCTGTGTTCGCGGTATAGGTGCCGTGCATCCCGGCCATCCCAAGAAACAGTTCATGGCTTCCGCCGATTGTGCCAAGCCCCAATAATGTATTCGTGATCGGCAATCGGTGGCGTTCTGCAAATTCTTGAAGCTCTTTTGACGCCTTTGCTGCCAGGACGCCGGCTCCTGCTAGAATCAGCGGCTTTTTCGCTTTTGATAATGCCTTAGCGGCTTTTTGTATTTGCAGGTAATTCGGCTGTGTCGTCGGCTGGTATCCCGGAAGGTTCACTTCTTCATCTTCATAGCTTTGCATCAGCTCTGTTGAGATGTTCTTCGGGATATCGACGACCACCGGTCCCGGCCGCCCGGTTGAAGCGATATAAAATGCTTCCTTGATGATCCGAGGGAAATCTTCCACGTTTTTCACTTGGTAATTGTGCTTGGTGATCGGCTGCGTGATCCCGATGATATCCGCTTCCTGGAAAGCGTCCGTTCCGATGACGCTGCTGGCAACTTGTCCGGTAAAGACGACCAACGGAAGGGAATCGAGCATTGCGTCCGCGATTCCAGTCACTAAGTTTGTTGCCCCCGGGCCGGATGTCGCAATCACCACCCCGGTTTTCCCGGATACTCTGGCGTATCCTTCCGCTGCGTGGATGGCACCTTGTTCATGCCGTGCCAGCACATGGCGGATCGGGTTTCTGTGGAGCGCGTCATAGATCGGGAGCACGGCTCCTCCCGGATAGCCGAAAATCACATCCACACCCTGCTCTTTCAACGATTGAATCAGGACATCAGCACCGCTGCCTTTTAATTTCTGTTCTACTGCTTCTCTAACTTCCAAATTTACTCCCAATCTTTCCGCCTCCTTTTGGATTGTGTCTTTGTTAGAATAAAAAAAGCTTTTTCATCCTACACAAAGAAACATGTTCTTCGCATAGGGATGAAAAAGCTTCATGGTACCACCCTAGTTCGCTGCACAACTGCAGCCTCATAGATAAGCTCGGCTTATCTGCTGTTAACGATGAGCCGCTTTAAGCGGCCACCGGGAATACCTATTCGGCCGGAGCCTTTCAGCATTCCACTCAGAGGGGATGTCGAAAATGGTAGTATTGCCGGCTTCCACCTGTACCGGCTCTCTGTGAATACATCTTCCATGTTCTTTAACCTCGTCATTGAATTGGATTATTCATTTGTCATACTGCATTCAATTGATTTGCATAAACCTTAACGCCATCTTGTTGGACCAGTTCGCGGAACGAGCTAAGCAAATCGTTTGTTACCGGTCCAGGCTTTCCATCTCCGATCGTTCTTCCATCCACTTTCACTACAGCGATTACTTCCGCTGCCGTTCCGGTCAAGAAGACTTCATCAGCGACATATACATCATGTCTTGTAAAAACGGCTTCCTGCATTTCGTAGCCTTTTTCTTTCGCCACTTCCATAATTGCGTTTCGTGTAATGCCTTCAAGCGCTCCGACATATCCCGGAGGTGTCAGCAATTTATTCTTCCGGACGATGAAGATGTTGTCTGCAGATCCTTCTGCGACATAGCCTTGATCATTCAGCATGAGCGCTTCGGAAACGCCCGCCAGGTTGGCTTCGATTTTCACTAGAATATTATTCATGTAGTTAAGCGATTTGACTTTCGGGCTCAGCACATCCGACCGGCTTCGCCGTGTGGCTACTGATACGATTTCAATGCCCGTTTCGTATAAGGCTTTCGGAAAGAGCGACAATGCTTCTGCAATGACAATAACGCTTGGTCTCGGACAACTGAGAGGATCGAGCCCTAAGTTTCCCGGCCCCCGCGATACCACCAGGCGGATATACGCATCTTTTAATTCGTTGCGCCGGAGTGTTTCCACTACGATTGACGTCAACTCTTCAACAGAATGTGGAATTTCAAGCATGACCGATTTAGCGGAATCGTAAAGACGTTCTAAATGTTCCTCTAACCGGAACACGTTTCCATTGTAGGATCGAATTCCTTCGAACACTCCATCACCGTATAAAAATCCGTGATCGTAAACAGAAACCTTCGCATCTTCTTTTTTAACAAAATTGCCATCCATATAAATCATTTGTTCGCCCATGCTGTCCACTTCTTTCTTTGGATATTTTGTTTCTGGAATTTATTAATTTTTGTTTTCTCGATGTAAATTGTTGCTATCATATCGCCTATTTTAAGGGGTGTCAATCAACTTTCCGTGAATTTTTAGTCTATTTAGAATATTGATAAATAATGTATCCGTTTTCATTGTTGATGTAGCAACGTTTCCACGGCTCTTAAAAAAATGTGAAAATTTTTTGAACGCAATATATTACATACTTCATATAACGAGAAAAAGCAGGCATCAGCCTGCTTCTAAAAACAAAAAAACCCCCGGTTTATCAAATGATAAACCGGGGGTTTGGGTCTTAGCAAAAATTATTTAGTGATTTTTGCAACTACGCCAGCGCCTACAGTACGTCCACCCTCACGGATAGAGAACTTAGTTCCTTCTTCAAGCGCGATTGGAGAGATCAAAGAAACAGTCATTTCGATGTTGTCTCCAGGCATAACCATTTCAACGCCTTCAGGAAGGTTGCAAACGCCAGTTACGTCAGTTGTACGGAAGTAGAACTGCGGGCGGTAGTTTGTGAAGAATGGCGTGTGACGGCCACCCTCTTCTTTTGAAAGAACATAAACTTCAGCTGTGAACTCAGTGTGTGGAGTGATTGTGCCTGGTTTAGCCAATACTTGTCCACGTTGCACGTCGTCGCGAGAGATCCCGCGAAGAAGAGCACCGATGTTGTCGCCAGCTTCAGCATAGTCAAGCAATTTACGGAACATTTCTACACCAGTTACAGTTGTAGATTTTGGTTCTTCAGTAAGACCGATGATGTCAACAGTATCGCCGACTTTAACTTGTCCACGCTCAACACGTCCAGTAGCAACTGTACCACGGCCAGTGATTGAGAATACGTCCTCAACAGGCATCATGAATGGCTTGTCAGTGTCACGTGGTGGAGTTGGGATGTACTCGTCAACAGCGTTCATCAATTCCATGATTTTTTCTTCCCACTCAGCTTCTCCTTCAAGAGCTTTAAGAGCAGAACCTTTGATGACAGGAATGTCATCGCCAGGGAAATCATATTCAGAAAGAAGATCGCGAACTTCCATTTCTACAAGTTCAAGAAGCTCTTCGTCATCAACCATGTCACATTTGTT
This sequence comes from Planococcus chinensis, assembly GCF_042681545.1. Classification (NCBI taxonomy): domain Bacteria; kingdom Bacillati; phylum Bacillota; class Bacilli; order Caryophanales; family Caryophanaceae; genus Planococcus; species Planococcus chinensis. The sequence continues at coordinate 34,787 of NZ_JBHUFW010000024.1, forward strand.
CATGAATACAACTAGGTAAGGTACACCTACTTGACGTGAAAGAAGGATGTGCTCACGAGTTTGTGGCATTGGGCCATCAGCAGCAGATACTACTAGGATCCCGCCGTCCATTTGAGCAGCGCCAGTGATCATGTTTTTAACATAGTCGGCGTGTCCTGGGCAGTCAACGTGTGCATAGTGACGCGTAGCTGTTTCATATTCAACGTGTGAAGTATTGATTGTGATTCCACGCTCTTTTTCTTCTGGTGCGTTATCGATTTGGTCGTAAGAACGAGCTTCCCCGCCTGACGCTTTAGCAAGAACTGTAGCGATAGCTGCAGTCAAAGTTGTTTTACCATGGTCAACGTGACCGATTGTACCAATATTAGCGTGTGTTTTAGAGCGATCAAATTTAGCTTTTCCCATTAGAAAAATCCTCCTCAGAATGTAAGTTAGTAGGTAGTTCGCTGTGCTGGAATAACAGGGCCCTATTATTCCTGGCATACAAACTATTTATACTTTATTAAAGGTCAAAATTCAATTATTGGCCTTTATTTTTTTTGATAATTTCTTCTGAAATTGATTTCGGTACTTCTTCATAGTGGTCGAAGTGCATAGAGAACACACCACGGCCTTGCGTGTTAGAACGCAATGAAGTCGCATAGCCGAACATTTCAGCAAGAGGTACCATAGCACGGACAACTTGCGCGTTTCCGCGTGCGTCCATACCTTCTACACGGCCGCGGCGTGACGTGATGTCACCCATGATATCTCCAAGGTATTCCTCAGGAATAACAACCTCGACGCGCATGATTGGCTCAAGAAGAACCGGGTTAACTTTAGAGATTGCATTTTTAAGCGCCATAGAAGCAGCAACTTTAAATGCCATTTCATTCGAGTCGACATCATGGTAAGATCCGTCGAACAATTTAGCTTTGATGTCGATCAATGGATAGCCGGCAATTACACCGTTATCAAGAGAGTCGCGAAGACCCGCTTCAACTGCTGGGATGTATTCACGTGGAACCACACCACCAACGATTGCATTTTCAAACTCAAAACCTGCTCCTTCTTCGTTTGGAGCGAATTCGATCCAAACGTGTCCGAACTGTCCACGTCCACCAGACTGGCGTACGAATTTACCTTCGACTTTAGCAGACTGACGGAATGTCTCGCGGTAAGATACCTGAGGTGCACCCACGTTAGCTTCTACGTTAAACTCACGGCGCATGCGATCAACTAGGATATCAAGGTGAAGTTCACCCATACCTGCGATGATCGTTTGGCCAGTTTCCTGGTCAGTGTGCGCACGGAAAGTCGGATCTTCTTCTTGCAATTTCGCAAGAGCTTGACCCATTTTGTCTTGGTCGGCTTTAGATTTTGGTTCCACAGAAAGGGAGATAACCGGTTCTGGGAAGACCATACGCTCAAGGATTACCTGGTGCTTCTCGTCGCTCAAAGTGTCTCCAGTAGAAGTATCTTTAAGGCCGATTGCAGCAGCGATATCGCCGCAGTAAACTTCAGCAATCTCTTCACGGGAGTTAGCGTGCATTTGCAGGATACGTCCTACGCGTTCACGTTTGCCTTTTGAAGAGTTTTGTACGTAAGAACCAGATTTAAGAGTACCAGAGTACACACGGAAGAAAGTCAATTTCCCAACGTATGGATCCGTCATTACCTTAAACGCTAGCGCTGAGAATGGCTCGTCTTCGCTAGGCTTGCGGATAACTTCCTCATCAGAATCTGGAAGGACGCCAGTCATTGGAGGTACATCCAATGGTGATGGCAGGTAGTCGATTACTGCGTCAAGCATTAATTGAACACCTTTGTTTTTGAAAGCAGTTCCGCAGACCACTGGGTAAAACTCAACATCCAAAGTACCTTTACGGATACCGGCTTTAAGTTCTTCCACAGAGATTTCTTCTCCGCCTAGGTATTTCTCCATCAATTCCTCATCAAGCTCAGCAACAGCTTCCACTAATTTAGTGTGCCACTCTTCTGCTAGCTCTTTGTGGGATTCAGGGATTTCACCTACAGTGATTTCAGTTCCCAAATCGTTTGCGTAGAAGACTGCTTTCATTTCGACTAGGTCGATGATCGCTTCGAACTCATCTTCAGCACCGATTGGAAGTTGGATCGGATGTGCATTTGCCTGTAGGCGATCGTGCAATGTGCCTACAGAGTAAAGGAAGTCAGCACCGATTTTATCCATTTTGTTGACGAATACAACACGTGGAACACCATATGTTGTAGCTTGACGCCAAACCGTTTCAGTTTGAGGCTCAACACCAGATTGAGCATCAAGAACTGTAACAGCTCCATCAAGTACGCGCAATGAACGTTCAACTTCAACAGTGAAGTCTACGTGTCCAGGAGTATCAATGATGTTGACGCGGTGGTTTTTCCATGACGCTGTTGTCGCAGCAGAAGTGATCGTGATTCCACGTTCCTGCTCCTGCTCCATCCAGTCCATTTGAGAAGCACCTTCATGCGTTTCGCCGATTTTGTGGATACGGCCTGTGTAGTATAAAATACGCTCCGTAGTAGTCGTTTTACCGGCATCAATGTGTGCCATGATTCCGATATTACGTGTTTTGTCTAAGGAGAACTCTCTAGCCATGTTGTCTTTCTCCTTCCGTCTCGGATTAAGATTTTTACATCTTGAAAGAAATTACCAGCGATAATGAGCAAACGCTTTGTTCGCTTCCGCCATTTTGTGGATATCTTCACGTTTCTTAACCGCTGCTCCAGTGTTGTTTGCAGCATCTAGAATTTCATTAGCCAAACGCTCTTCCATTGTTTTCTCTCCACGAAGACGTGAATAGTTTACAAGGTAGCGAAGACCTAGAGTTGTACGGCGCTCTGGACGAACTTCAACCGGTACTTGGTAGTTAGCTCCACCGACACGGCGTGCGCGAACTTCAAGAACTGGCATAACGTTAGTCAATGCTTGTTCGTATACTTCAATCGGATCTTTCCCGCTGCGTTCTTTAACTAGTTCGAACGCTCCGTATAGGATCTTTTGTGAAGTACCTCTTTTTCCGTCAACCATCATTTTATTAATTAAGCGTGTCACCAATTTCGAATTGTAAATTGGATCTGGCAACACGTCACGTTTAGCTACAGGACCTTTACGAGGCATGTATGTTCCTCCTTTCAACGAAATCACTTCGTTATTTTAACTTTTTATTTTTTGACTTTTGGTCGTTTTGTTCCGTATTTAGAACGTCCTTGCATACGGCCGTTTACTCCAGCAGTATCAAGTGCTCCACGTACGATGTGGTAACGCACACCAGGTAAATCTTTTACGCGTCCGCCGCGAAGAAGAACTACACTGTGCTCTTGAAGGTTGTGGCCTTCTCCAGGGATGTATGCATTGACCTCAATTTGGTTTGTCAACCGTACACGCGCGTATTTACGCAAAGCGGAGTTCGGTTTCTTTGGTGTCATTGTACCAACACGAGTACAAACTCCACGTTTTTGAGGTGAGCTTACGTCAGTCTGAGACTTTTTGAAGCTGTTATACCCTTTGTTCAACGCTGGTGAGTCTGATTTAGTGCTTTTTGGTTTACGAGGCTTGTTAACTAATTGGTTAATTGTAGGCATCGATTTTTTCCTCCTCTCAAAAGGTGTTCTAATACCACATATCCAGGTGGTTCATTTTTTGGGTAAAAACAAAGCCTTTGTGTTTTCACACAAAAACTGGTATCCAGTAAACGCCACAGCAGCTGCGCTGGCATAATTGCCTTTGCTTTGCCAAGCTTGGATCGTGAATCTGCAAATCTGATCGGAATACCTTTTCTAAGGCTGTTGGATAAATCTGCTCGGCCATTCGATCGTTCGCGTCTTTGCCGCTCTTACATCTTGGACAATGCCGCTTTCTAATGCTTTTACTGATTGCTTTATACCGATGATGCTTCTTTTGCCTGAATCTTTTACAAGACATTCGCATGCCTTTCCAAGCAACAGACAGCTAAACCATCAACCCTCAACATGTTATCACTCTCAGCAATTCATGTCAACAATATTCCTAAAAAATCCCGGAGAGTTTTTAAAGACCTCTCCGGAATCCAATTAAATTATGATTCGCTGCCGACAATCTCTTCTTTCACAGCTTTTTCAGCCTGTGCAATTTTGATTTGGCGGTAACGCTGCATTCCTGTTCCGGCTGGAACAAGCTTGCCGATAATAACGTTCTCTTTCAATCCTAAAAGTTCGTCGCGTTTTCCTTTGATCGCTGCATCTGTTAGGACGCGCGTCGTTTCCTGGAATGAAGCGGCAGATAGGAAAGATTCTGTTTCAAGTGAAGCTTTTGTGATACCCAGGATGACCGGGCGGCTTGTAGCAGGCAGGTTGCCTTCAAGCACAGCTTTTTCGTTCGCTTCTGTAAATTGGTGAATATCCAATAGTGAACCTGGAAGCAAGTCAGTATCGCCGGCTTCGATTACGCGGACTTTACGGAACATTTGACGGACCATAACTTCAACGTGCTTATCGCCGATTTCTACCCCTTGCATACGGTAAACTTTCTGGACTTCTTTCAACAAATACACTTGGACAGATTGAACATCTTTAACTTGCAGCAATTGCTTCGGATCGATCGATCCATCCGTCAATACTTCGCCGCGGCGGATGACATCATCCACGTGCACTTTAAGGCGGGCATTGTAAGGCGCCAAGTATTTGCGTGTCTCGACGTCACCTTGGATCGTGATTTCCTTCTGGCCTTCACGGATTTCATCCACTTCGGTAACTGTACCGTTGATTTCAGAAATGACCGCTTGCCCTTTCGGATTACGCGATTCGAAGATTTCCTGGATACGCGGAAGACCTTGTGTAATATCGTCTCCTGCTACCCCGCCTGTATGGAATGTACGCATTGTAAGCTGGGTTCCTGGTTCTCCGATTGACTGAGCGGCAATGATACCCACTGCTTCGCCCACTTCAACTTCGTCGCCAGTTGCCAAGTTCGTACCGTAGCATTTCTTACAAACGCCGTGTTTCGTATTACATGTAAATGCTGAGCGAATCGTCACTTCTTTGATTCCCGCTTCTACAATGAGGCGTGTCAAGTCTTGTGTAATCAATTCGTCTTTTTCTACAATGACTTCTTTTGTTTCAGGGTGGCGGATCGTTTTCTTCGCATGACGGCCCAAGATACGCTCGTCCAGCTCTTCGATCACTTCTGACCCTTCCTTCAAGGCTCCGACAAGCAAGCCGCGGTCTGTACCACAATCGTTTTCGCGGACGATTGCATCTTGTGCAACGTCTACGAGACGGCGTGTCAAGTAACCGGAGTCAGCTGTCTTCAAGGCCGTATCGGCAAGACCTTTACGTGCACCGTGAGTGGAGATGAAGTATTCGAGTACCGTCAGACCTTCACGGAATGAAGATTTGATCGGGAGTTCGATAATGCGGCCGGCCGGGTTGGCCATGAGTCCGCGCATACCCGCAAGCTGTGTAAAGTTGGAAGCATTACCACGCGCTCCGGAGTCACTCATCATATAAATCGGATTCAATTTATCAAGAGATGCCATCAGTTTTTCCTGGATGACGTCTTTTGCATTGCTCCAATAAGAGATAACACGCGAATAGCGTTCTTCTTCCGTGATCAAACCACGGCGGAATTGCTTCATAACTTTATCCACGTTCGCTTGCGCTTCGATCAGGATTTCACCTTTATCAGGAAGTACGACGATATCCGCCACACCAACCGTGATACCGGCTTGCGTCGAGTATTTAAAGCCAAGGCTCTTCATACGGTCAAGCATTCTTGAAGTTTCTGTAATGTGGAAGCGTTTGAAGACTTCCGCAATGATTTCTCCAAGAATTTTCTTTTTGAACGGCGTCACGAGTTCAGCTTCAGCAAAGTAGCCACGGATGTCGGTCGTAGTCGGCACGAAATACTTAGCCGGTGTTTCCACCTGCAAGTTGAAATCGGTCGGCTCGTTGATATAAGGGAATGATCTCGGCAGAATTTCGTTGAAAATGATCTTACCGACACTCGTCAATAGGAGCATTTTGTTCTGTTCTGCCGTAAATGTCGGGTTGTTCAAGGATCCGGCAAGAACCGCGATTCTTGTGTGAAGGTGTACATGACCAGTCTGGTAAGCGACAAGCGCTTCTTCCGGACCTGAGAATGTAGCGCCCTCGCCTGTAGCTCCTTTGCGCTCAAGTGTTAAGTAATAGTTTCCTAGAACCATATCCTGAGAAGGAGTTACAACCGGTTTTCCGTCTTTCGGGTTCAAGATATTCTGGGCAGCAAGCATAAGAAGACGGGCTTCCGCTTGTGCTTCAGAAGAAAGCGGTACGTGGACGGCCATTTGGTCACCATCGAAATCGGCATTGTATGCAGTACATACTAGCGGATGAAGACGGATTGCTTTGCCTTCCACAAGTGTTGGTTCAAACGCCTGGATACCGAGTCGGTGAAGCGTTGGTGCACGGTTCAATAGAACCGGATGCTCCTTGATCACGTCTTCGAGTACATCCCAAACTTCTGAATGCAGACGCTCGATCTTGCGTTTCGCACTCTTGATGTTATGGGCCAATCCTCGTTCAACAAGTTCTTTCATGACGAAAGGCTTGAACAGCTCGATTGCCATTCCTTTCGGCAATCCGCATTGGTACATTTTCAAGTTCGGTCCTACAACGATAACGGAACGGCCTGAATAGTCAACGCGTTTACCAAGAAGGTTTTGACGGAAGCGCCCTTGTTTCCCTTTCAACATGTGAGAAAGAGATTTCAACGGACGGTTACCCGGTCCAGTGACAGGACGGCCGCGGCGGCCATTATCGATCAACGCATCAACAGCTTCCTGCAGCATGCGTTTTTCGTTTTGGACGATGATGCTAGGTGCACCAAGGTCCAACAAGCGTTTCAGACGGTTGTTCCGGTTGATCACGCGACGGTACAAATCGTTCAAGTCGGAAGTCGCAAAACGTCCGCCATCCAATTGAACCATCGGGCGAAGTTCCGGCGGAATAACTGGAAGAACATCAAGAATCATCCAGTCCGGATTGTTTCCGGAGTTGCGGAAAGATTCCACTACTTCAAGGCGTTTGATCGCCCGTGTGCGGCGCTGCCCTTGAGCAGTTTTCAATTCTTCTTTCAACGAATCCGTTTCGCGTTCAAGATCGATTTCTTGCAGAAGTCGTTTGATCGCTTCAGCACCCATTGCGGCTTGGAATTTTTTCCCGAACTTATCGCGATAAGCCCGGTATTCTTTTTCCGAAAGAAGCTGTTTCTTTTCAAGCGGTGTATCTGCAGGATCGATTACTACGTAAGAAGCAAAGTAAATGACTTCTTCGAGTGAGCGCGGGGACATATCCAAGATAAGGCCCATGCGGCTCGGAATTCCTTTGAAATACCAAATATGTGATACAGGAGCTGCAAGTTCAATGTGGCCCATGCGCTCACGGCGTACTTTTGAACGTGTGACTTCAACGCCACAACGGTCACAGACTACACCTTTATAACGGACACGTTTGTATTTTCCGCAATGGCATTCCCAGTCTTTTGTAGGACCGAAAATACGTTCACAGAACAAACCGTCTTTTTCTGGTTTTAATGTACGGTAGTTAATTGTTTCTGGCTTTTTGACTTCTCCATAAGACCATGAGCGAATTTTATCGGGTGACGCTAATCCGATTTTCATATACTCAAAATTGTTAACATCTATCAAGGAGCCTACCTCCCTTTTGTCTCGAGTTTCTGTACGGCTTTTCCTCGTTTGCGACCAAGTGATTGGAAGACGGGCGGCAGGCTAAGACCGCCCGATTCCAAGATTTATCAATCAACTGTTCCAACAGGTGCTTCTGTATCTGCGATTGGCAGGATGTTCAGCGAATCGGCCGGTTGAAGATCTTCTTCTTCATCCAAATCGCGCAATTCGATTTCTTCGTCATCAATCGTCAGCATTTTAACGTCCATACCTAAACTCTGAAGCTCTTTGATCAAAACTTTGAACGATTCCGGAACGCTCGGTTCTGGAACGCTTTCGCCTTTGACGATCGCTTCATACGTTTTCACGCGTCCGACCACATCATCCGACTTCACAGTCAGGATTTCCTGAAGCGTATGGGCTGCCCCGTATGCTTCAAGCGCCCAAACTTCCATCTCACCGAAACGCTGTCCGCCGAACTGGGCTTTACCGCCAAGTGGCTGCTGCGTAACAAGCGAATATGGACCGGTTGAACGGGCGTGCAATTTATCATCGACCATGTGCGCAAGTTTGATCATGTACATGATTCCTACAGACACACGGTTATCGAATGCTTCACCTGAACGGCCATCGTAAAGGATGGTTTTTCCATCGCGCGGCATTCCGGCTTCTTCCATCGTTTCCCACACATCTTCTTCATTGGCTCCATCAAAAACAGATGATGCCATATGAATTCCAAGTGAACGGGACGCCATACCTAAGTGAAGCTCAAGTACTTGTCCGATGTTCATCCGTGATGGTACCCCAAGCGGGTTAAGCATGATGTCAACAGGAGTTCCATCCGGCATAAACGGCATGTCTTCCTCAGGAAGAATGCGCGAGATTACACCTTTGTTTCCGTGACGTCCGGCCATTTTATCCCCGACTGAAATTTTACGTTTCTGGACGATGTATGCACGCACCAGCTGGTTTACACCCGGCGGCAATTCATCGCCGTCTTCGCGGTTGAAGATTTTCACATCAAGCACGATTCCGCCGGCTCCGTGTGGTACACGAAGGGACGTATCACGCACTTCACGCGCTTTTTCACCGAAGATTGCATGCAATAGGCGCTCTTCAGCTGTCAGTTCCGTAACCCCTTTCGGCGTAACTTTCCCGACCAGAATGTCGCCGTCCTTCACTTCTGCACCGACACGGATGATTCCGCGGTCGTCCAGGTTGCGAAGCGCATCTTCCCCGACATTCGGGATGTCGCGTGTGATTTCTTCCGGCCCAAGTTTTGTATCGCGTGAATCGGACTCGTATTCTTCGATGTGGACAGATGTATACACATCGTCTTTTACCAAACGCTCACTCATGATGATCGCATCTTCATAGTTGAAGCCGTCCCATGTCATGAACGCTACAAGGACGTTGCGGCCAAGGGCCATTTCGCCGCGTTCCATCGAAGGTCCATCCGCCAGGATATCGCGAGGCGATACGCGGTCGCCGACTTTGACGATCGGGCGTTGGTTATAGCTGGTCCCTTGGTTTGAACGGACGAATTTTTGCAATTTGTAAGAAGTGACGTCGCCTTTGACTTCTTTGCCATCCACTTCTTCGATCCGGCGCACTTTGATTTCACGTGCTTCCACCGATTCAACAATACCTTCGTATTTAGCGATGACAGCCGCACCTGAATCACGTGCCGCCAAATGTTCCATGCCCGTACCGACGAAAGGTGCTTCAGGGTTAAGCAATGGAACTGCTTGACGCTGCATGTTCGCTCCCATCAATGCACGGTTGGAGTCATCGTTTTCAAGGAACGGGATACAAGCTGTCGCAACTGAAACGACCTGTTTCGGCGAAACGTCCATGTAATCGATGCGTTCGCGTTTAAGCAATGTGTTTTCACCGCGGAAACGGGCTACCACTTCTTCTTCTACGAAAGAGCCGTCTTCATTTAATCGCGAGTTGGCCTGAGCCACTACGTAATTATCTTCTTCGTCGGCAGTCAAGTAATCGATTTGCGGTGTTACGATTCCGGTTTCCGGATCGACACGGCGGTAAGGCGTTTCAATGAAACCGAATTTGTTCACTTTCGCAAAAGTCGAAAGCGTGTTGATCAACCCAATGTTCGGGCCCTCAGGCGTTTCGATCGGGCACATGCGTCCATAATGCGAGTAGTGAACGTCGCGCACTTCAAAGCCGGCGCGCTCACGCGTCAGACCACCAGGCCCAAGCGCAGATAGACGGCGTTTGTGAGTTAATTCCCCTAATGGGTTTGTTTGGTCCATAAACTGGGAAAGCTGAGAACTACCGAAGAATTCTTTAATGGATGCAATAACCGGACGGATATTGATCAATTGCTGCGGCACGATCGCTTGCGTGTCATTGATCGACATACGCTCGCGCACAACGCGTTCCATACGGGACAACCCGATGCGGAATTGGTTTTGCAGCAATTCCCCGACTGAACGAAGGCGGCGGTTACCCAGGTGATCGATGTCATCTGTGTTTCCAACTCCGTAAAGAAGGTTAAAGAAGTAACTGATAGAAGAAATGATATCAGCAGGCGTTACGTGTTTGATCTTGTCTTCCACATAAGCGTTGCCAATGACGGTGATTTCTTTTTGATTTTCATCGTTTGGAGCATAGATCTTGATGGACTGCAGTGTAACGTCGCCTTCAAGGACGCCGCCGGACTGGGATGCAGTGTGGAAATTCACGCCGCCTTCCAGATAAGGGATCAAGCGGTCCAACACGCGGCGGTCGATAACCGTGCCAGCTTCCACCAGGATTTCGCCTGTTTCAGGATCAACCAGCGTTTCAGCGATTGTTTGATTGAAAAGACGGTTTTTGATGTGAAGTTTTTTGTTCATTTTATAGCGGCCGACATTTGCCAGGTCATAGCGTTTTGGGTCGAAGAAACGCGAGTAGAGCAAGCTCTTTGCGCTTTCGACTGTCGGCGGCTCACCAGGGCGCAGACGCTCATAGATTTCAAGAAGCGCTTTTTCTGTGCTTTCGGTGTTGTCTTTTTCAAGGGTGTTTTGCAGGTATTCGTTATCTCCAAGCAAATCGATGATTTCTTGGTCGGATCCGAAGCCAAGCGCCCGCAAAAGGACCGTTACCGGCAATTTGCGCGTGCGGTCGATGCGGACATATACAACGTCCTTAGCATCTGTTTCATATTCAAGCCAAGCGCCGCGGTTAGGGATAACCGTTGCCCCGAAGCCTCTCTTGCCGTTTTTATCGGTCTTGTCGTGGAAGTAAACACTTGGTGAACGCACCAACTGGGAAACGATAACGCGTTCCGCGCCATTGATCACAAAAGTTCCAGTTTCGGTCATCAATGGGAAATCGCCCATAAAGACATCCTGTTCCTTCACTTCGTCTGTTTCTTTGTTGTGCAGACGCACTTTTACGCGCAGCGGTGCCGCATAAGTGACATCACGTTCTTTTGATTCAGAGACTGGATATTTCGGTTCCGCGAGACTGTAGTCAACAAACTCAAGCGACAGATTTCCAGTGAAATCTTCAATCGGCGAGATATCTCGGAACATTTCGCGCAGCCCTTCTTCGAGGAACCACTCATAAGACGCTGATTGAATCTCAATCAGGTTTGGAAGATCGAGCACTTCTTTAATTCTCGAAAAACTTCTACGTTGACGATGTTGCCCGTACTGAACTAGTTGACCTACCAACTTATTCACCCCTCAATAAAACGATTATAGGTCTTTGCGATTTCTGCCAAATGGTGTATGATATCGAAAAGACAAAAAGAAAACGAGGCTGACTGAGAGCTCATTTTCTGTATACCTGTGGTTGCGTGTCGCCATGCGATGCCCTAAAAAGGGCAAACGACCTCAAAATAATAATTTTGCATTTCATTATAATAACATAGGCGTTTTGTCAAGTCAAACTTTTCTCGCCTCAAAAATAAAGTACCCCTTCTTCTTATCCGCTGTACGGCAATTCCCGAAAAGTTCCTCTAATTTCTCCTGCGTTGAAGGTGCTCCCTGTTTTTTCTGGATGACCACCCAAAGCGACCCGCCTTGTTCAAGCTTCGTATATGCTTCTTCATAAAACCGGAAGATCGTCTCTTTTCCTGCGCGGATCGGCGGATTCGTCAAGATCGACGAAAACCCTTCCTCTTCAACAGACCCTAATCCATCACTTTCGTAGATCCGGACGTTTCCGACTCCGTTTTTTTCGGTGTTTTTTCTAGCCAGTTCAAGGGCGCGTGTGTTCACGTCTACCATATGAACTTCTTTATGGGGAAATGTTTTGGCGATGGCCATTCCGATTGGCCCGTACCCGCAGCCGACATCCAAAATCGGCCCTGACAATTCCGAATCCTCGAACGCTTCGATCAGCAGCCGGGAACCGAAATCGATTTCACCTTTGCTGAATACGCCTGCATCTGTCTGGAAATGGAATTTCTCGCCCCGCAATGTATATGTCCATTCTCGAGGGTTGCTTTTTGTTTGAGGATTTTTGGAATAATAATGCTGTGACACATGGAGTCCTCCTTACCGTTCTTAACTCATCACGAAATCTGCCCGGCATTTCCGAATTTAGAAAGAAGAAAAAGCCCGTCGGTAAAGATACTGACGAGCTTTCTTTCTTATTCCATGAAAAGTTGAAATTATTTAACTTCTACTGAAGCGCCAACTTCTTCAACTTTAGCTTTGATTTCTTCTGCTTCTTCTTTAGAAACGCCTTCTTTAAGAGCTTTAGGAGCTTCGTCAACTAGTGCTTTAGCTTCTTTCAAGCCTAGGCCAGTAACTTCGCGTACTACTTTGATTACTTTGATTTTTTGATCTCCAGCAGAGTTCAAGATTACGTCGAATTCAGTTTGCTCTTCAACAGCAGCACCGCCAGCAGCAGCTGCAGCAACAGGAGCAGCAGCAGTTACGCCGAACTCGTCTTCGATTGCTTTTACTAGGTCGTTAAGTTGAAGAACTGTCATTTCTTTGATTGCGTCTAAGATTTGTTCTTGTGTCATTATAGTTTCCTCCTATGGAAAGGTGATTTTTTTGTCGTGCTTATCCGGCTAACTTATTAAGCGCCTTGTTCTTCTTTGCTGTCCGCAACCGCTTTTGTGATCGCAGCGAAGTTGCGCATTGGTGCTTGAAGTACGCTGAGTAGCATAGAAAGTAGACCTTCGCGTGATGGAAGTTCTGCCAATGCTTTTACATCTTCTGCAGATGCTACAGTGCCTTCGATGATACCCGCTTTAATTTCAAGCGCTTCGTTCTTTTTAGCGAAATCGTTGATGATCCGCGCTGGTGCTACTACATCTTCGTTAGAAAATGCAATGGCGTTTGGTCCTGTAAAGTGTTCGTTGATCGCTTCAAGTCCGTGCATTTCTGTCGCACGGCGAGTCATTGAGTTTTTGTAAACTTTGAACTCAACGCCTGCTTCACGAAGCTGTTTACGAAGTTCTGTCAATTGAGCAACGTTCAACCCACGGTAATCAACAACTACAACTGAAGCTGCAGCGTTGAATTTGTCAGCGATCGTTTGCACAACTACTTTTTTCGTTTCAACTGCTTTGGTCATTTGGGCACCTCCTATAGATTTTTCATCTGTACCGTCCGTCCATAAGAAAAGCCTCTGGTCTTTACAGACACAGAGGCATAATATCAGCATCAAAAAGATGTCAACTGAATTCATCATGTCCTCGGCAGGGATAAATTAAGCGGCTGGCGCCCCTGCTGTCTGCGGTACAAATATACTTTTTACAACTTCGCCAGTTTAGCAAAGCGCAAAAGATTTGTCAATACTCTTATTTTCCTACAGAGCTAGAATCCACTTTGACAGCAGGTCCCATTGTAGTTGTTACGTTTAGGGATTTGATGTACGTTCCTTTAGCTGCCGATGGCTTAGCTTTAAGAACAACGTCGTAGATTGCTTCCAAGTTTTCAGCAAGTTTGCTGTCTTCGAAAGAAACTTTCCCGATTGGCGCGTGGATGATACCAGTTTTGTCTGCACGGTATTCCACTTTACCAGCTTTGATTTCTTGAACAGCTTTTGTCACATCAAATGTAACTGTGCCTGTTTTCGGGTTTGGCATCAAGCCTTTTGGCCCTAGAACGCGTCCAAGTTTACCAACTTCACCCATCATGTCCGGAGTTGCAACGATTACATCGAAGTCAAACCATCCTTGCTGGATTTTTTGGATATATTCAGCGTCGCCGACGAAATCTGCGCCTGCTGCTTCAGCTTCTTTAAGTTTTTCGCCTTTAGCGAAAACCAATACGCTTTGAGTTTTACCAGTACCGTTCGGAAGCACTACAGCTCCACGGATCTGCTGGTCGTTCTTGCGCGTGTCGATTCCAAGACGGAAAGCGACTTCCACTGTTGCATCGAAGTTTACTGTGCTTGCTTTTTTCGCAAGTTCGATCGCTTCTTTAGCATCGTAAAGTTTTGTACGGTCGATCAATTTTGCTGCTTCTTGCAGCTTTTTGCCTGTTTTAGCCATTTTAAACGTCCTCCTTGTTGTGGTCTAACGGTTTAAACCTCCCACGATTAAAGGCTGCGCGGTTCAATTTGAACTCACGCAACCCATCCAAAAACAACTGCCGTATTAGTCTTCGATTGTAATGCCCATGCTGCGAGCAGTACCTTCAACCATCAACATTGCAGCTTCAACTGAAGCAGCATTTAGATCTGGCATTTTAGTTTCTGCGATTTCGCGAACTTTGTCGCGTTTCACAGTCGCTACTTTATTGCGGTTCGGTTCGCCTGAACCTGATTCAATACCGGCTGCTACTTTAAGTAGGACAGCTGCGGGTGGAGTTTTCGTAATGAAAGTAAATGAACGGTCTTCAAATACCGAAATCTCAACTGGAATGATCAGTCCTGCTTGATCTGCCGTACGCGCGTTGAACTCTTTACAGAAGCCCATGATGTTAACACCTGCTTGACCCAATGCTGGACCAACCGGTGGCGCTGGATTAGCTTTTGCTGCAGGGATCTGCAATTTTACAACTTTAATCACTTTTTTAGCCACGAAACACACCTCCTTAAGTCCGTGATGTGGTAATAGGGTTTCCCCTCCCACTCAATATCTCTGTCAACTATGTTGATAGAATTAGTTTATCCTGTACAAATTGTCTGATGACAGTCTGACCTATGAAATGATAACACTTTCCGGGCAGAATAGCAAGCAGCTTTTAAATTTTTTGGGCTTGGTCGAAATCAAGCTCCATTTTTGTTTCACGGCCGAAGATATCGATCGAAACTTTCACTTTGCCTTTTGTTTCGTCGATCTCTTCCACTTTCCCTTGGAAGTTCGCAAACGGCCCTTCCATAACTTCGACGGTATCGCCGACTGCAAAGTCGATTTCCACTTTGCGTGAAGACATGCCCATTTGCTTCAGGATGAAATCAACTTCTTCATCCAATAGCGGCGTCGGCTTAGCGCCACCGCCAGAAGAACCGATAAAGCCGGTCACGCCTGGCGTGTTTCTGACAACATACCAGGATTCATCCGTCATGATCAATTCCACGAGCACATAGCCCGGGAAGGTTTTGCGCATGACGGTGCGTTTTTTGCCGTCTTTGAAATCCGTTTCTTGTTCTTCCGGGATGATGACACGGAAGATCTTGTCTTGCATGCCCATCGTTTCGACACGCTTTTCCAAGTTTGCTTTCACCTTATTTTCGTAACCGGAATACGTGTGGACTACATACCAATTTTTCTCCATATTCGTTCGGACTAAGCGTCCATCCCTCCTTTTTCTCCAAATGAAAAAACCCGTTCTCGACTACTGACGGGCTATTTTTTCGTGTTATTTTGTGTACACCTTAAAGTGCCAAGAACCAGCGGAATAATTCCGAAATGCCTGTATCAATCAAAGCGAAGAAAAGAGCCATGAAAATAACGGTCGAAAGAACGACTACCGTGTAGCGAGTCAACTCTTTGCGTTTCGGCCAGCTTACTTTTCTCATTTCCGTGACGACGTTCTTCAAGAAACTGCCAATGTTGCCCATTGTTTAAAAAACCTCCGAATTTCAAAATCACTCTATATCGTTCGGCATTCACTTAATATTCATATCGTTTGTTTATGCACGGTATGCCCATTGCAATGAGCACAGAATTTATTAAGTTCCAAACGTGTGCCAGGTTCCGATCGTGCCGGTACCGTGTAATTGCGGGATGCACATTTCGAGCAGCTTAAAACGATTTTTTTAGCCATTTTTCTCACCCTATTCGAGTTTTCAGCTTTTTCAAGGTTATCACCTTAGCACTAGGCTGTCAACTGCACTTCAGGACGTTCGGGTCTCGTCAAATTGGAGATGCCTTTCCAATTTCCGTTTCACGCGCTGGAGCGCATTGTCGATCGACTTGACATGGCGTTCTAATTTTTCCGAAATTTCCTGATAAGATTGCCCGTCCAGGTAAAGCGCCAGCACTTCCCGTTCAAGCGTGCTCAGAACTTCCCCCATCTTCGCTTCCATATACAAGAACTCTTCATTGTTGATCATCAACTCTTCCGGGTCGTCGGCTCCGTTGCCGGTCAGGACATCCATCAACGTCCGGTCGGATTCTTCATCATAGATCGGCTTGTCGAGCGACACATACGAATTCAGCGGAATGTGCTTCTGGCGGGTCGCTGTCTTGATCGCCGTGATGATCTGGCGGATGATGCACAGCTCGGCAAAGGCGCGGAAAGACGATAATTTATCGCTGCGGAAGTCGCGGATGGCTTTGTACAAGCCGATCATCCCTTCCTGGATAATGTCTTCTTTGTCCGCTCCGATCAGGAAATAGGAGCGTGCTTTCATCCGGACAAAGTGCCGGTACTTCGTAATTAAAAAATCCAAGGCCTCAGTGTTTCCGCTGTGGACTAAGCTAACAAGTTCCTCATCTGTCATTTCTGTGAATCGTTGGGCTTGAACTTGCTCTTGATTTAGCACGGCTATCCCTCCGGTTGCGAGCCTCGATACCCTCAGTATACAGGAAGGAAAAATTGAGCGTCAACCTATCATTTCTGGCCGCGCCGCCATTTTTCGAAAATTTCCGCTACTTCATCCGATAGCATAATCTTCGAGAACGCACGCTGCTCCTGGATTTCTTTTACTTTTTTTGTAATATTTTTTTGAATTTCAATCATTTCGATTTCCAGTTCACGCGCCGATATGCGGAGCGCCCCTTTGCCGAAAATCACCCGCTGTTCGGTCATATCGGAAGTTGCTACATAAATCTGGTCCCTGCGATTGTTCAAGCTCGTAGCGAGCTTTTCAATCTGCTCATCTGCCGTCTCACTTTCCCGGGTGTAGATCACTTCAATATCATGCCGGCGGTTTTTCGCTTCAATGCCAGGTACAAGGTGGGCGTCAAAAATGATGATGACGCGCCATCCTTTATAGCTCTGGTATTCAGCCATCAGCTCGATCAATCGGTCCCGTGCTTCGGCAAGCTTCTCTTTTTTCAATTCCTGCAGTTCTGGCCAATCCCCTATGATGTTATATCCATCAACCAGTAGAATGTCCATGGCATCAACCCAGCGGATTCCGCTTCCGGTAGACTTCGTACATGAGGAGGCTTGCCGCAACTGAAGCGTTCAGTGACGTAACGTGGCCAATCATCGGCAGTTGATACAGGAAATCGCATTTATCCCGCAAAATGCGGCTCATGCCTTTCCCTTCGCTGCCGATAATGACAGCCAGCGGCAGATTGGCATCCATCCGGCGGTAATCGACCGACTCTTTCGCATCGGTTCCAGCAATCCAGACGCTGCGCTTTTTCAGCTCGTCGACCGTCTGGGACAGATTGTTGACCCGCACGACCGGCACATGTTCAATCGCACCCGTCGAAGATTTCGCAACAACGGCCGTCAGCCCGACTGCCCGCCTTTTTGGAATAATCAAGCCGTGGACCCCGATAGCATCCGCCGTCCGCATGATCGACCCGAGATTATGCGGGTCTTCCAATTCATCAAGGATTAAAAAGAACGGATCTTCCGACCGGCTGGACGCCGCTTCGAACAGATCGTCAAGTTCTGCGTAGTTATAGGCTGCCACAGCCGCCGCAATCCCTTGGTGGTTGGAATCGGTCAAGCTGTCAATTTTCTTTTTTGGCACAAACTGCACCAGCACGCCTTTTTCTTTTGCCAATTGCAGCAGTTCGGTCAGCCCTTTTTTCTGCACGCCTTCAGCAATCCAGATTTTATTGACATCACGGTCGGCGCGCAGCGCTTCAAGCACCGGGTTTTTGCCGCCGATGATTTCGGGCGTTAGCTCTTCACTCATTTCACCACTCCTCTCAACTCTTCAATGATCTCGATGGCATAGCGGACGATTTCATCCACCCGCTCCTGCCGTTCTTTCAAATACAGCCAGCCCAGCACCGCTTCGAACGCGGTACTGAAATTATAAGTCTGGACGTCCGTATTCTTCGGCACCGAACCGGACTTGGCGTTGCGGCCGCGCCGCATGACCGCCAACTCCTCTTCCGATAGAAACTCCTCTTCGGTTAGCCGTTTCAAGACCACAGCCTGCGCTTTGGCGGAGACGAATGTGGTGGACAGGCGGTGAAGCGTATTCGGCTTGACCCGCCCGGAGCGCAAGAGGTGCTCCCGCACTGCCTGCTCGTATACCGCATCCCCCATATAAGCGAGCGCCAGCGCGTTCAGCTGGTCGACGTCCTGATTGCGTAAAACATTCATGTCCTTATCCTCTTTTCCAGCGTGTGCCTTGCGCTGTGTCTTCCAAAATGATGTTTTTCTCTTTGAACAAATCACGGATTTCATCCGCCCGGGCGAAGTCGCGATTTTTGCGGGCTTCGATGCGTTCTGCAAGGAGCGCTTCCACTTCTTCATCCAACAGTTCTTCCGTCTGGTTGAACGGCAGGCCAAGCACGCCGGCGAGCTCATCGAACATGTCAATGAAAGCCTGCAGCACTTCCGTGGACGTTTGTTTCTCCACTAAATAGGTGTTCGACAGCTTCGACAAATCGAAAAGTTTGGAAATGGCATTTGCCGTATTGAAATCGTCATCCATCGTTTTGACAAACTCGGCTTTGATCGCTTCCATTTTCGACAGCCAGATATCCGAATGGTCACCGAGGCCGGCGGATGCTTCCAGGCGGTGCTTCAGGTTGCCGTAGGCAGTCCGCAGCCGTTCAAGCGCAGCGATGGCATCTTCCACCAATTGCTGTGAATAGTTGATCGGATGGCGGTAATGGACAGACAGCATGAAGAAGCGCAGCACCTGCGGATCAAGTTCTTTTAGAATGTCATTGACCAGAACGAAATTGTTCAGCGACTTGGACATTTTTTCATTGTCGATGTTGATATAGCCGTTATGCATCCAATAGCGGGCAAACGGTTTGCCGGTCAACGCCTCCGACTGGGCGATTTCGTTTTCGTGGTGCGGGAATGTCAGGTCCTGCCCGCCGGCGTGGATGTCAATTGTGTCCCCTAAGTGCTCACGGGCCATGACCGAGCATTCGATATGCCAGCCGGGGCGGCCTTTGCCCCAAGGGCTGTCCCATGAAATCTCTCCTGGTTTCGCTGTTTTCCATAGCGCAAAGTCGAGGGCGTCTTCTTTTTTGTCGCCGGTTTCGATGCGCGCACCGATTTTCAGTTCGTCGACTGACTGATGGGACAGTTTGCCATAGCCGTCGAATTTGCGCGTACGGTAATAGACATCGCCCTGCGATTCATAGGCATACCCTTTTTGGATCAGCGCTTCGACAAACTCGATGATCTGCGGCATGTGGTCCATGACGCGCGGATGCACATCCGCTTCGCTGCAGCCGAGCGCTTTCGTGTCTTCGAAGTATGCCTGGATAAACCGCTCGGCGATCTCCGGCACTTCCACACCAAGCTCATTGGCCGCTTTGATCAATTTGTCGTCGACATCGGTGAAATTGGAGACATACGTTACGTCATAGCCGCGGTACTCCAAGTAGCGGCGGACCGTATCATAGACGATGACCGGGCGCGCATTGCCGATATGGATGTAGTTGTAGACGGTCGGGCCGCACACATACATTTTCACTTTTCCCTCTTCGAGCGGGATAAACTCCTCTTTTTGCCGGCTCAATGAATTAAAAATCTGGATCGTCATTGCAATCTCCCTGCTTTCTTCTGCTCATTTTTCAATCGTTCTATTTCCAGCTGCAATGCAGCAATTTTCGCTTCCATGCTGTCGCATTTGTCCATGACCGGATCCGGCATGTTCTGGTGGTTCAAATCCGGCTTCACTTTCACACCGTTTTGCATGACCACTTTTCCTGGAATTCCCACAACGGTAGAATTCGCTGGAACATTTTTCAGCACGACAGAGCCGGCGCCCACTTTCGAATTCTCGCCGATAACAATGGATCCGAGCACTTTCGCGCCTGTTGCGACCAATACGCCGTCTTCCAACGTCGGATGGCGCTTGCCGCGCTCCTTCCCTGTCCCGCCAAGCGTCACTCCTTGGTAGATGGTGACATCGTTGCCGATGATGCACGTTTCTCCGACCACGACGCCCATACCATGATCAATAAAGAACCGCCGGCCGATCACCGCACCCGGATGAATTTCGATGCCCGTGAAAAAGCGGCTGACTTGAGAAATGAACCGGGCGAGGAAAAACCATTTTTTCTTGAAGAAATAATGAGCGATGCGATGGGCCCATATGGCATGCAGGCCGGCATAAGTCAAAACCACTTCCCAATAGTTGCGGGCAGCAGGGTCCTGTTCAAAAATGACCTCGATATCTTCTTTCATTCGCTTCCACATACTCTCCTACTCCTTTCTTATCATTCTCGGCAAAATAAAAAACGCCCCTGTCAATTAAATGACAGAGACGCTTTTCTGCGCGGTTCCACTCTGATTAGAAAAGGCACGGGGCCCTTTCTCTCTCGAAGCCTTTAACGCAGGCGACACGTCTGGTCTACTCGATTCGACTCAGCACTCAGAGAGGCATTTCGATGCAGCAGCGGCCCGGATCCCTTTCAGCCGGTGAGGATCCTCTCTTCAGAGCTTGCTGCATGTACTTCTTCTCGTCAACGTTTTATTGATAGTAAATTTATTGTACCTCTTTTAAAGGAGAAGTCAATTTACGCGCTCGCAAATTGGGCAACGCGGGCAATCGTCTTGTCTTTCCCAAGAAGCGAAATCGCATCCGGCAACTCCGGCCCATGCATCTGGCCGGTGGTCACGACGCGGATCGGCATGAAGAGATTTTTCCCTTTATGGCCGGTCGCTTTTTGCACCGCTTTGATTGCCGCTTTAATATCGGCTGCTTCGAACGTTTCCAGGTTTTGGAGCTGTTCTTTGAACGAGGCCATCACTTCCGGCACCTGCTCACCTGCAAGAATCGCTTTTTCATCTTCTTTGAATGCGATCTCGTCCGTGAAGAACACTTCCGTCAGTTCCGTGATTTCTGCACCGAAGCTCAACTGGTCATGGTACAAGGCAATCAGCTTTTCTGCCCACTCCGCCTGCTCTGCCGTCAAGTCCTGCGGCAATTTGCCGTCTTTCTGCAAATGCGGAAGCGCGAGTTTCACCACTTCTTCAAGCGGCATCGCTTTGATGTACTGGTTGTTCATCCACGTCAATTTCTGCTTGTCGAACATCGATGGCGATTTTGACAAACGGCTGACGTCGAAAATGCGGATCAGCTCCTCTTTCGAGAAGATCTCCTCTTCGCCTTCCGGAGACCAGCCGAGAAGCGCGAAGAAATTGAACAACGCTTCCGGGATATAGCCCAGGTCTTTGTATTGGGAGATAAACTGAAGGATCGATTCATCGCGCTTCGATAATTTCTTGCGTTCTTCATTGATGATCAACGTCATATGGCCATAGACCGGATGCTCCCAGCCGAAGGCATCGAAAATCATCATCTGTTTCGGCGTATTCGACAAATGCTCTTCACCGCGGAAGACATGTGAAATTTTCATCAAGTGGTCATCGATGACTACTGCGAAATTATACGTCGGGATGCCGTTTGTCTTTACCAATACCCAGTCGCCAACATCTTTTGATTCGAAGGAAATCGGTCCGCGGACCAGGTCTTCAAACTCATACGTTACGTCAGCCGGCACTTTCATACGCAATGTATACGGCATGCCAGCTGCTTCTTTCTCAGCCACTTCTTCAGACGTCAAATTGCGGCAAGTCCCGCTGTATTGAGGCGCGGCAATACCGGAAGCTTTCTGGGTTTCCCGCTCCGCTTCCAGTTCTTCTGCTGTACAGAAGCATTTGTACGCAATGCCTTTTTCCAGCATTTGATCGGCATGCGTTTTATACGTGTCCAACCGCTCCATTTGGCGGTACGGGCCGTATTCCCCTCCGATGTCCACCGATTCGTCATACTCGATGCCAAGCCATTTCAGGTTGTCGAGCTGGGACAATTCACCAGTTTCAATGTTCCGTGCAATGTCGGTGTCCTCGATGCGGACGATGAACTTGCCGTTGTTGTGCCGTGCATACAGATAGTTGAAAAGCGCTGTGCGGGCTCCGCCGATATGCAAGTGGCCTGTCGGGCTCGGAGCGTAGCGTACGCGTACTTCTTGTGTCATTAGATTTCCTCCTCAATTGATAACAGTATTTCTATTCTATCACTCAGGAACGTCCAGCGAAAGCGGGCGTTGCACCAATAAAATCACAGCAAGCGCAGCAATGCCTTCTTCACGCCCTGTGAATCCCAGGTGCTCGGAAGTTGTCGCCTTGACATTGACCTGCGAGACATCGGCCTCAAGCAAGCCAGCAATCGACTCGCGCATTGCCTCGATATAAGGTGCCAGTTTTGGTTTTTGCGCAATGACTGTGCAATCGACATTGCCCAGTTCATAGCCCTGCTCTTTTACATATTCCCAAATATGCGACAGTAATTTTTTCGAATCCGCATCCTTGAATTCCGGATCGGTATCCGGGAAATGCTTGCCGATGTCCCCGCCGCAGATGGCACCGAGCGCCGCATCCGTAATGGTATGCAGCAGAACATCAGCATCCGAATGGCCCAGAAGCCCTCGGTCATGCGGAATTTCAATACCGCCCAAAATGAACGGCCGCCCTTCAGCTAATTGGTGTACATCATATCCTTGACCAATTCGTATCATCACAATTCCTCCTGTTTCCGGCTCTCCAAGATGGCTTTCCCATAAATCAGATCTTCCGGAGTAGTCATTTTCACATTTTCATACGTACTTTCAACAATATGTACGGGCAGTCCCATACGTTCCACCAGCATGGCTTCATCTGTGCCGAGGAACCCTTCTTTGTGCGCCGCCTGCGCCGCGTTCAGCAGCAGTTCATAGCGGAAGGCCTGCGGCGTCTGGATCATCCACAGCTGCGCCCTGTCGACGGTTTCCGTGATAATGCCTCCAGCTGCCTTTTTGATGGTGTCTTTCACCGGTACCGCAGCAATCGCCGCACCTGTCTTTTCCGCTTCGTTGACTAGTTCGGCAATCACACGCGACGCGATGAAAGGCCGGGCCGCATCGTGCACCAGCACAACGCCACAAGGCGGAACCGCTTCAAGACAAGCTCTTACACTGTCCTGCCGCTCCATTCCGCCTTGTGCATAGCCTTTTACTTTGGTGATCCCATAGTCGTTTACATAGCGTTCGATAATTGCCCGCTCGTCGGCTTTGACGGCAAGCCAAATCGCTTCACACTGCGGATCCTGTTCGAACACTTCCAGTGTATAAATGAAGATCGGCTTTCCGAACAGCTCCAACAGCAATTTATTCTTATCTGCTTTCATCCGCTTCCCGCTGCCAGCAGCAGGAAGTACTACTGTATAGTTCATCATGCGACATCCTTTATCCATTCATTGAAGCTTGGCGCCCTTCGCGCGGCTTCGCGAAAATCATGCGGCCCGCTGAAGTCTGCAGGACGCTTGTGACCGTCACGTCGATGGCTTGGCCGATATAGCCCTTGCCGTCTTCAATGACAATCATCGTTCCGTCATCCAAATACGCAACACCTTGGTTCTGTTCTTTGCCGTCCTTGATGACCACCACATGCATGTCTTCGCCCGGAATGACGACCGGTTTCACGGCATTTGCCAAATCATTGATGTTGAGCACCGGCACATTGTGCAGTTCGCAGACTTTATTCAAATTGAAGTCGTTCGTCACCACTTGCCCGCCCATTTTCTTGGCAGCGCGCATCAGCTTCATATCGACTTCCGCGACTTCGTCAAAGTTTTCTTCGGTGATCATGATGGCGCCTTCGCGCTCCGATTGGAGACGTTTCAATATATCCAACCCGCGGCGCCCGCGTGTCCGCTTCAGCGTATCCGAAGAATCGGCGATATGCTGGAGCTCCGACAGCACGAAATGCGGCACCACGAACGTGCCTTCCATGAATCCTGTCGCCGAGATATCTGCAATGCGTCCGTCGATGATCACGCTCGTATCCAATAATTTATAGGAAACTTTCTCCACCGGCTCTTCGATTTCAGGTTTCTTTTGGCTATTGCCCAGCCTTTGCGGCGTCAGCATGCCGACAATCTCTTCCCGTTTCTTGAAGCCGACCTGGAAGCCGAGATAACCGAGGACCACAGACAGGATGATCGGGGCCGCTGTAGCCACAAGAGGAATGTCGATGGTATTCAGCGCAAATCCGATCAGGAAAGCCACAACCAAACCGATGATCAGCCCGACGGTCCCAAACAGCAGATCCGGAGTCGGGGCATGAAGAAGTTTTTCTTCCATCCATCTCATGAACTTGACGATGGCATCCGCGAACAGCAGGGAAAGCAGGAAGAAAATAGCTGCGCCAACCAAGGCCGCAACAATGGCATTATTGGCCCAAGGATTGTCGAGAATAGGAATAAGTTCAAACACATAAGGCAAAAATATGATTCCGACGGTAGCACCAATAAGCAAAAATAAAATCTGGATAATTCTTTTTAACATAGACTCCACCTCCTTTTTAATAATTATACACTTTTTGTATTAGAAACGCTTTGATGACCTTTATATGTAAATAAAAAGGAGGCAGGCGCCCCCTTATTGTTGTGGAAAAATTTCTTTCAATGCTTGATTGACGCTTTCAACGCCGATGACACGGATGCCTTCCGGATAGTCCCAGCCACCCAAATTGGAAGCCGGCACAATGGCCCGCTTGAAGCCAAGCTTGGCCGCCTCCTGCACGCGCTGTTCAATCCGTGAAACCCGACGCACTTCGCCGGTCAGCCCGACTTCGCCGATGATGCAATCATAAACATTCGGCGCAATGTCGCGGTAGCTGGAAACGATGCTAGCCAGAACGGCCAAATCGATCGCCGGCTCGTCCAGCTTCACCCCGCCGGCCACTTTGATATAGGCATCTTGGGCCTGCAGCAGCATGCCGACCCGCTTCTCAAGCACCGCCATTAACAGCGATACCCGGTTCTGATCGATCCCAGTCGCCATCCGCTTCGGATAATTGAAGCTCGATTGCGTCACCAATGCCTGGATTTCCACCAGAATCGGCCGCGTCCCTTCCATAGAAGCAACAACCGTTGAGCCGGCTGCACCGCTTGAGCGTTCTTGAAGGAATAATTCGGAAGGATTCAGCACTTCCTTCAAGCCATCCTGGAGCATCTCGAAAATCGCAATTTCATTGGTTGAACCGAAACGGTTTTTGACACTCCGCAAAATCCGGTACGTATGGTGTCGCTCCCCTTCAAAATAAAGCACCGTATCCACCATATGCTCCAATATCCGCGGCCCGGCAATCTGCCCTTCCTTCGTCACATGCCCCACCAGGAAGATGGCAATATTCTTCGTTTTCGCAATACGCATCAATTCCGCAGTGCTTTCCCGCACCTGCGTCACACTTCCCGGTGCTGAAGTCACTTCCGGATGGTGGACCGTCTGGATCGAGTCGACAATGACAAAGTCCGGCGCCACTTCCTCGATGGTATTGTGGATCATTTCCAAATTGGTTTCCGCGTAGATGAACAATTCGGAGGAAGACGCATCCAGGCGTTCTGCCCGGAGCTTTGTCTGGCGGATCGATTCCTCTCCTGAAATATAAAGCACCCGGCTTCCGCTATTGGCAAGCATTGCTGAAACTTGAAGCAACAGCGTCGACTTTCCGATTCCCGGGTCCCCGCCGATCAAGATCAGCGACCCCGGCACGATCCCGCCGCCGAGCACCCGGTTCAGTTCGCCCAGTTTCGTCTCGACCCGCGGTTCTTCCTGCGTTGCGATGGCATTGATCGGAGTGGCTTTTTGGGAAACCGATGCAGAATGCTGGAAAGCGCCGCGCGTCCCTTTCGGCACCGCCACTTCCACTTCTTCCACCATTTGGTTCCATTCTCCGCATCCTGGACATTTCCCCATCCATTTCGCCGATTCATAACCGCACGATTGGCATATGAATTTCGATTTTTTCTTAGCCATAAGTGCCTCCCTTTTCATATAAAAAACGCCCGCCGAAAATCCGGCGAGCGGAATGAGATTTTTATTCCGTGATTTCCTGCTTTTTAGGTTCTTCTTGTACGCGAATGACGAATTCATCTTCTTCAACATCAAACACGATGTGCTGTCCGGCAATCGCCGTGCCTTTCAATAGCTCTTCAGACAAGCGGTCTTCCACATGCTTCTGAAGGGAGCGGCGTAGAGGACGAGCCCCATATTCCGGATCATACCCTTCTTTTGCGATCTTTTCAAGCGCTGCCTCTGTCAGTTCAAGATCAATGTGCTGCTCTTTCAAGCGGTCGATCAACTGCTGTGACATCAGATTAACAATCTTGCGCAGATCTTCGCGTTCAAGCGAGTGGAATACAATCATGTCATCGATACGGTTCAAGAATTCAGGACGGAATGCTTTTTTCAACTCAGCTAGCATTTTCGTCTTCATATCTTTGTAACCCGTTTTTCCATCTTGCAGATTGAATCCGACAAATTTATTGTATTTCAGCTCTTCTGCCCCTACGTTCGAAGTCATGATGATCACGGTATTGCGGAAATCGACTCTGCGCCCTTTGGAATCAGTCAAGCGTCCATCTTCAAGCACTTGCAAGAGGATGTTAAAGACATCTGGATGCGCTTTTTCAATTTCATCGAGCAATACGACCGAATAAGGTTTTCTGCGGACTTTTTCAGTCAGCTGGCCGCCTTCTTCATAGCCGACATAACCAGGAGGCGAACCGACAAGGCGTGAAGTCGAGTGTCTTTCCATGTACTCGGACATATCGATGCGGATCATCGCATCTTCATCGCCGAACATCGCTTCTGCAAGCGCCCGCGCCAATTCCGTCTTACCGACACCTGTAGGTCCTAGGAAGATGAAGGAACCGATTGGGCGTTTCGGATCTTTCAACCCGGCACGTGCACGGCGGATCGCTTTGGAAATCGACGTTACAGCTTCTTCCTGGCCGATTACCCGATTATGCAAGATTTCTTCCAAATTCAGCAATTTCTGAGACTCTGTCTGTGCCAATTTCGAAACCGGTACACCGGTCCACATAGATACCACTGCTGCGATATCTTCCACAGTCACTTCGGACTCTTCTTTGCCTTGTTTTTCTTTCCATTCTTTCTTCGTTTTATCCAATTGCTCTTTTAGCTTCTGTTCAGCGTCGCGCAATGCTGCAGCTTTTTCGAAAGCCTGGCTTTGGACAGCCGCGTTCTTTTCATTGCGTGCTGCTTCCAGTTTATCTTCCAGCTCTTTTAGATCAGGCGGAGTGGTATACGAGCGAAGCCGTACTTTAGAACCCGCTTCATCAATCAGGTCAATCGCTTTATCCGGCAAGAAGCGGTCTGAAATGTAACGGTCTGACATAACTGCAGCCGCTTCGATCGCTTCGTCCGTAATTTTCACACGGTGATGGGCTTCGTAACGGTCGCGAAGTCCTTTGATGATCAGAATGGATTCAGCAACTGTCGGCTCGTCCACCTGAATCGGCTGGAAGCGGCGTTCAAGCGCTGCATCTTTCTCGATGTACTTGCGGTATTCATCCAGAGTGGTAGCCCCGATGCACTGCAATTCCCCGCGCGCCAATGAAGGCTTCAGGATATTGGACGCATCAATTGCGCCTTCTGCACCGCCTGCGCCAATCAATGTATGAAGTTCATCGATGAACAGAATGACATTTCCGGCCTGGCGGATTTCATCCATCACTTTCTTCAAGCGATCTTCAAATTCTCCGCGATATTTCGTGCCGGCGACAACTGTCCCCATATCAAGCACCATTACACGTTTATCGCGAAGAGTTTCCGGCACTTCATTATTTACCACTTGCTGTGCCAAGCCTTCAGCGATAGCCGTTTTACCAACGCCCGGCTCACCGATCAAAACAGGGTTGTTCTTCGTTCTGCGGCTAAGCACTTCAATGACACGCGTAATTTCCTTGCTTCGGCCGATGACCGGATCCAAGCTGCCTTCACGGGCTACTTGTGTCAAATCACGCGCCAAACCATCCAAGGTCGGGGTATTGGCTGAAGCATTCGGGCTGCTGCCTGTGCTGGAAGCCTGCTCGTTGCTGCCCAATAATTGCAGAACTTGCTGGCGTGCCTTATTTAAGCTGACACCTGCATTTCCAAGAACACGGGCTGCCACGCCTTCACCTTCACGAATAAGTGCAAGAAGCAAATGCTCTGTACCGATATAGGAGTGGCCTAATTTGCGCGACTCGTCTACAGACAGTTCAATTACTTTTTTCGCTCTTGGTGTATAGTGAACGATCGGGCCTACATCTTTTTCACCGACGCCGACAAGCTCTTTGACGCCTTCTTCGATCAATTGCGTATTAACATCGATGGCTTCGAGTGCTTTTGCCGCAATCCCGCCGCCTTCACGGATCAAACCGAGTAAAATATGTTCCGTTCCAATAGATTCGTGCTTCATGCGGATAGCTTCTTCTTGTGCTAACTGAAGAACCTTTTGTGCCCGTTGTGTAAATCGATTTAACATCATACAAAATCCTCTCCTTTGTTAGTTACACTTGCTTTGGTCAATCGCTCGCGGAACAGCTTGGCGCGGGCAATATCCCGTTCCTTCGGCTGAAGCGGCTTTTCCGAATACTGCTGAAGAAACGCAGGCTGCATGAATATCATCAGCTCGTTCAAAATGGACATATCCATCTCTTTTATCATTTTCAAGTCAATTCCCAGCCGGACATCAGACAGACAGGTCGCCGCTTCTTCAGTCGTCAACAGGCGCGCATTCGTCAACACACCCAATGAGCGGTAAATGCGGTCTTCCAGCGCCAAAGGCGAATTGCTTAGAATCGCTTGTCTGGCTCGCCTTTCCTGTTCGATGATTTGATTGGTCATATTCTCCAGATCGTGCAATATCTCGTACTCTGATTTCCCTAAAGTCACCTGATTCGAAATTTGATAGACATTGCCAAGTGCTTCACTGCCTTCCCCGTAAATACCTCTTACCACCATTCCTAAACGTGATATCGCCGGAATAATCCGGGCAATTTGTTGAGACATGGTGAGAGCAGGCAAGTGAAGCATCACAGAAGCTCTCATTCCAGTACCTG
Source organism: Planococcus chinensis (assembly GCF_042681545.1). NCBI lineage: Bacteria > Bacillati > Bacillota > Bacilli > Caryophanales > Caryophanaceae > Planococcus > Planococcus chinensis. The sequence continues at coordinate 63,847 of NZ_JBHUFW010000024.1, forward strand.
TATTGGTCGGGCAACTGGTTAAATAACCGTATTTCTCATGGAAAGCAAATGACAGATGCTTCTCTAGCAACGTGTCCAATTGATTGGCCACCTGATAAGCTTCTTTTAAATGAAAACCAGATTTCAAGCTTTGTATTCTCAAATGGTCTTCTTCGTTGATCATAATGCTAAGTTCTTCATTCTCCGATAACACAACTGAACCCGAATGAGTTCCATTTGCCAAATAAGGGCTGATCAAATGCTTCTCCACCAGAACATCGCGTTGCAGCTCTGAAATGTCCGAAATAGCAATATGAGTAAAGGAATGAGAAAGCTCTTTCCCACGATCAATCAGGACGGCTGATATCGCTTTGTCCACTTTTAATGCTTCGTCTTCAGTATAAGCATAAGGAAATTTAAAATCACTCAAATTGCGTGCCAAACGGATCCTTGTGCTCAATGCAATATCAGCATTTTCACCGTTATTCTCCATCCAGCTGCTTGCTTTTGGTTGAAGGAATCGATCAATTTCCATCTGGCACACCTCCTTCAAGCTGAAGGTTCAACTCTTTAATTTCATCCCTTAACCGGGCTGCTTCTTCAAAGTTTTCTTCGGCTATGGAAATCTGTATTTGTTTCCTCAATTCTTCAATTTCTTTTTTTATTTTTAAAGTGCTGCCATACGAAGCTGGAATTTTTCCGGTATGAACCGAATTTCCATTATGGAACCTTTTAAAGATTCCATCCAATTGAGAGTCAAATGCTTCATAGCAGGATGCACACCCGAATTTCCCTAACTCCAAAAACTTCGAGAAAGTAAAACCGCATACGGGACATACTGCTACTTCTTTTCTCACAGGATTAATAGAATTTTGCGGGGTAGGGAACCAATGGGATAACAACTGATGAATGGCTAAAGGATCTTGTTCAAAAGCAACATTCAGGTTATGGTTCTCAGCTGCGCAGATATGGCATAAATGCCTTTCTGTCATGTTTCCCTGCACCATTTGTTTAACTATCACAGATGCGGGTCTTTTTCCGCATTGGTCGCAGATCATCTTATCACCTCTCAAGAATTCGACTGATGTTTTAACGTGAAGAGCATAGCTATAAGTATGCGAGCTCTTACTTCATCGCGTACCGGAAGCGGCAACATAAGCGTGGAACGGTCTATAGCGCTTAGGATGAGCTTTGCCTCCCGCTTCGAAACGATTTCTTCATCGAGCAACCGGAAAACGATATCTTCTGCCATGCTTTGAGGAGCCCCATGCTCAAGCCTATTAATAACTTCTGATAGGACATCCGATTTTTGATGCAATCTGATACGTTTAATCCGGATGTATCCACCGCCGCCTCTTTTGCTCTCTACTAGATAACCTCGGTCAACGGTGAATCTCGTATTGATGACGTAATTAATCTGAGAAGGGACACATTGAAACTTTTCAGCAATTTCATTTCGCTTAATTTCAATATATTCTCTCTCGCTTAATTCTATAACCTCTTTTAAATACCCTTCAATTACGTCTGAAATATTGCGCACCGCCATCACCTCTTTGGTACTTAATAAGCCAAAGGTTGACTTTGACTATATTTGACTTAATTATACACTATCCTTTTTTAAGATATCAAATACTATGATTTATAATGAATGACAAAAAAGAGTCCCGAGATTTCTGGCTCCCGAGACTCTTATAATTTATTCTTGATCCATTATTCTCTTTATAAAATCTTTCGTGTGGCTTGAAGCAGACTTAGTTTCTTCTTCTCTATATTTCGTTCTCCATTTGGTTCCCTCACGCCAAATTTCTACCACATCACCTTGGCTTACATTATGCGAAAAATCCGACACGGGAAATGTGAATTGATCAGAATGACTTTCCAAAGGCGTCAAAAGTGCTGTACGTTTATCAATGGTTTCAACTTTATATAAGCCTGGTTTCATCATTATCACCTCTCTTTAAGTTTTCCCATTAGGTGCATAATTTAACCATAGAAATTAATTTAATATATTTTCCCATTATATTTGCTCAAAGAAAAACACAAAAAAGCCGCTACCTTTTCAGGTAACGGCTTTCGATGTGCCCAGCGGCGTCCTACTCTCACAGGGGGAAACCCCCAACTACC
>NZ_JBHUFW010000025.1:0-94698 GCF_042681545.1 Planococcus chinensis
TTCAATCTGCCCGGAGCTGGACATTCCGTATTTCCGGGCTAACAAGGAATAGCCCAACGGGCCAGCCAAATACTCGTTGACCAGGTTCAGTTTGAATTCTTCACTATATTTCACCATAAAAAACACCCCAAAAGTTAGATTTTTAACTCTAACTTTTGGGGTGCAGCACCGAAACCGGCTCCCTCTTTTTTTATTGACTTAAATGGTCCAGCGGTTGTTGACGAATGCTACGAGAATCCAGTTGCCGTTGGTGTCTTTCTCAAAAACCATATTGAGATTTTGCCAATCCATAAAGCTATTCTGCTGTGTGCCCGGATAATAGAACTCGACCACGGTCGCATTCGGGAAGCGCTCTTTGATCTGTTCTTGCGTCAACGGCTGTTCGGTCCGGCCGTAGCGCTCTTTTGGCTCATACGTGGCATCCATCAAATAGGCGTTGTAGTATTCAGCAGGTGTCATGACAATCGGGAAGCCGCTGCCGTCCTGGAAGCCCCATTCATAATCCTGGGTGTTCTGCATGAAACCGGGCAGCTGAGCCTTGGTGAATGTAAGGCCCTGATTGCCAAGGCATCCGCCGCTGTAAGGACAGAAAACCAATCCGTCCTGGCTGCTGACGTAAGAGGCGATGCTAGTGAAGTCCTTCGCTTTCAAATCGGCCAATATGTCATTTGCGGTGTTCAGCAGGATGCGCTTGTCCGCAATGAACGAAGGTTCGATTGCACGGGCAAGGAATGCTGAGAACTGAGCGCGTGTGACGTTCAGATTTTGCCGGAATGTGTTGTCCGGGTAGCCTTTAATGACGCCTTGATAAGCAAGCCGGGAAACAGCATCAAAGGAGTACATATTCGGTGCCATGTCCTTGAAAGTGTTATCCGGCGCTTCGGGAAAATCGATTGCCCGATCGAGCATGACAGCAGCTTGGCCGCGGGTAATAGCGAGATTCGGCCGGAACGTTCCATTTGGATAGCCGGTGGTGATGCCTAGTTCCGCCGCTGATGCGATATAGCCCGAGAACGGATGTCCGGCACGGACATCACTGAACGGTGTGGCACGCTTTGTGCCGTCGAGCTCAAGTGCCCGGCCGATCATCGTCACAGCTTGTCCGCGGGTGACAGACGCGTTGGGCCGGAATGTGCCGTCCGGATAGCCGCTGATAATCCCTTCTTCATAAAGGTAGATGATCTCATACGCAAACGGATCGGTAGCAAAGAGGTCATCAAATGTAACGACAGCTTTGGCGGGAGCAGAAAAAGCACTGAAAGCGAGAACGAACGCTGCTGCTAAAGATAGAAAGATTTTCATGTCCATCCCTCCCTGATTTAAGTCCATTGTAGCATAAAAGAAGGTGATTTATAACAAGAATTCTTTATATTCTGACAATTATTTATTGCCAAATAGCCCGCATGACTAAAAAATGAAAGGCGGGGAATACCTATATAAAAGAAACGTGAAGAAAGAGGAGGCTGGGCAATGAAGAAGATTTTAATTGTGGTCACCAATCATGCGGCCCTTGGGGATAAAGGGAAGCAGACGGGGCTTTGGCTGAGGGAGCTGACCGATTTCTATCATGAAGTAAGGCCGCTGTTTGAAGTCGATATTATCAGTACAGCCCGCAAGCGGGTTCCGATTGATCCGAGAAGCTTGCTGGAAGTGCTGACGAATAAGAAGACACGCGCATATTACACGAACGACGAATTGATGGACCGGCTGCATTCGCCGCTGGTGCCGGAGGAAATCAATGCCAATGATTACGAGGCCATCTTTTTTGCTGGCGGGCACGGGACGATGTGGGATTTTCCGGACAACACGAAGCTGCAGGAATTGACGAAAGCCATCTACGAAAACGGCGGGTTTGTGACCGCGGTGTGCCATGGTCCTGCAGCGCTGATAAACGTCAAACTGTCTGATGGCCGCTCCCTGCTGGCCGGCCATGTCGTAACCGGATTTTCGGATATGGAAGAAAAAATCATGCTCCTTTACAAGAACATTCCGTTTTCATTGGAACAGAAACTGCGTGAAAGAGGGGCGTTGTTCACTATGGCCGATCTTCCTTTCGCCAAGTGCATCCATACATCCGGGCGGCTTATCACAGGACAAAACCCCGCATCTGCGCAAGGAGTGGCACTGAAGCTGATTGAGTACTTGAAGAGGGAAAAAGAGGAGCGGCAGCAAGAAAAAGCGGAAGTGTAGATCAGCTTCCGCTTTCTTGCCGCATGGCCACGTATTCTTCCGCTTTTTTCGCATGATCGGTCTGGATGATGTTGGCTCCCCGTTCGAGCAGCCAGCCCCATCCGCTTTCCGGGTCCATCAATGACAACGAGTCGTTATGCCCGGCGTTTTCCCCGTCATCCAGCGCATTGCACCAGACATTTGTGTGGGCTCTGATTTTGTTGACGGTCTCCTTGGAAATGGCTTGGTCGTATTCAGTATGAAAAAGGATTTCAATGGCGGAAAGGGGACAGTTCTCCAGCAGTTCATCGAGCTGGGAAAGGTTGCTGTCATCAATCAGGTGCATGTAATGCAGCGCTTTTTTCTGTGTTGCAAAAAACTCAAGCACTTTGCTGACGGGTTGGCGGCTTTTCAAAAGGACATCGGCAAATGCATCGGCTTCATCGACGATCTCACATATTTCCTGCCGGTAATCCCAGGATTTGTCCGCATTGATCATTGCCCTCCCTTTCAGCAAAGATAATACTTCCGAAAAAGTAGGGATTTTTTCGTCTGTCAGCCGGGCATGGGGCCCTCCGTTCCCTTCCCGCAGGAAGAGGGTGCGGATTTCGGCCAAATGGAGCGAAGCCACTTCGCCGGTGCCATTTGTCATGCGGTCGACACTGCTGTCGTGCAAAATGATCAGATGGCCGTCCTTCGTTTTTTGGAAATCCATTTCGATCAAATAGATTCCCTCGTCCACGCAATTCTGGAAGGCAGCAAGGGAATTTTCAGGAGCCGGCCCCCACATTCCCCGGTGGGCCACAGGAAAGAACGGATGTTCATTCCTGTGGAAGGCAGCCAGGAATTCGCGGTAGTTGCTGAACTTCAAAACACTGTTTTTCTGCATAACCTGTTCCCCCTTTGTATAAATATTATATACCCTGCAGCGGAGATTCCGACACTCGGAGCGTCCCTGAAAACAATGGTTTTGGCTTAGCCAATCAAGGAGGCGAAAAATATGTCCTTTATCCGGACCGTGGTCACTGAAAATGCACCACACTATGTAGACCAAGAAGAGATTGTCGGCGTCGTCAGGAATTTGTTCGGCGACCAGTACGCTGATATTGAAAGACTGCTAAAAGTATTTGGCAATGGCCAAATCGAAGGAAGGTATTTTGCGGCGCCGCTTGAATGGTTTGAAAAAGAGCGAAGTTTAGAAGAAAAGAACCATCTGTACGTTGAAGAGGCTGTCCGGATGGGCAGCCGGGCTGTCACCCGCTGCATTGAAGAAGCAGGCGTGGATAAAACCGAGATCGATGCGTTCTTCTTTGTCTCCAGTACCGGGCTGGCGACACCTACCATTGACGCCCGGATTATGAATGAACTGGGAATGCCGCCCCATATCAAACGGGTGCCGCTTTGGGGGCTTGGCTGTGCGGGGGGGAGCATCGGGCATCAGCCGGGCGCATGACTTCTGTACAGCTTATCCGGATGCGAAGGTAATTGTGCTGTGCTTGGAGCTATGCAGTCTGACATTCCAGCGGGGAGATTTGTCGAAAAGCAATCTGATCGGGACTTCCTTGTTTGCAGACGGCGCTGCCTGCGTGCTGATTACCGGAGCAGATGTCCAGCCGCCCCATAGCGGATTTGACATTCGCGATACACGGTCGACGCTGATGCCGCAATCAGAAGACGTCATGGGATGGGATGTTAAAGACGAAGGACTCCATGTCGTCTTTTCACGGGACATTCCGAAGATCATCGAAGAGTGGCTGAAGCCCAATGTAGAAGGGTTTCTCGAAGGGCTCGGGAAGATGCCGGGCGACATCACCCATTTTATTGCGCATCCCGGAGGCAAAAAAGTACTGCGGGCTTATGAGAAGTCGCTTGGCTTTTCAAAGGACAAAACGGATATCTCGCGAAATGTGCTGGCCCGCAACGGAAACATGTCTTCGCCAACCGTCTTGTATGTGCTGAAGGAGTTTATCGAAAAAGGGGCGGCAGCAGGAGAAGAGGGGCTGCTTACCGCTCTAGGTCCGGGCTTCAGTTCCGAGATGCTTTGGCTTGAATGGGAAGAGGGCAGCCGATGACGTTCTTTTATAACTTGTTCGGTTTTGTTGTCCTGCAGCGGCTTCTTGAAGTGGCGTATGCCCGGTCAAACGAAAAAAGGATGAAAAGAATGGGGGCTGTCGAGGCGGGGGCAGCTCATTATAAATGGATTGTCCTGCTGCATGTTCTGTTTTTCGCTTCTCTATTGGTTGAAGTTGAGGGACTGGAAGCAAAATCCGGCCTTGTCTGGCCGGTATTCCTGGGCATCTTCATCCTGGCCCAGGCGTTGCGGGTATGGGCGCTTGCGTCGTTAGGGCGGTTTTGGAACACGAAGATTCTTGTTCTTCCCGGAGCAGAGAAAGTAAAGAATGGGCCATACCGCTGGATTCCTCATCCGAACTACATTGTAGTCGCCCTCGAAATCGCTTCGCTGCCCTTGATTTTCGGCGCTTGGCGAACAGCGCTCGTCTTCTCGGTTGCCAACGCCCTCCTGCTCCTTTTCGTCCGTATTCCCGCCGAAGAAGAGGCGCTTCGCGCGATGAAAGACTGAATGGTTGAAAAAATCTTTCGGCGAAGCAGTTAAAAAGTAATTTTAAGGGTATACAAAATAGAAGAAAGCTATATGGCATATCATTTGGAGGGATTTAGATGAAAAAATCAACAATGAATACAATGATCGGAAGTGCACTCGCGGCTGGCGCCGGGGTTTTTGTTTTCAAGGCCTTCCAGGAAAAAAACAAATTGAATGTACCGCGTGATATTGACATGCGCAACAGCAACGAAGTAGATCAGCGTGAAAGCGTGGAAGCGGATGTCGACCCAGCTGAAAAAGGGCTGACGCAATTGGATTCCGCTTACCGGGATGAGTGGCAGGCCAATGCCTTCCCGCAGACGCACCGCGAGCTGGAAGAGCTAGAAAAAGAAGAATAACCATCAAAAGAGCGAAGGCGAAGAATGAATTTGCTTTCGCTTTTTTACTGCGTTTTTTTATTTTCAAATTTTTGTAAGGAGGTATGCGGCGATGTGGATCCACAAACCCTTTTTTGAATATGCAACAGGTGCCTTATTGGTCGTCATCATTCTTTTCTTCCTTGGGAAAATCGATTATGCGATTTGGCCGTTCCAAGTAGTCATTACGACGATATTCGCGCCAATCTTGATAGCCGGACTTTTATATTATCTTATTCGCCCTTTTTTGCATTTATTGACGCGCGCGATTCCTAAAATCGCAGGAATTGTTGTGGTTTTTTCAGTTTTTGCAATCACTATTGCCCTCGTGGTGTATTTCTTCGGCCCGACGATCAAAGCGCAAATGGCCACACTCGGTGAACTGGCGCCGGAGACCGTAGAAGAAATGACGGAGGAATCCGAAAGCGTCATTTCGGGCTTTGAATTTGCCGGGATATCCGGAGCGAAAGTACAGCAAAGCATCCTCGGCTATGTAGAAGGGCTCTCGAACAACTTGATGGAGAACGTCATGGATATTTTAGGCGTCTTGATGAACGTAGCGGTTGTGCTCATTGTTGTGCCGTTCATCTTGTTTTTCCTGTTGAAGGATGACGACAAGCTGATCCCGCATCTGATGAAATATCTGTCAGAAGAACACAAGCCGGAAGGGAGAAAGGTGCTGAAAGACGTCGATGAAACCTTGTCGAATTATATTGTCGGCCAGGCGATTGTGGCTGGCGTCATTGGCGTGTTGATGTTTATCGGCTATCTCATCATCGGATTGGAAAATGCCCTGCTGCTGGCCTTTTTTGCGATGAGCTTGACGATTGTCCCTTTTCTTGGGCCTCTTCTGGGCATCATCCCGGCTTTGTTTGTCGCGCTGGTAGGCGATGATCCGCTGATTATGGCGGTTAAAGTAATTCTGGTGCTCCTTGTTGTGCAGCAGATCGAGGGAAACCTCATTACGCCGAACATTATGGGAAGCCGGCTGGACATCCACCCCTTGACGATCATCCTGCTTCTGTTGATTGCGGCGGCTCTTTACGGCTTTATCGGGATTCTGATCGCCATTCCGGTATATGCTGTACTGAAAACCTTGATCCATAATTTCCGCCTATTTATCCGCCTGCGGAAAAAACGCGAAATTGCAAAATCGAGCGGATGAGGGCCATGCCCTCTATGAGAAAAGGCCGTTTATTTTATTGAGAAGGTTCTGATTTTAGGGAAGATATGATATATTATTACTAGTCTTTCAATAAAAGAAAACAAGGGGGCACCAAAAATGAAGAAATTCAGTTTATTATTGCTTCTTCTGTCAGCTATGCTGATCATTGCAGCATGCGGTTCAGACGAGCCTGCAGAAGAAACAGGCGGCTCAGGGGATGGAGCAGCCGAAAGCAAAACGTATAAAGTCGGAATCGATACAACTTATCCTCCTTTCGAATTTGAGGAAAATGGCGAATACACGGGGATTGACATCGATTTGATCAATGCCATTGCCGAAAGCCAGGGCTTTGAAATCGAATTCAACCCGATGGACTTTGGCGGGATTATTCCGGCATTGCAAGCAGGCCAATTGGATGTAGCCATTGCAGGGATGAGCATCACGGATGAGCGGAAAAATGTCGTGGATTTCTCGGATCCGTATTTTGATGCTGGTTTGTCATTGGTCGTAGCAAAAGACAATAACGATATTACTTCTCTCGAAGATTTGGAAGGCAAGACAGTTGCAGTGAAGAGCGGAACGACAGGCTCTAAGTTCGCAATGGACAATGAATCGAAATACGGCTACACGGTAGCGCAATTCGAGGACAGCCCGTCGATGTTCCAGGAAGTTTCAAACGGCAATGCCGATGTCTTGCTGGAAGATTATCCGGTTATTGCGTATGCAATCGCTGAAAGCGGATTGGATTTGAAAACCGTTGGAGACCGTTTGACTGGGGACCAGTACGGCATCGCAGTGCTGAAAGGCGAAAATGCGGACTTGCTTGAGAAAATCAATACAGGTTTGCAGGAATTGCGTGACAGCGGGGAATATGATGAAATCCTAAACAAGTACATTGCTGAATAAGAACAAATCATGTGGCGCGCAGCAGCGCGCTGCATTTTTTTATCCATTGAATGAACGGCCGATTATGAAGAAGAAGGACCGTAAAAGCCCTAGATAAACTTCCGCAGGAAGGGTTATCTGCTATGCAGAGGAGATGTGAGAATGGACACAGTTGTCAATGCGTTGCCTTACTTGATGGAAGGCTTGCAAGTCACGCTTTATATTTTTGTTATTGCGATTATTCTTGGTTTTATCATCGGGTTGATCGTGGCGCTCTTCCGCCTGGCGCCCATTAAAATACTGAACTGGATTGCGAAGATTTTTGTCGATGCCATCCGGGGCACGCCGTTCATCGTTCAGCTGTTCTTCATTTACTTCGGGCTGAACTCCCTCGGATTTTTCTCGATGGACAATACGACTGCCGGGATCGTCACCGTGGCGATCAATGCGGGCGCCTATTTCTCGGAAATTATCCGGGCAGGCATCCAGTCCATTGACCGAGGGCAGACAGAAGCGGCGCGTTCGCTCGGCTTGAACGCCACACAAAACATGCGGTATATCATTTTGCCGCAGGCATTCCGCCGGATGCTGCCGACCATCACCAACCAGGCGATCATTTCACTGAAAGATACGTCGCTGCTGTCCGTTATCGGCATTGCCGATTTGACGCAGGAAGGGCGCATCCAGGCGAGCCAGACATTTGAAGCATTCACGATTTACTTGACGCTTGGGGTCATTTACTTCATTGTCATATACCTGCTCTCCTTACTGGCGAGCTTTGTGGAAAGGAAGTTTGTCTTGCGATGACTATGATCAGAGTGGAAAACCTAAAAAAATCCTTCGGGAAAATCGAAGTGCTGAAAGACATGAGCACGATAATCGAAGAAAAAGAAGTGGTCTGTGTCATCGGCCCTTCCGGATCCGGGAAAAGTACATTCCTGCGCTGCCTGAACCGGTTGGAAGACATTACAGGCGGCCACGTTTATATCGAAGGGATCGATATCACCGATCCGAAAGTGGACATCAACAAAGTCCGGCAGGATGTCGGCATGGTGTTCCAACAGTTTAATTTGTTTCCGCATAAAAGCGTGATGGAAAATATCACGCTGGCGCCGATGAAGCTGAACAAAGGCGATAAAAAAGCGGTGACGGCGAAGGCATATGAGCTATTGGATAAAGTCGGGCTCCGTGAAAAGGCGAACGCCTATCCGGGCGAATTGTCAGGCGGGCAGAAGCAGCGCGTCGCGATTGCCCGGGCGCTTGCGATGGATCCGAAAATCATGCTGTTCGATGAGCCGACGTCCGCGCTCGATCCGGAAATGGTAGGAGACGTGTTAGACGTTATGAAACAGCTGGCAATCGAAGGAATGACCATGGTCATCGTCACCCACGAAATGGGCTTTGCCCGCGAGGTGGGCGACCGCGTGATGTTCATCGACGGCGGCTATATTGTGGAAGAGAACGTGCCGGAAGAACTGTTCGGCAATCCGCAGCACGAACGGACAAAAGCGTTCCTCAGCAAAGTGCTATAAACAAATAAAAAAATACGTCCTCTGGGCGTGTTTTTTTATTATGTCAAGAATTCTCTTTGAGATTAAAATACTTCTGAAAATTCAATCAAATATATATCACGAATAAGAAAAATCTGTTAAAATGGAAGAAGAATTTGGATACGATGAGAGGTGGAAAAAAATGAAAAAGCTCAGTTTTTTCCTGGTCTTTTTGACACTGATTCTTATCGTAGCAGCGTGTTCACAGCAGGACAGTGAAAATGAAGGAGGAGAAGGTGGAAGCGAAACAGAAGCGACCGTTGGAAACGGGGAGGATGACGGGGTGTATATGGTGGGCATCGATACCACATATCCGCCTTTTGAATTCCAGAAGGATGGGGAATACCAAGGGATTGACGTAGAGCTGATTCAAGCGATTGCAGAGGACCAAGGGTTTAAAATCGAATTGCAGCCTATGGATTTTGTCGGAATCATTCCCGCACTTGAAGAAGGCGAACTGGACATGGCAATTGCAGGGATGAGTATTACAGACGAACGCAAAGAAATCCTGGATTTCTCTGACCCTTATTTTGACGCGGGGTTGGCGCTGGTGACGACGAAGGACGATTCGGAAATCGGTTCTTTGGAAGACATGGACGGAAAAGTCATTGCAGTGAAGAGCGGTACGACCGGATCGAAATTTGTCGGCGAAAACCAAGAGCAGTACGGCTATCGGATTGCCTATTTTGAAGATAGCCCTTCCATGTTCCTGGAAGTGGCAAACGGCCATGCACAGGCCCTGGTAGAGGACTACCCGGTAATTGCATATGCCATTACCGCCCGGGACCTTGAATTGAAAGCTGTCGGAGAACGCTTGACGGATGAAAAGTACGGCATCGCCGTTTTGAAAGGGCAACAAGATGAGCTTCTTGGGCAAATCAACGAAGGGTTACGGAATTTGCAGGAAAATGGTACGTATGATGAGATCGTGAAGAAGTACATCGAAAACTAGAAAAACCGGTCGGCCATCAAAAAAGCCGGATTGGATAGGGAGGTCCCTGTCCAATCCGGCTTCGTTGCTTTTATTCTTCGTCAAATACGTGCACTTTCGTCATTTTGTCGCCATTTTTCATTGCTTTTGCCGTTTCAAGGCCAGAAGTCACTTGTCCGAAGACTGTGTGGACGCCGTCAAGATGCGGCTGTGGCGCATGAACGATAAAGAATTGGCTTGACCCAGTATCTTTGCCGGCATGGGCCATAGAAAGGCTGCCCGCTTGGTGTTTATGCGGATTGTTGTCAGTTTCGCATTTGATCGTCTTGCCGCTGCCGCCAGCACCAGTGCCGGTAGGATCGCCGCCTTGTGAAACAAAGCCAGGGATGACACGGTGGAAAGTTACACCGTTGTAGAACCCGGAATTTGCAAGTTCCTCAAAGTTTTTCACCGTATTCGGTGCTTCGTTCGGGAAAAGGTCGAATTCGATGATTTCGCCGTTTTCCATGTGAATGTGCCCTTTTTTAGCCATTTACAACATCTCCTTTTCAATTTGTACAATCCTCAGTATATCGATTTTTCGCGTGTCTGTATAATCATACGCTAGCTTAGAGGGCTTTCAGCAATCCGCCGTCAATGACCAGAGATTGGCCGGTCAAATAGGAATTGGCGGAAGAGGCGAGGAACACCACTGTCTTGGCGAATTCCTCAGGTTCTCCGTAGCGGCCGATCGGAATCTGGGCCGCACTTTTTTCCGCAACTTCTTCGACTGTAGTATGCTGCCGCTCGGCGGCTATTTCATTCAGCTCGATGATGCGGTCGGTCATTATGCGTCCAGGCCCCACCGTATTCACCATGATATTATCTTTCGCCACTTCCCGTGCCAAGGTTTTTGCAAAACCGACCATTCCGGCTCGGAAGGTATTCGATAAAATAAGTCCGTCAATCACTTCTTTCGTGGAAGAGGAAGAGACGTTGACGATGCGGCCGGACTGCTGCTTTTTCATGTAGGGCAGTACGGCACGGGAGGTGCGTATATAGCTCAGCAGATTCTGTTCGAATGCGCCATACCAGTCCGCGTCTTCGACTTCCGTAAAGCCGCCGGATTTCGGCCCGCCTGTGTTGTTGACCAGAATATCGACGCGGCCGGTCTTATCCTCAATAAATTCGAACAGAGACGCAATGTCCTCTTCCTTGGACATATCGCAGCTTTGGCAATGGACTTCAGCTCCGTCTACGGCATTCCGAATTTCTTCCGCTGCCTCTTCAAGTGCTTGCTTGCGGCGGCTGGCCAATACCACAATAGCTCCTTCTTTTGCGAATTCCAGGGCAATCGCCTTGCCGAGCCCTCTGCTTGAAGCCATGACCACTGCGACTTTCCCTTTTAATCCTAGATCCATTCTCCCTCATCCTCTCCTTATTGCGGTTATGTTTTAGTGTACCGAAACAAAAGCTGAAATGCAGTTGATTATGCGGATTATTCTAACTTTTTCATATTGCATTTCAATCAATAGTCTGATTGCGTGAATTGGGGCATAATATGATAGGATTATACTTATTGATTAGATTAGGAGTGTTAGGAATGGAAGAACGTGAAATATTCGATATAACGATCATCGGCGCCGGTCCGACCGGTCTGTTCGCTTCTTTTTACGGCGGTATGCGCAAAATGAAAGTCAAAATCATCGATAGCCTCCCACAGCTTGGCGGTCAGCTGACAGAGCTTTATCCTGATAAATACATCTACGACGTCGGCGGCTTCCAGAAAGTCCTGGCAAAAGATTTGGTGGACAGCCTCGTCGTCCAGGCCAATTACGCCAATCCGGCGATCTGCCTGGAAGAATCGGTTTCAGCTGTAGACCGTGTCGGCGACCACTTTGAAGTAGCCACAGACAAAGATGTCCATTATACGAAAGCAGTTCTATTGACTGCAGGCGTCGGCGCTTTCCAGCCGCGCAAAATCGGAGTCGACGGTTCTGAGCCATTCGAAGGCAAAACGCTTCATTACGGCGTGAAAGATTTGACGTTGTTCCACGGCAAGAAAGTGGTTGTCCTTGGGGGCGGCGATTCTGCCGTCGACTGGGCAATGATGCTGGAAGATGTGGCTTCTCACGTTACGCTTAGCCACCGCCGTGAAAAAATGACGGCGCACGAAGCGAACATCGATACGCTGCTGCAATCGAAAGTGGAAGTGAAAAAACCGTTTGGCGTGAAGGAACTGGTCGGCGAAAACGGCCAACTGGAAGAAATCGTGCTGATCGACAAAGAAGGCAATGAAGAACGCATCCAAGCGGATCATGTCATTGTAAACTACGGCAACATCACATCGCTTGGCCCGATCAAGGAATGGGGCTTGGAGATGGAAAAGAACTCCGTATTGGTGAATTCGAAGATGGAAACGAATATTCCCGGAATCTACGCAGCAGGGGACATTGCTACGTATGAAGGCAAAGTCAAACTGATTGCAGTAGGCTTCGGTGAAGCACCGACTGCCATCAACAATGCAAAAGCCTACCTCGATCCAAAATCGAAGATCCAACCGCTTCACAGCACAAGCGTATTCAAATAAGAAAAAGGATCAGCCGCGATGGCTGATCCTTTTTTTTATGTTCTCTTCCGTTTTTTGACTAAGGGGTCGTTCTGTACAGCTTTTAAGAATGAGGCCCCCATCAGTAGGATGACCAGTGAGAACGGTAGAGCGGCGATGATCAAGGCGTTTTGAAGCCCTTGGGTGCCGCCTGTATACAGCACGATCGCTGCAACTGCCGCTTGGATGAACCCCCACGTAATCTTCACGAGGTTTGGCGGGTTCAGCATGCCGCCGGTCGTCTGCATGCCCAGTACGAACGTGGCCGAATCGGCAGATGTGATAAAGAAGATCGCGATGACAAACAAGGTGATGAAAGTCATCAATGTACCGAGAGGGTAATGCTGTAGCATGCCAAATGTGGCTGTCTCCAAGCTATACCCGGAAATTTCTGCAATGCCATTTTGTTCAAGATTCAGTGCCGACGCTCCAAATACCGCGAAAAAGATGAAGCAAACGAGCGACGGAACGAACAAGACGCCGATCATGAATTCTTTGATGGTCCGCCCGCGGGAAATCCGGGCGATGAAAATGCCGACGAACGGAGCCCAGGAAATCCACCAAGCCCAGTAGAAGATGGTCCATGCGTTGACCCAGCCGCGCCGGTCTTCACGGTTCGGCTCAAGGTTGAAGCTCATATTGAAGAAGTTGGTCATATAACCGCCCAATGCATCGGTAAAAGAGTTCAAGATATACAGTGTCGGTCCGGCGAAGAGGAGGATGACCAACAAAATCACCGCCAGCACCATATTGATATTGCTCAAGTACTTGATGCCGCGGCCGATGCCCGACCAGGCGGAACCGATGAATAATATAGTAGAAACGCCAAGGATCAATAATTGGAACCCGAATGTATTCGGCGTGCCGAACAGGAAGGAAAACCCTTCGTTCAATTGCGCAGTCCCGAAACCGAGCGTAGAAGCGACGCCGACAACGGTTGCAAAAACAGCCAGGATGTCAATCAGTTTGCCGGGAACGCCGGCCATTGCCTTGGTGCCAAAGAGCGGCGTCAACGTGGCGCTGATCAATCCGGGTGCGCCGTTATGAAATTTGAAATAGGCAAGCACCAAAGCGACGATGCCGTAAACCGCCCAGGCATGGATGCCCCAATGGAAGAAAGAGAATTGCATCGCTTCCGATATGGCTTGCGGGGAACCGACTTCTGACCGGGGAGCGCTGGTGAAGGCGTGGGAGATCGGTTCTGCTGTAGTCCAGAAGACAAGGCCCATCCCCATGCCGGCGCTGAACAGCATCGCGAACCAAGATGGCAGAGAGAATTCCGGCTCTTCGTCCGGCTTGCCCAGTTTAATGTTAGCATAGCGGGAAAAAATCATATAAATGCAGAAAATCAAGATTAAAAAGACGGTGACCAAATAATACCAGCCAAATGTTTCAGAGATAGCGGCTGTCCACTGGCCGGTAGTTTCCTGAAAACCGGTCCGTGAGGCCAAACCCCATATGACAAGACTTAAACAGAGTGCCAAGGAGATCCAAAATACAGAGGTGACTTTGTTCATGTTATCCCTTCTTCCTTTTTAAAAATTTCTTTAACAATCTATTGTTCCCTAATAGGAAGCGAATAAACGCAGGATTCTACTAAAAATGATTTTCTTATATTACAAACTGTAATATAGATCACTTTCACGTAACGTAATTGTTATGTTATAACTGTCGTTTTGTCATCGTCGTGAAATACATAGGTGGTATGATGCTACTTGTGTTAGTGAAAAGGAGGAAATTCATTTTATGAAAAAACAAATCGTTACACTAACTGCTATCGCAGCATTAAGTTTCGGAGCAGCTAGTACAGCTAGTGCCCATTCATCGTATACAGTAGAATCAGGTGATACTCTTTGGGGTATCTCGCAAAAGAACAATGTTTCGGTTGATCAATTAATGGGTTGGAACGGATTAAACTCAGATTTAATCTTCCCTGACCAAAAATTATCTTTAGAAGCAGGCCAAGCGGCAGCAGCAACATCAGCAGCTCCGACGCCAGCAAAAGCGCCAGCTAAAACAGCTGCGCCCGTACAAGCATCTGCACCAGCTCCAGCTGCTTCACAGCAAGCAGGCAAAACAATGACAGTTTCAGCAACAGCTTACACAGCTTACTGTGCAGGGTGCTCAGGGACGACTGCTACAGGGCAAAACCTTCGTGCAAACCCTAACCAGAAAGTCATCGCGGTAGATCCGCGCGTCATCCCACTCGGTTCAAAAGTTTGGGTTGAAGGCTACGGAACGGCAATTGCCGGTGACACAGGCGGCGCTATTAAAGGCAACAAGATTGATGTATTTATTCCTTCACAAAGCGCTGCGTTACAGTGGGGCCGGAAAAACATCACAATCAAAGTACTAGACTAATAAACCAGCAACAGAGCCGAGGTGACCATTCCTTCGGCTTTTTATTTTCCTCAAAATGCAAATCCACAGCGGATTTGTATTTTTTTTATTGCTTGTTTACTAAATACTCGGGAAATGGTTTAAAAATCGCAAAAAAAGTATATACTTAAATAATAATCTGAATAATTAATCATGAAAAAGGGAGGTAACAGAATGGCGAAAAATGAAAAAAATTATTCGCGGCGGGATTTCCTGAAGACTTCCGGGATCGCAGCGGGGGCGTTGATCGGTGGCGGGGTTATTGGCGGTTTAATCGGCGCGAATGTCAATGATGGCGCCTCTCCGGCACAGGCGCCGGCAACCGGCGAAGGAGGCTCGCCCGGCGGGGTTAGGGGGCTGATGTTCTTCAAGAACGATGCGGAATTCCAGATTCTTGCCCAGGCCACTGAACGGATTTTTCCGGAAGATGATCTGGGTCCTGGAGCCATCGGGCTGGGTGTACCTTATTTCATCGACCATCAGCTTGCCGGGGCGTATGGCGAGAACTCCAAGGAATACATGTTGGGACCTTTTCTGGAAGGGGAGCGCACTCAAGGGTACCAAAGCCGGCTAAAGCGGAATGAGATGTTCCGCCAAGGCCTTCAAGTGATGCAGCAGGAAGCCCAGTCACGGTTCAAAGCCAATTTCGTGGATTTGGAGGGTGGACAGATGGATGAAATCCTGACGGCATTCCAGGAGGAAGAAATCCAGATGAGAGGCGTGTCGTCCCTTTTCTTTTTCCGTCTTTTGCGGCAGGCGACCTTGGAAGGCGCATATGCCGATCCGATCTATGGCGGCAACCAGAACATGGAAGGGTGGAAAATGAAAGGGTTTCCGGGACATCAGGCAGCTTACATCAATCAGATTGAAAGCGAGGATTTCGTAGAGATTGAACCGCAATCACTTGGCATGAACCACTAGTTGGAAAAAGGGGGAAGCTAAATGGTCACAACGTTGGATAAGGTGGATGTAGTCACGGTCGGTGTCGGTTGGACAGGCGGGATCATTGCCGCTGAATGCGCCAAAGCCGGGCTGAAGGTGGTCGGGCTTGAAAGGGGCCGTGAACGGAGCACGAGCGATTTCAGTGTGGTCCATGATGAATACCGCTACGCCATCCGCTATGAACTCATGCAGGATCTTTCGAAAGAAACAATTACGTTCCGAAACAACCGCCAGCAAAGAGCGTTGCCGATGCGACAGATGGGGTCATTTTTGCTCGGTGAGAACCTGGGCGGCGCCGGAACGCACTGGAACGGCCAGACTTGGCGCTTCCTGCCTTACGATTTCCAGATCAAAACGATGACGGAGCAGAAATACGGTGCCAATAAACTGTCGGCGGATTACCTGCTGCAGGACTGGGGTATCACCTATGATGAGCTGGAGCCATATTTCGACAAATTCGAAAAAACAGCAGGGATATCGGGTGAAGACAAAAACCCCTTCTGGGGCAAGCGTTCAGCTGACTACCCGACGCCACCGATGAAGAAAACGCCGATTTTGCAGCGGTTTGAAACTGCAACTTCCGATTTGGGCTACTCGCCTTTTATGATGCCATCCGCCAATCTGTCGGAGCCTTATACGAATCCGGATGGGGCTGCCATCAATGCCTGCCAGTACTGCGGGTTCTGTGAGCGCTTCGGCTGTGAATATGGAGCGAAGACCTCCCCGGAAATCACGGTGGTCCCGACCGCCTTGGAGACCGGCAATTATGAGATCAAGTTCAATGCCAATGTGGTGGAAGTGATGAAGGAAGGGGACAAAGTGACAGGTGTACGCTATTTTGATACCGTCACATTCGAGGAATTCATCCAGCCGGCGGAAGTTGTCGTTTTAACCAGCTATATCTTGAACAATGCGAAGCTTCTGATGGTATCGGAGATTGGCGAGCAGTATGACCCGGCTACTGGGCGCGGGACGCTCGGGAAAAACTATGCCTATCAGATTCTTCCTGGCGCTTCTGGATTCTTCGATGAAAAGATGAATACGTTCATGGGTGCCGGGGCACTCGGCATGACGATTGACGATTTCAACGGCGACAATTTCGACCATGGCGACCTCGATTTCATCCATGGAGCCAGCTTGTCGATGACCCAGACCGGAAACCGGCCGATCCTATCCAATCCGATTCCGCCGGACACCCCTTCCTGGGGAGCGGATTTCAAGAAAGCTTCCATCGAAAACTATACGAGAACATTGGGCGTCGGTGGCCAAGGAGCTTCCATGCCGCATAAAGAGAATTACATGGCGCTCGACAGTACGTATAAAGACATTTACGGCGTGCCGCTGCTGCAGCTGACTTATAATTTCACCGAACAGGACAAGGCCCTGCATGCTTATATCACGGAAAAGGCAGCGGGGATCATGCAGGAGATGGGCGCCAAGACGGTTGTCGGCGGAAGCCCGATTTCAGATTATGACATTGTCCCTTATCAAACAACGCACAACACCGGCGGCACGATCATGGGGGCCGATCCGGCAAACAGCGTCGTCAACAATTACTTGCAGCATTGGGATGCAGAGAATTTGTTTGTGATTGGTGCAGGGAACTTCGCCCACAACGGGGGCTATAACCCGACAGGAACGGTTGGGGCGCTTGCCTACCGGTGTGCAGAAGGTGTCATCAATTACAGCAAAAACGGCGGTTCGCTCGTCTAAAAGGAGGAGAAAGCAATGGGAGGATTAGCATCAATCGGAGTGCCTGGCCTGATTATCATTCTGGTGATTGTACTTATTTTATTCGGACCGAAAAAATTGCCGGAAATCGGCGGGGCAGTCGGGAAGACATTCTCTGAATTCAAGCGCTCGACCAAAGGGTTGATGGATGATGACGAGGAAGAGGTAAAAGAAGAGAAAAAATCCGAAAAAGTTTGAAGGTGATCCCATGGATCCGTATGGAGAAAGAAATTTGGTCAGCCCGCTAAGCAAAAAGAAATCCGCAACAGCGCCCTCTCGGCCAGAAGAATCGGAAATTCCGGGAGTGCAGGCGGCAGCAGGAAAGCCGCCGCAAGCGCCGGAACCTCCGCTGGAAGAGCGGGATGCACATACGGAAACGCTGATTGACCATCTAGGGGAATTGCGGAAACAACTTATTAAAAGTTTGTTCGTTTTCGCATTTTTCCTGATTGTGGTTTTTGCAACGCTGAATTTTTGGTTCCCATATGTGGTAAAAGGCCATGATCTAGTCATTCTCGGCCCGCTTGAAGTCATAAAATTCTACACGTCGATTT
The DNA here is from genome assembly GCF_042681545.1 of Planococcus chinensis. Classification (NCBI taxonomy): domain Bacteria; kingdom Bacillati; phylum Bacillota; class Bacilli; order Caryophanales; family Caryophanaceae; genus Planococcus; species Planococcus chinensis. The sequence goes on from NZ_JBHUFW010000025.1 coordinate 17,873, forward strand.
CTGTGACGCTGGCAATCGGGTTGGCGCTGCCATTCCTCTGCCACTTCATCTGGCAGTTCATCAAGCCGGGGCTAAAGGAAGAGGAAAGCAGATTTATCGGCCTGTATTCACCGGCGATGCTGCTATTGTTCATCGGCGGTGTGGCTTTTGGCTACTTCATTGTCAATCCATTAAGCTTCCAGTTCCTTGTCGGGCTGGGTGCCGCCAATTTTGCAGTTATGATTTCTGCTAGTGAATATATCCATTTTCTCATTATGACGACAATTCCGCTCGGGCTTCTTTTCGAGATGCCCATCGTGGCGCTTTTTCTGTCGTCCATCGGCATCCTGACTTCTGTGTCGATGAAGAAAGTGCGGAAGTGGTCCTATTTGGTGCTGGCCATCGTCTCGGCGCTCATTACGCCGCCGGATTTCATCAGCCAATTGTTGGTGCTGATTCCGATGGCATTGCTTTATGAAGCGAGCATCTACATTGTCCGTAAAATGGAGGCGCGGAAAGCGGCGATGGAAACAACAACTGTATAACCACCCCAGGCGCGTGCGGCATAAGCCGATGCGCCTTTTGAATGTGCTTCTCCGTTCGAACAGTAAGGGATTAGGCTAAATATAAAGAAAATTCCGATTTTTACTGGCACTCTTTCCCTCTTTTCTATACACTGAAAGGGCAAGGCAACTAAAGAGCAAGGCGGAATCGACAGACCATGATGAGGAGGAGCGGCATGACACTTGAATGGAAAGAAATCACAGATTTGAAATCAGTCGATGTCTCAAAATTAATGGAGGAAAGCGAAGCGGAAGGCTACCGCTTTTTGCGTCGGTTGGTTGATCAATACGAGGACGGAACTAACACATTCAATAAAGAAGGCGAAATCTTATATGGCGCTTGGGACAACGGACAACTGGTCGCAATCGGCGGATTGAACAGAGATCCCTATTCTGATAAGAGCGGAGTCGGCAGGCTGCGGCGCTTCTATATCTCGGAAAAGGTCCGCCGGCAAGGCATCGGGACACAATTGCTCCAAAAGATTGTCGACCATGCACGCGGCCATTTCAAGGAATTGGTGGTCCGGACGGATTCTGCGAATGCGGATGCGTTCTATAGGGCAAACGGCTTTTCGGGGGACCTAGGGCTCCCGGACGCATCCCATGGATTGACGCTCGAAAATGATTATTCAAAATCGGCACAATAAGGTTGGGACGGCGGCTTGCATATGCAGGCCGCTTTTTAGTATGTTGAAAACAGCAGGGGGAGAGAATATGAGAAAAGTGGAGGTATTGCCATTTGACCCGGATTGGCAGCGCCGTTTTGAAGAGGCAGCCATGGAAATTGCCGGGATCTTCGGGGAGGAATGTGTAGAAATCCATCATATTGGGAGCACTTCGGTGGAGGGGCTGTCTGCAAAACCCGTCATCGACCTGTTGCCGGTTGTACGGTCTATTGGAAGCGTCGATGCTTTCAACACGAAAATGGCGGATGCGGGGTATGTGGCAAAAGGCGAAAACGGGCTGCCAGGGAGAAGGTTTTTCCAAAAAGGCGGCAATGAACGCACGCACCACGTCCATGTCTTCGAGAAAGGCAGCCCGGAAATCAGGCGCCATCTGGCATTTCGCGATTACTTGCGCACCCATCCAGAAAAAGCGCAAGAATACGGAGCGTTGAAAGAAAAATTGGCGGCCGAATACCCTATGGATATCGAAATGTACATAGCAGGGAAAACGGAACTGGTATCCATGATTGAAAAATTGGCAATGGAGGAATCGTAATGGAAATGTCTGATTGGAAAGGCGCAGCCGGCGTCTGCGTCAATGAAAAAAATGAGGTGCTGCTCGTTTTGCAGAACATCTCTGAAGAAGACGGCGACAAATGGGCCGTCCCGGCTGGCGGGGTTGAGCCGGGCGAAAGCCTGGAAGAAAGCTGCAAGCGGGAGTTTTTCGAAGAAACCGGTCTTGAAGTAACAGTTTTAGAAGAACTGAAAGTCAGAAGCGGGCAATATGAAAATTTTGACGTGTCTTTCAATGTGCATTACTTCCGGGTGGAAGTCACCGGCGGCGAGCTCAATACCCATGACCCGTTCGGCCTGATCCTTGATGTGGCATGGAAGCCGGTCGGGGAACTGGATGCCCTGGATATGGTTTATCCGGATGACCGGGCACTGATTCGGTCCATGGTGAAAAACTGAAACAGGATTAAAAGCGGTTCCAGCGGGTATTTTAAAGGTAACAGCAAACAGAGGAGGCACGAGCATGAAAAAGGATAAGGAAGGCCATGAAGGGGAAGAACTGATTCCGGAAGTCGAGCCGCGCCGAAACATGCCAGAGAAAAAAGAGATGGATCCGATGCCCGATCGGGACTTGGAATACAAGGAAAACTCCAATGAAAAGTATCGGGACAAACAGCCGGACAACGAATAAAAACAAGCCAGCATTGAACTGCACCGAAATTGTTAGACACAATCTAACAGTGGAGGTGCAGTTTTTTTATTGTCCCAATCGCTGAAAAGCAAGAGGGAAAGAAAAAAGCAAGAAGCAGCGCTTCCCGCTTTTTAGTAATGGGCTTTGTCTTTTTCCAGTTCCTCCACCAATTCGGAGTAGCGCTGCAGATCATGGTCTCCATACTTTTCGATGTAATTGACAATTTGTGTTTTCAATTCTTTCCGCAGGCGTTCAACAGCCACCAGCTTTTCTTTCATCGACTGGCGCCGCCATAATTCGGCATCTTTGACGTCCTCCATCTTTTCCAGCATGTCGATCTCTGCCAGCAAAACGAGCGCTTCCGTCTTTTTGTCTTCATACTTCTTCAATGCTTTCTCCACTTTCCGCGTATCGTTGTCAAAAGTCATTTTGGAATACATTGACAAGTTGCCCACCGCCCCTTCTTTGAGCTGCTTTTTCCCTATTAACCCTTGCTACCTCTATTATAAGCCCGGCCGCTGCGGAATTAAATAGAAATATTCAGATAAATCATTGACGCTTGGACTGGTTTTGATTATGATGGAAGAAATAACGCGAGGGGGTGGGTATGATGGTTCGAACTGGTAAGCGCATGACAGAGTGTCAGGAATATCTTTACATTCTTCATGGCGTTACTTTCACTAAAACACATGTACGGGAGAAGTCTGTCCTTTTTCAGACAACTGCATGGAGTGAAAAATACCAGTAAGAGACATCTGCCTGCAAACGGAATTTAGCAAAAGGCATGCGTCCCTGCATGCCTTTTTTGTATGGCGCGGGTCTCTTCGATGGAGAGGAAGAGAACAATGATAATCAGCCAATTTCAACAAATCATGTGCCATTTTGCTAATCAGAAATTATTCAACCATATAAAAGGAGAAGTTGCAGAAGGCCAGCGGATCGGCCTTGTCGGCCGCAATGGCGAAGGGAAAACCACACTATTGAATGTGCTGGCCGGTGAACTGCACCCGACCGAAGGGTCTGTGACGTGGAAAAAAGGCTGTTCTGTCGGCTTGCTGAAGCAATCACCGCAAGAAGAACCGGAATGGACAGTCGAACAATTACTGAAAACCGCGTTTGCGGATCTGCTCCAAGCGGGTGAGCGTCTGGCAGAAATGGAAAAGAAAATGGAGACGGCCGACCCCGGCTCACTCGAACGCCTGTTAGAACGCTACGGCAGTTTGCAGGACGAGTTCAGCCGCAAAGGCGGGTACGAAATCGACGTGCGGATCGACCAGGTACTGAACGGATTGAAAATCACTTCCTTGAAGCATGAACTGTGGGGCCATTTGAGCGGCGGTGAACGGACGAAAGCCGGACTGGCGAAGCTGCTGCTCCAGGAACCGGATCTGCTTTTGCTGGATGAGCCGACGAACCATTTGGACTTGGAAGCGATTGAATGGCTTGGGTCTTTCATCGGCCATTACAAAGGTACGATTGTCCTCGTTTCCCACGACCGGTACTTCCTGGACGAAGCCGTGACTTGCATATGGGAATTGGATCAAGGAGATTTGATCCAGTATAAAGGAAATTACTCGGATTACGTCAAAGAACGGGAAGCGCGGCTTCTTCTTGAGTTCCAGCAATATCAGGACCAGCAAAAGAAAATCCAGAAAATGAAAGAGACGATCAAGCGTTTGAAAGAATGGGCCAACCGGGCGAATCCGCCGAATGCCGGCATGCACCGCCAGGCAAAGAGCATTGAAAAGGCTTTAGCGCGGATTGAACTGCTCGATCGGCCGGTGCTGGCTAAAAAACAGATGGCTCTCGATTTCAGGATGGCTAGCCGCAGCGGCAAAGACGTCGTCCGCATTGAAGGCTTATGGAAAGAGTTCGGTGATCGGACCTTGTTCCAGGAAGCCGGGATGCATGTGCGTTTTGGCGAAAGAGCCGCAATTGTCGGAGCGAATGGCGCCGGCAAAACAACGCTGCTCAACATCATTCTGGGCAGCGAAGGGGCGGACGCCGGAGAAGTGCTGATGGGCAGCGGCGTTTCGGCCGGCTATCTGTCCCAGCATACACTCGAGATGGACAATGATCGTTCAGTGATTGAGGAATTCCGGGATATGGTAGCTGTATCGGAATACGATGCCCGGCCGATGCTGGCGAAATTCCTGTTCTTCGGCAATATGGTGTTTCAGCCCGTCCGCCAGCTCAGCGGCGGGGAACGAATGCGGCTTCGGCTGGCGCAATTGATGCACTCTGATTGCAACTTGCTTATCCTGGACGAACCGACAAACCATCTTGATTTGGAAGCCAAAGAAGTGATGGAAGAAGCGCTTGCCGGATTCCCGGGCACAATCATTTCCGTATCCCATGACCGGTACTTTCTGGATAAACTGTTTGAAGCAACGTACTGGATCGACAACGAATCCATCGAACGTTTTGACGGAAATTACTCGTTTGCCAAAGGCAAAAAGAGCGCGCAGGTTTTTTTGTGAAAATTTGCCTGAAACCGGCATCAGTGCATGAGGCTATGGGATAATAGAGATAAGCATAACGACCAAGACTGAAGATTAAGGTGGAATACATGACAGCTATAGGGACAATACCAGAAGGAATTTCTTTGCTTAACGCGCTCGACCATATCGGCGAAACCATCATGATAGCGGACGAGGCTTACAACATCCGCTGGATGAACAGTGAAGCCCATCGGCTGCTGTCGAAAGTGGTGCCGCTATATGGAATGGAAGATACACGCGAGCTGATCGGGATGAATATGGATGCGTTCCACCAGCAGCCGGCACGGCAGCGGGAAAAGATGAAGCATATCAGCGAAATGCATCGTGCAAGAATCACGATCAAAAACGAGTTTGTGACAGATATTGTAGTCACTCCTGTCAAAGGCAAAGATCAGGAAATTGCCGGTTACATCGTCATGCTGATGGATGTGACAACACAGGCAGAAGAACTGAAAAGGAACGAACAGCTCATAAAAGATTTATCCATCCCGATTCTGCACATCTGGCATAAGACCATAGCGCTCCCATTGATCGGGGAATTCGACCGGCACCGCTCGGATGAGCTGCTGGCCAAAGTGCTGATGGAATGTGCGAACAGGAATATTGAGTATGTGCTGCTCGATTTAAGCGGTGTAACAGAATTTGAAAACGAAATCCGCTACCAGATCCAAATGATGACAGACAGCTTGAAATTGATCGGCACCGATTGCATTTTGGTGGGCATCAATCCAAAACTGGCAATGTCGATTGTTTCGCTTGAGACCTGCACGCCCATCTTCAGCACTGCGCATGCAGGCCTGAAGTATATAATGGAACTTCAAGAGCAGCGATGAAACTGCAATAAAAAACAGCTTACCCTTTCGGGATAAGCTGTTTTTTTGTGTCGGCCGGGTCGACCCATTCCTGTGACCAGTCTTGGATGGCATCCATAACGGGTTTAAGGGAAAAGCCTTTTTCAGTCAACTCATATTCAATCCGGACAGGGGTTTCCGGATATACTTTTCGAACAACGACGCCTTGTGCTTCGAGATTTTTCAGCCGTTCAGACAACAGCCTTCCGCTGATTCCGATGACTTCCGTCAAATGGCTGAAGCGCTGCGGCCCAGACAATAACTGATATATGATCAAACCGGTCCAACGTTGGCTGAGAAGTGAAATCGCACTTTCAAAACGGGGGCAGATTACAGTAGTATCCATTGCAGTCACTCCTTTTTTACATAATAACATAAATACCGCATTGAATAAAGGAATGTAGTTACTTGACACCTTATTGTTCTTAAAATATAATTGGTTACATAAAGTAACTAAAGAAAAGAGGGCCTCAAATGAATTTTCATGTAAAACCAGTCACATATGTAGGTGAAGTCGGATTAAAAGTTCTGGATTTAAAAGAAATGATCCGTTTTTATAAAGAGATCATCGGTTTTGAAGTGTTGAAAGAAACGGAAAATGCCGCTGTATTGGGAGCAGGAGGGCAAGCCTTGCTGAAATTGGAGGCGGGTAATGGGATTGTCCCTAAAAATCAGCGCTACGCAGGCTTGTACCATTTTGCCATCTTGCTTCCGGACCGCAAGGAACTAGGGAAAATGCTCCTCCACCTCCATAATAATGGAGTGGGGATCGGATCCTCGGATCATTTGGTCAGTGAAGCACTGTATCTAAGCGATCCGGAAGGGAACGGCATCGAAATTTACCGCGACCGGGAACCGGAAGAATGGGACTGGAACGGCAGCCAAGTTGTAATGGCAGTGGATCCGGTCGATGCTGCAGGCCTTGTACAGGCCGCTGAAGCGTCCGGGGAAGTGTTCCAAGGGCTGCCTGCCGGGACGGTAATGGGGCATATCCACCTTCACGTTTCAGATTTAGTGAAAGCGAAAGATTTTTATGTGAACGGTTTAGGGTTTGAAGTGGTTTCTTCTTTAGGGGGACAGGCATTGTTCCTGGCGGACCAGAAGTATCACCACCATATCGGTTTGAATGTCTGGAATGGCATCGGCATTCCGGCGCTCCCGGAAAACGCAGCGGGCCTGGGGTATTATACATTGGTGCTTGAGAACGAAGAGAAGCGCAAAGCCACGGTCAGCCAGCTGCGCGATTTCGGAGCGGAAGTCGAAATGCAAGGTGACCTAGTTGAAGTGAAAGACCCAGCGGGGAATACGATTCGTTTAACTGTATAACCAAAAGAGGCAGTCTCTGGATTAATCAGAGACTGCCTCTTTTTGTGCTGCAACTGGATAGCTACAGCTGTCGGCTGCGTCCAGCAAGAAATCCAAGTCCGGATTTTTTGCTGTCTGGTTTTGCCGTGTTTCCATATATACGTTCATTCTCTCTTTGCTTTTCAGTTCTTCGAGAGGAATATCGGAATAAGATAAAAGAATCAACCCGAATGCCGCGACGATTAAAGTGATGCCTAAAAGTGAAAGGAATCCCTTCATAGTAAACCCCGCCTTCTAAATGTTTGCTTATGGTAAAGAACGCCTCAGCAAACAGAAAGTTCCTGCTTGAGGAAAAACGGGATTTTCGCAATACTGAAAAGAAAGAAACTTCATTTTGCGTGAAGTTCCGGAAGGAGGAAAAGAAGATGATTTCATTAGAAACCGAAATTTGCCGCTTGTTAGGAATCGCGAATCCCATTATCCAGGCAGGTATGGCGGGAGGGCCGACCACTGCCAGTCTGGTGGCGGCAGTCAGTGAAGCAGGCGGCCTTGGAAGCCTGGGGGCTGCGTACATGCCCCCCGAAGTGTTGAGGGAGACGGTAAAGGAAATCCGCAAACAGACGCAGAATCCGTTTGCCGTCAATATTTTTGCGGAAAATGCCAAAGACGATTTCGGAAGGGTTGAAGAAGTCCAAAAGGCATTGAATGCATTCCGCCGCGAATTGGGGATAGAGGAAGCGGCCGGCCCATTCTCTTCGCCCGACTGGAGCCGGGAGCAATTTGAAGTTTGCCTTGCAGAAGGCGTACCGGTCATCAGCACCGCCTTCGGCTCGCTTCCAGCCGAAGGGATGAACGCGGCAAAACAGCAAGGCGTAAAAATTATCACAATGGTCACCACTGTGCAGGAAGCCTTGGAAGCTGAGCGGGATGGTGCAGATGCCATTGTTGCACAGGGCAGTGAAGCGGGCGGGCACCGGAGCACTTTTTCTCTCGATTCCCACCCGGACGGTGCACAAGTCGGGCTGATGTCGCTCCTTCCCCAAATCGTGGACGCGGTGGACATTCCCGTCATCGCAGCCGGTGGAATTGCCGATGGGCGCGGCTTGGCCGCTTCGCTGGTCCTAGGGGCTGCAGGCGTGCAGATTGGCACGCGGTTTTTATGCGCAGTGGAATCAGCTGCCCATCCGGCACATAAAAGGGCGATATTCGAAAGTGATGAAGAAAGCACGGTCATAACGAAAAACTTCTCCGGCCGGCCGGCTAGGGGGATCAAGAACCGCTTCATTTCGGAATTTGATGAAATGGGCTTCCAGCCGCTTCCATTCCCATCGCAAAATACAATCACCAAAGATATCCGCGCAGCTGCCGCGAAGCAGGGCGATGCCCAGTTCATGTCGCTATGGGCGGGGCAGTCGACGCGTATGCTCCGCGAAGAAGAAAGCGCCGCTGACATCGTGCGAACCGTTATGGAAGAAGCGCGGCGGATCTGCCGCTAGAAGCGGGTGAAACTTTTCCTTCTTTTGTCCGTAAATGTTATTGAGGAAAAACATTCGGATGAAAAAGGGGATCGAATCATGGGATCGATACTGATATTTGGAGCCATCGTGGCATTGCTTGCCGCATTTATCATCGTGCCGCTGGCCGGCGGCAAGGGGAACCATAAAGAAGACGGCGCTGCCGGTCCGCTAGCGATGGTGCCGGCGTTGATTGCCGTCTTTATCATAGGTACGGCGGCAGTGGCGGCCTATTATTATATCGGAAATATCGACCGGAACCCGTTGTCGCTGTGGCCGGTCCTCCTTGTGGCGGCCGGTCTCGGGACACTGTTTTCACACGGCAGGGAGCAAAAAGCAAAGGCCGTTTTATTCGCGGGCGCTTTGCTGTTGGCGGCCTACATCTTTTCTGCCCCACTGTTCAATGCGGAGAAAAAGCATGAAACTGCCGGCATGGCAGAAGAAACAGAAATTGCAGCATTTGATGAAACCCAGACACCCGCAAGCGTTCCGCCGAAATTTGCGCGCAACAAGATGAAAAAAGCGTTCGGCCAAGTGCCGGATACCAGCTATTATGAGCTGGGCAGGTTGCAGGTGCAGAAAGTGGACGGGCAATTCGTCTACATCGCTCCGGTGGAGTTTTCCGGGTTTTTCAAGTGGTGGAACGCTGATTCCACGCCGGGGTATTTTACCATGAGCGCAACCGATGCTTCGGCCAATCCGAAATTCATCAAAGCGGAAATGATCTATACCCCTTCCTCTTATTTCAATAAAAACATCGAGCGCCATATGCGGCTGCAAAATCCGGAAGCGGTGTTTTACGGGGACTCTCAGCTTGAAGTCGATGACAGCGGAAAACCGTTCTACATCCGCACCTATGGCGATTTCATCAGCGGACGCAACGGCTTTGACGCCAAAGGCATTGTGGCGGTGGACCCGGCAAGCGGAAAGACGGAAGCATACACGCTAAAGGACATCCCGGCATTTATGGACGGGGCGGTCTCCCCGGAATCGGTGAGTCTGGAAAACAGCTATTACGGCAATTATGTCCACGGCTTCTGGAACAGCAAGTTCGGCAAGAAAGATGTGAAATTGCCGTCCGATGAAGGAACGGAAGCGAACGTCAGCCCGATTTTCGATGCAGAAGGCGAGATGTATTACTTCACGGACTTTACAAGCCCGAAAGAAGGCGTCGATTCCATGCTCGGTTATTCCCTGACCAATGCCCGGACCGGTGAATCGACATATTTCACGGGGGATATGGAAGACTCGTATATGGATTCCCAAGGGAACCTGCAGATCATCGAAAAGCAGTTTATTGAAAAGCAATGGTCCGGTGAAATGCCGGTGCTCTATAATTTCTATGGAGAAGCCAGCTGGCTGACGCCGGTTCTGGATTCGAACGGCTTCCTGCAGAATTATTTCATCGTTTCGGCTGCGAATCCCGAGATCTCCGTGCACGCGGCAACGCCGAATGAAGCACTTCAGCTGTACAAAACCGCGTTGCAGCGCGGCGGCAGTTCGGTTGATGGCAGTTCGAACGCTGAAGAAGCGACCGCCTCCGGCACAGTGGAACGGGTGTTCAAAGAGAAGAACGGCGATTTTACGGTCGTTTCCTTCTTGCTGCAGAACGGCACGAATTTCATTGTTTCTTCCGAAAATGTACCTTTAGCAATCTATTTGGCAGAAGGGGATCGGGTCGAAATCACTTACCTGAAGACCGGGGACTTGTTCTTGCCGGTTAAAGAGATGTCCATTGCCGGAATCGGCGAATAAAACAAAAAATCCTTTTGCTTACCGAAGTGAAAGGATTTTTTCCACCCGATAGAGAAGCTTATTACTTTATAGACAAGAGTTATATGATTACACTGTGGGAAGAGAGGTGATGCGCGTGCGGAAACTGGTATGGCTGATGGTAGTGCTTGTGGCTGTTTTTTTGGCACGGCCCCTATGGGAAGAAAAAGCGGGGGAATATGTGGATCTCGGTTTTCTTGATTCGATTGATGAGACGATCGGCCAAGTGAAAGACGATCCTTCTTTAGCGGAGGCGTTTGAAGGAGCGAAGCAGTTTACGCTCCAGATCGGCGGCCAGCTGGAATCGATGATCAGGAACAGCACGGCGGAAATGCCGGAAGCGGCAGCGAAGCCGGAACTGGATGATACGCAATCGCTGTTTGCGGTGCATAATGTGACGCTTGGCATGACGAAAGAACAGGCACAGGCGAACGTAGGGCTGCCGCTGCGCTTGATGCGGAATGAATATGGCACGGATTGGCATAGCTACCATCAAGATTACCAGAATTATGTCCTCTTGTCGTATGACCAGGAAGGGCATGTCAATGGCATGTTCACCAATCAGGATCTGATTTCTTCGACACGGGGCATCACAATGAATTCGCATAAAGCGGAAGTGCGCGCAGCGCTCGGAATCCCACTCAAAAGCCTTCAAAAAGGAAACGTCCAGTACATTCTCGACACGCGTGACGAATACGACGTCTTTAAAGTCGACTCCTTGTATGTCACGGTTTTTTATGATGTCCACGAGGAAGATACGGTGACGGCGCTTCAAGTGATAGACGGGGAGTTGGAGCAGAAGCGCCCACAGATCTATGCAGAACCGGACGCAGAGCTTAAGGAAGGCTTTGAATTCCTGTTGTTCGAACTTACGAACTCAGCCCGCATCCAGCGGGAGCTTCCGCTTTTGAAGTGGGACGAAGCGACGCGCGAAACAGCCCGCAAACATAGTGAAGACATGGCGGAAAACAGGTATTTCAGCCATACGAACCTGGTCGGGAAGTCGCCGTTCGACCGGATGGGCGATGACGGCATATCGTTCTTCGTCGCCGGTGAAAACCTCGCGTACGGACAGTACAGCAGCATTTTTGCACATGAAGGCTTGATGAATTCGATGGGGCACCGTGAAAATATTGTCAAACCCGATTTCGGTTATCTGGGTGTCGGAGTCTCGTTCAATTCTGACGACCAGCCGTATTTTACGGCCAATTTTTTCAATCGATGAAAAGGCAGCCTCCACAGAAAGCTGGTGGAGGCTTTTTATCTGTAAATTTCTATGCGGCATTACGTGATAATATGGGTATACTAGCAAAAGAAAGGAAGTGAATTATTTGACTAACAAACTTTGGTTCCAAGTGGGAGTAGGGGTCATCCTCGTTTTAGTCATTATTCGTTTATTCATTGAAGTCCAGGCAATCTTCGACCCGCTATTTATCATTGCCCAAACAATTTTCGTTCCACTCCTTCTTGGAGGAGTGCTCTTCTACCTCAGCCGCCCATTGCTCCGTTTGTTGGAGAAGCGGAATTTTCCGCGCTGGTCGGGAGTATTGATCGTCCTTCTTTTGATCATCCTCGTATTCTATCTGCTATATGCAATGATCGGGCCGATGGTGTCAAAACAAGTGAACTCGCTGGTCGACAATGCACCGGCCATTATTGAAGATGTGGAAGATTACGGCATGTACTGGTTTAACCAGCGTGACCGCCTGCCGGATTCGATTGAAGAGCAGCTTAACGGATTGCAAGGGAAAATGGGAGAATGGGCTGGGAACATCGGCTCTTGGGTACTGGCGTTTCTCGGAAGTTTGATCTCCGGAATCGTGACGCTCGTGCTGGTGCCATTCTTCCTGATCTATCTTTTGCTCGACCATGATAAATTTGCGCCGTTCATCGCCAAGTTCTTCAAAGGCGAGCGCAAGACATGGATCCGCAAAACCTTGAGTGACATTGACGCGACGTTGCAGGCATACATCCAGGGCCAGCTGTTCGTCAGTTTCCTGGTAGGGATCATGCTGTTGATCGGTTACCTGATCATCGACCTGGATTACGCATTGCTGCTCGCGCTGATCGGCATGGCGACAAACGTCATCCCGTTCCTTGGGCCTTACCTCGCCGTCATCCCGGCAATCATCATCGCGCTGGTGCAGGACCCGATCATGGCTGTTTACGTCATGATCATCATGCTGGTTGCCCAGCAGATTGAAAGCAATCTGATTACGCCGAACGTCATGGGGAATGCACTTGATGTGCATCCGCTGACGGTTATTACGCTGATTCTGGCAGCCGGCAATATCGCCGGCCTTTGGGGCATTATCCTGGCGATTCCGGTCTACGGCGTCATCAAGACGATCGTCAGCAATATCTATGCACGCCGGCAAGACATCAGGGAAACCGCAACGAAAGAAGTCTAAAGAAAAACCCGTGAACTCTGTTCGCGGGTTTTTTTCTTATGCGCTCCTTATCCCTTGACATGGAATAGTTTACCCCCTAAACTGTTATTTAGTTGAGGGGGTAAACTATTATGGATGCACGCATCAAAGAAGCCGTCGATTTGTTCACGGAAGTGATGGTCTATGGCACGGAACGGGTCATCAAATCAGTTGACGATCCGCTTTGGAAGGAATATTCGCCGGAACAGATCCAGCTGTTGAAATTGATCGGGCGTGAACAGCGCATTACTTCGGGCCGTTTGGCGGTGATGCAGGGAGTACATAAGAGCGCCGTCTCCAGCCGGATCAAAAAGTTGCTGGAAAAAGATCTGATCCGGGTTGTCGAAACGGCCAACCGCCGGGAAAAACTGCTGGAGCTGACGGATAAAGGGATCCATATCCAGAAGCAGTCCGACAAAGTGCTGACTGAGTATGTCGAAAAGCTGTTCGGCCAATATATAGCAGATGAGGAAATTGAGCAGTTCCTGACGATTTTCCGCAAGTTGAAAGATATCATCAAAACGGATGGAGTGTAAGGCATGCATACAGTATTGAAGTTGAAGTGGCCGATTGCCATCGGCCTGATTGTCTTGACCGTCGCCTTGTTTTTATTGGCGCCGAATTTAACGGAACAGGCGGAGCAGGCAGGCTCGTTCCAATTGTCCGATGAAGCCGCTTCCCAGCAGGCAGCTGCAATTCTGGAAGAAGCCGGCGTTTCTGCCCAGACGATTTCGCTGGTAATGCCGCTTGAAGAAGAGCTTGATGAGGCGATGCGGGAAACGCTTTCCGGCATGGCAGCAGACATCGAAGCGCTTGGCGAACCGGTTTCCAGTGTTTTGAATCCGGTGGAAAGCGAAGAGCTTGAAGAACAACTGGTGTCGGAAGACGGCAAGACGGTCCTCATGCCGGTTACCGTTGATGGCACCGATGAAGAAGTGAACGCGGTCGCGGATGAGATCCGTGAGACGGTTGTCCCCGAAGGCATGACCGCTTATGTCACCGGGGAAGCCATCATCAACAATGATGTCAACATCAGTGCGCAGGAAGGATTGAAACGGACGGAAATCATTACAGTGGTATTGATTTTCGGCTTGCTGCTTGCAGTGTTCCGTTCCATTGTCACACCGTTCATTCCACTGGTGGCTGTTGGGATTTCGTACTTGTTGAGCCAATCGATCGTCGCGTTTTTCATCGACTGGTTCGGTTTCCCGGTATCGAACTATACACAGATTTTCCTTGTGGCGATTTTGTTCGGCATCGGGACGGATTATTGCATCCTGCTCCTGAGCCGCTATAAAGAGGAGCTGTCGGCAGGCCATGGAGTCGAAGAATCCATCATCAACACGTATAAAACAGCAGGGCGCACGCTCTTGATCAGCGGTGTGGCCGTATTCATCGGGTTTTTTGCCATCGGCTTTGCAGAATTTCCGATCTTCAAGTCAGCTGTAGCAGTCGCAGTTGGTATATTCGTCCTGTTGCTCGTCCTGTTCACCATCGTGCCGTTCTTCATGGCGCTGTTGAAACAGAAACTATTCTGGCCGGCCAAGAAATCGGCTTCCCATCATGACAGCAAAATCTGGATCTGGATGAGCAAATTGTCCATCAACCGGCCGCTGCTGTCGATACTCGTGGTCGCCATCATCACCGTGCCGCTCTTGTTTACGTATAATAACGACTTGTCGTTCAATACCGTTGACGAAATCGGTTCGGATTATGAATCGGTAAAGGGCCTTCGGGCAATTGAGGACGGCTTCGGAAAAGGCGACTCGCTGCCGGTGGAAGTGATCGTGAAATCGGATGAACCGTTGACAGAAGAAGCGGTCGTCCCTTACTTCGAGTCACTGAGCAGGGAAATCGAGAAAATCGAAGGCGTTGACACGGTCCGCGCCGTTACCCGGCCGACAGGTGAAGTGATCGACGATCTTTACGTCGACAACCAGTTGGGTCTGCTTGCAGACGGTCTCACTGAAGCGCGCGACGGATTGGGCGAAGTGCAGTCCGGCCTTACGGAAATTGAAACCAACCTGGCCGGCATCAGTGAACAGGCCGGCGGCAGCGCAGGTTTGGGCGATGCGGCTGCAGGACTTGCACAATTGAACGGCCAATTAGGCCAAGTGTCGCAAGGACTTCAGGCAACCGGCAACATTCCGCAAACAGTCGGGGCCCTGAATCAAATCAGCGGCGGCTTAGCGGGTATCCAGCAGGGTCTTGCTGGAGCGGCCGGCCAGTCCGGAGAATTGGGTGCCGGATTGGCGCAGCTTGCACAAGGCGTTGGAGCTTCCAATGACGGCCTTCTTGAAATCCAGAACGGGCTTTCCGAGGCGGTTGATATGATGCAGGCTATGAGCGAGAGCGAAACAGTGCGCAGCACCGGCTTGTATATCCCTGAAGGAACATTGGAAAGTGAAGAATTTGCGCAAGTGCTGGACCGTTATGCATTTTCCGACGGTACAGGCATGAAGATGGAAGTCATTCTGGCGGACGATCCGTATTCGCCGGAAGCGATTAAAACGACTGCTGACATCAAAGCGGCCGTTGAGCGAACAGTCCGCGGAACGCCGCTTGAAGATGCAGACATCGCCTACGGCGGCATTGCAAGCATCAACAATGACTTGCAAGACGTCTCATCAAGCGACTTCAGCAAAACGGTCACCATCATGCTGATCAGCTTGTTCGTTGTCCTGGCGCTGTTGTTCCGTTCATTAATCATGCCGCTTTACATGATCGGTTCGCTCTTGTTGACGTATTACACCTCGATTTCGATTGCGGAACTGATTTTCGTTAACGGCCTTGGCTATGACGGCATCAGCTGGGCAGTGCCGTTCTTCGGATTTGTCATGCTGGTTGCGCTCGGAGTCGACTACTCGATCTTCCTGCTCGACCGCTTCCGCGAAGAGTCGGCAAACGGGGCGACAGTACGCGACGCAATGCGCATCTCCATGGCGAAGATGGGGACAGTCATCATTACGGCGGCCATCATCCTTGCCGGGACATTCGGTGCCATGATGCCATCCGGCGTCTTGAGCCTGGTGCAAATTGCGACGATCGTCATCACCGGCCTCTTGCTGTACGGCTTGATCGTTCTGCCGCTCCTGATTCCGGCAATCTCGGTTTCATTTGACCGGGGCGTCTGGTGGCCATTCGGCAATAAAAAACGTTCGTAACAGAAAGAAAGCTGCCTCCGGGCGGCTTTTTTCTGTTTAATGGGGGATTAGGGCGTGCCGTGTTATACTAAGCTAAGAATGAACAATTATGAAACGGGGTAACTATTGTGCTTACATTTGAACAAAAACTGGCGGTCATTGAATCCTTCCCGGAGCTTACACGGAAAGATGTATCGATGAAGCGTGTGAATTTCCATTATGAAGAAAGCCTCTACGACAAGAAAATCGTTGTTTACCATCTCCATCCGAACGGCAACGGCTTTGTCTACGTCGGCAACTTGCCGCAGTACCAGGCGGATGATAAAGGCTTCGTCAACATCCGTGATTTTTCCGAGACTGAGCTCCGCAGCATTGTCGCGGATGCTGTCGACTATCTTTCGCTTGAGCCGGAACCGCCTTACGACAAGACATGGACAAACCGGGACAATATAAAACTGGATCTGGTGTACGAAGAGCCGTTCTGGAACATCTACACCGGCAAGAACTTGGAAGAAAGCTTCGGCACATTCAGTGATGCGGAAGATTACCTGATCGACCAAGGCTTTAAAGAACCGAAATAATGGAGATCCGGCTGCTCGGGAAAGAAGAAGCACTGCCGATGGGTTTATTGCTCGAAGCGGATCCTTCAGAGAAGCTGGTGCGGGCGTATTGTGCTCGGGGCCGCTGCTATGTAGCGGAAGAAGGGCAGGCCGTGCTCGGCGTCTATATGCTGCTGCCGCTGAGCGACACTGTTATTGAAATCAAGAATATTGCTGTTGAAAAAACGCGGCGTGGACAAGGGTTGGGCAAGCAACTGGTGCTGCATGCATTAACGGAAGCGGCAGGGCTCGGGTTTCGGACGGTGCGGATCGGTACGGGGAACTCGAGTTTCGGCCAATTGGCGCTCTACCAAAAATGCGGATTCCGCATGGCTTCAATTGACCGTGATTTTTTCATCCGGAATTACCCGGAGCCGATTTTCGAAAACGGCATCACTTGCCGCGATATGATTTATTTGGAATATGACACAAGCGAAAACCCTCATGACTGAGGGTTTTTCATTTTGGCGTAAAAAATATTACGCTTTAGCGTAAATGTTTATTGCTTTAAAGAGTAATTTAATTTACTATTAAAAGTAACAAGAGAGGAGTGATGAGATGGAGGAAATCAGGTTAAATTGTGCGTTGTTAAGAAAACGGGTGCCGAATTTGACGGCAGCTGCCAAAGAAGCTGGCATCCGCCCGGCCACGGTATCCAATTTGTGCACAGGAAAAATCGATTTGGGGAAAGCGGAAGTGAAAACGCTGGTCGGACTGGCGAGGCTGGCGAATTGCACGGTGGACGAGTTGATCATACGGGGGGAGAAGATGAAAATGATCGAAACACAAATCAAGGCACTGGATTTTTTTGCGCCGCTGGTCCAAGGCGGAACGACAGGAATTGTTGCACGTCCGGGGATGGGACAGGTTGTCATCGTTGCCGAACTGCTACACCGTTTTAAAGAACAAGACTTGAAAACCGTTTACTTGCTGCCTGATTCGGCGCATCCTGAACTAGAAGGCACGGTGGAACTTGCAGACCATACGGCCGGTTCGGTCGCGGATACGCTTGCATTGTTGAAACAGTTGGGCGAAAAAGCGGTCCTGGTAACCGATAAAGGGCGCATCGATTCCGGCGAATTGTTCGAACTGCAAGATCAATTGGGGGATCAATCTGTTACGACGCTGCTGGTCGATTTGTCCGGGGAAGTGGTCGACGACGACTTCCCATTCGGGCCGCTTGAGACGCTTTGGCAATTGGATGCCGATCTGGCTGCACGGCACCAATATCCTGCTTTGAGCCCGCTGCATTCCGCGTCGTCGATCCTCGAAGAAGCAGACGCCAGCGAACGCCATTTGCAGCTTCGCCAACGTGCGCAGAAAACGCTTCGGCGCTATCGCGAGCTGCGGTCGATTGCAGCAGCACATGGAATGGAGCGCATCCAACTGGCAGAGCTCGAAACATACCGCAGAGGCGAGCGCTTGGAAGCCTACTTTACACAGCCGTTTTTCGTGGCAGAGGAACTTACCGGCCAAAAAGCGGTTTCAGTTCCGCTTGAACAAGTGCTGCAGGACGTCGAATCGATTCTGGCGGGCCAAGCCGACAGTCGGGACCTTTCCGAACTGCAATTCACTGGAGCGTTATAAGGAGCCTCGGCTCCTTTTTTTATTGCCGTTTCGGTAAATGAAAAAAGAGGAAAAAAACACCGGTTTTCGGTATGCTAAAAGCAAGAGGTGATCACATGTTCAAGAAAGTGACCTTATACACCGATCGGTTGGAAGAGATGAAAGGGTTTTACGAATATCAGCTCGGGTTCCGCATTGTAGAAGAGGACGAGGCGAGCTTTACGCTCGCGATCGGAGAATCTGTGCTGATCTTTAAGAGATCCGGCCGCAGTGCGTTCTACCATTTTGCCTTCAATATTCCCGGCAACCAGTTCACACTCGCCAAAAACTGGGCAAGTTCCCGTGTGACGCTGAACCGCCAAGAAGGCATGGACGAAATCTTCTACGCCAATTTCAACGCAGACGCCTTTTATTTTGAAGACCCGGCCGGCAACATCATTGAGTTCATTGCACGGCGCAACGTGGACCGGATGGGCGATTTCACGATCGACTCGCTCCTCAACATCAGCGAAGTCAGCATTACGACCCCGTTTGTCGAAAAGGTCGGCGAGCAGCTCGAAGCGATGGACATCCCGGTCCGGGGCAATAAAGGCATTGAACCAAAGGCGCTGAATTTCCTCGGCCAAGGCGATGCGTTTATCCTGCTTGTGGCGCCAAAACGGGTGTGGTATTTCTCTAAGCACAAGAGCGAAGTCCATCCATTGGCAATCCAATTGCAAGATGGCCGGGAAATCGAGATTGACGAAAAAGGGGATCTGCTTGAAACCCGGTCGGAAGACCCGATTTCAGACGGTCTTGAGGACATGGCGTTTTCCGGTGTGGTCCTGCTGAAAAAGGATGAAGCCTGGGCGGCCGCCAAAGGGTATGCCGACCGATCAAATGAGCGGCCGAATTCGCTTGGCACCCGGTTTGGCATTGCATCTGGCTGCAAGATTTTCACAGCTGTCGCCGTATGCCAGCTTGTTGAAGAAGGCCAGCTGTCGTTTGATACCAAGCTTTCGGAGCTGTTGCCGGATTATTTCCCGGACTTTCCGGCGGACATCCACCACTTGCTCACCCACACATCAGGGCTTCCTGATTATTTCGATGAAGAAACGGAAGGCGGTTTTGAAGCGGTCTGGGTAGAGCGGCCGATGTATGGGATGCAGTCGCCGGCCGATTTTGTGCCGCTGTTCCGGGACAAACCGATGATGTTCAGACCCGGTGAACGCTTCCACTACAACAATGCAGGATTTATCGCATTAGGGCTGGTCGTGGAAAAAATAACCGGCCGTCCATTTGATGAAGTCGTTGCAGAAAAAATCTTTGCCCGGGCGGGGATGGCAGCTTCCGGTTATTTCCGCCTCGATCAGCTGCCCGCTGAAACCGCAAACGGCTATATCGATGAAGGGGATTCCTGGCGCACGAACCAGTACGCCATCCCGGTCAAGGGAGGACCGGACGGGGGTGCATTTGTCACAGCCGGTGATATGTCGGCTTTTTGGGAGCGGCTGATGGACGGAACGCTTTTGTCTCATGAAATGCTAGAGACGTTGCTGCATCCCCATGCATCCGGGGAACACAACGATTACGGCTACGGGGTATGGATCCGGCGAGGCAGCGGGAGTCCATCCAAGTACTTCGTCACAGGGTATGACCCGGGCGTCAGTTTCCAATCCGGCTATTATCCGGATGCGGGGGCGACGCTGTCGGTCCTTTCGAATAAAAGCGAAGGCGCATTTGAAGCGATGAAATTGATTGAAGAAAAAATGGAACTTTGAAATTTGCTGAATGAGGTGAAAGCATGGACGGAAAGAAAATAGCCATTTTTATTTTAGGCGGCACGCTGCTCGCCATCATATTGATCTTCCTGGGTTTCCAGCTTTATTTCCAACTGAATCCCACACAATAAAGAAATCCGGACGCCGGAACTGGACAATGAAAAAAGCGCAGCCTGTATGGGCTGCGCTTTATTTGTGCATAAAAAAACAGACTCTTCCGAAGAAGAGTCTGAAATAGGTAGCTTAGAATTAAGCTTTTTGAACGTTAGTAGCTTGAAGACCGCGTTGGCCTTGCTCGATGTCGAAAGTTACTTCTTGACCTTCGTCAAGAGATTTAAATCCTTCGCTTTGGATAGCTGAGAAGTGAACGAAAACGTCGTCGCCGCCTTCGCGCTCGATGAAGCCGAATCCTTTTTCTGAGTTAAACCATTTTACTTTACCTTGTTCCATGTGTGTTTCCTCCTCGTATGCATATGCATACATTGTATTACTATCCTTGCTCAAATCTTGCAGATGAACATCTGACACTTTGTTAAAAGTTATCCGAACAAAAATAATTCTTCCTTAGAATAACACGGTCATTTTCATATTGCAAGCGAAAAGCTGAAATTGTATAATCAACTATTCGGATTGTCTATGGAAAAGCAACTGGGACAAGACTTGCCCAGCTGAAAAAAAGGGGATGGAAAGATGGGGAGAATCATGGTTGTCGGAGTTTCAGCAGGCGTCGGAAAGTCGACGTTTGCAAGAGCGCTCGGAGAGGAATTGGGTTTGCCGGTCTATCATTTAGACCGCTATCATTGGAAGCCCGGGTGGGTCGAGGCGGATAAAGACGAATTCAGGGAAGCGCTTGAAGAGCTGGTCAAAGAAGACGCCTGGATCATCGAAGGCAATTATTCTTCCACCATCGATCTCCGTCTGTCCCGGGCGGATACCCTTATTTATTTGGAGCTGCCGCTTCGGGTCTGCCTGTACCGGGTGTTGAAGCGCTGGCTGACGAATATCGGCCGGACCCGTCACGATATGGGCGAAGGCTGTCCAGAGAGGATGGAATGGAAATTCCTGAAATTCATCATCACCACTTATGGAAGGCGGAAAACGGAGATGCGGCAGCGTCTCGCGGCTTTCCGGGAGATGGATCCCCGCAACCGGCCGGTATTGCTCGCGAGCAAAGAGCAGATTAACGGTTTCCTGTCAGGGCAGGGGGAGAACCGCAGGAAAAAGGTACAATAAAAAAAATCCTCCCGGGCCTAGAAAAGACATGCTATTCTTAACGTATGAAATCCCACCATTAGGAGAATGCGCCATGAACAATCTATATGAGGGCACCATCACGAACCAGGCGCTCAACAAGAAAGAGCCGCTGAACATGAAGCGCTTGTACCTCGAAGACCTGCCGGAAATCGAAAAAATTCAGCAGCACGTCATCGATTCGCTTCCGGACAAAGGTACGCTTCAGCCATTGAGCACAGAGGAATTTCTGTTCATTTTGAACGAACGCGGCCTGCTGGTCGGGGCGTATGCCGAAAATCGGCTGATCGGTTTCCGTGCGTTGCTGGTACCGGAAATCGATGCAGAACATCTCGGCTATGACCTGGGCCTCCCGGAAGAAGACCTGCCCCATGTAATCTACCAGGAAATCTCGGTCGTATTGCCGGAATACCGCGGCAACCGGCTTCAGCAAAAGCTGGCAGACGTGATCATGAAAGAATTGCCGAATCTGGCAGGGCATTTCCGGTATGTGTGCTGCACAGTCGCACCGCTGAATATCCCGAGCTTGAAAGACAAGTTTTCACAAGGGATGCACATCGGTGCCTTGAAAGAGAAGTACGACGGCATGTTGCGCTATATCCTCGTGAAAGACCTGCAGGATGCCGCGCCAGAATACACCGGCTATACATCGGGCAAAATCGACGATCTGGAAAAGCAGCAGGAATTGCTGGCAGACGGCTTCGTCGGAATCGGCCTCCAAATCGCCAAAGGCTTCCATGAACTTCAATTTGCAAAACCTGTCCGTTAACGGACAGGTTTTTATTTTTTATTCAACAATTCTGAAACTTAATAGCGGATGGCCCGTATATAAGACAAGAGAAATAAATACTCTTATGGGAGGTTCTGGCAATGGAGGTGTTCGGGTTGCCGATGGAGCAATTGTATATGTACATACTGATTTTTTCCGGGGCGTTGACCGTACTGTATGTCTTTTTCGGGGATGTAGCGGATGCAGGGGAAGGAGTGCCGTTTTTGAATCCGGCTGTCCTGCTCGCTTTTTTCACCTTGCTGTCAGCCGGGGGCTATCTGCTTGAGGCGGCAACGGATTGGAGCAGTGCTGCTATCTTATTGGCGGCAGCGGCAGGAGCTTTCTTCCTGGACCTCTTGCTTTATTTCTTCGTCCTGGTACCGCTCGCTTCGGCAGAATCGTCCATTGCCTATACCGATGAGTCACTTGCAGGGCAAGTCGCCAAGGTCATCACACCGATCCCGGTGGATGGCTACGGCGAGGTGGTCATCGAAACTTACGGAGGCATCATTTCCAAACGCGCCACCGGCTACGACAACGAAGCGATCGAGCATGGCAAAAGCGTCCTGATCATCGAAGTGGCTGACGGCACATTGTATGTCCGGGATTATGAACCAATGTCCATAAAATAAAAAATAGGGGGAAATGAGATGGAAATGACATGGATTGCAATTGGAGTCGCAGCGTTTATTATTTTAGCGATTGTGGGCGTCTACATTACGAAATACAAGACGGTAGGACCGGATGAGGCGCTGATCGTCACAGGGAGCTACCTGGGTTCGAAGAACGTCCATACGGACGATTCCGGCAACCGCATCAAAATTATAAGAGGCGGCGGGACGTTCCTGCTGCCGGTGTTCCAGCAGGCAGCACCGCTCAGCTTGTTATCCAGCAAACTTGAAGTGACGACACCGGAAGTCTATACCGAACAAGGCGTGCCGGTCATGGCCGATGGGACCGCCATCATCAAAATCGGCGGGTCGATTTCAGAAATTGCGACGGCGGCAGAACAATTCTTAGGGAAATCGAAAGAGGACCGTGAAAACGAAGCGAAAGAAGTGCTTGAAGGGCATCTGCGGTCGATCCTCGGTTCGATGACGGTAGAGGAAATCTACAAAAACCGGGACAAGTTCTCCCAGGAAGTGCAGCGCGTCGCATCCAATGATCTGGCGAAGATGGGCTTGATCATCGTCTCGTTCACCATCAAGGACGTCCGCGACAAAAACGGCTATTTGGATTCACTCGGTAAAGCGCGGATAGCACAAGTGAAACGCGATGCCGATATTGCCACAGCCGAGTCGGAAATGCAGACGCGCATCAAACGCGCAGAAGCCGGAAAAGACGCACAGCGTGCTGAAATCGAACGCGCCACGGAAATCGCGGAAGCGGAAAAAGAGAATTTATTGAAAGTGGCGGAATACAAGCGGGAGCAGGACAGTGCGAAAGCCCGTGCCGACCAGGCGTATGAGCTGGAAACAGCCCGTTCGAAGCAGGAAGTTGTGGAGCAGGAAATGCAGATCCGCATCATCGAGCGCCAGAAGCAGATCGAACTGGAAGAAAAAGAAATCCAGCGTCGTGAGCGCCAGTACGATTCCGAAGTGAAGAAAAAAGCCGATGCAGACCGCTACTCGGTCGAGCAGGCTGCAGCAGCGGAGAAGTCCAAGCAGTTGGCAGAAGCCGATGCACAGAAATACCGCGTGGAAGCGATGGCGAAAGCCGATGCTGAGAAAATCCGTCTGGACGGCCTTGCAAAAGCTGAGTCACAGCGGGCACAAGGTGAATCGGAAGCAGACATCATCCGCTTGAAAGGTCTCGCAGAAGCGGAGGCGAAGCGCAAAATCGCCGAAGCGTTTGAAATGTACGGCCAAGCTGCAACGCTTGATATGATCGTCAATATGCTGCCGGAGTATGCGAAGCAGATTGCTGCGCCGCTTGGCAATATCGATAAGATCACCGTTGTGGATACCGGCGGCGGAGAAGGCGGCGGCGCAAACCGCGTGACTTCCTACGCAACGAACTTGATGAGTTCCCTGCAGGAAACGCTGAAAGAATCATCAGGCATTGATGTGAAGGAAATGCTTGAAAATCTTACAGGCAAATCGGATTATGCCCCGGCGCTCGAGCAATTGCGCTACGAGCTCAGTGAAAAAGACGGAAATGCCAAAGAACAGCAAATCAAATAAGGGGAAGCCGGCAAAAAAGCATTATCGCTTTGATTGCCGGCTTTTCTTTGATTTTTTTGTAAAAATATGGGTTTAAAAGGGCTTATGACTAAAGAATCACAAAAAAATACGGCAGTTTTTCTTAAACGGTTTCCGCGCCTACCGGGAAATGATAGAATAATGACACGAGTCTTATGTAGAGAAGAATCCATGAAACCGTACTTATTCTTACGTTAAGAGGTGCTCAATGAATATGCAATTCGACCACATTCCAGATTTTCCAATCACAGAACAGTTTGGTCCTGCAGAACAAACAATCAGTTCTCTTGTATATAATTCCAATGACGTAAGCAACGGTGCTGCGTTCTTCTGTGTGGCCGGTGAAAATACAGACGGCCATCTCTATATCCCGGAAGCGATCGAAAAAGGGGCGGCGGCGATCATCGGGTCCGATGCGGAGTTATTGGCGCAATATGCAAAGCAGCATAACAGCATCTCGTTCATCGTTGTAGCGGATGTGCGCCGTGCGCTGGCCTACGCGTCGATCTTTTTCTTCGAAGACGCCAAAGACCGGCTCATCAAAGTCGGCGTCACCGGCACGAACGGCAAAACGACCACAGCGACCTATGTCTATAATTTATTCAATCTGCTCGGAATCCGCAGCGGATTTATCGGAACGACCGGCGTCTTCAATTCCGACGGGAAATTCCCTTATAAAAAAAGCACACCGACCACGCCGATTTCTTCGGACATCCACCAGATATTTTCGCAGCTGGTCTCCCATGGCGACACAGCGGTATCGATGGAAGTATCGTCGATTGCATTGGACCAAAAGCGCGTGGAAGGCATCGATTTCGATGTCGCCATCCATACTAATATTTCCGAGGAGCATCTTGAATACCACAAGACCTTCGAGCATTACTTGAACAGCAAATTGCTGCTGTTTGCCCAAGCGAAAAGCGCAGTGGTCAATCTGGACGACGACGGCATGGCCGAACAGATTTTGGCGGCAGTCAATTATCCGTCGCTCAGCTACAGCCGCTCTGCCGATACGGGGGCGGATCTGGTTTGGGGCAACCTCGACAGCAGCGGCTCCGGCATGCGGTTCGATTTGCGCTATGGCAATCAGATGTACCAAGTGGAGGTGCCGCTGTTCGGAGAGTACAATGCCGGAAATCTGACAGCTGCCATTGCGGCCGCCTTGTTGTCCGGCGCCACCATGGAAGAGATTCTCCGCGTCCTGCCGCGCATGCCGCAAGTCGAAGGCCGGTTCCAAGTGATTCCGGGTCCCGAGGGCCGGAAGATCATCCTGGATTACGCCCATACGCCAGTGGCGCTTGACCTGGTCATGCGGGAAGTGGGCAAGCTGCCGCATAACCGCCTGATTGCCTTGATTGCGGGGATTGGCATCCGGGATTTCGGAAAAATGCCGAAGATGGCAAAAGCGGCAGAAGGGAAGGCCGACGTCATCATCGTCACCGTCGACCATCCGGACTTTAATGACCCGGAAGACGTCGTCAATGAAGTGCTGAAGGGCTTTACGGTTCCTTATAAGCAGCAAGTCGTGACAGCGCCTACCCGCAAAGAGGCCGTGATGGCCGCATTGAAAGAAAGCGGACCGGATGATATTGTCCTGCTGTCAAGCGGCTGCATCAACGGAGCCCAGAAAGTGCGCGGTGAATTCGTGCCGCACTCGGATGAAGAAATTATCGAAGGGTATTTCCAGGGGCAGAACTAGCGGTTTTTTGAGTGGAAAGGTCGCTTTTTTCGTGCTCCTTGTGTTTAATAGAAGAGAAGGCTACATAACGACATACGAATTGGAGTGAATGGAATGCAATATCGTACAGAGAAAGACACGATGGGCGAAATTCAGGTAGAAGCGGACAAAATGTGGGCAGCGCAAACGCAGCGCAGCCTCCAGAACTTTGCGATCGGCACCGAGCGCATGCCGCATGAAGTGGTCATGGCATTTGCCCAATTGAAAAAAGCGGCAGCGAAAGCAAACCACAAACTTGGCAAGCTTTCCGAAGCGAAGATGAAAGCAATCGAAGCGGCAGCGAACGAAGTGATCGAAGGCAAATGGAACGACCATTTTCCGCTAGTGGTTTGGCAGACAGGAAGCGGCACGCAGTCCAATATGAACATGAACGAAGTTCTGGCTCGCCGCGGAAACGAAATCCTGGCGGAGCAATCGTCAGATGAAAAGCTTCACCCGAACGACGACGTCAACATGTCGCAGAGCTCGAACGATACATATCCGACAGCGATGCACGTAGCAGGCGTTTTAGCCGTTACGGAAAACCTGGTTCCGGCCATCCAGAAATTGAAAGCGACGCTTGATGAAAAAGCGAAGCGTTTCGACGACATCATTAAAATCGGACGCACACATCTGCAAGACGCAACGCCTTTGACGCTTGGCCAGGAAATTAGCGGCTGGCGGCACATGCTCGAGAAAAGCGAGCGCATGATCCGTGCGAGCGTTGAAGAAATGCGTGAACTCGCCATCGGCGGAACAGCAGTCGGCACAGGCATCAACGCGGACCCGACATTCGGCCCGTCTGTTGCGGAATTCATCGCAGAATCAGTCGGCACTGCATTCACATCAGCTGAAAACAAATTCCATGCGCTGACAAGTCATGACGAAATGGTTTATACGCACGGTGCGATCAAAGCGCTTGCAGCGGACGCCATGAAGATTGCCAACGATGTTCGCTGGCTGGCAAGCGGTCCGCGCAGCGGCATCGGCGAAATCACGATTCCGGAAAACGAGCCGGGCAGCTCCATCATGCCAGGGAAAGTCAATCCGACACAAAGCGAAGCATTGACGATGGTTGCCGCTCAAGTTATGGGCAACGACGCAACAATCGGATTTGCAGCAAGCCAAGGGAACTTCGAGTTGAACGTCTTCAAACCGGTTATTGCATACAACTTCCTGCAATCGGTGCGTTTGTTGACAGACAGCTTGATCAGCTTTAACGACAACTGTGCAGTAGGCATCGAAGCGAACCTTGAAGTGATCCAAAACCACGTGAGCAATTCATTGATGCTCGTTACGTCTCTGAACCCGCATATCGGCTACGAAAAAGCGGCAGCGATTGCGAAACAGGCACATAAAGAAGGCACAACATTAAAAGAGTCTGCAGTGAAGAGCGGACATTTGACGGCTGACCAATTCGACGAATGGGTACGTCCGGAGAATATGGTAGGCAAATGATTTGAATGGGCAGCTGCAGATTTTTGCAGCTGTTTTTTTATTTGACAGCGGCAATCTTGCCGGGTTCCGCAGGTTTTTTGTGGGCCAGCGTCGAACTAGGGAAGGGTAGCGAAAAGCGGAAAAAGAGGTGCAATATGCAAAAAACATTTGTTATGTCCTGGAGCGGCGGAAAAGATTCGGCGCTCGCGTACTACCGGGCAGTCATGGCCGGCCACGTGCCGGCAGCCCTGTTCACCATGTTTGAAAAAGACGGTTCGCGGTCCCGTTCGCACGGGCTCCCGCTCGAGGTTATGGAAGCGCAGGCGGCGCGGATGGGCCTGCCGCTGGTCGTCGGCAAAGCGGACTGGTCCGGCTATGAGGATGAATTTATCCGGCAGCTGAGGCACTTCAAAGAAGAAGGCGTCGGGATGGGCGTCTATGGCGACATCGATTTGGAAGATCATTTGGCTTGGGTGCAGAAGGTTAGCGCCATAGCTGGCGTGGAAGCGAACCATCCGTTGTGGCAGGAGCCGCGGAAAGAGCTGTTGCTGGAACTGATTCGGGAAGGGTTTAAGGCGGTCATCACGGTCGTGGACACGGAGCGATTGGACAAACGCTTCCTAGGCCGTGAATTCAATGAAAGCCTGATCGAGGAGCTTGAAGCGAGCGGTGTGGACGCCTGCGGCGAAGAAGGGGAGTTCCATACCGTCATCGTCGACGGCCCGATTTTTGTCGAACCGGTCCCAGTAGTTTTTGGAGACAGAGTGGAAAATGGGAACTATCATATGCTCGAGGTAAAACTTCAGACCAAGGAGTGAGTGCAATGATTCGGTTTATGGGCATGGAAGAAAAACACATCCGCCAGATGGCAGCCTTGCTTGCCAAGCGCCAGGAACGGGAGCGGAAGATCTTTCCGTTTCTGCCGGCGCGCTTCGAAGAAATCGATGAGGCGGAAGCGGTGATCCGGAAAATGCTGGAGCGCCCGTTTATCGGGGGCATCGTTGCTGTTCGTGGAATTGATGTCATCGGCTATTTGCTGTACGAATTCAAGGAAAATGCCGAGCGCGGCAGATATGTCTGGATGGACTATGAATCGATAGCCATCAGCGAACATGAACACCCCCGGCTGGTCCGCCTCCTCTATGCCGATGCCGGAGCGGAATGGGTCAAGCACGGCTATTTTACCCATGCCCTGATGGTGCCGCTCGGTGAGCAGAAGCTGCTATCCGAATGGCTTGACCAGTCATTCCATTTTGAACAGAAATACGCAGTCCTGCCGTTGGATCAATACGAGCCGAAAGAAGTGGTGCCTGAGCCGCCGCTGAAGATCCGGCGCGGCACTAAAGGGGATGTCCAGCTCTATAAAAAGATGGCGTTGTGGAACAGCATCCATCAGACCGCTGCGCCTTCCTGGAACCCCATTACAAAAGAAACAATGGAAGAAGTGAAAAAGGGGTATGAAGAAATCTCGGAAGAAGAGAATTCCTATGTCTGGATTGCGGAGCAAGGGGAACAAGTTGCAGGCTTCCATGTCTATTACAAAGACGGGGATCCGTTCAATCTGGTGATGCCTGAAAAATGCATCGAGCTGCCGGCGGCATCAACCAATCCGGACCTTCGCGGAAGAGGCGTCGGCCGGTCCATGGCCAACCAATGCTTCGCGGAATTGCAGAAAGAAGGATTCGACTTTATTTATACAGACTGGCGCACGGCCAATCACTTGGCTTCCTACTTCTGGCCGCGCCTCGGCTTCGAGCCGGTCATGGTGCGCATGAGCCGCCAGATTGATCCGCGCATCGCTTGGGCGCACGGACGGTAAAGGGTTTATAGCGGTTCCGGAGGGGTATGTTCTTAGAAAACCTGATGGAAAGAAGGGGAAGGGATGGCAATCCAGTCGGAGCGGTCGGATAGGCAAAACCGTGAGGGATTTCAGAAGGAGCATGCTTCACGCAACTTGTGGTCCGGCCTTCTGTTCGGCATCGGGCTAATGGCGTTTGTGGATGAAGTGATTTTCCATCAATTGCTGCAATGGCATCATTTCTATGATTTATCAACACCGCGCATCGGAATATTCGCCGATGGCTTGCTGAATTCATTCGCCTGGTTTGCAGCGATCGGCGGCTTGTTCCTGTTCGCAGATCTTAGAAGGCGCAGCGCTGTCTGGATGAAAAGATGGACGGCTGCTGTGTTCATCGGGCTCGGCGGCTTTCAATTATTTGACGGCCTCATCGACCACAAAGTCCTGCGGACCCACCAAGTGCGTTATGGCGTTGACCTGCTGCCATACGATTTGGCGTGGAATCTGTTCGGGGCGGCTCTATTGGGAATCGGCATTTTCCTGATGATGCAGTCGAAAAAGTCCGCCGTGGAAGAAAGGCGATCGAATGGCGGGACATGGCCACGGGGCACCCGGTTTCGGAGGGATGGAAGCCGCGGCATGGCTGCTTGCCGCGCTTTTTGTCGTTTACACCATAGCGGCTGCTGCATCAGGGGAAAAATACAGAAAATGGCCGGTGCGCCGCTATTTATTCTGGTATGCCGGGCTCGCTTCGGCAGCTGCAGCGCTCCTCGGGCCGATCGGGGAGCTTGCCCATTCGAATTTCAAGGCCCATATGGCCAGGCATTTGCTGCTTGGCATGCTTGCGCCGCTGCTGCTGCTTTACGCAAAGCCGGCCGTGCTATTGTTAAGAACATTGAGTGTGCCTTCGGCGAGAAGGCTGTCCCGGCTGTTGAAGAGCCGGTGGCTTCAGTTGGCCAGCCATCCGGCGGCAGCCGCCCTTTTGAATGTCGGCGGGCTGTACGCACTTTATCTAACCGGCCTTTTTGAAGCGATGCATGACTCGGCCTGGCTGTATGCGTTCGTCCATCTCCATGTCTTCCTGGCCGGATATCTGTTTACGATGTCCATCATCTACGTCGATGTGGCCCCTCACCGCTATGGCTTCATTTTGCGCTCGGCCGTTTTGATCCTGGCGCTAGCGGGGCATAAAATCCTGGCGAAGCTGATTTATGCCAATCCACCGGCCGGTGTCCCAGGAGCGGACGGAGAAGCGGGGGACGCTATTGATGTATTACGGCGGTGATGCCGTTGATCTGGCGTTGATCATCATACTTTGCTATCAATGGTACCGTTCAGCTGCGCCGCGGAAAGGGCTGCAGCCGGATCTGCTGAAATAAAAGAAGCTGCGTTTCTGTTCTGGAATTCCAGAACAGAAGCGCAGTTTTTTTTAGGAACAAAGTGGTTGACAAGGATCGATTACAGTTGTAAACTTCAATTAACGATTACAAATGTAACCGAAGGGTTGTGAGGAAATGACTGTCGAAGAAAAAGTGGAAATCACTGATTCGGAGTGGGAAATCATGCGTGTGGTCTGGACGCTCGGACAAGCGACGAGCAAAGAAGTGGTCGAAGTGCTGCAGGAAAAGAAAGACTGGAAGCCGGCGACTACCAAGACTTTTATTGGCCGTCTCGTTAAAAAAGGCGTCCTGCTAGCAGAGCCGCAAGGCAATAAATTCATTTATTCCGCGGCGATCAGCGAAGAAGGAAGCGTCAAGAGCGCGACAGACCGGCTATTCGGCCAAATCTGCAGCCGCGCAGTCGGCAAGACAATCGCCGAAATGATTTCGAAAGCGGAACTGAGCCATGAAGATATCCGGCTGCTGGCAGAGGCGCTGGAAGCGAAAGCGCCGGAAGCGGTGGATGAAGTGGCATGTAATTGTGTGCCTGGCCAGTGCAAGTGCAAGGAACATCATCAGATTAGCTGCCATTAATGGGAAGAGGAGTGAAAAACCGTGGAAAAATTATTGAATGTCGAAGGGATGACATGCGCATCTTGTGCGCAATCAGTTGAAAAAGCCATCAAGAAATTGCCTGGCGTGACTGAATCGAATGTCAACCTGGCGACAGAAAAAGTGAAAGTTGTGTACGACGAAGGTGTCGTATCCGTGCAAGATATACAGGAAGCGGTGGAAGATGCGGGTTATAAAGCACTGACCGACACCGTAACGAAAACGTTCGTGGTTGAAGGGATGACTTGTGCTTCCTGCGTCCAATCGGTTGAAAAAGCGACCCGGAAATTGCCGGGCGTTATTCAGTCAAATGTGAACTTGGCTACTGAAAAGATGGCCATCCAATACGATCCCGCATCGTTAAGTGTCGGGGAGATCAAAGCGGCAGTTGTCGATGCCGGTTATGAAATTCAAGAAGATGCCGCCACGCAGGAATCGGCGGATGAAGACAAAGAGAAAAAAGAACAGCACATCAAAGAAATGTGGCGGCGCTTCTGGCTGTCAGCCGTCTTTACAGTGCCGCTTCTGCTCATCTCGATGGGCCATATGTTCGGCATGCCTTTGCCGTCCATCATCGATCCGGAAGTCAACCACACGAATTTTGCACTGATCCAGCTCCTATTGACCATTCCGGTGATGATCCTCGGCGGCAAATTCTTCACAGTCGGCTTCAGAACCTTGTTCAAGGGGCATCCGAATATGGATTCGCTTGTCGCACTCGGAACAAGTGCCGCATTCGTTTACAGTCTGGCGGTCACCGCACTGATGTTTGCAAGCAACGACCACAACGCCGACAACCTGTATTACGAGTCGGCTGCTGTGATTTTGACATTAATCACTTTAGGGAAATATTTTGAAGCGCTATCCAAAGGGAAAACGTCTGAAGCCATTAAGAAATTGATGGGCATGGCACCGAAGACAGCAATGGTCGTCCGAGGCAGGCAGGAACAGGAAATTTCGGTCGATGAAGTGGTGGTCGGGGATATCCTGGTCGTTAAGCCGGGCGAAAGAATGCCGGTGGACGGCATTGTCATAGAAGGCAAGACCGCAGTGGATGAGTCGATGCTGACAGGCGAAAGCCTGCCGAGCGAAAAAGGGCCTGGCGATACCATTGTCAGTGCGAGCATCAATAAAAACGGGGCTATCCGCTATAAGGCGACAAAAGTAGGCAAGGATACCACTCTCGCACAAATCATCAAATTGGTTGAAGACGCCCAAGGTTCGAAAGCGCCGATCGCCAAACTGGCGGACATCATTTCTGGCTATTTCGTGCCGATTGTCATTGTGCTGGCGCTCCTATCAGGCGCTGCTTGGTATTTGGGCGGACAGACCGGCGTATTCGCCTTGACGATCGCCATCTCCGTGCTTGTAATTGCCTGCCCTTGTGCGCTCGGGCTTGCGACACCGACCGCCATCATGGTCGGCACCGGAAAAGGCGCTGAATACGGCGTCCTGATCAAGAGCGGCGAAGCGCTCGAAACCACGCATAAAGTGGAAACGATCGTTTTTGATAAAACTGGGACTATCACCGAAGGGAAATTGAAAGTGACCGATATTGTCGGAGCCAACAACGAGATTGCTTCGGATGAACTTCTGGCCCTTGCTGCGGCGGCTGAAAAAGGGTCAGAGCACCCGATTGGCGAAGCGATTGTCAAAGCAGCGGCTGAAAAAGGCTTGGCGTTAGGCCAGGCGGCTGGCTTCCAGGCAGTTCCGGGATACGGAATCGAAGTGGAAGTGGATGGCCGCACGGTAGCGATCGGCAACCGGAAGCTGATGGACAAAAAAGGCATCCGCTTCGGCGATGCGCTCGAAGCGGCAGATCGCCTTGCCGGTGAAGGGAAATCGTTGATGTTTGTTGCAATCGATGAACAGCCTGCCGGCGTTATTGCAGTGGCAGACACCATCAAACCTTCCAGCGTTGCTGCGGTGAAGAAACTCCAAGCAATGGGCATTGAAGTGGCGATGCTGACCGGCGACAACAAGCTGACAGCAGAAGCCATTGCAAAACAAGTCGGCATCACGCGGGTACTGAGCGAAGTTCTGCCGGAAGACAAAGCGAATGAAGTGAAGAAACTGCAGGCCGGCGGAAGAAAAATCGCCATGGTCGGCGACGGCATCAATGATGCGCCGGCCCTTGCCCAAGCGGATGTCGGGATTGCCATCGGCACCGGCACGGACGTGGCCATGGAATCAGCGGATATCATCCTGATGCGAAGCGATTTGATGGACGTGCTGACAGCCGTAGAGCTGAGCAAATCGACCATCAAGAACATCCGCCAAAACTTGTTCTGGGCATTTGCCTATAACGTCATGGGCATCCCGGTCGCGATGGGCATCCTGTTCTTGTTTGGCGGCCCGCTGCTCAACCCGATGATTGCGGGAGCAGCGATGAGCTTCAGTTCGGTTTCCGTCTTGATCAACGCGCTGCGCTTGAAAGGCTTTAAACCAGCTGCGGCATAAGCAGGCAAACAAAAGGAGCGATAGCGATGAACAGCGATTTGGAACTTGTCCTCTACACACGCCCGACGTGTTCGGATTGCCAGGATGCCAAAGCATATCTGGCTTCCAAAGGCATTCCGTATGAACACAAAGACGTTAGTGCAGACATGGGATTGGAAGAAGACATGAAGAAACTGGCCGGCAACCGGATTGTTCCGCTTTTGGCCTTCTATAAAAAAGGGCTTTTCGGAAAGCGGAAGCTCGTCCGGCACTACACGGGATTTGAAATGAATAAAGAAGAAATCGACAGCCTGCTCGGCCTTCGATAAAACAAAAACTCCGCTTCCTTGTAAAAAGGGAAGCGGAGTTTTTAGGATGTCGAGAAACCTTTTTTAGATTAGTTGATAAAAGAAATAGACTTCTTATACCGCGTCGGCCGCTTTGGGCATGGCTTCCGCCATGAGCCGAGAAGTACACTCGTCTCATAGCTTCGCCTAGCCCTTGGACGCGCCGGCGCTGATTTCTCTCTTAAAAACTGATAACTCTACCCGCTTTTACAGTGCTATCTGAGATATGGAGCAAAACAGCGGAGAAAACCGTACTGCTCCTGCAGCGCTACACGCTTCGTCGCAAAGTACCGGCCAAATGCTGTTTGGCCGATACTTGCCTGCGGGAAAGCGAGACAGCCGAGACCCCGCAGGGAATGGTTGAGCAAATGGAATTTGCTCAACCATTTGCTACGAAGCTAGCGAAGCGATGCAGGAGCACAAGGTTTTCGAAGCGACTGAGGAGGCTTGGCGCTCGCCCGCGGCAAGCGCAGCTGTTTTGCGGAATATCGGTTAAGAGAAAAGCATTTTATATCTTTCTCAACGAGCTGAAAACTCCGCTCCTCAATAAAAAGGGAAGCGGAGTTTTTTTATTCTTTCCGGAATACCCAGGCGCGCTGGGCGATGAAGCCGAAGATGAAGAGTACGGTGTCGACTCCGACTTTCAGGATGACTTCCCCGCGGCCAAGCCATTCGGCGTACAGCAAATGCACCGAACCGGCGGAAGCCAGCATGATGAACGCTGCCAGGATGTAGTAGCGGATGAACGATTTGTGCGACCCTTGCCCGAAGACTTTATTGCGGTTGATATAGTAATTGAATAATGATGACAGGACGCGTGCCGCAATGGTCGCGAGAATAATGAAAAGTTCGGGAGCTTCATCGCGCAGCAATTGGATGAAGATCCAGTAAAGGCCGATATCGAGGCCGAACGATGCCGCGCCCGAAAGGCCGTAGAACAAGAAAACCTTATAGATGTGGAACGAATCCCGGAGCGGGTTGAAATGGGACGATTTGTTTTCATCAAGGTACACCGTTTCGATTGTCACTTCTGAAACCGGGATGTAATTCTTTTTCAGCGCAGCCAGCATGTTCATTTCGTATTCGAAGCGTTCGCCGTAGACGGCGAGCAGCCGCTCCAAGTACTTGACGGGAATGCCCCGCAGCCCGGTCTGGGTATCGGACAGGACGGTCCCGGTCGAAAGCCGGAACAGCAGGCGGGTGAACCGGTTGCCGAACCGGCTGCGGAACGGCACATCTTTCTGGGTAAAATCGCGGGCCCCAAGCACGACGTGGCGCGGTTCTTCCTCCAGGCCGCGTGCAATTTTGAGCATGTCGGAGACAAGGTGCTGGCCATCGGCATCAGCGGTGATGATCGCTTCGTAGGGAAGCTTGTTATTGAGTATGTAGTGGAAAGCCGTTTTCAGTGCCCGTCCTTTTCCTTGATTGGCTGCATGCCTCAATAAGGTCACTTCGGGGATGGCTGAAAGCGATTCGAAAATGTCCCTGTACGCCGGGCCGCTGCCGTCATCGATGACAATCACTTCAGGAAACCCTGCCGCCAAAATATCGCGGATCAGATGGATGCATCTTTCATCCGGTTTATATGCTGGAATCACAATGGCGTACTGCTTCATGCAACGCCCCCCTTTCAGCAGCTGGTATCTTTCTCTATCAACAAGGATTGCATATCCTTGCAGGCAAGTCAAAACGCTTATTGAATGGATACCCTTCTTTCAGCGGAGTTAATTGCTTTCTTAAGGATTTCTTCAGAAAGACCCTTCCTGTTTGTTAAGAATTTCCTTTTATACTAAGGACAAGCAAGAGGAAGGAGCGATTTTTTTGATCTATATCAACAATTTGCACCATGCATTTGCCATCGGCAAAAAAGGGGAGGAACAGACTGTTCCGGTATTGAAAGGCGTGACATTGGAAGTGCGGCAAGGGGAGATTGCAGCGATTCTGGGGAAAAGCGGCTCGGGAAAATCGACACTGCTCAATATCCTGGCAGGCTTCATGGCGCCCGAATCCGGAACCGTCACGGTTAACAAACACGAAACGTCAGCTTTGAACGAATCGCAAATGGCCGCGTTCAGGTTGGAGAATTTCGGTTTCGTGTTCCAGAATTTCCAGCTCATGCCGGGGCTGACCGCTTTTGAAAACATTGAATTGCCGTTGAAAATCAAAGGGATTGAAAACGAGGAGCGAAAAGCGGCGGTCCGCGGGCTGATGGCGTCGGTGGGCCTCACGGAAGTGGCCGGCCACTACCCGAACGAACTTTCAGGCGGCCAGCAGCAGCGCGTCTCGATTGCCCGGGCGCTGATTACAAAGCCGCCGGTGATTTTGGCGGATGAACCGACGGGCAGCCTGGATTCAGAAACCGAACAGGAAATTCTGGAGCTCATCCGCTCCTTGAATCGGGATCTGGGGATTACCTTTGTCATCATCACCCATGACGATGAAGTGGCCGGCATCGCTCATCGGCAGTATCGCCTGCGAGACGGCGAATTGATGAAAGGGGAAAAGCGGCATGCAGTATAAGGACCAGATCGGCTTTATCAAACAACATATGCAGCGCAATAAACTCCGGGTGGCGACCACCATTCTGGCGGCGACGATGGGATGCGCTTTCCTTATCGTGCTGGCCTCAGTCGGTTTCGGGCTCCATAAGACGTTGACGGATGACGTGCTGGACAATAATATGGTGACGAAAATCGAAGTGGCAGGCAAGGAAGAGGAGGGTGCCGCAATTACGCCGGTAGACGTAGGAGCCATGCGGGAGATGGACCATGTCATAGCGGTGACCGAACGCAGCCGGCCACAAGCAGAAGCGTTGGTCCGCCTTGGAGAGCGAAGCGGTTTCGGGTCGCCGATATTTACGGGGCTTGAAAACGAGCAGAAAGCGGGGCTTGCGTTATCGGAAGGCAGAATGCCGGCGTCAGATGACGAAGTGATTGTAGGCTACCATTTCTCTGCAGGCTTGTTGACGGAAGAAGAAGCAAAGCAGGAAGGCGATGAGCCGAAAGGATTCCAAGGGACAGTGATCGGACAGACGTTTGAAATGGAACTCACTCCTTATGAAGGTGAAGGAGAACCGGCAACCTGGCGCTTTAAGGTCGCAGGCATTGCCGAAGAACCGGCAAAAGACTGGATGACGGATGGTTCCGTCTACATCGATGAAAGCTGGGCAGGGCCGATAAATGAAAAGCTGGGCCTTGAAAAATCGCCGAGTGAAATCGCGGTTTTTGCCGATGACCTCCAAAGTGTCGGGGGTATTACCGAAGCTTTGAAAAATGAAGGGTATTATGTTTATTCGGTCACGGAAGAACTCGGATCGATGAATATGTTCTTCACAGTGCTGAAAGCTGGCCTCATTTTTGTCGGGACGATTGCGGTATTGATTGCTTCCATCGGTATTTTCAATACAATGACCATGGCCGTAACCGAACGGACGCGCGAAATCGGCGTCATGAAAGCGATCGGTGCGCAGCCGAAGCTGATCCAGCGGCTGTTCTTGATGGAAAGCGCGGCAATCGGCGTAATCGGCACCGTGCTCGCCGTTGCGATTTCCTACGCCATCAGCATGCTGGCGAATTGGCTTGTGCCGCTTCTCGTCATGAGTTCGCTCGGCGAGGAAGGGGCCAATGAAGTGGATATCCTGATTTCGGTCATCCCGTGGCAGCTCGTTGTTATTTCAGCTGCCATCAGCATCGGCGTGGCCATGGTGTCCGGCTGGCGTCCCGCCAGAAAAGCGACGCGAATCGATGTCATCCAGGCGCTGCGCCAAGAGCTTTAGGGGCGGAAAGAGCTGTTTCCGCAAATAAACCAAGCGTTGTGAAAGTGAATACCGATTTGCCGCAATGCATACAGCAACAAATCACAAAACCCGCCCGGTTCCATTGGAACCGGGCGGGTTTTTCCTGTCACTCAACAACTTTGAAACGGATGGCGGCGTGGATGTCGTAATCGGTCTTGTCCGCCTCCGGATTTCCGGTATAGAAATTGGCGGAACCGTCCACTTCGTAGAAGCCTTCCGGAAAGCGCCCGTTCATCACACCTTGAACGAATTCCTGGTACGCTTCCGGATCTTCTTGTGCATAGCCTCCGCTGCCGCGGTACTGTTCACGCAGCGGTTCGCCTTTGATAAGCGTCGTCGTGATCAGCGGCTCGTTCATAGGATAGGGGACTTCGAAATCCCGGGTTTTTTCATGCAGGTGAAAATAGAACGGCGACGCGGCGTGATAGATATCGATGCTGTCACGCTCGCCGGTATATTCTAGTTCCGCATACATGGAGATCGGCCCGCCCGCTTTGAACGAATCGCTTTCCGCCGCCAGACGGTAAATAAAATCGCCCTCGTTCGTTTCAGCAAAAGGCTTCGCTTCCCAGTCATCTGGCGCTGCCCCTGGCTGCTCTGCTGTTCCGCAAGCCGCCAACAAACCTGTTATGGCCATCAATAAAAGAATCTCACGTTTCTTCATCCGCCATCGCCCCTTTACTGTATAAGACGAAGCAACGGCCTGGGCGTTACAGCGAAGCTAATCCATGACGTCTTCCGGGCGGTAGCCCTGCTGCAGTTCGGAGATCGACAAGCCGAACGACATCTGCAAATGCGGATAGTCTTTGAAGTGCCGCCAGTCGCCGCCCCACGTGAAGCCCAACTCCTTGGCGATTGCTGCGACTTCGAACCAGTCGCGCTTTCCATTACCGTTGCCGTCCCGTTCGGTATCCCAGACCACTTCGCCATTTTTCAGGCGAAGTGCGAAATCGATGGCCAACCCGTAATTGTGGTAGGATTCGCCGCCGCGCGCGTGGGTGACGATGCTGCCTTGGGAGCCCCTGCCTTGGGCATGGAGGCCGTTCTGTTCTTCAACTGAACGGAAGCCATCCGTAATCAGGATATTGATGCCCGCAGCTTCTGCTTGCCGCACCAGTTCATCGGTTTTTTCCTCGACGATGGGGTGCAGCCCGGATGGCAGCGGACGCTGTTCCAATTCTTCCCGGAATTCCATTTCCCGTTGGATCCATACAAATAAAAAACCGCCCAGCACTAACAGAAACAAGACGGAAAAAGCGGTTTTGGCGTGTTTCAATTCGTTCACCTCTGGATTTTATTGTACCAAAAATCGTTGCGGCAGTATCCTAAGAGAGTTTTTGATAGGATAGAAGAAACAACGGAAAGGGGTTAGGTGACATGGTTATCGAATTGATGAAATCCCACGCGTCTGTGCGTGATTACAAAGACAAGCAATTGACGCGAGAAGAGGTCAGCGAGCTGATCGAAGCGGCGCAGCACGCGGCCACTTCCCATTTTGTGCAGGCGTATTCAATCGTCTGGGTGAAAGATCCTGAAAAACGGAAGGCGCTCGGAGAGCTGTCGCGCAATCCGCAGCAGATGGAAGGCGCAGGTGCCGTATTCCTGATGTGCGCCGATTACAACCGGTTGAAGCATGCAGGCAAACTCCAAGGCGAATCGATCGTCTTCGACCAGGCGGAAAACCTGATTGTGGCGGTGACCGACGTCGGCTTGCTGGCGCAGAATCTGGCGCTCGCTGCAGAATCGAAAGGCTACGGCATCTGCTACATAGGCGGCGTGCGCAATAATATGGAAGCGGTCAGCGAATTGGTCGGGCTGCCGGACGGTGTATTTCCGGTATACGGGCTGACAGTCGGCGTGCCGAATGAAGCCAATGAAGTGAAGCCGCGGCTGCCGGTCGAAGCCATCCTCCACGAAAATCAATACGATGAAGCGAAATACGAAACCCTGCTGCCGGCTTACGACGAAACGATGGCGCGTTACTACGAAGCGCGCAGCACCAACCAGAAACAGGCTACCTGGAGCGAGCAGATGGCGCAGTTCCTGAGAAAGCCGCGCCGGCAAGACATCAAAGAAGTGCTGGCGAAAAAAGGCTACCACTTTAAATAAGGGAGGAAGACCATGAAAATCGCGATGTTTGGCGCCACCGGCCGTGTAGGCCAGCAATGGCTGAAGCGTGCACTTGCCGGGGGACATGAAGTGAAAGCATTAGTGCGGACGAAGAAACTGGAGCCGCTTCCCGGCATTGAAGTTCTCCTTGGCGATGTCCGCAATGCCGAAGACGTCGAGCGGACGATCGAAGGGGCGGAAGCGGTCTTTTGTGCCCTTGGCACGGACCGGACGACCACTTTGTCCCAAGCGATGCCGCTGATCATCAACGCGATGGAAAAGCGCGGCATCAGCCGGATCATCACCATCGGCACGGCCGGCATCCTCAACAGCCGCCTGACGCCAGGAGTGCTCCGCTACCAAGGCGGCGATTCCAACAGAAAGCTGACATTTTCAGCAGAAGAGCATGAAAAAGCGTTCCGCCTGCTCGAAAACAGCGGACTAGACTGGACAGTTGTGTGTCCAACCTATTTGCCGGACGGGGAAGCACGCGGCAATTACCGGACAGAGAAGGATTTCCTGCCGGAAGGCGGACGGGAAATCACAGTAGGGGATACCGCGGAATTTGCATACAGCGAGCTGGAACAAGCAGCGTTCCTGAAGTCCCGCGTTGGTTTAGCGTATTAAAAGAAGAGCGGGGAGCTGGGAAACATGAAGAAATGGAGCATCCGGCTGCTTTTGGCAGTCGCTGTTCTACTTTTGGCAGCCGCTGCCGGTTTTGTGGCTTACGCGCAATTCGATTACGGGCCGAGCAAAGAACTGCTGGCGCGGGTAGATCTGGCGGCAATTGAACGGGACGGCTCCGGACTTGTTTTCCATCCGGAAAATGCCAATGGCAAAGGCGTCATCTTGTACCAGGGAGCGAAAGTGGAGGCAGCGGCCTACGCCTATCTCGCTGAAAAGCTGCAAGCAGCTGGCTATACGGTGTCCATACCGGACATGCCGCTGAAATTTCCGATTTTGGCTGCGGATCGGGCAGATGAGGTGATTGCCGCTTATCCGGCAGTCGAAAAATGGTTTATCGGCGGCCATTCGCTCGGCGGTGTCGCTGCAGCCCAATACGCGGAAGAACACCAAGACGAGCTGGGCGGCCTTTATTTTCTGGCTGCTTATCCGTCAGGCGATTTTGCATTGAGCGATTTGCCGATGCTGTCGGTGTCAGCGGAGAACGACGGATTGACAACTGCTCAAGACATCGAGGGGCGGCGGATGCAGTTCTCGGCAAACAGCGAGTTCATTGAAATTGCTGGAGGCAACCACGCCCAATTTGGCGTGTACGGCGAGCAGAAAAACGATTTGCCGGCCGAAATCGGCCCGTTCGAGCAGCAGGACCAAACGGCCGAGGCGCTGATCAATTGGATGGCCAATAAATAAGCGCTGGCTGTCCTGCCTGAAGTCCGTGGCGGAGAGCAGGCGGTCTGCTCCTTTTTCGGCGGGATTTTCAATATCGCATCCTTCCCGATGCATAATGGCCATCGAAAAAGGGAATGAACCAGTAAACGATACTTACTGGAGGGGTTTCCATGAAAGAATTGCTGGATAAGGAACAGGTGTTGATGGCCTATTATGCACAGTATTACAAAGGTGCCACATTCGATGAGGTGAAAGCGCTTGACGGACGCCTTGCGGAAGGCATCGGCAAGGAACGCTATGAAAAAGCCATGAAAGAGCTGCAGGATGAAGGATTGGTTATCGGCATCGAAGAAGCGGAAAAACGCAATGGTGAAGGCGCGCCGGCGCCGATGGCGACCAATGAAGGGATGCTGTACATCAACGATACATTGAATCTTCAATCCGATGCCGTAGAAGAGCACCAGCTCGACTATCTCGAAAATAATTTGGAGACAAGCGGGCTGCAATTGACGCTCGAACCGGTGAAAAGCTACATCCATGAAGCGATCCAATCGGAAGCTGATGAAGAACCGAACGCCAACCGTCCGTGAACGGGGCGTGCAGAGTGAGCATCAATCGTTCGACCAAGGACAGCGGCCATTCCGCTTGTCCTTTTTTTTGTGAAGGCAACCTATGAGTATGGCCATTCGCCAGCTGTTTGGCCATAACCAAATGTTAAGAATCTGTGAAACTGGCACTTTTTTCTTCCCTTTTGCAGTGGTTCTCGTATAATGCTGTGTATTGGGAGGGAATGCAAAGGATGAATAAACTGGATTTGAAAGAGATCAAAGAACAGAACAGCAAATCTGCAAAAGCCATGGGGTTTTTATTCGCAGCAATCGTCGCAGCGCTGGCCTGGGGGTTCTATCAAGGGTCGCTTCCCGCGTTTCTTCTGGCAGGCGTATTTCTGGTGCTCGCAGCAGCTGAGTCCCGGGAGTACAGAAAAAATTATCAACTCGAAATCGATGCATCTAACGACAACCGGATTTCCTGAAAACAGCAAAAGACCGTCAGTCTTTGGAAGACTGACGGTCTTTTTTAGTATCATAAGCCAAGCGCGAAAAAGGCGATGAAAATAGCAGCGATGACGACGATATTGGTGATGTTTGCAGTGCGCTTGGCGACAGGCGCCTCGAGTGCCGGAAATCGGTCCACCACTTTCATCAAGCCGTAAATCAGGCCCGCCGTCAGAAGGAGCGTGACGATCAAGTTCATGTCGTAGATCCGCACATCGATAAAGCGGATGAAGATGACGGAAAATGCCAGAATGATGCCGTTGACCAGGTTTTTTCGTTTCATAGGAGCTCCTTTAATTCGTTTTCAAGAAACGGCTTCGCCGATAATAATCCGGTGAACGCCTGATAGCGTTCCAATTGTCCAGGTGCCGGTATTTTGCCGGTCTGGTAGGCCCGGATCAGGATGTTTTTCGGTGTATGCTCGATGTCGATGAATTCCATCAGCTGGGTTTCGTAGCCGACCAGCGACAGGAGCTCCGCACGGATAGAGTCTGTGGCAAGCGCACTGAACCGCTCCTTGATCAGACCATGCTGCAGCATGACGCCGAGCTCGGGCGCCTGGATCTGGCTGTTCAGTTCGTGCTGGCAGCAAGGGACGCTGAGGATGACTTTGGCATTCCATTTGACTGCCCGGGCCAGGGCCATATCAGTTGCCACGTCGCAGGCATGCAGCGTCACGACCATATCCACTGCGGATTCTTCGTTGTAATCATTGATGTCGCCAACAAGGAATTCGAGTTGGCTGTACTGCAGGTCTTCCGCAATGCGCTGGCATTCCTCGATGACTTCCGTTTTCAGATCGAGGCCAGTGACACGGAGGTCGAGCCCTTTTTCGATGCGCAGGTAATGGTAGAGCGCAAACGTCAGATAGGATTTGCCGGAACCGAAATCAAGGATTCGCACAGTCCGGTCTTTCGGCAGGTGGGCAAGCGCATCGTCGATAAATTCGATAAAGCGGTTGATCTGGCGGAATTTATCGTATTTCTGCTTTTTCACTTTGCCGTCAGGGGTTTGGACGCCGAGCCGTACGAGGAACGGATACGGAATCCCGTCCTGCAGCAAATACTGCTTTTGGCGGTTGTGGGCCAGTTCAGCGGTTTTGGCAGCGGTCTCTTCCGCTTTCCAGGAGACCTTGAACTTTTTGGACAGTTGAATCTGGATCCGTTCCGTGCTGAACTGGATGAGCCCTTGGCGGAACTCGCCGAACAGCTCCTCGAACTTGCCGGCTGCTTCTGCAAGTGGCAGGTTTTCGTGTTTCAGCACGTGCTCATGCTGATACTCGAATTGGACGAGGTACTGGCCTTTGATCTCCACGGGCTTCAGTTTCACGCGTTTAACGCCGTTCGACTTGGAACGGGGCTGACTGATGGTGCCGGAAACCAGTTCCTTGCGCTCCAGCCGCTCCGCCAATTGTTCGTTCATTGTTTGGAATTCCATTGCTC
The DNA here is from genome assembly GCF_042681545.1 of Planococcus chinensis. Taxonomy (NCBI): domain Bacteria; kingdom Bacillati; phylum Bacillota; class Bacilli; order Caryophanales; family Caryophanaceae; genus Planococcus; species Planococcus chinensis. The sequence goes on from NZ_JBHUFW010000025.1 coordinate 61,430, forward strand.
GTTCCTTTCATCATGCATAATGGTTTTATTTTATCACGGGGCAAGGGGAAAGAGCGACCCGCCTGTTTGGGCAATGGAAGCGGTTCACAAGGTTTGGAATTTTGTGATAATATAGGAGGGTGATGAGAGCGTTTACATAAGGGGGATTCAAATGGCGATTGTACAAAAAACAGTTGGGCAAGTGGTGCGGGAGGCAGCCTCCCAGCATCCGCAGACAGAAGCCTATGTCTATCCGGAGCATGGCATCCGCAAGACCTACCAAGAGTTCGACGAAGAAACGGACCGGCTCGCCAAAGCGTTCATGGGCATCGGCATCGAAAAGGGCGAACACATCGCCATCTGGTCGGACAATAAACGCCACTGGCTCTTGAGCCAATTCGCGACCGGCAAAATGGGCGGCGTCCTGGTGACGGTCAACACCAGCTACCAGGCGAGCGAATTGGAGTACTTGCTGCGGCAGTCCGATGCTACGACACTGATTCTAGGGGAAGAATTCAAAGGCTCGAATTACATCGATATCCTGAACACCGTCTGCCCGGAATTGCAGGATGCCCCAAAAGGGGACGTCAAAAGTGAAAAGCTGCCGCATTTCAAACGGGTGATCCTGATGGGGGAGAATAACTATCCGGGAATTTATACATGGAGTGAATTTGAAGCATTCGCGACGGGTGTCTCAGCTGCCGAATTGGAAGAGCGGTTTTCGTCCATGGACCCGGACGACGTCATCAACATCCAATACACATCCGGGACGACCGGTTTTCCGAAAGGGGTCATGCTGACGCATGCCAATGTCGTCAACAACGGCAAACTTGTCGGCGATACCATGAACCTGACGGAAAAGGACCGGCTGTGCATCCCGGTGCCGTTTTTCCATTGCTTCGGCTGTGTGCTGGGGACGATGGCAGCGGTCACCCATGCGTCGACGATGGTCATCGCCGAACAGTTTGAACCGAAAAAAGTCCTGCAAATGGTGCAGGATGAAAAGTGCACCGCGCTCCACGGTGTGCCGACGATGTTCATCGCGGAATTGAACCATCCGGACTTTGCCTCTTTCGACACATCGACGCTGCGCACCGGCATCATGGCAGGTTCGCCGTGCCCGATTGAAGTGATGAAAAAAGTCATCAGCGATATGGGAGCATCTGAAATTACGATTGCATACGGCCAGACGGAATCGTCGCCGGTCATCACTCAGACGCGTGCGGACGATGACGTCGAAAAACGCGTGTCAACCGTCGGCAAGCCCCATGCGGAAGTGGAAGTGAAGATTATCGATCCCGCGACGAATGAAAGGGTGCCGGCCGGCGTGCCGGGCGAGTTGTGCACACGCGGGTACCATATCATGAAGGGCTATTATAAAAATGAGGAAGCGACGCGGGGCGCCATCGATGCGGAAGGCTGGCTCCATACGGGCGACATCGCCGTTGAAGATGAAGATGGCTATATTGCGGTAACCGGCCGCATCAAGGACATGGTCATCCGGGGCGGAGAAAATATCTACCCGCGGGAAATCGAAGAGTTCCTCTATCAGCATCCATCGGTGCAGGATGTCCAGGTGGTCGGCGTTCCGGACCCGAAATACGGGGAAGAGCTGATGGCTTGGATCATTTTGAAAGAAGGCGAGAAATTGGACGCTGAAGGGCTGCGGACATACTGCAAAGGCAAAATCTCGCACCACAAAATTCCGCGCTATATCGAATTCACAAAGGAATACCCGATGACAGCTTCCGGGAAAATCCAGAAATTCAAGCTGCGGGAAATCGCGATCGAGCGCAGCAAAGAAGCGAATGTATGATACTGTTCTCCCGCAAATGCTATTGCGGGAGGTTTTTTGTTTATATATGCTGCTGTTCGATTGATAAAGGGATGGCATACAACGGCGCCATCCGGCATTTTAAAGATTTCGGACAATTCCCTGTTTAGGCTTCTGGTGGATAGGGGAAAGAATAGTGTATTGAAGTCTCGGATTCGGAATATTATTTCTCGATTTACAAGATACGATTGGAAATTCGAATCGAAAAGGAGAGAAAAAAATGGCAAATATCAAATTAGCAGTCATCTACTACAGTTCTACCGGCACGAATCATCAAATGGCAAAATGGGCTGAAGAAGCCGCCGCTGAAGCAGGCGCAGAAGTCAAACTGGCTAGAGTACAGGAAAACGCCCCACAAGCAGCGATTGAGTCTAATCCTGCTTGGAAAGCACATTTTGATGCCACCCAGGATATTCCTGTAGCAGAACCGGACTTGTTGGATTGGGCAGACGCCATCATATTTAGCGTCCCGACACGCTTTGGGCATGTAACATCCCAATTTCAGCAATTCTTGGATACAACGGGCGGCTTATGGGCACAGGGGAAACTTGCAAACAAAGTAGTAAGTGCGATGAGCTCTGCGCAAAATCCGCATGGCGGCCAGGAAGCGACGATTTTGGCGGTTTATACTTCAATGTTCCACTGGGGTGCAATTGTAGCGGCACCAGGCTATAACGACCCTGTCTTGTTTGCAGCTGGCGGAAACCCATACGGCACCAGCGTGACAGTCGACCAAGAGGGAAATATGGTTGAAGATGTCGAAGCGGCAGTGAAATTCCAGGCTAAACGGACAGTGGAAGTTGCAGGATGGGTGAAAAGCGGTCAAAGCCAATTGTGAAAATCACACAAAAGCAAGATTTAAAGCAGGCGGTGAATGTCCGCCTGTCTTATTTTTTTTGAAAGGGGCTGAAACGTTTGTTGTGGCTCAGTTTTGCACTGGTGATCGGATTGGTGCTCCTCCATGTCTTTTCAAAAAGAATGACGTTCCTGAAAACCGTTCCGCGGAGCCGGCTCCTTTCAGCCGCAGGCGGCATTTCGGTGGCCTATGTTTTCCTGCACCTGCTGCCCGAACTCGGCGTATTCCAGGAAAACCTGAGAGGGGAAATCGAAAATTCAGGATGGAGTTTTCTGGAAAGCCATATTTATGTGGTTGCGATGATCGGCCTCATTCTCTTCTATGGCTTGGAACAGATGGTCAAATCTTCGAAACGGCGGCATAAAGGACACCGGCCAGATGAACCGAGAGACGGCGTTTTCTGGGTCCATATCGGCTCGTTCACGCTCTACAATGCGCTGATCGGCTATTTGCTGGTGCGTGAAGAATACGAAAGCGAATGGGGCATGGTACTGTTCTTTATCGCGATGGGCGTCCACTTTATCACGAACGACAAAGGGCTGCGGGAAACCCATAAAGAAGATTACGATAAATACGGAAGATGGCTTTTGGCTGCTGCAATCCTGATCGGTTGGGGCATCGGCGTCATTGCCGAAGTCAGTGAACTGGCCATTTCCATCCTGACAGCGCTGTTGGCAGGCGGTGTCATCCTGAACGTTTTAAAGGAAGAACTGCCGGAAGAACGAGAAAGCAGTTTTGGTTCTTTTTGCATGGGTGTAGTTGGTTATTCCGTAATATTGCTATTAATATAAATAATTTTTTGCTTATTAGTGGAATATTACACGTTTTCTTGTTATGCTAGCAAAAATGTAGCGGCATAAAGACGGATTATGGAAATAAAATTTTTGGGGTGTAATTAGTGATCACAAAAGAAGAAAAAATGGTCTTCGAATATGAATTGAATAAGCTGAACCATGAGTATCGGACCTGTGCAAATGATTACGTGAAAACTCAAATCAAAGAGGACATCTCTTTTTTGTATACGGTTCTTAGCAGCTTGTCTGATCGGGAAACTGAAATGGAGATGTCTTGAGAAAAAGCCGGAGGGAAATCCTCCGGCTTTTTCTTTTGGGGAAAACTATTCGATTTGTGAACAACGCTGTAACAAACCCAGGATTTATGCCGCAAACCCGGGCGGCTGCAGCGGATTACAGTCTCAGATGAATTATAATGGAAACATGGAAAGTTAAAGGAGAGAATGGCATGGTGGAGTTGAAAAAGCTCGCATATCAACAGAAAAAGCTCATGGCATTCCTGGCGGTTGCTTCAGTCCTGAAAGGGCTGGCAATGGTCGGGCAGGCTTTGTTTTTTGTATGGGTCACCACTGACGTCTTCTTGGGAGGGGCTTCGTTTGGGGAGATTGTTCCGCTCTTATTCGGCTTGCTGGCGGCGATTTTGCTTCGGGTTGCCAGCGGATATGCCATCGGCCGGTCGGGCGTAGAACTGGCTTCAAAAGTAAAGCGGGAGCTGCGGCAGAAACTCATCGCTTCATTTGCAAGCGATCCGCTGTTGTCGTCATTCCAAGGGCAGTCCGGACAAAAAGTCAGCCTGCTTTTGGATGCCGTCGACGAAACGGATGGTTATTTCAATAAATACATTCCGCAGATGATCCAAACGTATACCATTCCGCTCATCTTGCTCGCCGTCATTTTCAGCCAGCACTGGGTCACCGGGCTGATTATCTTGATTACAGCCCCGTTTATTCCGGTCTTCATGGCACTGGTGGGCATTCGGACCAAGGAAAAAGCGGATGCCCAAATGGAGCAACTGGGCCGGTTTTCAGGCACATTCCTGGATGTCCTCCAAGGATTGCCGACGCTGAAGCTTCTTGGGCAGGCAGAGCGTCAAAAGGCAACGATTAAAAAAAGCAGCCTCGATTTCCGGGACGCCACGATGGATGTATTGAAATCCGCGTTCCTGTCATCGTTGGCGCTTGAATACATTTCCATGCTGAGCATGGGGATCATTGCGCTTGAGATCGGCCTTCGGTTGGTCGTCTTTGACAGCTTGACCTTTTTCACCGCCTTTTTCGTCATGATCCTGGTTCCCGATTTTTTCAATATGCTAAAAGACTTCGGGAGTGCATTCCACACAGGGCGCAGCAGTGCGGCAGCGGCAGGCAAGCTGTCTGAGGAACTGGCAAAAGAGCGCCGGAATGTCCAGTTCGGTTCTGCGGAGCTGCCGGAAGGGCCGGTTCATCTGACATTGGACAACCTGGAATTCCGGTACGGGGAAGGGTTCGGGTTAGGCCCGGTATCCGTGGATATCCCTTCTTTGAGCCAAATTGCCATCATCGGTAAAAGCGGTTCGGGAAAGTCCACGCTGCTCCATAGCATTGCGGGGCTTCTGCCGGTATCGCACGGGAGCATCCGGGTGAACGGGATGCCGCGCGAGGAAATTGCCGAACGCTCTTGGTTCGCCAAAATGAGTTATATTTCGCAGCACCCGTATTTGTTCGCGGGAAGCATCCGCGAAAACATCGCTATCGGAGCCGGCCGCACGGTGACGGATGAAGAAGTGGCCGCTGCGGCGGAACAGGCGGGCATCTCGGAATTGATCCGCTCGCTTGATAAAGGTTTTGACACGCCGATTGGCGAATCCGGAAGAGGGCTATCAGGCGGGGAAAAGCAGCGGATTGCATTGGCACGGGCATTTTTGAAGCAGCCGATCATTGTGCTGTTTGATGAACCGACAACAGGTCTTGATTTGAAGACAGAGCAGATTCTGCAGCGTTCGATCCAAGAGCTCGGCAAGCGGGCAACGATTTTGACGGTTGCCCACAGGCTGCATACCGTCAAACAGGCGGACCGGATTTTGGTGCTTGAAGACGGAAAAGTGGCAGCGTCCGGAACCCGCGAAGAACTCGCAGACGCCGGGCAGCCGTATAACGGCCTGTTCGCTATGCAGACAGGAGGGGTGGCACAGTGAGGCAATTGAAGCACGTATTATGGTTGACGCTCCGTGAAAAAAGAGATGTTTCGCTTGCTGTCTTCTTCGGCTTTATTGCCGGGCTTGCGGGTGTCGCGCTGTTGGCATCAAGCGGCTATTTGATATCAAAAGCCGCCTTGACGTCACAGATCACCGTGTTGATCGTTCTGGGAGCAGGGTTGAAATTGTTCGGCTTGGCCTCGGCGCTCAGCCGCTATGCGGAACGCCTATTCTCGCACCGGGCCACATTTACCATGCTCAGCGATTTACGCTCCTCGTTTTTTGAAAAGCTTGCGCCCCTCGCACCGGGCATCTTTGTCCGCTTCCGGAGCGGCGACTTGCTGGCGCGCATCGTCGGGGACGTGGAAAGCCTGCAGAACTTTCTGCTCCGGGTCCTGTATCCGCCGATTGTCCTCGGGCTTGTGTTCTTGAGCACCATCTTTTTCAGCATGTACTTCTCGGTTTGGATTGCGCTCGCGATTGCAGCTGGGATGCTGCTGACGATTTTTGCAGTGCCGGCCATTTTCGCCTGGCGGCAGCGCAAGATCGGTTCGCAAAAGCGGAAAATCCGGGCCGCGCTCTCGACCGAAGCGACCGAATTCATCTACGGCTTCCGTGATCTGAAGATCCATCAGGAACTGGAGGCCAAAGAGCGGGAACTGAAGGCGTTTGCTGAAGCATACGAAGAGCAGCAGCGGAAAGAAGGGCTGGAAGAGAATTTGAGCCAGTCTGCCAATGCGCTTGTTGCGCTTTTGGCTTCCCTTGCCGTGCTTGGCATCGGGGCTTATTTCACAGCGGCAGGCGAATTGGACGGCTTGTATTTGGCCATGTTGGTGATGATCTCGATCGGGGCATTTGAGAACGTCGCTCCAATGGCGGTTTTCCCGGCCCATTTTGAAGAAAACCGGAAAGCGGCCATGCGCCTGGATGAAGTTGTGGAAGAAGGGCGGCCGGAAACCGGCAGTCTGGAATTGCCGCCGGGTGGAATCGGAATCGAAGTGGACGGGGCAACGTTCACCTACCCCGGCGAAGAGCGTGCAGCGCTCAAGGATCTACGGCTGGCAATAAAATCCGGCACAAAAAATGCAGTTGTCGGGCCGAGCGGTTCCGGAAAATCTACGCTCCTGCAGCTTTTGCTGAACGTGCTTCCGGCTGATGGAGGAACGGTCCGTTTCAATGGGCATGCGCTTGGGGAACTGGATCCGGAAAACCTGTGGGGACGGATGAATGTGGTGCTGCAGGAAAACCATTTCTTCTTTGGCACCGTCAAAAGCAATCTGCAGATCGCAAATGAAGCAGCAAGCGACAGGGAGCTCAAAGAAGCGCTGGACCGCGTCATGCTGGACGGATTGGCTCTCGAACAAGTGGTTCAGGAAAAAGGGCAGAACTTGTCCGGCGGCCAAAAGCAGCGGCTTGCGATTGCGCGGGCGCTCTTGAAAGGGCAGTCGCTATGGCTGATGGACGAACCGCTGTCATCGGTGGACGGCGCCACTGCCAAAACGATTTACGCGGCTCTTTTTGAAGCGCATAAAACCGATACATTCGTCGTGATCAGCCATGACTTGTCAGGTCTTGAAGAGATGGACCAGATCATTGTCATGGAAGCTGGCAGAATCGTGGAGAGCGGCACATACACGGAATTGATGGACCGAAAAGGCTACTTCTATGAAATGAAAGAAATTGAAAAAAGCGTTTTCGCATGAAAGAGACTGTCCTAAAAGGGCTGATGTCCATTGCGGCGGACGCTTTCCGCGGGCTCGCGCCGAACTAACTCGGACTAGCGTCCGAGTGGATTTCGTCACTTCGCTGTCCCGCTGGAGTCGCCGCCTCCATTCCCATCAGCCGTTATAGAGTAAGGAAAAGACCAAAGGAGAAAAAGCATTGCTTTTTCTCCTTTGGTCTTCAATTATGGCTTTTTAAGATAGCTTTTTTTCATTTCGTTAGGAGACTCTGGCGTTCTTTGGCATCATTCAATCGCATCTGCTCCAGCTCGACCCGCATCTTCTGTGTTTCGATGATGTAATTTTCATGCTTGAGTTTCTCGAGCTCCACTTGCGACTCGATCAGTCTCTGTTTAGCGGCAGTCTGTTTGCGCAAATGGGTAGTGATGATAGCTGTTAAAGGAATCGAGAAAATCATGACAATGGCAATTATTCCTTCCACTCCGTCCACACCTTTCTGATTTTTCTGATTACTAAAAGTATAACGCGGCAAAGGGTTTTAAGAAAGCGGAAATTCTTAGAAAGATATGACAAGTGTCATGTCTAAACCAAACGTTTATGTCTTTTTTGCAGGGGCCGGATTCTTTATGATAAGGATAATAAGTTATCCGGGACGATGAGCCCGTATAAGGAGGAAGAACATGACTAGAGAGAAAACAGCCCAATTGCGGAAATTCGTAGCACCTTTTGAAAAGGCCGATGTGAAAGCAAGCGTGCAGCAGTTATTGAACACGATTCCACCATTCATCCTTTTTTGGTTCCTGGCTTACCAAGCACTTGATGTATCCATCTGGTTGACCATCGCTTTATCAGCGGTAGCAGGAGGGTTTGTCATCCGTACGTTCATCATTTTCCATGATTGCACACACGGATCGTTCTTCAAAAACAAAAAAGCGAATGCTATTGTCGGAACCATTACCGGCATCATGACGTTGTTCGCTTATGAAAAGTGGAAACGCGAGCATTCGATCCACCATGCTTCAAGCGGCAACTTGGACAAGCGCGGAGTTGGCGACATCTGGGTTATGACGATCGAAGAGTACGTGGAAGCTTCAAAATGGGAACGCTTCAAGTACCGCATGTACCGCAACCCGCTGGTCATGTTCGGTTTCGGGCCGTTATTCTTAGTTCTGATCTCTAGCCGTTTCAACCGCAAAGACGCACGCAAAAAAGAACGCAACAACACGTATTTGATCAACATTTCTCTAGTAGTCATCTATTCATTGCTGATCTGGGCAATTGGCTGGCAGGCATTCTTGATCGTTCAGGGTTCAACAATGTTTATCGCAGGAGCTCTTGGCATCTGGTTGTTCTATGTACAGCATACATTCGAAGATTCGTATTTTGAAGACGAAAGCGAATGGGATTATGTGAAAGCGGCTGTGGAAGGAAGTTCATATTACAAACTTCCAAAAGTCCTGCAGTGGGTTACCGGAAACATCGGTTTCCACCATGTGCATCACTTGAGCCCGCGTGTGCCAAACTACAATTTGGAAAAAGCGCATGAATCGACTCCGCCGCTTCAGCAAGCGACGACAATCACGCTTAAATCAAGCTTGAAATCACTGCGCTACAAATTATATGATGCAAAAAACAAAACCTTCGTCACATTCGGGGACATCAAGCATTTGATGAACCAGGATAAAGACAAGTTGGCTGCATAAGCGTTGCCAGAAGAGAAAACCATTCGGCTGAATGGTTTTCTCTTTTTGCCGTTTGTTTGTTAAAATGAACCTTAATAGTGAATCGAGGAGCGAAATTATGCAAAGCTGGTACCAAATCTTCCCCAAAAACCCATGGCTCAGTTTATATGCGTGGGTCATTTTCTGTATTTTGCCGTTCTTTTTCATTTTCCGGTCTTCGTCATTGCTGGAAATCGGGGCCGGCATCTTGTTGCTGCTCCTGTTTTTCCTGGCTTACCGGCTGTCATTCAATTCGAAAACAGGCTTTATGTATGTCTGGATCGGCATTGAAATCGCCATTAACATCGGCATGATTTTCATGTTCGGCTATGTTTACCTGGCCATTTTCCTGGCGTTCTTTATCGGCAATATCCGCAACAAAGTCGGATTCTTCATCATTTACGGAATCCATATCGGCACAACCCTCCTGGCGCTGGGGTTCGGAATGGTGCTGCACCAATCGCTGTATACTTCGCAACTGCCATTTATCGTCCTGAGTGTATTGGGCATCATTCTGCTTCCGTTCAATACGTATAACCGGCACAAGCGGGAAAAGCTGGAAGGGCAGCTGGAAGATGCGAACAAGCGGATTTCCCAGCTCATCGTCATCGAGGAACGCGAGCGCATTGCACGCGATCTCCATGATACGCTCGGCCAAAAATTATCGCTGATCGGCCTTAAAAGCGATCTGGCCGGCAAATTGCTGCGCCGGGACGCTGAAGCGGCCATGAATGAAATCAACGATATCCGGCAGACGGCGCGCACCGCGCTGAAGGAAGTGAGGGAACTGGTTTCTGACATGCGCGGCACGAAATTGGAGGATGAGCTTCTGCGCATCCAGCAGATTCTGCGGGCCGCGGACATCGATTTTGTGCTGTACGGCAACGCCAAGCTGACCAATACACCGCTCTTGGTCGAAAACGTATTGAGCATGTGTTTGAAAGAAGCGGTCACCAATGTGGTGAAGCACAGCCAAGCGACCCGGTGCAGCGTCCTCATCAAACAAAAGCCCGAAGAAGTGCTCGTGCAGGTGCAGGATGACGGCATCGGTCTGGAAGGCGGCCATTGGAACCAAGGAAACGGCTTGGCCGGCATGCGGGAGCGGCTGGAATTCGTCAACGGCAGCGTCGACATCCAGACGATGGACGGCGTGACGCTGAATATTCGCGTACCGAATGTCATCCTTTATCAAAACAAGGAGGAGGAATCGATATGATACGGATCGTATTGGCAGAAGACCAGCGCATGATGCTCGGAGCCCTGGGTTCGCTGCTGGATTTCGAAGAGGACATGGAAGTGGTCGGAAAAGCCGGGAATGGCGAGGAGGCCATTGCATTAGTGGAAGAGATGAATCCGGATATTGTCATCATGGATATTGAAATGCCGCTAAAAAGCGGGCTGGATGCTGCTGAACTCCTGAAAGACCATCCGTGCAAAATCATTATCCTGACAACCTTCGCCCGGTCCGGTTATTTTGAACGCGCCCGTAAAGCGGGTGTCAGCGGCTATTTGCTGAAAGACAGCCCAAGCGAAGATCTGGCGGCTTCCATCCGCTCTATCATGGAAGGCAGGCGGATCTATGCACCCGAACTGGTGGATCTCGCCTATGCGGATGCCAATCCGTTGACGGAAAGGGAGTCCCAGGTCATGGAACTGATCGCCGAAGGCAAGAGCACGAAAGAAATTGCCAAGGAATTGTTTATCACGACCGGCACTGTCCGCAATTACATCTCGACCATCTTCGATAAACTCGAAGTCGGAAACCGCATCGAAGCCATTTCGCGTTTCAAAGAAAAAGGCTGGTTCAAATAAAGATCCGCTGCATGAGAGCAGCGGCTCTTTTCGGGCTGCCGGGGAAACCCGGCGGCTTTTTTCGTTGTTCCTCCGGATGCACCGGTGGTCGCGTACAGAAAGGATGGTGTACCGGGTTTAACTTCCACGGATTTCTTCCGCCGCTTCCGGAAGCCCGTCCTGGAAAGCATGGTCGTTTCCGGGCAACTGCCGAACAGTAGCACCCGGCAAATTTTCCATGTATTTCTCCAAATGTTTGAACGGCACGATTTCGTCGCCGATGCTGTGGAAAAGAACGGCATCGGGCAACAGGGAAGCCCGGGACACAAAATCTTCCGGCAACGTAAAGCTTTCCAATTCCCATTCCGCGTCAATTCCCCAAAAAGGAGCGGCAATCGTAATAACCTTCTCAAACGACTTTCCAAGCTCTTCTTCTGACAGGAATTTCAGCAAAGCCGACCCGCCGATTGAATGCCCCACCAATACGGCCCCGTCTTCCAGGTGCACAAGTTCTTCCGTCAGCTTTTCTTTCCATGCCGAATATTGTGGGTCTTCGGGATCAGGCATGTTCGGGGCAATCACCTGAAAAGCGGAGCCCAGTTCACGCTCCAGATACTGCAGCAGCCCCGTGCTCCCTTGCCCTTCGCCTTGCGGACCGGCACTATGGATGAATAAAACCTGCTTCATTGCATCCGCCTCCTAATGATTTGTCCGAAATCCATCTTCTGAAAGCCACAATACTGTCTGCCGTTTCATCATTGTCAATTTATGTTTCTCCGTTATCCCGTGATTCAAACATCCCTTTTTTATCCTGTCATTGTTTCACCTCGAAAGAAGCCGGCGGAGGCGGAATCGGTTCCCGGCCAATGTGAAAATCCGCTGCAGGGGAGCAGCGGATTTAGGCGTTCAGTCATTTTCATAAAGCTTTTCTTCTAATGAGCCGTCTTTCGTATAGATGTGAAGTTCTCCGTTGTGTTTGTTGGCGTAGCGTTTGGCTTCGCCCATCAAATCGTCTTTGGTTTCTTCGATGAGAATCGCTTTTTTGCTGTCCTTTTTCTTGAGCTGCCAGCCTTCGTCGTGTGCCCTGATTTCAAAAATCACTTTTTCCTCTTCGCCTTCCACGCTTTTCCTTGCCCGGTCCAGCGCGATCGGAATGGCCCGTCCTTCTTCGTACCCATCCCGCAGCAAGGCGTTTGCGATTTCAATCGCTTTGTTCCGGACGTCCGTATTCAAGTTTTTGAATGAATCGGGGTAATCATTTTTGCTCCATGGCACGGCAATCGCCTCCTTGTCTTCTCTTTTCCCCCTAAAATTCAACGGCAAAACAAAATTTTTCTGGTAAAAAGACGGCAAGATGATAAACTTATATCGGAAAGGGGAGATAGAAATGACAGATACAACTTATCAGATTATTGCTTTGGTCATTTACATGGCTGCCATGCTGTTCATCGGCTGGTATGCATACAAAAAGACAGTCAACCTGACAGACTATATGTTAGGCGGCCGTGGCCTCGGCGCTGCAGTCGGCGCATTAAGCGCAGGAGCTGCGGACATGTCCGGATGGCTCTTGATGGGATTGCCAGGGGCAATTTACGTCAGCGGGCTTGTGGAGGTTTGGATTGCCATCGGTTTAACAATCGGTGCATATTTGAACTGGTTCTTCGTGGCGCCGCGCCTGCGGGTTTATTCATTCGTTACGAGTGATTCCATTACGATTCCGAGTTTTTTGGAGAATCGCCTGAAAGACAAATCGCGCCTGCTGCGCATTGTTTCAGGGATTATTATCTTAATTTTCTTCACCTTCTATGTTTCTTCAGGCATGGTAGCGGGAGGCGTATTCTTTGAAAGCTCATTCGGGTTGGATTATCAGCTCGGCTTGGTGATCGTTTCCGCGGTCGTAGTCGCCTATACCTTATTCGGCGGCTTCCTAGCGGTTAGCTACACGGACTTTGTCCAGGGGCTGATGATGTTCCTGGCGCTGATTGCTGTTCCAATCATCGGGGTTTTCGTGACCGGCGGATTCGGACAGACAGCTGAAAGCATCCGTTCAGTGGATCCGACGTTCTTGTCCCTGACGGCAGGCGCTTCGTTCATCGGCGTCATTTCGGCAGTCGCGTGGGGCCTTGGCTACTTCGGCCAGCCGCACATCATCGTCCGTTTTATGGCCATCAGCACGCTGAAAGAAGTTCGCCAGGCACGCCGCATCGGCATTGGCTGGATGATTTTGAGCCTTCTTGGGGCAACTGCAACTGCTTTGGTGGGGATTGCGTACTTCCAGCAAAACCCGGACATGACGCTTGGCGACCCTGAAGGGGTATTCATCGTCCTTGGCCAGATTTTCTTCCATCCATTGATTGCAGGATTCATGTTGGCTGCTGTATTGGCGGCAATCATGAGCACGATTTCGTCCCAGCTGATCGTTACTTCTTCAGCATTGATCGAAGATCTTTACAAAATCGCCTTCAAAAAGGCGTCTACCGACAAGCAATACGTCACATTGGGACGCCTTGCGGTATTGGTCATTGCCCTTATCGCCGGATTCCTGGCATGGGAGCGCAACGACACGATTTTGGACTTGGTCGCTTATGCATGGGCAGGGTTCGGAGCCGCTTTCGGCCCGATCATCCTCTTGTCCTTGTTCTGGCGCAAATTGACGACGTGGGGAGCGCTTGCTGGAATGGTTGTCGGCGCAGCTACGGTCATCATTTGGGATAGCCTCGATTGGGAATTTGCTGTCAACCTTTATGAAATCGTTCCAGGATTCTTGCTATGTTTGATTGCAGCGGTTGTTGTAAGTTTGGCAACGTTCAAACCGAATGCACAAATCGAAGAAGAGTTCAGCGAAACAGAACGCTTGATCAGAGAAAAACCGGCAAAACTATAATCGAACAAAAAGCTTCAGTCCGCCATTTGGCCGGGCTGGGGCTTTTTTCAATTCCTCCGGTGAATTGAAGGAACCGAAGCCCATTGTAGCGAACCGTATAAACAACCACTAAAAAAAGAGGTGCTTGGATGTATTTGGACCATATTGTACATTTTATTGAAGAAGAACCTGAAAAAGCGGTAGAAGTGTGGAAGAGACACGGTTTCCATGCCGCAAAAGGCGGACAGCATTTGAATTGGGGAACCCATAATGCGCTGCTTTATTTCAAGGACAGCTACATCGAATGGCTTGCTGTCGAAAAAATGGAGGTGGCAGAAGAGGCGGACCATCCGCTGACGCAGCTGCTGCTGCATGACCGCAAGGGATTCGGCACCATTTGTCTGCGGACGGAAGACATTGCGCAGCTGGAGGAGCGGCTGAAAGGGCAAGGGATTGAAACCACCGGCGTGTTGGACGCGGAGCGGAAAACGGAATCGGGCGGTCTGATCAAATGGAAGATGCTGTTTCTAAAAGAAGCGGTCTCGGACAATCTGCCGTCCCCGTTCTTTATCGAATGGAATGAAAGCGACAGCGAACGCTATGAAGGGCTGAGAAAAAGAGGTGCCATTTTGCCGGACAATGAAAAACAAGCGATTGAACGCTGTATCTTCGGAGTCCATGATCCGGCTGCAAGTGCAGAAAAATGGCGCTCTTTGATCGGTTCGCTGGAGCTGCCGAATTGCCGGTTTGAATTCCGGAAGACGGAGCGGAAACGGGGGCGCCTTGAAGAAGTGGTCTTGGCTCGCGGGACGCAGGAAGTCTCTTTTGAAGAAGGGGTTTATTGTATTCCGCCTAACGGGAATATATGATAGTACAAGGAATCAAACGGAATTGCCGGAAGAAGAGTGCAAACTCTTCTTTTTGCCGTATGGCCAAAGAGGTCCAATGGCATTGAAGGAGGAAAACAAATGGATGTATTGATAGAGAAAGCGATCATTGTAGGGGTTCAGCTGCAACAAGATCTGCATTTTGAATATGAAATGGAAGAACTGCGCAATTTGGCGGAAGCCTGCGAAGTTGAGGTAGTGGGCGAAATCAGCCAGAATCTTGACCGGATCCATCCCGCAACGTATGTCGGCAAAGGCAAGGTCGAAGAAATCAAAGCGTTCTACGAAGAAGCGGAAGCGAACTTGGTCATCTTCAATGATGAATTGTCGCCTTCACAGATCCGCAACTTGGAAGAAGACCTGGAATGCAAAGTCATTGACCGGACGATGCTCATCCTGGATATATTCTCCCGCCGCGCCCGAACGCGCGAAGCACAGGTGCAAGTTGAGCTTGCCCAGCTGCAGTATATGCTGCCGAGGCTTGTCGGCCTTCGGGCTTCACTTGGCCGGCAGGGGGGAAGCAGCGGCGGCGGATTCTCCAACCGTGGTGCCGGGGAAACGAAACTGGAGCTCGACCGCCGGAAAATCGAAGACCAGCTGTCCAAACTCCATAAAGAATTGGAGCACATCCGTGCCCAGCGCGAAACCCAGCGCAAGCAGCGCACAAAAACCGGTACGCCGGTCGTGTCGCTGGTCGGCTATACCAACGCCGGAAAATCGACGATCATGAACGGCCTGCTGACGAAAACCGGCCAGCATGAAGAAAAGCAAGTATTTGAAAAAGATATGCTGTTTGCGACACTTGATACGTCTGTGCGACAAATCCGCTTGGAGGACAACAAGCATTTCCTGCTTTCCGACACGGTCGGTTTTGTCAGCAAGCTACCGCATCATTTGGTGAAGGCGTTCCGTTCCACGCTGGAAGAAGCGCGGAACTCGGACCTGCTGCTCCATGTTGTTGATGTATCCAATGAAGAATACCGGCACATGATCGACGTCACCAATACGACGCTCCTTGAAGTAGGCGTTGAAAATGTCCCGACGCTGTTCGTCTACAACAAAGCGGACCTGGCAGGCATCCCGTATCCGAAAGTCGGCCGCAATGAGTTGTGGATCTCGGCGAAAGAAGGGAAGGGCTTGGGTGAACTGCTGGAGATGATCAAAGGAAGCATCTTCTCGGGCCATGTCACGTGCCGCATGCTCGTTCCATTCGAGCGCGGGGACGTCGTGGCGTACTTGAACGATTCCGCAACCATTCTGGAAACCGAGTATGAAGAAGAAGGCACCATGCTGAAAGTCGAGCTCGGCAAAGTGGATTACGACCGCTTCGAGCAATTCGTAATCGGAAAATGATAAAAACAGAAAGCCGCGTCCTGCATGGACGCGGCTTTCTGTTTATTTATTTCTGCTGAAGGGCTTTTATTGCCATTACTGTTGGAACTGGATGCGGTGCAGGTTGGCGAAGATGCCGTCCTGTTCGAGCAGTTCGGCGTAGCCGCCCTGTTCTGCGATGCCGTCTTCTGTGACGACGATGACCCGATCGGCGTCGCGGATAGTGGCGAGCCGGTGGGCGATGATAAGCGTTGTGCGGTTTTCGGCAAGTTCGCCCAGGGCTTCCTGGATCACGCGCTCCGTTTCCGTATCAAGCGCCGATGTCGCTTCATCAAGAATCAGGATCGGCGGATTTTTCAGGAACATACGGGCGATGGCGAGCCGCTGCTTCTGGCCGCCTGACAGCTTAAGGCCGCGTTCGCCAATCTGCGTGTCATAGCCATGCGGCAGTTTGCTCACGAAATCTTCCAAATGTGCTTTCTTCGCTGCTGCCAAAATTTCTTCTTCACTGGCATCCCGTCTGCCGTACGCGATATTCTCGCGGATGGTGCCGGTGAACAGGAACACATCCTGCTGGACGATCCCGATGTGCGAGCGCAATGAATGCTTCGTCATGTCGCGGATGTCGATGCCGTCAATGGCGATTCTGCCGGATTGGATATCGTAGAACCGAGGAATCAGCGAGCAGATGGTCGTCTTGCCAGCGCCGGATGGCCCGACAAAAGCCACCGTTTCACCGGATTTCACTTCCAGGTCGATGCCTTTCAGGACCGTTTTGTACTGGTCATAGCCGAAGTGGACGTCTTCGAACGTGATATTGCCTTTCAATCCGGATACTTCAATGGCGTCCGGGCGGTCCAGGATTTCCGGCGCTTGGTCCATCAAGTCCTGGAACCGGCTGAAGCCGGCCATACCTTTCGGGTAAAGCTCCAATAGCGCGCTGATTTTGTCGATCGGCTTGATCAATACATTCAGAAACAGCACAAAGCTGACCAGTTCCCCGTATGACAATTCGTTTTGATAGTTCAGCCATGCCCCGTAGACAAGGACGATGAGCGTCAAGAGGCGCGTCATCATATAGATGCTCGAATGGGTCGCGGCCATGACTTTATAAGCGACAAGTTTTGCGAGGCGGAACCGGCCGTTGTCATTTTTGAAGCGGCTGATTTCATATTCTTCGTTTGTGAAGGACTGGACGACGCGGGAGCCGGAGACGCTGTCTTCCACGCGGCCGTTGACGTCGGCGATTTTCCCATACATGCTGCTCCACGCGCTGTTCATCTTGATGTTGCAGTACGTGATGAGCCAGATGAGGAACGGGATGACGACGAGCGTAACGAGCGCCAATTTCGGGTTGATCCAGAACATGATGCCGAATGCCCCGAAAAACGTCATGATGGCGATAAAGGCGTCTTCCGGCCCGTGGTGGGCGAGTTCGCCGATGTCGAATAGATCATTCGTGATGCGGCTCATGACGTGCCCGGTTTTGATGTTGTCGAAAAAGCGGAACGACTGGCGCTGCACATGCGTGAACAATTCCTCCCGCATGTCTGTTTCGATATTGATCCCCAATTTATGCCCCAGGTAACTGACGATAAACTGCAAGAATGTGCTGAGCACAAAGACGGCAAGCAGCAGGATGCTGACGGTTACAATGGTGTTCCATTCGCCGCTCGGCAGCAGATCGTCAATGAACCATTGCACAGCGACCGGGAACGCAAGTTCAAGGATGGCTACGATCACCGCACTGGAAAAGTCGATGATGAAGAGGCGTTTATGCGGTTTGTAATAACTGAAAAACTGTTTTAATCTCACTGAAAGTCACCTCATGAAGTTGTATGCTAAGGAAAAGTATAATCGAAAGCAGCTCAATAAACGAATATAAGTTTCTAGAATCGAAATATTTCATGCGAAATTATGGAAGAGTAGCACAGGTCTTTAATTAGGGGCACATCTTCTAGAGAGCGCGTATTACCAATTTCCAAATGTGGCAAACTTTTTACAACTGAGAAAAACGAAGGTTTAAATGAAAATAATTCTCATTTAGGTGTTGATAGTTCTTCCCCGAGTGCTATACTAAGAAATGTACCGCGCTGATAATGATTATCATTGTTAGTTGGTTTTCAGATTTTATTGTTGAAAGATGAGGGGCAGTAATGAAAAAACGTGTTTTAATTCCCATACTGATCATACTGTCATTCGTCTCGTTATTCGTCGGAGTCAGCAACATCAGTCCAATCGATTTGCTTGATTTCCAGTCGGAAGAAACCCAGATATTCCTGATCAGCCGCCTGCCAAGGCTGGTCGCCATATTGCTGGCGGGAGCAGGGATGAGCATGGCAGGGCTCATCATGCAACAGCTCAGCCGCAATAAATTCGTTTCTCCGACAACGGCAGGCACGCTCGACGCCACACGGCTCGGGATTCTCGTGTCGATGCTCTTGTTCGCAAACGCATCGATGCTTGAGAAGATGACCGTGGCGTTCGCTTTCGCACTTGCCGGGACGTTCCTGTTCATGCAAATTCTCAACCGCATCAAATTCAAGGATGCGATTTTCATCCCGCTTGTCGGGCTGATGTTCGGAAATATCCTTTCATCCATCACAACGTTTTTTGCCTACCGGGCGGATGTCATTCAGAACATGTCCGCATGGCTGCAAGGCGACTTCTCGATGATCATGAAAGGCAGCTACGAACTTCTCTATATCAGCGTGCCGGTATTCATCGTCGCCTACATCTATGCCAACCGCTTTACGGTCGCGGGCATGGGGGAGGATTTCTCCAAAAACCTCGGGCTGAAATACCGCAGCATCGTCAATATCGGGCTGACGCTTGTCGCTTTGATTACGGCGACTGTCGTGTTGACCGTGGGCATGATTCCGTTTCTCGGGCTCATCATCCCGAACATCGTCTCGATCTTCAAAGGGGACCATCTGCAAAAGACATTGCCGCACACGGCGATGCTTGGAGCGATCTTCTTGCTGCTCTGCGATATTTTAGGAAGAGTCTTGATTTACCCGTATGAAATCTCCATCAGTTTGATGGTCGGCGTCATCGGAAGCTTCATTTTCCTCTTCTTGCTGTTTAGGAGGAAAGCGTATGCGTGATTTACATAAGATGCTTATCCTTATTGTCTTGGCGCTGGCTGCATGCGGCATTTACTTGTTCCAGGATTTGAACGGCAGCTTTGACTATGCGTTGCCGCGGCGCGGGGTGAAGGTGTTCGCCATGGTCCTCACCGGAGTGGCGATTGCCTACGCGACGGTCGTTTTCCAGACCATCACCCATAACCGGATTTTGACGCCGAGCATTATGGGCCTCGACTCGCTGTATATGCTGCTCCAAACCTTGCTGATTTTCTTCCTCGGTTCGGATCACATCACCATTCTCAACAAGCAAGTGAATTTCATGCTGTCAATTGGCGTCATGGTCATCTTCGCCTTGCTGTTCTACCGGCTGCTCTTCAAAGGGGACAACCAGCCGATTTACTTTCTGTTGCTGATCGGCATCATTTTCGGGACGTTTTTCTCCAGTATTTCGACGTTCCTGCAAGTGCTGATCGATCCGAACGAATTTCTGGTCGTCCAGGACCGGATGTTTGCCAGCTTCAACAACGTCAATGCTGATCTGGTGTGGACATCACTGGTAATCATTGCGCTATTGATCGCGTTCGCCTGGCGCCACAATGCCTCGATGGATGTCCTGTCTTTGGGGCGGGACACAGCAGTCAACCTCGGCGTCAATTACGACTCCCTGGTCAAAGGCATGCTTGTGCTGTCGGCGGTATTGATTGCCATTGCAACGGCACTGGTTGGGCCGATCACCTTCTTTGGCCTGATCGTCGCCAACTTGTCCTATCAATTCTTCAAATCATACAAGCATTCGGTGATCCTTACTGGTGCAATTGTCATCAGCGTCATTGCCCTGGTCGGCGGACAGTGGGTAGTCGAACGGATCTTCACGTTCAACACCACGCTGAGCGTCATCATCAACTTCATCGGTGGAGTTTACTTCATCTATCTGCTATTAAAGGAGAGTCGGTCTAAATGATCCAAGTCCGTGAATTGACAAAGCTGTATGGAAAAAAACAAGTGGTGGAAAATGTCTCCGTCGATATCCGGCGCGGGCAGATCACTTCTTTTATCGGGCCGAACGGAGCCGGGAAATCTACGCTGCTGTCCATGGTCAGCCGGCTTTTGGATGCGGATACCGGAGAGGTGCTCATCGATTCGACAAACACGAAAAAACTGAAGTCGAATGAATTCTCGAAACGGGTGTCGATCCTGAAGCAGTCCAACTACATGAATGTCCGGTTGACGATTCGCGAACTTGTTTCTTTCGGCCGCTTCCCGTATTCAAAAGGGCGCCTGAATGACGAAGATGAAAAAATGGTCGACCAGGCGATCGGCTATATGGATTTAAAAGAAATGGAAGATATGTATTTGGACGAATTATCCGGCGGCCAGCGCCAGCGCGCCTTTATCGCGATGGTCATCGCGCAGGACACTGATTATGTGCTTCTGGATGAACCTTTGAACAACCTGGACATGAAGCATTCAGTCCAGATCATGAAAATCCTCCGCCGATTGGTGGACGAGCTCGGCAAGACCGTGGTGATCGTGCTGCATGACATCAACTTTGCATCGGTTTATTCCGACCGCATCGTGGCCTTGAAAAATGGCCGTGTCGTTAAAGACGGAACCACAGAAGAAATTATTCAAAGCGATGCTTTAAAGGAAATCTACGATATGGATATACCAATCCAACAGATGAACGATTGTCGGATCTGCGTTTATTTTAATTCTTAAGGAAAGCAGAAACGGCCGTTGGAGCCAGGACAAGAAACAAAGAGCTGGAAAATAATACGCTAAAAATTTTGAATAGAGGAGCCCGGACAAAATGAAAAAATGGTTATTGATCGCATTCGCATTGATGATGGCTGCAGTTCTTGCAGCGTGTGGAGCAGAAGAAGCAGCGGATACCGCTTCTGCTGAAACAGAAAAGAAAGAAGAAATGACGGTTACACATGAGTTGGGTGAGACAACTTTCGAGAAAAATCCGAAAAAAGTTGTGGTCTTCGATTACGGCGTTCTTGATTCAATGGACAAATTAGGGATTGAAGCTGTAGCAGGTGTTCCGCAGGAATCCCTTCCAGGCTACCTTGAAAAATACGCAGACACGGAAAAATACGAAAATGTCGGCACGTTGAAAGAAGCGGATTTTGAAGCGATCCATGCATTGGACCCGGACCTGATCATCATCTCCGGCCGCCAGGCGGATATGTATGAAGAGTACGACGCGATCGCACCGACGATTCACATGGCAGTCGATACGGACAATTACATGGAATCGTTCAAAGGCAACATGACAACACTAGGGGAAATCTTCGGCATGGAAGATGCGGTCAAAGAAGAACTGGCTGCAGTAGAAGCGCAGATTGACGAAGTGAAAGCGAAAGTCAGCGAAAGCGATGCAAAAGCGCTGATCGTATTGGCGAATGAAGGCAAAGTAAGTGCTTATGGTGCAGCTTCGCGTTTCGGCATCATCCATGACGTCTTCGGCGTAAAACAAGCTGACGAAGGCATTGAAGTTTCTACGCACGGACAGAGCATTTCGTTCGAATACATCCTCGAGAAGAACCCGGACATGATATTCGTCGTTGACCGCAATGCGGCAGTAGGGGCCGATGCAAGCGCCAAAGATTCACTCGAAAACGAATTGGTGCAAAAAACAAACGCCTATAAAGACGGCAAAATCATCTACCTCGACCCGGATTACTGGTACCTGTCAGGTGGCGGACTCGAGTCGGTCAGCCAAATGGTGACGGATATCGAATCGGCATTTGAATAAAAGACAGGCTACTCAGCGGGAAGTTTCCCGCTGAGTTTTCATTTTATATAGAAGGAAGAGGAGGCAATTGCATGTTTGTCCAAATGAAAAGAATTGTCGTTAAAGAAGGATTTTCGGAGCTGGTGCTGAACCGTTTCTCGGGAGAAGGGAAGCTGGAGAAACAGCCGGGCTATATCGACCGGACCGTATTGAAGAAAAACGTCCGGCGCGGCGATGAAGAAGTGATCGTCTATGTCCGCTGGGAATCCGAAGCGGATTGGAAGAACTGGGAAAAGCATCCCGACCACATCGCCGGCCATAAGGCGAACCTCGGGAAACCGAAACCTGATCACGTCATCGAATCCTCCCAGAACACTTACCATGTGCACGCGGTAAGATAAGAAAAAAATGGCTGCAGTTCTCCGCAATAAAAAAGCATGGCCCTGGTCGGCCATGCTTTGGTTTGTAGACAAAGTCTAACTTAAATAAGTAGAGATGTATTAGCCCGACCGTTCTGGCCACTTCGCTTTCGGTGGTCTCGGCTTCAGCCGCTTCCCTTGCTCCTGCGATTACTCGTCGCAAACTGAAAAAACATTCGCTACGCTCAGTCCAGGGTCTTCAGCTCGAGTCGCTTCGCTGCTCCCACAGGAGTCTCGTG
The DNA here is from genome assembly GCF_042681545.1 of Planococcus chinensis. NCBI lineage: Bacteria > Bacillati > Bacillota > Bacilli > Caryophanales > Caryophanaceae > Planococcus > Planococcus chinensis. Next base: position 83,829 of record NZ_JBHUFW010000025.1, read on the forward strand.
GCCAGCACGGTCGGGAGCGTCAATTGTATCTAATCGAAGAGGCGGGAGAAATAGATCCAACGTTACCTCGCTAAGTACAAGCCACTGGCTTCAAGATCCGCAACGGAAGGCGGCGAGCAAGTTGGCCGAAGGGAGTTCGGCCGACTTGTTTGCGACGGAGCAGCGAAGCGATGCAACGCCCTTTCATGTCTCGAAGCTAGCGCAGCGATGCAGAGACAGGAGCACCGGTTTTGCCTGCGGGATAGCGAAGTGTCGAAATCCACTCGGACGCCAGTCAATGCTTGACCGAAGCTTGTGAGGGCAAGCATTTGCGACGAGCTTGCGCAGGAGCACAGGCGCTTAGTTAGTTCGGCGCGAGCCCGTGGAACGCGTCCGCCTGAAGTGGAGGATTCGATACAGCTTCTTCTAAAAGTATGTTCATCCTTTAAGTGAAATTAATTTTCTTTTATCTACAAGCTCAAGCATGGCCCTTATCCGGCCATGCTTTTTTGTATGGAATTTCAAAGTTTAGTGGGCGCCGGCTTCTCGCCTATTTTATTCAGCCGAGTGGCAAAGGATTCGGCGGAAGGGGCGGACCCGCGCAGGACGTCCTGCATAGCGTACGCTTGTGAGCCGTGCTCCGAGAAGTCCAGGCCGCTTTCTTCTTCTTCGGCGGACACGCGGATCGGCGAAAGGGCATTGACTGCCAGGACCACAAGTCCGGCTGAAATGGAAGTCCAGGCGATGACGGCCAGAACGCCCACGGTCTGGATGCCGAGGATTTCAGAGCCGCCGCCGTATAACAAGCCACCCGTTGTGTCGAAGAAGCCAAGCGCCATGGTGCCCCAGATGCCGGCGACGCCGTGGACAGCGATTGCGCCGACGGGATCGTCCACACGAATTTTCGCGTCAAGCAAGTGGACGGCTTCGGTCATGATGATGCCTGCGAGAAGGCCGATGGCCATGGCGCCGAGGAAGGAAACGTTCGCCGCTCCGGCAGTGATGCCCACCAATCCGGCAAGCGCTCCGTTCATTGTCAACGACGGGTCGATTCGGCCGTAGCGCAAACGGGTATAAAGAGCAGTGGAGATGACCGCTGCCGATGCAGCGAGCAGAGTGTTCACAATGACAGGCGGCACAAGTTCAGGGTCTGCGGCCAGCGTGCTGCCGCCGTTGAAACCGAACCAGCCGAGCCATAGGATGAAGACGCCCAATGCGCCGAGCGGCAGGTTATGGCCAGGGATCGAGTTGACGATGGTGCCGCTGTATTTGCCAAGGCGCGGACCTAGTTTCCAGGCGGTGATGAAAGCTGCCGTTGCACCGGTCAAATGGACAACTGTGGAACCGGCAAAGTCGATAAAGCCGATTTGGGAAAGCCAGCCGCCTCCCCATACCCAGTGTCCGACAATCGGGTAAATGACGGCGGTCATAGCGACCGTCAGCATGATATAAGAAGACAATTTCATCCGTTCGGCAACTGCGCCGGAGATGATGGTGGCGCAAGTGGCGGCGAATACCGCCTGGAAAACGAAGAAGCCGATGTCTTCACGGCCGGCAAGCGCAAAGCCATCCGTGCCGATCAATCCGAAAGCGGACGTGCCGAACATCAACGCGAATCCGACAAAGAAATACAGAATCGAGCCTAAGCCGACGGTGATCAGGTTTTTCATTAAAATATTCAAGGTGTTTTTAGAGCGGGTAAATCCGGTTTCGAGCATTGCGAATCCGGCATGCATGAAAAAGACCAAAATCGTTCCGAGCATCACCCATAACATATCAACTGAACTTTGAACTGCTTCCATCCGATCTCCTCCTTAACCGACGGCGATTGCGCCGCGTTCTTTTGTTCTGATGCGAATTGCTTCTTCAACGGGAAGGATGAAGATCTTGCCGTCCCCGACTTCTCCAGTGGCGGCGTATTCCAGCAAGGCTTCGACAATGTCTTCGACTTTGGAATCATCCACGACCATTTCCAATTTCAATTTCGGGGAGAATTCCATGGTATAAGCATTGCCCCGAAACAAGCCGGTGCGCCCTTCCTGTTTGCCGATGCCGGCGATTTCCGTGACGGTCAGACCGTCAATTCCTTCAAGTGCCAAAGCTTGGCGGACTTCGGCGAAGACCGAGGGACGGATGATGGTTTCAATCTTTTTCATGTTCTCTCCTCCTTGATGTTAGGTTTGTTAACATATTAATCAATATTTTCAGACAATGCAAGCTTTATTTTTAAACAATGTTAGAAAACATGACATAACGAATATGATAAACTGAAAAAGAGGTGATGGCATGTATAAAATATCGGACGATTTGATTCAATTGGGTATGGAAAGGATCAAGGATTTTCCTGTGGAAGGGTTTGTGCCGGGCAGTGGGCCTGACAGCCCTGCACTGATGCTTGTAGGGGAAGCGCCGGGGGAAAATGAAGTGGAAACGCGCATTCCGTTTACGGGGAGGGCCGGAAAGGAATTGATGGCGTCGCTCTCCAGTGTTGGCCTTGCCCGTGAAGATGTCTATATCACAAGTGCCGTCCGCAGCCGGCCTTATAAATGGGGGAGCAAAAAAGAACGCGACGGATCCCAGAGCGAACGGAAGTACAACCGGGCACCCACGAAAAAAGAAATTATTGCCCATGCTCCCATCCTTGATGCAGAAATCCGGGACATCGATCCGCCGCTGATTGTTACGCTCGGCAATGTCGGGCTGCAGCGGCTCGTTGGGCCCGAGGCCAAGGTGACGCAATTGCACGGCGTGCTGATGGAGACGCCGATTTTGAAATGGGATGAAGAAAATCAGCGGTTTGAAAAAACTGAGCAGACTTACCATATACTTCCGACATTCCATCCTGCGAGCGTATTTTACAACCCGCCAGTGCGCACTTTGAAAGAGGACGACTGGCGTAAGATCGGCGCCTTATTGAAGTTTAAGAAATGAAAGAATAATGGGAAACCTTTCCGTGTTGAAAAATGTTGCGCTAAGGAAACTTTTAGCGTACAATAGCATTAATCATTGGAACGGAAGGGCGTCGGATCTATGGATAATACAGTACTTTTTGCGCTTGGGCTGACTTTGTTCGCCGGTCTGGCGACGGGGATCGGAAGCTTGCTCGCATTTTTCGCATCCCGCACTAATACAAAATTTCTTTCAGTCTCGCTTGGTTTTTCGGCCGGTGTCATGATCTATGTCTCGATGATCGAGATTTTTGTGAAAGCCAAAGTTTCACTGGTCGGGGCGCATGGCGACTCGCTGGGCTATTGGATGACCATTCTTGCGTTTTTTGGCGGCATGGTCTTCATGGCTGTGCTGGACCGGATTTTGCCACAACTGGGGAATCCGCATGAAGTGCGGACAATTGAAGACATGGACGACGGGCCGAGCAATGCGGAATATGCACGGCTCCGGAAAATGGGCATCTTTACCGCACTCGCTATCGGCATCCATAACTTTCCGGAAGGGATTGCGACATTCATGTCGGCAATCCAGGATCCGGCCCTCGGAATCGCTATTGCGATAGCAGTGGCAATCCACAATATTCCGGAAGGGATTGCGGTGTCGGTGCCGATCTATTATGCGACAGGAAGCCGCCGGAAAGCATTCCAATACAGCTTTCTGTCCGGTATTTCCGAACCGATCGGGGCGATTGCGGCTTGGCTGATTTTAATGCCATTCCTCAGCGACACGCTGTTCGGCCTCATTTTTGCCGGAGTGGCGGGCCTAATGGTCTTCATCTCGCTCGATGAGCTGCTGCCGGCAGCGAAGCGCTACGATGAAGCCCATCTATCGATTTATGGCCTGATTGCCGGCATGGCGGTCATGGCAATCAGTTTGGTTCTCATTGCATAAAAGAAAAGTGTCAGCCTCTTTGTTCCTGGGTATGGGAACAAAGAGGCTTTTTACATGCGCAAAATCAACGAGTTCGTTTCGATTGATTATTCAGAAAAATGGAACTTCAACAGCTGTCTTGTCACACAGGCGGGCGCGGCGTATAGTAAATGTGTAAAGACACTAGATTACATGTGTAAAGACAAGGAGGATTATAATGGCTACAGTATCGGTGAAGAATTCCACCGGGATTTCACGCAATAAATTACTCGGGGTCGCAGGGTTAGGCTGGCTTTTTGACGCAATGGATGTCGGCATTTTGTCTTTTGTCATCGCTGCACTGAAAGTGGACTGGAATCTAACAGTCCAGCAGATGGGATGGATCGGCAGCGTCAACTCGATCGGGATGGCAGTCGGGGCATTTGTCTTCGGGATTTATGCCGACCGCGTAGGAAGAAAGAAAATATTTATCATCACGCTCTTATTATTCTCGATTGCAAGCGGGGTTTCGGCCTTTGCCACAACGCTCGCTGCATTTATGATCCTGCGCTTTTTCGTCGGCATGGGACTTGGCGGAGAATTGCCGGTTGCGTCGACGCTTGTCTCAGAAAGTGTTCCGGCAAAAGAGCGCGGACGCGTCGTTGTGCTTTTGGAAAGCTTCTGGGCCGCCGGCTGGCTGCTCGCTGCCATCATTTCCTATTTCATCATTCCTGAATTCGGATGGCGGGTCGCGTTGATCATTACGGCATTGCCGGCGCTTTATGCATTGTACTTGCGCATCAATTTGCCGGACTCGCCGCAGTTTTCGGCGAAGAAGAATGTCCTGCGTTCGGTCTCGACGAACGTTAAGGAAGTATGGTCCAAGAAATACCTGCGTCCGACACTGATGCTCTGGATCGTCTGGTTCACCGTGGTCTTTTCGTATTACGGCATGTTCCTGTGGCTGCCGAGCGTCATGGTGCTCAAAGGCTTTACCTTGATCCAAAGCTTCAAATACGTTTTGATCATGACGCTTGCGCAATTGCCGGGCTATTTCTCGGCGGCCTGGCTCATCGAACGGGCAGGGCGCAAGTTTGTGCTGGTCACTTACTTGCTTGGAACCGCAGCAAGTGCGTTGGTATTCGGCAATGCGGAAACGGTCGGCATGCTGATCGGGGCCGGGATTTTCCTGTCGTTCTTTAATCTCGGTGCATGGGGTGCGCTTTATGCGTATTCTCCCGAGCAGTATCCGACAGTCATTCGCGGCACCGGCACCGGAATGGCCGCGTCGTTCGGGCGCATCGGCGGCATCTTGGGTCCGCTTTTGGTCGGCACGATGCTTGCGGCTGACTATGGAGTAGGCTGGATTTTCGCGATATTCTGCGGCGCTATCGTCATTGGCGCGTTGGCGGTTGCCTTCCTCGGAATCGAGACCAAACAAATGGAATTGGAATAAAAAGGCAGCTCTGACCGATCTGGTCAGAGCTGTTTTTGTCGTATAGAGGACACTCTCCAGATTCCACGGGGCTGAAAACGGACGGTGGGCAATTTAATAGAAAATCAGGCAGGAGATTTCCCAGATTTAGCTAATACATATTAGTTAGAGAGATTAATTGGAAGCAGGTGGGAACATGGAATGGAAAGTTTATGCGGATCCGCTAGCGTACGGAGAGCAAGTGGAGCGTTTATTATATGAACGGGAAGATGAGTACAGCCTTTTTTTAGGGATTCTTGAACAAATCAAAGCGGAGCGCTACGAGGAATATTTTTTGGCTATCGCTTTTGAAGGGGATGAAGTGGCGGCAGCTTGCCTGATGACGCCGCCGCATCCGCTGCAGCTGATCGTTTTCAAGGAAACGGCAGGAATCGAGGCGCAGGTGGCAGAGCGGTTGATGAATGGGGGAATCGTGGTTGATGCGATTGTCGGAGACCGCGGCACAGCCCGCCGGTTTGCGGAGGCGTGGACGGCAAAAATGGGGGGCAGCTACCATGTGCTGATGGACCAGGGGCTTTACCGGGCGGATGCCGTCAACCGCAAACTGGAAAAAAGCCCGGGAACTTGGCGAGTCGCCAGCAAAAAAGATGCACCGCTTCTTGAAGAGTGGCTGCTTTTGTTCGAACAGGAAACCGGCATTGCTTCTTCAACGCCTGCCCAAGCGGCGCATCGGATCGATTCGTTTATTGAAGGCAAGGAAGTCTATGTCTGGGAAGTGGACGGAGAAGTGGTGGCCTGCATGAAAAAATCGCGGCCTTCCAAGCGCGGCATTACGGTTTCGTTTGTCTATACACCCGAAAAGCATCGCCGAAAAGGCTATGCCCGGACGCTCGTTGCTGAAGTGACCGAAGAACTGCTCCAGGAATATGATTTTGCCATGCTGTACACCGATTTGAAAAATCCGACTTCCAATAAAATCTACACCGAAATCGGCTATAGCCAAATAGCCAATCCGGTACACTTGGCGCTGGATGAAGTGCAGCCTGAATAATGTGATATACTGGGGACATCAAACTGAAGGGAAGATGGGCGGCCGATGAAGTTTTAATCCTTTTTCTGCGAAACAAAAAAAGTTCGCGTTAGTGAAATTGGATTCGTCTGCCCATTTTTAGAAAAGCTGCAAACATACAGGCTGCTGGCGGTTCCCGGTAAGGGAAGGCCTGCGGCAATTTTGCGGCAGTTCCAACACGGCCCGGCTTTTCAGCCGGCTCGTCGGGCATGCGAATTCTTCCGAAAATCATTCGGAGGAATTTTTTTATTTCTCCGGCAAGGGGGAATGGCAATGGCCATCATAGGGAATTTGAATAAACTGGAAATCGGCTACAGCGGCGAAACGATTTTGGAAGGCGTGCAGGCTGAAATTCATGCCGGTGAACGGATCGGCATCGTCGGGGCGAACGGGACCGGGAAATCATCGCTGCTCAATGCCATTGCGCGCGGCGATTCGGCCGTCCAATGGAGCGGGCGGCGTCCGGCGATCGCCTATCTGGAACAGGAAGTGCGAGCGGTTTTCGGGGAGGTGCGGACTGCCGAAAGCGCTGTGCTGGAAACCAAATGGAACGTGCCGGAAGGACGGGATGCGCTGAGCGGCGGAGAAGCGATTAAAATGCGGCTTGCCAAAACCTTTGCGGAAGGGGCCGAGGTGCTCCTGCTCGATGAACCGACGAACCATCTTGATGCCGGGAGTGTGGAGATCATCACGGAACAAATAAAAAACTGCCGCGGGACGCTCCTCATCGTCTCGCATGACCGCCACTTTCTTGACAGCGCGGCGACGCGCATCTGGGAACTCGAGGACAAAAAACTCACGGCTTATGAAGGGAATTACAGTGCATATCGCGAACAAAAAGAACATCGGCAATTGACGCAGAAGCGGAAGTACGACAAGCAGCAAGCGGAAATCGCCAAAGTCGAACAGCAGATTTCGGAATTGCAGTCCTGGTCTGGAAAAGCGCATGCTGAATCGACAAAACAGGACGGATTCAAGGAATTCTACCGTTCCAAGGCCAAGCGCATGGATGTGCAGATCGGAAGCAAGCGCAACCGGCTCGGAAAAGAGCTCCAAAAAGAAAGGGTCAGCCAGCCGAAGGAAGAAGCGGATGTGAAATTCGGCATCGGCGGCGCAGCCAAAAAAGGCAAGCGTGTCTTGGACGTGAAGGGGGCGGGGAAAAGCTACGGCAGCCGGGTTCTGTTCGAGGATGTTTCGTTTACGGTGCAGCAAGGAGAGCGGATCGGGTTGGCCGGCAAAAACGGCAGCGGGAAATCCGCCTTGTTCCGGATGCTGATGGGAGCGGAGAATTACACGGGTGAGATTTGGGTGACAAGCGGCATGAAGATCGGATACCTGAGCCAGGATGTCTTTGATTTGCCGGAAGGAAAAACGCCTGCGGAAATGTTCGGTTCGGGCAGTTACGCGCAGGACGGACGGACCCGCACCTTGATGGACAATCTGGGGTTTGAAAAGCGGCACTGGATGGAGCTGGTTGGGCACATGAGCATGGGGGAGCGGGTTAAATTGAAGCTGATGGAGTTCATGCTTCATGACTGCAATGTCCTGCTGTTGGACGAACCGACCAATCACTTGGACCTGCCTTCAAGGGAAGGGTTGGAACGGACGCTCGAATCGTTTCCGGGGACGCTGCTGTTCGCTTCCCATGACCGTTATTTCATGGAAAAGCTGGCCTGCAAAGTGCTGGTTTTCGAAGATGGAAAGGTCAAGAAATTCGAAGGCACCTACAAGGAGTGGGCGAGCCAGCCGCCGAACCAGCCTGGAGGGGATTTTTTGCAGCTGGATACCGAACGCCAAGCCGTTCTTGGCAAACTCAGTTTCCTCAAGCCTGGTGACAAGGTGTACGCGGAACTTGATCGCCGTTTCAACGAATTGACGGCGGCCATCAAAGCGCTGAAAAATCAGGAGTAGCGTGCCGGGGTTAAGGGTAAAGAAGAGAGCGAAACAAATGGAAAGGGGCGGATGCAGTGATTCGCTTTGACAATGTCACTAAACGTTTTCCGGACGGCACAGAAGCTTTGAAAGGCATTTCCTTGGCGTTTCCGGCGCATCAGCTCACAGCTATCATCGGGCCGAGCGGATGCGGGAAGACGACGTTGATGAAAATGATCAATAAACTTGAGAAACCGACCGAAGGCGAGATCTACATCGATGAAGAGCCGATCACCGGCTTGGAGGAAGTCAAACTGCGCCGTTCAATCGGCTATGTCATCCAGCGGATCGGGCTGATGCCGCACATGACTATTGCAGACAATGTGTCGATGGTGCCAAAGCTTCTCGGCTGGCCGAAAGACAAGACAGAGGCGCGGGCGCGGGAGTTGCTTTCGCTTGTCGGCCTTGAACCGGATACGTATTGGAGCCGCTATCCGCTTGAACTCAGCGGCGGCCAGCAGCAGCGGGTCGGCGTCGTGCGGGCGCTTGCCGGTGATCCGAACATCATCTTGATGGATGAACCGTTTTCAGCGCTTGACCCGATCAGCCGGGAGCAGCTGCAGGATGAATTGCGGAACCTGCAGCAGGAAATCCAGAAGACCATCGTTTTTGTAACGCATGACATGGACGAGGCACTGAAGATCGCTGATAGGATCATCGTTCTGCGTGCGGGACAGGTGGAGCAGATCGGCACGCCGCAGGAACTGGTGGCGGAGCCTGCCAATGATTTTGTCCGCGACTTTATCGGGACTGAACGGATCAACCGGCAGCGGGCGTTCGGCGAGAAGAAACTCAAAGAATTCGTATTCCAGTTTGATGCCGAGTGGAGCGGCGATGCCCAAAAGATCGATTCCTCTGCGAGCATTGAAGAAGCGGCAAGGCAGCTTGAAGCGAGCCCGCACAGCCGCCTTGCCATCACGGAAGGCGGGCATGTGGTGGCTTACGCCGCTGAGCGCGATTTGTTGAAGGCGGCCCTTCAAAAGGATAGGGGGACATCGAATTGAACAACTTCCTGAATACGTTGGCGGCCAGGCAGGAAATGATTCAGACTGCTTTCCTGGAACATATCTATTTATCATTTGTGGCGGTAGCGGTCGGTGTCGCAATTGCACTTCCGACAGGCATCCTCATTGCCCGCTACCGGAAATACGCAGAGCCGATCATCGGCGTGACCGCAGTATTTCAGACCATTCCAAGCTTGGCGCTGTTCGGCTTTTTGGTGCCGATTCTCGGCATCGGATCGCCGACGGCACTGATCGCCCTCATCATTTATGCGCTCCTTCCGATCCTGCGCAATACCTATACCGGAATCACTGGCGTGGACAGTTCCATCATCGAAGCCGGCAGAGGCATGGGAATGACGCGGACACAAATTCTGCGGCAGATTGAATTGCCGCTGGCGCTCCCATTTATCATGGCGGGCATCCGGACCGCGACCGTGCTGACGGTCGGCATCGCAACGCTGGCAACATTTGTCGGTGCGGGCGGCCTCGGGGATATCATCTACCGCGGGCTGCAGTCCTACAACAATTCGCTGGTCCTGGCCGGGGCACTGCCTGTCGCTTTGCTGGCCATCGGATTTGACCTGGTCCTGAAATGGATTGAAAAACGGGCGACGCCTAAAGGATTGAAACTTTAAAGGGGGAAGAAACATGAGAAAACCGGCAGCATTGATTTTATTGGCAGCTTCGGCTGTTTTGGCAGGATGCGGAGGGACGTCAGGTGAAAGTGAATCGGATCCGATCGTTATCGGAGGCAAGCCGTGGACGGAGCAGTACATCCTGCCGCATATCCTTGGGCAGTATATCGAAGCGAATTCCGATTATACGGTCGAGTACGAAGACGGCCTCGGGGAAGTGGCGATTCTGACGCCGGCGCTTGAAAAAGGCGATATCGATATGTATGTGGAATACACCGGAACAGGGTTGAAGGATGTCCTGAAAGAGCAGTCGGAGCCGGGCCAGTCGTCCGAGGAAGTGCTCGAGCGGGTACGGACCGGCTATGAAGAAACGCTGGGGGCAACGTGGCTGGAACCGCTCGGATTCGAGAATGGCTACACCCTCGCTTTCTCCAAAGACAGCGGCTTTGAGGCAGAGACCTATTCCGACCTGGCCGAACTCTCCAAGTCTGAAGACATGACGTTCGGTGCGCCGCACCCATTCTACGAACGACAAGGGGACGGCTATGACGATCTGGTGAAGACATATGGCTTCGAATTCTCGGCGACCGAGAGCTTTGATCCGGCCATCATGTATGAAGCGGTGAAAAACGGGGACGTGGATGTCATTCCGGCCTTTACGACCGACAGCCGAATCGATTTGTTCGATCTAGAGACGACCGAAGATGACAAATCGTTCTTCCCGAAATACGACGCTGCACCTGTCGTACGGATGGAGACGCTCGAAGAATATCCGGAGCTTGAAGAAGTGTTGAGCGGGTTGGCCGGGCAGATCAGCGAAGAAGAGATGCTGGCCATGAACGCCAAAGTCGACGTCGATCAGGAAGTGGCGAGCGATGTGGCCCGTGAATTTTTGGTAGAAAAGGGCTTGATAGAAGAATAAACCCCGAATCCCGCTGAACTGAGCCCCATTTTCTAGACAGTTTAATAAAAGCACCCTGCAGCTTACGCTGCGATCAGATGACTCCGGTATTGTGCC